>NZ_PXXU01000066.1 GCF_003011925.2 Nitrosomonas supralitoralis
TTTAGATTCTGTTTGTACTGTTGCGTCAGTGCCTCAATATAGGCAATGATGTCATATTCAGATGTGTCCCTGAACGCACCGCGCAATAGATTTTCAGCTACAGCTTCCCACGCATGCACGACGTGCAGCTCAGCAAATTCAGATAGTGCCAATGAACTCGCCAATTCAAGAATCTGAAGATTGAGTAAATATCTTTCTTCTAACTCTTCAGGCGGATAATAATCATCGACATCCACGGCCGCCAGTATTCGTTGATACTTTTTGGGTGATTCCGGTTTGACTAACCATACCGGGCACGGGCATTTGCGTAACAAATGCATGTCATCACTACCAAACATCCGGTCTAGCAGACCACACTTTTCCGCTGTTTTGATCACCAGATCATGACCGTTACGAAGAATCTCGTAGATAATTTCCAGGAATGGTATGCCAATAAATACATTGGTTTGTATTTCAATTTTTTTGCGCCACGGCGCCACCCTATTTTCCAGTCCCTGTCGACGCTCTGCAACTATCAATGCTCGGAGTTCCTTGAGCGGCTGGGCATGGCCGATTAAATTTGTGTTACGCGGCAATTCATTAATTACATCGACAACCGTGAGGCGTGCTTGGTTATTTTCCGCCAGTGCGACAGCGCGTTTCAAAACAACGCAATCGGTTGGATCGGGCGATACAACACAAAGAATATTATTGAATCTTTGCATATTTTAAATCTCCATTATTTATTTGATTCATATAGCGCACAATAGATAATTCTTCACTTTGTTACTCATCGACTATGATTTGCAACAAAATTCTACTTATCCGCTTTGTGTTCAGAAAAATATTTTGTACATCGAATTACTTACAGCATGAGCTAAACCAAAGCACGCTATTAGAAATTGTTGTAGGAGTAACTATCGCTCACCAAACAGTTTATCAACGGCCTCTGCTGCCGCATCGGCATAGGGCATCATTACCCGGTTGGCTCCTGCTTTTTTCAACTGTTCGGTATGGCGAGTGGTATCGGCTGTTAGCGCAATCTGTCCACTATAACCCTGCTCACGCAAGCCATGTAGCAGTGCAAGATTGATGGGTATCTCTCTCAGGCTGCTCACGACCCAACGTACTTGCTTGAGCGGCAGGGTGGCAAGAAATTCCGGATCCTCCGCATCACCGTAGCGCACTGCATAATCGCCTTGTCCATATTGACGTACCAGCTCGGGATCGAAATCCACGCCAAGTACTCGGTGCCCTCGTTGTTGCAGTTCTTGCGCAATCCTCGAACCAAACCGTCCTAAACCGAACAAGACGATGTCGTACCCGCTTTCTTCCATATCTCGTTCCTGGGCCTCTTCCCGATGCGTTTTTTTACGCTCAAACACACCCAGCCATGGGGAAATCTGCTCGTAGAGATGATGGGAGTAGAGAATCAAGTAGGTGGATGCACTGATAGTTATCAAACCCACCAATGTGATGAGACCCAAGGTATCAGCATTAATATGGCCTAGACTTAGACCCAATGCTCCTAAAATCAGGGAGAATTCGCTGATTTGGGCCACCGTCAAACCGGCCAGAAAGCTGGTGCGCTTACGGTAACCCATTACGCCAAGGATAATCATTACAATCAACGGATTGCCGATGAGAACGAACAGTGAAAGAATGATAGCTGGTGCAATTTGAGCGTCGAGCGTCGTCATCTCCAGACCACTACCCAGATCAATGAAGAAAAACAGTAACAGAAAATCGCGTAGACTCACTAGGCGCGCACCGATAGATTCACGGTAGGGAGTGGAAGCTAACGATACACCGGCGAGGAAAGCGCCCACCTCCTTGCTGAACCCCAGATGTCCACCTGCCGCACCTAAGGCCACTGCCCAAGCAATGGCAAACAACACCAGCAACTCTGGCGAACGGGCTAATTGACGCGTCAATGGTGTTAACACATAGCGCATCAAGATCCCGATGGTGGCAATGAATAGCCCTCCTTTGACAAGCACAGCAATCGCCTCCCAGCCCAAGTTTTCAGCGTCACTGCTCTCGTTCAGAGCTGTTAGAGCAATCATGACCAGTACTACTACAATATCCTGAACTATCAGAAATCCGATAGCAATGCGCCCGTGCAATGCATCCACCTCACGCTTGTCGGAAAGTAGTTTTACAATGATGATAGTGCTGGAGAAAGTTAACGCTACCGCTACGTAGATTGCGGTTACTGGAACCAATCCCAGTGCGATGGCGATAAAGTATCCAACCACGGAAGTGAAGAAGACCTGTCCCAACCCAGCAGCCAGCGCTGCCGGGCCTAAGGTACGAATGATGTGCAGATCCAGCTTGAGGCCTACCACGAACAACAATAGCGCGATACCCAGCTTGGACAGCAAATCAACTTGGTCGCCTGCCGATACCCAGCTGAGTACGGATGGCCCAACCAGGATGCCTACCACGATGAAAGCAACGATCAGTGGTTGGCGTAATCGCACCCCAATCGCACCGATGACAGCTGCCACAAACAGCAAAGCCGCGATTTCAGTAAAGGCATCTCCGAAAATAGATGGCATTATTCAGTTGTATTTCATGTGGATTATGGACTATGCTATCACATGTAGGATAATATAGATTTGTACCCGTTTTTTATAAACTAGGATCTGTTGACATTCCATATAGGCAACGATAGATATCCACACGCTATGGCTGTATCACGTCAGCACAAATTGAACAAAAGCACTTGATTACATTAAAAAAGTTTTGGATCATCTTAGCCCTAAAGACAAGGAACTATGATGACAGATACGAACCATCGAAGCTGTAATGTTAAAAAAACATGTGGGATTTACGCCGTATAATCCACCGTAATTATTCAACAGAAGTAAAAATCCGCATAGTGTTGGAATGTCTTCATTGCGAAGACATTATCGCAGAACACTGCTGTCTCGCTAACGAGAAGGTTCTGCGGCCCGATTCCAATAACCAATACCGGGTGACCAATCGTCAGTCGGTTCTGAAGAACAAGGGCCTGACCCGCGATCAAACCATCAGGCGTACAAATACCCACGCAGCAAAGAAATGTTCGAGTCAACTTCGCCGCGTGAGTCATCGGGATTTCGATACAGGTAAACATTATGTGTTTCTAACCAACAATTTCAAGCTATCAGCCAAAACCATTGCTGATATCTATAAGGCACGCTGGCAGGTAGAGTTGTTCTTCAAATGGATTAAACAGAATCTGAAAATCAAGACTTTTGTTGGGACAAGCAAGAATGCAGTCATGACTCAGGTTTGGATCGCTGTATGCGTATATTTGCTATTAGCATTCATCAAATTTCAGTCAAAAATGAGCAAAAGCATGCAACAAATTCTGCGATTATTGCAGCTCAATTTGTTTGAAAAACGTGACCTCATGGCTTTATTGCGTGGGGATCCGCCTATCCTTAATCACGTCTCGGATAGTCAGATGTCTCTGCTTTGAAAGTTAACGGGGCAGTAGTGAGAAAAACTGCTTAAAAAAGTATCCGATTTTAGTTGAACATTATAGTTTTCATCGCCAACCCACCCAGAGATTGGTAGACTCTCACCGATCGACACCGACTTTGATGCACAAAACCCGAGCGCCAATGCCATGAACACCGAACCATGGGTAACCGCCGAGCATGTCGCCCAGCACTTGGGCGTGGCCAAAGATACCGTCTACCGCTGGCGAGAGCGCATGGGCCTGCCTGCGCACCGCGTAGGGCGGCTGTGGAAATTACAATTGTCCAAGAGGGATGAATGGGTGCGTACGGGTGTCGCGGATGAAGAACAACATAATGAGGCACCCTTTCGCCTGCTGGAGCCGGTGCCGGAGCTCTCCTGCGGGCCAGCCGATTCTGGCAATCTGATCGTGCTGGGTGATAACCTGCATCCGCTCAAGACCCTGTTGCCGTGCTATGCAGGCCAAGTGAAGCGCATCTACATCGACCCGACGTACAACACTGGCCAAAATGACAGAGGTGTGGACGCCCAACAAACTGGCTGGATTTTCAACAACCGAGTTGAAGGTCCAGAAATCCTGGATTGGTTAGGAAAAATCGTCGATATCGAAGCAAAGGATTTGTGCAGGCACGACAATTGGCTCTGCATGATGTGCTCAAGGCTACGACTCCTCAAAGATTTCCTGCTTGACGATGACGTCACCGATCGAATCGGTGCCATCGTGCAGCGCCTCATTCAAGAGGGGCGAATTATTTTTGGAGAAAACGAGACCAAACCGGTTGAGCTTAAGATCTACGCCAAGGATTATCGCGTCAAACTCTCAAGATTTTTCGAACGCGGTGGCCGCATTGGAGCAAACGAAATCCAGGCAATTTTCCCTGAAAATAAGCGCCCATTTGGCTTCCCCAAATCCACCGAATTGATTGAGGAGTTGTTGAGTTTCACGACCGGTGACGGCGGTATGACCCTCGATTCTTTCAGCGGCTCTGGCACGACAACAAATACCGCACTGAAGCAGAATCGTGCGGACCGCCAAACCCGCCGATTCATCTTAATAGAAATGAAGGACGCTGGCGGCAAGGCATATCAGCAGGCATTGTCTGATGACGACGCCGCTTCGTGTGGGACCGTGACCGACCAGTACACCTTCGAGTTTCATGCTCCGGCCAATGCGCCTATCCGCGACTACAACGGTCGTTCTGAGCATTTTGATTTCCGCAAATACTTCTGCGGGCGCATCGGCGACTTCGCTAGCAAAGCGGAATTCGAGTGCACCTGTCACTTGGAAATGTGGGCACAACAGGAGTGCATTAAGTTCTGGATGAGTAACCTCGTTCAGCGAGAACACAATTTGTTCTTCCTGCAGAAAGCCGAGGGCCGACTTTATCCCGATTTCCTGTGTCTGTTGTCCGGCGCAGAGACCCAATCGGAGTCGACTTTTACCGTTGAATACAAAGGAGCGAACTGCTGGAATGGGGCTGAAGATGACCGCTTGATCAATGGCCTGCGGGCCAGCCTCTCTGAAGAACGCTGCCGCTTCGTGATAGTTAAGAACAAGCGGTGGAATTGGGCTGAGCCACTTCTGACATGACCCTCGACTTCGTCACCCTCGACACCCTGCGCACCCACCACCCCGCGTGGCGCTTGTTGCGTTCGGACCATGCTCCGTTGGTGGCGAGCTTTCTACACCGGGTGTTCGTGGCACCCAATGTGCGGGTGATGGCGGCGGCGGATCTGGCCGAAGCGCTTGAGGATGAGTTGTACGCCCTTCGCCTGCAGATGGAGGAAAAAGGCGAAACCGCTTTTCCCAAGCCGGCGCTGGATTACCTGAACGATTGGGCCGCACCTGACAAAGGCTGGCTGCGCAAGTTTTATCGCCCGGGCACGGACGAAGCGCAGTTCGACTTGACGCCCGCTACCGAGAAGGCCATCGCCTGGCTGGCACAACTCATTGATCGGCAATTCGTCGGTACCGAATCGCGCTTGCTCACGCTGTTTGATCTACTCAAGCAGATGAGCGAGGGTAGCGAGGCCGACCCGGCCAAGCGAATCGCGGAATTGCACAAAAAGCGCGCCGACATCGACACCGAGATCGCGCGGGTACGGTCGGGCAATGTACCGCTGCTAGACGATACGGCGTTGAAGGATCGCTTCCAGCAGTTCATGCAGGGGGCACGCGAGTTGCTCACCGACTTCCGCGAGGTAGAGCACAACTTCCGTCAACTGGACCGGCGCGTGCGCGAGCGTATTGCGCTGTGGGAAGATAGCAAGGGCGCGCTGCTGGAAGACATCATGGGCGAGCGCGATGCGATTGCCGATTCCGATCAGGGCAAGAGCTTTCGCGCGTTCTGGGATTTTCTGCTTTCCAGCCGCCGACAGGAAGAATTGACTGAGCTGCTGGATCGCGTTTTGGCACTGCCCGCAGTGACGGATCTTAAGCCTGACAGCCGTACCCGCCGCGTGCACTACGACTGGATGGAAGCAGGCGAGCACACCCAGCGCACGGTCGCCGCCTTGTCGCAGCAATTGCGACGCTTTCTGGATGACCAGGCTTGGCTGGAAAACCGCCGGATCATGGACATTCTGCATGGCATTGAGAGCAAGTCGCTGGCATTACGAGATACCCCACCAACTAGCAGCGTGATGGAAATGGCCGAGGCCTGCGCTGATATCGAGCTGGCAATGGAGCGCCCCTTGTTCACCCCTGCCATCAAGCCGGTGATTGCCGACCTGGCCTTGCAGGCAGGCGAGGAAGACATTGATCCCTCTGTGCTGTTCGATCAAGTGGTTGTCGATAAGTCACGACTCACTCGCCATATCCGCCACGCCCTGCAGGATCGGGCTCAGATCACTTTGAGCGAACTGGTGATCAGCCAGCCCTTGCAACAGGGGCTAGCTGAATTGGTGGCCTATCTGCAACTGGGCAGTGAGACCTTCAGTACCGTGGTAGATGAGGACACGCCCGAGTCCATCCGCTGGCAGACGGTGACCACGGACGGCCAAGCTATCACTCGTAGTGCGCGGCTGCTACGCGTAATTTTTATGCGCTGAACAAGAACAAGAGCTGAGGCAAGGGATGGAAGAAGAATTCTCGCACACAACACCCACATCTCATTCGATGGCGGCACCGGTCGCTGATTTGTCGATATTGCTGATCAGCTTGCTCAAAAGCGTGCTGTACCGTGATGGCGACGAACGCCAATGGGCATCACTGCTGAATCTGCAAGCACGGGTGCGTGATTACGTAGCAGTGCTGAATCTTGATTTGGTACTGGATGAGGCAGAAGGTTATGCCTTCTTAAAAAGCCGCCCCGCGCCTGCCGACGACGATCCATCTCCCCGCCTACCGCGCTTGGTAGCACGCCGACCTTTGTCGTTCGCCGTGAGTTTACTGCTCGCCTTGTTGCGCAAGAAGCTGGCGGAGTTCGATGCGGGTGGCGGCGACACGCGGCTGGTGCTCTCTCGCGACGACATCGTGGAGCTGGTGCGGGTGTTTCTCCCCGATGGTCCGAATGAAGCCAAGCTGATTGATCAGATTGAAACCACCATCAACAAGGTGGTCGAACTAGGTTTTCTGCAGAAACTCAAATCCGCCGGCAGCGCTTCGACCGGACCGGCCACTTATGAGGTGCGACGTATCCTGAAGGCCTTTGTCGACGCCCAATGGCTGGCAGAATTCGATGCACGCCTGGCCACTTACCATTCCCAATTGGCCGGCGTGACAAATGCCAAGGAAGGAGCAAGCCATGAATGACCCGCAATCATTGGGCCTGGACTTCTGTGTAGATGACACACTGTCCGGCTTTCGCCTGAACCGTCTGGAGGTATTCAACTGGGGCACCTTCGACAACCGGGTTTGGACGCTGCAACTGGATGGTATGAATGGCCTGCTCACGGGCGATATCGGATCGGGCAAATCCACGCTGGTGGATGCCATCACCACTTTGCTGGTACCTGCCAACCGGATCGCCTACAACAAGGCCGCAGGTGCGAACAGCAAGGAGCGAACGCTGCGTTCATACGTACTCGGGCATTATAAATCCGAGCGCAGCGAAGTCACAGGCGCAGCTAAGCCGGTTAGCTTGCGCGACCAGAACAGCTATTCCGTAATATTGGGTGTGTTTCACAATGCGGGTTACGACCAGACGGTGACGCTGGCCCAAGTGTTCTGGATGAAGGAAGCACAGGGGCAGCCGGCGCGATTCTTCCTGGGTGCGGAGCGTGAATTATCGATTGCCGCTGACTTCGCCCATTTCGGATCGGAAATTGCCCAGCTGCGCAAGAAGCTGCGCGGCCCGGGAGTCGAATTGCACGACAGTTTCCCGCCCTATGCGGCTTGGTTTCGCCGGCGCTTCGGCATTGAAAACGATCAGGCACTGGAGCTGTTTCACCAGACGGTTTCGATGAAGTCGGTGGGCAACCTGACTGACTTTGTGCGCAGCCATATGCTCGAACCCTTCGAGGTTGGTACACGCTTGCAAGCTTTGATCGGCCACTTCGACGATCTCAACCGCGCTCATCAAGCGGTGTTGAAAACCCAGCAGCAGGTTGAATTGCTCACGCCCTTGATTGCGGACTGCGCCCGTCACAACATATTGGTGGGCGAGGTCGATAGTTTGCGCGGTTGCCGAGATAGTCTACGGCCCCACTTCGCTGGCCTGAAGCTTGACCTGATCGACAAGCGGCTGGGTTTGCTGGCCGAAGAATGGGAGCGTGTGGATGCTCAAGTAAAAAAGCTCGACGCTGTTCATGAGGCGCAACACCAGCAGGCTGATGAGCTGAAACAGGCCATCAATAACAACGGCGGCGACCGACTGGAGCGCCTTGCAGCAGAGATTCGCAAGAAAGAACAGTTGCGTGATGCGCGAAAAGCCAAGGCCCGTCGCTACGGAGAGTTAGCAGATATACTGGGCGAGCCGGTGGCAACAGATGTCTCCTGTTTCGCCGCACAGCGCGGCAAATATCAAAGCTGGCGAGAGGAGGCGCGCAACTGTGATGCCGATCTGCAGAACGCGCTTACTGAGCATGGCGTCACGTTGCGTCAGGGCAAGCTGGAACACGAGCAGCTGAGTGGTGAAATCGACAGCCTCAAACGTCGCCGCAGCAATATCGATGACCAGCAGATCCAGATCCGAGCTGCGATGTGTTCCGCACTGGACCTGAGCGTGGATGACATGCCCTTCGTCGGCGAATTGATCCAGGTGCGTGACGATGAACGTGACTGGGAAGGCGCAGCCGAACGCTTGTTGCGAAGCTTCGGTATGGCGCTTCTGGTGCCCGACGCCCATTACAAGGCGGTGGCCGAATGGGTGGATGGCGCTCATCTTCGCGGCCGCTTGGTGTACTTCCATATGCGTTCACGCAAAGCCGCAGAACTGCCAGATCTACACCGTGACTCCTTGGTCCGCAAGCTGGCCATCAAACCCGACTCTCCACATTACGATTGGCTGGAGCGCGAGCTTACTTACCGCTTTGATGTAGCCTGCTGCGCCACGCAAGAACAGTTTCGTCGTGAGACGCGCGCAATTACTCGTGCGGGCCAGATCAAAGACCCAAGCGGCCGGCACGAAAAAGACGACCGCCACCGCATCGATGACCGAAGCCGGTATGTTCTGGGCTGGAGTAATCGTGCAAAGATCGCGGCACTGGAGACCAAGCGTCGCCAGCTTGAAACGCAACTGAGTGATATTGGCAGCCAGATCGGTGAAATCCAAAAAAAGCGCGACGGACTCACGAGTCGTTTGGATGCACTGACCCGCCTGGAAGAATTCACGGCGTTTGATGAATTGGATTGGGCCAGCGTCGCCACCGAAATTGCGCAATTGCTGAATGAGCGCAGTCGGCTGGAGTCGGCGTCGGACGTGCTCAAGCAGTTAAACGACAACCTGGGCGCGTTGCAAAAAACGCAAAAGGAAACGGGGGAAGAGCTGCAAGCTGCGCGTGAGAAGCGGGCCAAGATGGAACAGCGCCGCTCAGACGCCCAAGAACTTCGCCAACAAACCGCGACACTGCTTCAAGGCGCTGTCGTCGACGATGCGCTGGCAATAAAGCTCGAATCCATGCGTGCCGAGGCGCTGAGCGAGCATCAACTGACCGTGGAGTCCTGCGACAACCGTGAGCAAGACGTGCGTACCTGGCTGCAGGCACGGATTGACGCAGAAGACCAGAAGTTAAAGCGTCTGGCTGAAAAAATCATCAAAGCCATGGCTTCCTTCAAGGAGGCGTTCAAGCTGGAAACGGCCGAGATGGATGCCAGCCTTGAAGCGGCCTTTGAGTATGACAACCTGCTGACGCAACTGAACCGTGACGACCTGCCGCGCTTTGTTGCGCGGTTCAAAGAACTGCTCAACGTCAACACGATCAACGAAATCGCCAATTTCAATGCCCAACTGGCTCGCGAGCGCGAAACCATCAAGGAGCGCGTTGCTCACATCAACAAATCGCTAGGCGAGATCGACTACAACCCTGGGCGCTACATCGTGCTGGAGTCGCAAAACAGTCCGGATGCCGAGATCCGCGACTTCCAGCAGGAATTGCGCGCTTGCACCGAAGGCGCTGTAACCGGCTCGGACGATGCCCAGTATTCCGAGGCGAAGTTCTTGCAGGTCAAGGCCATCATCGACCGCTTCCGGGGGCGCGAAGGTTTGTCTGAGCATGATCGTCGCTGGACAACCAAGGTAACCGATGTGCGCAACTGGTTCCTGTTCGCTGCCAGCGAGCGTTGGCGAGAGGACAACAGCGAGCACGAGCACTACTCCGACTCCGGTGGCAAATCTGGCGGTCAGAAAGAAAAGCTGGCCTACACTATTTTGGCCGCCAGTTTGGCCTATCAATTCGGGTTGGAATGGGGCGCGGTTCGCTCGCGCTCGTTTCGCTTCGTGGTCATTGATGAAGCGTTCGGGCGTGGTTCGGACGAGTCGGCACAATACGGTTTAAAGCTATTCCGGCAACTCAATCTACAACTGCTGATTGTGACACCACTGCAGAAAATACACATCATTGAACCCTACGTTTCCAGTGTCGGCTTCGTGCACAACGAGGGTGGGCGAGCATCCAGGCTGCGCAATCTTTCCATTGAGGAATACCGGACCCATAAGGCATTAATGCCTTCGCAAGCCGCCCAGGAATTGACATAGTGACGTGGACTGGCCCAAAGGAGTTGAAGTCGCAATTGGTGCGACTGTGGGAGCGCGGTGAGTTCTTGCGAGACGTGGTGACGGGCAATGCGCGCTTTCCTTTACGTCTATCCCTCAAGTCCCCAAGTTCAGCAGACATCACAGATCGCTTTGAAGCCGTTCGCGCTTGGGCCGCTGAATTAGCGGCGACGAATTCAGTCCGCGTAGACTGGCAGGAGCTTCGGCACCGCGTCCAGGGGGCACAAAAACTACCGGCCAGTGTGTGGGTCGAGAGCTTGGAAAATACGTTGTCCTGGCTGGGCAAGCGCCGAGAGTGGGAGCGCTTTTCAGCTCAGGTTTCCGTCACTCGGCAAACGCACCCCGCATTGCTGCCTTGGTTGGAAAAACGCCCGCTACAAGCGCTGGAACTGTCCGTCGAATGGCCTCAATTGCTGGCTGTTGTAACGTGGCTTGTCGAGCATCCACGCTCGGGGCTTTACTTGCGGCAAGTGGATTTGCCGGGCGTACACAGCAAATTCATTGAGGCACATCGCAGCGTGCTGGCCGAGTTACTCGATCTGACATTGCATACTGACGCTGTGGATCACAGCAAAACCGGTATCGGCCAGTTTTCTGCCCGTTATGGCTTTCTGGAAAAGCCGACACGCATTCGCTTCCGCGTGCTTGATCCTGCGATTCGGGCAGTGCCCGGTTCGGTATGCCCCGACGTGACACTGGATGCAGATAGCTTCAGTCTCTTGACAATCCCCGTGAGGCGCGTATTCATCACCGAGAACGAGACCAACTTTCTCGCATTTCCGCAAGTTGATGATGCCATCGTTATTTTTGGCGCTGGTTACGGTTGGGATGCACTGGCACGCAGTCATTGGTTGCAGAACTGCTCAATCCATTACTGGGGCGATATCGATACTCATGGCTTTGGGATCCTGGATCAGTTGCGCGGCTACTTTGATCACGTAGACTCGTTCTTGATGGACAGGTCAACCCTTGATGCCCATACCGCCGTCTGGGGAAGTGAGGACAAGCCCCTGCGGATGGATTTGCACCGGTTGACGCCCAAAGAGAGCGCTCTCTACGACGATCTGCGCGACAACCGCATCCGCGGGAAGCTGCGGCTAGAGCAGGAGCACATTGGCTTCCACTGGCTGGCTCAATGCCTTGAACAGCTCCTTGACGACACCACCGCTCCCCATTCAGGCACCTTGCGATAAGACCTTAAAAAAACCATATTCGATCTTTTGCAAATCAGGAGCATGGCCATGCGTTACTCATCTCAAGTCAAACCGATCAGCTACCTCAAGGCCAAAGCAGTTCTGCAAGATGTGGCCTCGTTCGAAGAGACTCAAGAAATCTTGGCCTTGCTGAAAATCCTGGCACTGTACAACCAAGATGTGGCCGCTGGCAAGGTCAAGCCTGTGTCCGATGTTGTTGCCCATCTGCGTGCCAAGCGAACCACTGTCTGATGGCAGGTGTACCGGCAATGTTCGAAGTTCTGCTCACCGAGGATGCGGAACAGGACCTGGAATCCATCCACGACTACATCGCAGAGCTCGACTGTGTGGATAACGCCAACTACGTGTTGGATGAGATGGTAGAAGTTGTGGAGAGTTTGCCGAAATTTCCAGAGCGCGGCAGTTACCCGAAGGAGTTGACAGGACTCGGTATCAAAGAGTACTGCCAGACCTTCTTCAAGCCATACAGAGTGATCTACCGTGTCGCAGGCAGCCAAATCATCATCTATCTGATTGCTGACGGGCGTCGTGATATTCAGTCCGTATTGGCGAGAAGGCTGCTGGGCGCATAACCCATCAACTGTGTACTGACTACAATTCGAAGGGCTTTGCAACAGTGCTCACCAGTCCGGCGAGCCGGTTTTTCGGATGGCAACCATACGCCACCAATAAACGTTCTAATCCAGATCACTCTAGAATAACTAAGATCCATATGAAACATGGCCTTAGTTCCAGTCTCACAAATCTCCCCTTAGCCTCGGTTGTGGCACAAAAATGACACAAATTTGCCACAAGTCTTTTTGCCGATAACCACCCCGCAGCTTATGGCATAGAAAATTGTCGTCGAATGCGGCAACACATTTTCAGCGAACTCTCTCCGATTGCGGTAGGCTTAATGAAACCGTTTTTTATGATCCCCGCGGCGGCAAAGCATGGAAAGACGATCAGTCTATACGTAAAAATGTTTGGACTTCGGCATTAAAAAAGCTGACATTAAATACCGCAATCCTTATCAGACCCGCCTTACTTTTGCATCTACACTGCTTTCAAGAGGTGAAAATCCGCTTTGGGCTGCCCAACAAATGGAACATAAGGATTAGGGGCAGATTATAAAGATTTATGGGCGATGGATTCCTCAATCGAAATGGTTGCAAAAGTCCCGTAATGGGACTAATATTTCGCTCATGAGAATTATTGCTCTGTCGACCTTGAAAGCATTCTGGGAAAACGAACCAGCTTTTGCTGATGCTATTCAGCCCGTCCTTGCTTGGTACAGGCATGCATTAAAGGCTAACTGGACAACACCCGCCGAAGTAAAAGCGGATTTCAAAAATGCCAGCATCTTGAAAGACGGTAGAGCCGTATTTAATATTGCCGGGAATAAATACCGGTTAGTGGTATGGATTAACTATGTATACGGCATTATCTATATCCGTTTCATTGGCACACATACCCAATACGACCGAATCGACGCACAAACGATTTAGTACAAGGAACAAACTGACATGAACATTAAATCTATCAAAACTGATACCGATTACCGCGAAGCACTAAAGGAAGTAGAATCACTGATGACAGCAGAATCCAACACACCGGAAGGTGAAAAACTGGATGTTCTGGTAACATTGATCGAAGCATACGAGCGCAAACACTTCCCACTCGATCTGCCCGATCCTGTCGAAGCCATTAAATTTGTAATGGAACAAAAAGGCCTAACAGTCAAAGACCTTGAACCGATGATTGGAAAAAGTAATCGGGTCTATGAAGTGCTCAATCGTAAACGCACATTAACACTAAGAATGATCCAGCAACTCCACCAAGAATTAGGTATTCCTGCTGAGTGTTTGATAAAACATTGCACCTAAATCTTCAATACATTAAACACCTAGTGCCAATTGTGATTTGCGCCCTTATTGGCTCACCAAAGCGGATAAATATGGTAACTGGCTTATTAAGATTTCAGTTTGATATCTCTCATGTATATATGCAGCTAACATAAAAATAAGGGGCTGCGTATTTTTGCGCAGTCCCTCTCGACTGCCAGGTTGGGGGTTATGGTCGTCAAGATGCGCCCCTACTCGGCTACGTTGCCTTCGTGGTGATATGCGAGTTCACCTCTGCAGAAGTCTGCGCCGGTCGAGTACATGCGGAATTGCGTACTCCGTTGTTTATTGAAGACATCCTTGTAGCGTACCTCACCCCATACATAAATAGCTCCTTCGCCATTCTCGATGACTTGAGTCTCGGTTTGATTTAGCTCGCGTGGGAGAGTGGCATATTGGCGGACTTGCTCTCCTGGGAACAGGCTGCTATTTGAGGACGTTGGTGAGTAGTTAGGTGGGTCAAGCTCGGTATCGAGTGGGAAACGAAAAAGGCCAATGTGCAAAGAGCAAAGCATGAAGTTGGCTGGCGTAACTCCGTTGTTCTTGGTTATGAATGGGGCATTCAGCAACCCATCTGAATCAAAAAACATTTTTTCGTCGAGATTGATGGAGACATAGGCGCGCAATTGCCGCTGTGCAGTGTCTTCCGCGCCTTGTACTAAGCGACGAGTGGCCCACCAAAGCGCGACAGTTGCCAAGAACAGCAGAAACGTAAAGAAAGCTATTGGATCTGCAAGAAGCTTGGAAAACCAGCCTTCTTCTTTCTTCACATTTTTCAGTTCGCCATCGTGATTTGTTTGAGAGATTGTCTCTTCGAGACCAGTTGTCTTTGGGGATTCGATGGGAGGCGCAGTTAGTGGGGAAGATGTGCTGAGGATTTTATTGCTGTGACCTTTGGCGCTACCCAGTTCGTTCTTACCCTCAGCCTTTGTAATTTGTGCGGGTTTTTCAATTGGCTGTTCTTGTGAAAAGGCGCATGTAAAGCTGAATGCCATCATTGCGACAAT
>NZ_PXXU01000001.1 GCF_003011925.2 Nitrosomonas supralitoralis
GTGGTAATCAATATACTCCTCAAGGAGCATACCGCTATTTTTCTCAGCTTTCAGGAGTTATACCCATTGCTCCGACCGTTGAGAAGGTCAACTATTTAAACACTCGCGGTGATAAAAAAGGCCATGTGCCAACTGTCCAAGAGCTTCTTGTATTTGCACGCGATGATTTAAAAGCTAATTATATTTTCTGGCAACGCGTTCCCCCATATGTTGATAAAGTTCTAGAGGTAATGAGCTGGAGAAGACAAAAGAGCAGTCCGTCAGGCGGCTTGAGATCTGCCTGCCCAAAGGCCTATCCTTCCTGTATCTGGAATTAATCTTTTCCTGATCTGAAGTAGTTGCGATTTGATGTAACAGTTACCCAATTTGACAAAGTGATTGTCAGAACAAATCGCAACTACTGCAATGTTCGATTATTTTTGGATCCAATCTGAAAATTAAATTTCTTCGAGTTAAATTTTCCACCTGCCGTGTTGGGATTTTTTATTAATAAATGCAAATTATTAATAACAATTAGACTCAACAGTAGCCCATCCATTTGCTTAGGCAATTTTTTTCTTGGACCACCACTCTAATGCAACCCAATTTTACATCTCTGGATCTAGAGTAACAAATCGCATTTGACAATAACAAAGCTACTCCACATTTCTCTTGCGTACAATGTGCAAACCGTGCGACTATCCGTTCAGTTGTTTTAAGTACTTACGCCATCCACCCAATTGACTGATGTCAGCGGCACTTGCTATTGCATAACGCTCACATAGAAAGCCCAACACCGTTTCGCCACTTGCCAGGGTTATAGTACCTATACCTAGTGGCGCTGTAATTCCTGCCACAAAACTACCGAATTCACGTACAGGCAATTCCCATATTTCAACTTCGACCGCGACACCTTGTTCGTCCTTGTCTACACGCACCATTCCCGGTCGGCAAGGCGGATCTTCAGGAAGCGCGAACAGTTTGTAGTCTGGGGAAGTTTCAGTACACATCAACAATCGTCCCTGTCGCGCAGTTAATTGCCAATTCAGTGGCAAGCCTGATAAATGTGCGCCACAAACTGCCACACGTACTTGATCAGACCGGGGTTCAGAAAAAATTGTGAAGCTATTCGGAGGGCTATTATTTATTGCACCTGTCGCGCCCAGCGGCAACGTAAACGCATGCTGCATACGTGCGGCAAGATGCAAAAGAGCATGATCCTGATGAGCGGGTGCCGCCAGAGTGACTCCAAAAGGCAGTCCGTTGTTTTGAAATCCAGCTGGAACCGTTACTGCAGCATAATCCAGAAGATTCATAAAATTGGTGTAATAGCCAAGATTAGCGTTGAGACGTATGGGATCCTGCAATATCGCCTGAATGGTATAAATAGTGCCGGCCGTGGGCGTGACTAAATAATCCACATCGTTCCAAATACGATCTGCCTGACGTTTCAGTGCCCGCAAACGGTATAAGCCATCATAAGCATCTGCAGCTGAAAATTGTTCAGCACCAGCGATAATTTCTCTTACAGGTGATATTATTTGTTCGCTATGTAGTTTAAAAAACTCCCGAATTGCCGCGTAGCGTTCCCCTACCCATGGACCTTCGTAAAGTAGAAGTGCTGCCTTCCGAAAAGGATCAAAATCGATTCCTATCGCTTTACCACCCAATCCTTGAAGATGTTCTACATATTCTTTAAACAAGCGTTCGCTCTCGTCATTTCCAAAGAACTGGAGTTGTTCGTCACAAGGAACACCAAATCTAAAATGCGACGTCCGGCCGAAATCAGTTCCACATGCTTCTTGCTTTCGAGAATAAATATCATCGGAATCATAACCGGAACACATCGCCAATACATGCGCCGCATCAGCTGCAGTAAAAGCGAAAATAGAAACACAATCCAAAGAGCGACAAGCAGGCACGACACCAAAGGTAGATAACCAGCCGAAGGATGGTTTATATCCGACAAGGTTATTAAAGGCGGCAGGCACTCTGCCAGAGCCAGCTGTATCAGTCCCGAGACTGAAGCATACCAAGCCTTTTGCAACTGCTACCGCCGAACCAGAGCTAGAACCACCAGAAATATAGCTGGGTTTAAATGCATTGCGGCATGCACCATAAGGCGAACGCGTACCGTTCAATCCCGTTGCAAATTGATCAAGATTGGTCTTGCCAATGGGGATAGCGCCCGCTTCGATCAATTTTTGCACAACAGTTGCGCTGCGCTCAGGCGTATAAGCAAATGCAGGGCAACCCGCTGTGGTCGGCACACCTGCCAAATCAATGTTATCTTTGATGGCAAAGGGTACGCCATATAACGGCAATGCTTTAACGCCCTTAGTTTCTACTCTGTGGGCATGGCTCAACAACTCCTCAAACGGTAATTTATGAATCCACACATGATCATCATCATTCTGAATTTGATTATGTATTGCTCGCATTACCTGACTGGGTGTCAGATTTCCGCTGGCATAGCGTTGCATCAAAGACGCGATACTGCCTAAGGGTAATATGTTATCCATATTTAATCTTCTTGAATCATCAGCAGTATCTGGCCATTGGACACATATCCGCCTTCTTTGCAAGAAATCTGCGTTACAGTGCCGCTCACCGTGGCATCCACTTGAAATTCCATTTTCATGGATTCTATCACTACCAGTGAATCACCTGCTGTGACGTGCTGTCCTTCTCTAACTAATAGCTTCCACACCGTGCCCGTTACATGGGAGCTGATTGCACAGGCACCTGCCGGTAAATCCAACTCGCTTTGAGCATCGGCTTTTTCTAAACTTTCTTCACTGACATATTCTGCCTGACCAGACAGCCTCCAGCGATCGCGCTCAGCCTCAAATGCCGCTTGTTGCTTGGTTTTAAATTCCCTGATAGATCTAGTATTCTCTTGCAAAAATTGATTGTATCGTTTTAGACTGAAAGTGGTTTCCTCCACCCGCAGCTTGAACAGACCCGTAACAAAATCCTTGCGCAACGCTAGAAGCTCACGTTCGCTTACTGGATAAAAACGAATCTGATCAAAAAAGCGTAGCAGCCATGGCTTGCCTTCCTTGAAGTCAGCCGTTTGACGGTAGCGATTCCACATTTGCACCGTGCGACCAACAAACTGGTAACCACCCGGCCCTTCCATGCCATACACGCACAGATAGGCACCACCGATACCCACTGCATTTTCTGGCGTCCAGGTGCGGGCCGGATTATATTTAGTAGTGACCAGACGATGACGGGGATCGATCGGCGTGGCTACTGGCGCACCCAGA
The DNA here is from genome assembly GCF_003011925.2 of Nitrosomonas supralitoralis. GTDB lineage: Bacteria > Pseudomonadota > Gammaproteobacteria > Burkholderiales > Nitrosomonadaceae > Nitrosomonas > Nitrosomonas supralitoralis. Next base: position 3,252 of record NZ_PXXU01000001.1, read on the forward strand.
TAAACATCGCCCAAACCCATAACAAGATAGCTTGCTTCGAACAAAATTCGTTGCACGACTTCGATATTGTCCAGACCGTTAATGCGACGAATGAATTCGATATTACTCGGACACCATGGCGCATCTTTACGCACCGATTGCGTGTATTTTTCAATTGCCAATCGCGTCGCTGCATCATCCCATGACAAGGGCAGATGCACGATACGTGTGGGCACTTCCATGTCTTCAATCGCCGGCAATTGGTTTTCTGCATCGATCAGAAAATCCAGTAATTTGTCGCGAGATAATACAAGTGAATCAAAATGAATCTGTAATGAGCGAATCCCTGGCGTTAGATCGATAATCCCTTCAAGGCGACTTGAATCAAGTGCATTTTGTATCCATTCCATCAGTGCATGGGCACGAAAACGCAAATTCAAGTCGAGTACCAATGGTCCATATTCAATCAGCAGATATTTATCCCCAGACTGGCGATAAACTACCTGCACCTGCTGTGCACTTTCCGCAATAACGCGCAGTATGGGGCTATTCAATGACACTGCATTCGCAGCGCTCAATGTCAGAACAGAAGCGGGTGTTGTCAGCCGCAAATGTTGAATAGATGCATTCTGAGATTTCTCCAGCAGGAGCGCCTGTTCCACGCTCATCAAGTGAAAGCGGACATTATCGCCCGGTTTCAGTTGCCCCATCTTCCATAACTCAGCATGGATAATGGTAACTGGGCAGACAAAACCACCCAGACTGGGACCATCTGGCCCCAATATAACCGGCATATCTCCAGTAAAATCCACCGCGCCAATTGAGTAAGCATTGTCATGAATATTGGATGGGTGCAATCCTGCCTCACCCCCATCACTTCGCGCCCACTGTGGCTTTGGTCCAAGTAAACGCACACCGGTACGACTGGAATTATGATGTACTTTCCATACTGTAACGAAGAATTCCTCGATATCTTCAGCTGTAAAAAAATCCGGTGCTCCATGCGGACCATACATCACACCTATTTCCCAGCTATTACTATAGTGCGGGATCAGCGCGTGTGGCAATGCTTGAAAGAAATGGTCCTGGTTCGCAATAATGCGCAGCACATCGCCGGTTCGCAGGGTTCGCCCGGTATGCCCCCCAAATTGACCCAACATGAAAGTAGATTTGCTACCTAAATATTCTGCCACCTGGAAGCCACCCTGCACGGCTAGGTAGGCACGGCAGCCATGACCGCTAATTTTTCCAATTTGGAGTAATGCGCCCGCTTTAACCGCATGGGATTGCCATAGCATCAATGGCTCACCATCCAGGCGCACCTCAATCGGCGCACCTGTTACTGCAATGATACTATCGCAGTTAAAGCGCAGCGTCGGCCCCGATAAGGTAATCTCAAGCCCTGCCTTATCTTCGGTATTACTTACCAGACGATTGGCCAGGCGAAACGCATGCGCATCCATAGGTCCTGAGGGCGGCACCCCGATAGCCCAGTAGCCTATTCGTCCCGGATAATCCTGCACCGTAGTTTGTACGCCAGGGCTCATTACATCAATCGTATGTGCAATATAATAAAATCCATTCAGGAAGCTTGTAGTGTGCGCACCCTTGCCAAACGCTGTGGTATGTAAAATTTGCCTGAGATAATCGAGATTGGTTTCAATACCATGCAATTCTGTAACGTCCAACGCGCCTAACAGATTGACGATAGCCTGCTCACGCGTTGGCGCATGCACAATAATTTTTGCCAGCATCGGATCATAAAACGGAGAGACTTCGACACCGCGTTCCACCCAGGTTTCGATGCGTGCGGAAGAAGGAAATGTCACGCCAGTTAGTGTGCCGCTGGAAGGCTGAAAATCTCTGGCCGGATTCTCAGCATACACACGCACCTGAATGGCAGCCCCTAATGGCTTTATTTCAAACGAATCTAGTGGCGGCAATTCGCCAGCAGCTTGCAATACCATCCATTCCACCAGATCAATGCCCGTCACTTCTTCAGTCACGCCATGCTCTACCTGAAGGCGGGTATTCACTTCGAGAAAATAGAATTCGCCACTGACTGCATCAAAAATATATTCTACCGTGCCTGCGGATTGATAATTGACTGTCTTACCTAAGCGCACTGCAACCTCTAGCAGAGTCTGGCGCAAATGCGGCGTTAGATTGGGTGCGGGCGTCTCTTCTATCACCTTCTGGTTGCGGCGCTGCATTGAACAATCGCGCTCACCCAGCGCAACCACCCCACCCTTACCATCGCCGAAGATTTGTACTTCAATATGGCGGGCATTTTCGACGAATTTCTCCAGAAACAACCCGGCGTCTTTAAAATTGTTTTGCGCTAGATATTTTACTGACTCATAGGCATCATTTAGCTCATCCGCATTCCAACATAAACGCATACCAATGCCGCCGCCACCAGCAGTACTTTTCAGCATCACCGGATAACCAATATGTAATGCCTCACGCCGTGCATCCTCAATGCTTTCCAATAAATCTGTTCCGGGAAGCAAGGGTACTTGACTCTGCAGTGCCAGCTTACGTGCTGTATGCTTCAAACCAAATGTGCGCATATGCTGAGAACTAGGGCCGATAAAGCAAATACCCTGTTCCGCACATTGATCGACAAATGCTGCATTTTCGCTCAAGAACCCATAGCCCGGATGAATTGCCTGTGCGCCGGCTTGATGGGCAACTTCAAGAATCTTATCCGTGCGCAGATAGCTCTCGGCGGCAACTCCGCTACCGATGCAATATGTTTCATCCGCTTCAATTACATGACGCGACAAAGCATCTGCATCGGTATAAACCGCGACACTCTTCACTCCGATCCGCCGCAATGTCCGGATAATCCGACAGGCAATCGCACCACGATTGGCAATCAATACTTTCTCAAACATACTCATCTCCTTGCTTCCTTCGAGATATTTTTGATGGATTCTATTTATCGACTGATCGAATTAATACCAGATCAATAATCGAATCGGTGTTGGATTATAGGCATTGCAAGGATTATTCAATTGCGGACAGTTCGAGATCAATACCATGACGTCCATTTCAGCTCGCATCTCTACATACTTGCCTGGTGCCGAAATACCATCAACGAATTCGAGCTCGCCTTGTTCTGTTACTGGGACATTCATAAAAAAATTGATGTTGCTGGGCAGATCACGTTTTCCCATGCCAAGCTGTTCACAGAGTGGATCATGTGCCAGCGCATGCAAGAAATTGTCACGACAACTATGCATCGGGTATTTCTCCAGCGCATAGCGCACCGTATTGCTTTCCGCAGCGCAGGCACCGCCTAGCGTATCATGTCGCCCACAGGTATCCGCGACAATAGTAAGCATCACATTGCCAAAGTTGGAATAAAGCTTGCTGCCAGAAGTCAGATACAATCTGTTCTGGCGGCATATCGTGTCGGTTGCGCTATAGCGTTCCAGCGCGTGATTGGCATTAAAGAATAACGTATCGACCGCCTGATTGCCTTCCGCATCGACAATCCGAAATGTTTGCCCCTTATTCACCTTCTTGACCCACGGTTCACCCGCCGCGCAAATTTCGTTCACTACAGCGGAAGCGGGATCAAGTCTGCTTTCTGTTAAAGTCTGCATATTCATAAAACACCTCCACTACAGGCATAAAAATGCTGTGTATTTTGCAAGCCACGTAGATTTTCAGCGATTTGCGCACATTCATTTTTTACATCGATTGGTGTGACAAACATCGCCAGACGGATGGCACCTGGTTGATAGATTTCTGCTGGATCAAGCGGATGCGGCGCCGCAGATAGCACCATTAACGTATTCATTTCAAAACTCAGGTCAACATAATCGTTTGCTTTGCTATTATTTTTATGAAATGTTAGCGCGCCCGATTCATCAGCAGTCACTTTGCTGAAGAAATTGATGTTGGACACAATATCGCGCATACCCAGTCCCCACTTTCCCAATTCGATCAGCATCCCATCCAACCCACTGCGGAACATTTGATTACGATGTTCCTGATATCGTCCTATACCATATTTCTGCCGAATCAACTCAGCATCACTTAAGCCGCATACCGTGTCGTTCCATCCCGCGGTATCTTCAGTAATACAACAAAAAATACGCCCCATGTCAGAATGACAGGCATGGCCCTTGGTAAGTCTAAACGTATGCTGCGACTTGAGCGTATCAGCCATGTTATAGCGTTCCAGTTTTTCTTCCAGATTAAAGAAAAGCACAGCGGCATTCGCCCCGCCCTCTATATCCAGCAGGCGCAAAGTCGTACCCCTGCGCACGATGCCTGACCAGTGGCAGCCACCCGGAATATTTGTTTCCCATTGCAATGTATTGTGTCGGTTCATTATTGGCTCCTGTTTAAAACGAATACTTTGAATTTTTGCGAATCTTATTCGTAAAAACATATAAAGTGGTTACACTTAAAATGCTGCCTAACACAAGAGGAATCGCCCATAGTTGCCACCAAGGCGCATTGGCAGAGATTGCATAAGCACGCGGCCAGGCAATGTTTACGAGCTCGAATACTGACCAGAGAAAAGCTAATATATTGATTACCAAGCCCCAGACACCCAATTTCAGCTCTCCCAGCGCCGGATTCCAGCGTCCAGTAAGTCGGGCAAATAGACCGACACCCGTCGTCATAGCAAACATGGCGTATAAGCCGCCGGTACCAAAAGCGATCACCGTCGCTACAGCGCCATCATTCAGTCCAAGTAACAAGCCGAGACCTGCCAGTGATACTGTAAAAAGTATTGCATTCCGTGGCGTTCTATCTGCTGTCACCTGACTCAGCACGGCGGGCATATTGCCTTCACGCGCCATGGAATAGACAATACGGGAAGTGTACTTGACTACAGAGGCCCCACAGGCAAGGAAAGCGATCATAACAATGGCTGCAAAGGGTTTTTCAATCCAGGCTCCAAAACTGTCCGCAATCAGGGGCGTAACTGGATCGGATGTTTTGCTGGAATTCACCAGCGCGTCATGATCGAAGGTTAATATCAGTGAAGCGGAATTGAACAGCACGACCGCCCCCACTGCACTCAGAGCCAGAAAAATCGCACGCGGGACCATGCGCTTGGGTTGATGGGTTTCTTCAGCAGTGGTAGAACAGGCATCAAAACCAATAAAAGCCCATCCTGCAATGGCAAGTGCTGCCAAAAAAGCAGCGGTCTCGGTAGGTGCAGTCCCCGTGCCTAAATGCTGAAATAATTCAGAAAAAGAATACTGACGGAAGAAAAAAAACAACAGCACTGCAATACCAAAAGAGCCAATGATCTCTGCGTATACCCCCAGTGCAATCGTTGACTTAAAAACACTTACATGAGCTAGATTAAGGAACAAGCAAAGTAGCAAAAATACAGCACCCCAAAATACCATCATGCCGCCGCCGCCATCCGTTGATCCCCAAAAAGTGCCGAGCCAGATTCCACCGGTATAAGCAGTCGTGGTCAGCATCGCAATGGTTGAACAAACGTAAATTACACCTGCGTACTGACCGGCAGTGACTCCACCAAGCTGGCGTGCCCACTTATAGGCACCTCCGGCAATTGGAAATTGTGATGACAACTCTGCATAAACGGTTGCCACCAGTAACTGCATGAACAAACAAACGGATAATGCGGCAAACCAGCCCCCACCAGTCACATTGGTTTGTACGCCAATAATGGCATAGAGGCCTACTACTGGTGAAACGACAGCAAAACCAAGGGTAAAGCTGTGCCATATACTCATGCTACGATGGAGCATGTCGGGCACGATTGCATCATTATCAGGGAGGGTAGGAGTATTTTGTTTCGATACTAAAGGCATAACGAAGTTTCCTTTGTTCAACGGATTAATGAGAACGTAACATATAAAAATATGTTATTTTATCTCCCGGGCTTTTATCCCTCCGTGGAACCTCGTTACTAGTGAGGCCGGAAACTCTCGGACCAAGCGCTTTCATTTAAAAAGCCGGAACCCTAGTTTCCCTCTGCATTGTCTTGTAATTTGAATTTTGATTGATTAGCTCGATAAAAATCAATTATCAAAAACAATATTTAAGCAAATTATTAACACAAGACTAAAATTATTCTACATAGCTGAATCTAAATGTCAACATCCCATCCCACTTTTTATGCTTTACATTATCTGGATCTGAGATACACGTGATATGTGCTGTCAAGAATGGAATGCATATGGTTAAGCAGCGACCAAACGGAATAGTATCGTTATGTAAATTCTACTGATGGCTGATAACCCAATCTTTCTTTGTCTACATCGGTGCTCTTATTTAGAATTTTTTCTGACGGGATACAACTAAACTTCGTTTCACATAATAAAGTGATTAAAAACTTAGAACGCATCCCGACTTACCAAAACAGAATAACCACCACGCATGTGAATAGAACGAGAACCGCAGACTGCCAGCGGTAATCCTTCCACAATGCGACATCTCCTTGTTCAGCTTCATCGCTTGCGCCCTTACTATAACAAAGATCTCTTAATTGATCTGCGGTCGGTTGCGGCGTCGCAAGACTTACAGCGACATACACTATAGTTCCTACAACAAACAAAATTGCTGCCACATAGGTAAAATGCAATGACAGAAAACCTCCCATAGTCAGGACAAACAGCCCAGCAGCGCTTAAGTGAGACACCCACAGCGTTACGTACGCAGCTTTAGCAGTGCCCCGTTTCCATAGCATCCCAAAAAGGAACACCACCACTACCGGAGGAATCGCGTAAGCAAGCACTGCTTGTAAATAAAACCACAGTCCCGGAAAGTGCTCAATCCACGGTGCCCAGATCGCAGATATCGTCATCAATATCAAAGTGAGAATCCTCCCGATTTTCGCAGTCTGTTCCGGCTTCAATGGCTTCGATGGGTTCTCAATGAAATCCAAAGTGATCAAAGTGGACGCCGAATTCAGACTCGAATCGACGCTCGACATGACTGCGGCAATCAATGCCGATAACACCAACCCCAGCATCCCGGCAGGCAGCAATTCCACCATCAATGTGGGAAAGACCAAATCTCCGTTTGCAATATCCGGAAAGACAAGCAACGCTAGAGCTCCGGGAATGATCATAATGAACAGAGGCATCACCTTAAGAAATCCCGCGAACAAGGCGCCCCAGCGGGCATGTTTTATATTGCGTGCTCCCAGAATTCGTTGCGTAATGAACTGATTGCACGACCAGAAATAAAATCCGATAATTGGCACACCCACTAGCGTGCCCAACCATGGCAGCGTGGGATCGTTCAGTGGACGGATCAACGAAAGCTGTTCCTTCGGCAACTGAGCCAATGCTAAAATCCAGTCAAAATCCAATTCGGCGAGTAAGGCATATGTAATTGCCGATGCTCCGATCAATAGAATCACCGCTTGAGCCACATCGGTATAGGCGACCGCTTTGAGCCCACCACTAGCGGTATAAAATCCCGCAACCACCGCAATGATGGCGCACAACTGCCAAAGCTCAAGCCCCGAAAAAAAAAGCTGCAAAGCCATGGCTCCAGCATACAAACCTGCCGCCATATCCACAAATACAATGAGAAATATATTCAACGTCGAGAAATACGTCCTGCAACGCCGACTGTATCGCTTCTCCAAGTACTCGGGAATCGTTCGAATTCCCGATTTCAAGTAGAACGGGATAGAGAAGAACACCATGAATACCAGAATGAAAACCGCCATCCATTCGTAGTTGGCCACCGATATACCTGTGGTATACGCCGTGCCCATCAACCCAATCAAGGTAGTCGACGATATATTCGATGCGAAAAGTGAAAAACCGATCACCGACCAGCTCAACGTCCTGCCCGCGAGGAAATAATCGTCACCGGTTCTCGTATTGCGGTAAACCCACCAACCCATGGCTATGACGAAAATAAAATAGCCAGCAATGACTGCGATATCCAAAGAATGTAAATTGACGACAGACATACTCGCTAAAGAGGTTTATATTAATTGTGAATTGGAGGGAAAAACAGGATTTCGTCAAGAATTCTTGACTGATTTCGGATCTTCAATAAACTAGAATAGTTGATCTAGAAATGTAAGATTAATAGATCTAGAATATTCTCCTATTTGTATGAGTTCCACTCTGAAGTAGTCTAATGAATCTACTAAACCTTGACAGGCCAGTTTAGCAAATTTTCCAATTTTTCCCTTCTGCTTCAATTTGATCTGTATCGCAAAATTATCTTTCGCAGGACGGCCTACGCTAAAATTAGCGTCTGTATACTAATGATGCAATCTATTTTCAAGACGCAAAGACCCATTTTTTCAGATCTCGATAATGGCTGACTGAAATTACCCCTCCCGAATGTTATATGCTTCTGCATAAAAATCGATGAGGTTTGTAAGTATTACGTATTACCGAATTATTCATTCTGTAATATTACCCAGATACGGTACAGTTAATTTGGCATTTCCGCTTGCAGATCGAGCACACACTCAACTAAATATCGTTTTCGTATACTGAATTAGTATTTCGTACATGACAGGATTTCTTGTACCCTGTCAGATCTTTATATGCAACTCGAGAGTAAAATATTATGAATCTATTTTTAAAAAAACCAATTCTAAGCCTGATTACTCTTGGAATATTGTCAGCATGTGCAACAACTCACAAAACAACCCAAACTGCCAGGTCAGCAATTGAACAATTGTTACTTAGTGAAGCAGTTATAAAAAGCCTTCCGGATGAACTCGATAGCCCATTGCCAATTCCTCGGGGTGCGAATGTAATACTCGATACTTCAGGCATTAGTGAAGATAAGGATATTGTGCGTCAAGTCTTGGCTGGATGGTTGGGGAAACAAGGTTATCATGTCATGATTGGGTGGTTTGGCGAAGAAGGCTATCATGCTCAAGGTGATATTGATAAGGCCACACACCGCATCGGTGTGATTGTAGAGTCGTTTGGAACAGAGTTTGGTGAAACTTTTTTTGGGGTACCACCAATACAGAGTTTGGTGATTCCTTTTGCAACTCCAGAATTGGCTTTCTTCAAAGCACAATATCAAACAGGGTTTGTAAAATTTTACTTTGATATTTCTGAGATTCCATCAAACCGATTCATCGTATCGACTTCTCCTTTTTTTGCTGAAACGCATTATAACGATTATAGCGTTTTGTTCTTAATTTCATTTAAGAGAACTGATCTGACCTTGCCACCGCAAGTTGGGTCTTTTAAGAAGGCTGTTAAAGTTCAAGCAATAGATACACCATCTTCCGAGCAAAAAAAATAAAACTAAAAGATTACTCCAAGCGTTATTGCTAAAGCAATTCTCGCAAGTGGTTCTTCGCTAGAATTAGCGTCAATATGGCGACACAATCTTTTTTCTAGCCGCAAATACCTCTTTTCTCAGACCTCGATAATAAAGCCAAACTTCACGTTGTATGATTTCTGCAGAAAAATAGATGGCGTTCGCTTTGCTTTGTGACGCTTAGTTATTTATGCTCGGTATCTCCCAGGCACCATTGCGCTCGCACAAGATCGCGATTGAATGCTAACCATTGTAATGCAATGATGGCGCTGGCCGAATTGATTTTTCCCGACTTTAAAAGCTGCAGTGCTGTTTCAAGGGAGACGACATGGACTTTGATATCCTCACCTTCTTCTGTTACGCCATATACGCCGCCTGCTAGCGTTGTATCCGTCCTGCCGCAGAACAACGCAATCCGTTCTGTCATACCACCAGGACTGGCCAGATAATCATACAATGGAATCAAATCAGTGATATTACAGTTTGCTTCTTCGATACTTTCGCGTTTGATCACATCTTCAGCTATTTCCTCGGGTTCAATAATGCCAGCGACGATTTCCAATAGCCAAGGATCGTATGGCGCATTCATGGCACCAACACGGAATTGTTCGATCAGGATTACTTCGTCTCTAACCGGATCGTAAGGCAAAACCGCTGCCGCATGACCGCGTTCGAATAATTCGCGCGTAATCGGTTGACTCCAATCGCCATTAAACAGGCGATAACGCAGGTGGTAACGATCTATGCGGAAAAAGCCTTTATAACAAACTGTTTTATCCAAGATCTCTACATCCTTGTGCATCATTAATTGTTCCTCTGTCTGTACAGATAATTACCAGCAATTATATTGTGAGCTGATCGAAGATGAAAAACGGTATTACAAGGTTAGCTCCTGAAGGGCAACCTATGCTAAAAAATTGTCTTTTGCTATCGCAAGCATTTATTTGTAAAGCGTCAGTTGAATTTCATGTGCAATCGATCAAAACTGTTATTTGATGTGCGACGAATATCTCTTTATTTGCGTTTTAACTGTCGTTAATCATCATGCTTTTTAAGCAATAGCAGCAAGAAACTAAAATTGTTTCTTAGGTCGTTAGGTTATTTTGTCCAACTTGTGCTGGTGGGGAACACATTGGATTTTAATATACCGAACACGACCACCTTACTTTCAGGTTGAATCCTTAGGATAATTGACACAGAAATCACTCTGCAACTTCCAATACAAAATATTCAGATAGCCTACAATTACTTACCTATACTTAATGAGTTTATCTTGCAAGCTAAGCGACATCATCTCCTAGTTTTTAGCTATTACAGTTATTCGGCCACGCATCGTCTTAAAATGATTCTTTAACGGGCAAGCAAAATCAACTGTTCCCGGATTAGCAAATTGCCATATCAATTCCTCCTTTTCACCTGGTTTTATTCGCATTAAATATTTATTTCTTTGTTTCGTATTTGCAGCTTTTTTTAGTTCATCTGCGTAGTCAATCAAAAATTGATGCGTATTATTACCACGATTATTTAAAACGAACCGAATTACTTCGCCCTCACTAACAATAAGTTCTGGAGGTAAAAACATGTTATCTAACAAAGTAATGTTAATTGTCCGGGATATTTCTGCTGGATTACCAGGTTTTCCAATATCAGCTTCTTTATTCGACTGTTTTTTTTCCGCATAAATATTGTTTGAAAGCAAAGCAGATATTGAAATTAGAAAGATTAATAACAATTTATGCATAATAAGCTCCTAATAATTACTTTAAAAACCGACAGTCTCTTTAAGCAATGAGGAACATCGATATTGCCAAGTTGACCATCGCAAGGTGTCTTACGCTAGATATAGCTTCTTTATACTAACGTAATACTTTTCAAAAATGTAAAGGCTTCTTGTCTCAGGTCTCATTAATAGCTGGCTAATACTAAATAAAGTTTATCCTTCAATAGATTGTAAAAATGTTTCGCGATATTACGATGTATAATCTTTAATATACCCGCAACCTATCCATTATGCATTTATGTGAATTGCTGAAGACCTCGTTCACAAGCACATGATCCAAAGAAATATTTATCGATAACCATGAATCCTGTGCATTTAAAACTATTAGTGACCCGAGTCATGCCTTATGGTAAATATAAAGGACGATTGATCGCTGATTTGCCAGGAAATTATCTTAACTGGTTTGCTCGCCAAGGATTCCCACCTGGCGAAATAGGAAAACTCTTGGCATTGATGCATGAACTGGATCACAATGGTCTTGCATCGCTATTAACGCCTCTTCGAGAACGACAACACAATCTGTAGAATATGAATTACTATTGAGATATTGGTTAGTCGTTACCATATAAAACAAAACACTTTGAATGGCTTAGTTCCAATCCCGTTTCCTCTTTATTCCGATACAGGTGTTTTAAATTGTTTCTAAGCTATGAGTATCTATATATAAGCACAGGATTTCGACAATGAAAACGCCCAAAAGACTTGAACCACTGATTCAGGATGGCTTTGTGGATGAAGTTATTCGTCAGTTAATGAGTGGCAAGGAAGCTTCGGTTTATATTGTTCGATGTGAAGATGAAATTCGCTGCGCCAAAGTATACAAAGAAACCAACAAGCGCAGTTTTCGCCAAAGCACGGATTACATCGAAGGCCGCAAAGTAAAAAACAGCCGTCGAGCTCGTGCCATGGCAAAAGGGACTCGATATGGACGCAAGGCACAGGAAGAATCCTGGCAGAATGCTGAGGTAGATGCCTTGTATCGACTTGCTGCTGCAGGTGTGCGTGTACCTAAGCCGTATAATTTCCATGAAGGCGTACTGCTGATGGATTTGGTGACAGACGATCAAGGTAACGCAGCTCCGCGACTCAACGATCTGATTCTGACTGCAGAATTATCTCGCGAATATCACCACATACTCGTTTCGCAGGTGGTGCGCATGCTTTGTGCCGGGATTATTCACGGTGATTTGTCTGAATATAACGTGCTAGTCGATAACACAGGGCCAGTTATCATTGACTTGCCACAAGCTATTGATGCGGCTGCAAACAACCAAGCCTGTAAAATGCTGCTGCGTGATGTCGAGAACTTGGCTATTTACTTCGGTCAATTTGCACCCGAATTACTAGCCACCAGTTATGGCATGGAGATATGGTCACTCTACCAAAACGGACAATTACATCCAGAAACTGTTTTGAGCGGCCACTTCGAGCATAATGAGAAACCCGTTAGTATTCAAAGTGTCCTGCGTGAAATAAATGACACACTGAAGGACGAAGAAGCAAGGAAACATTATCGCTCATTACGTGAACTTCAATGACGTTTAGCGCTGGGTTTATTACCTTAGCACTCAGCACAACAAAAAGAGTTTACGAAAGAAAATGTTATTGCCAAGTCAACGCTTGAAAGATGTTCTGCGTTATGATTATTGTCATTATACCCTGCGCAATTCTTTTCCACGACGCAAAAACCCTTGTCCTAGATCTCTATCATGTCTACTCGATACATAACCAAGAAATAACAACTGAGTCTTAATAGATCTTAAAGTAGATTCAAATCTCACGACAGCTGAGTTAAATCGATAATAGAGCCACTTTGCGAGCGGTAGATTTCGGATGAAAATCAAATGACGTTTGTATAAGGTCACGGAATTATTCATCTCGCAATTGTGTCGTCCACGTACAGTTAACTTTCCGTACCTCTCTCTTCCTTTTTCATCTCCTTTTCAAGAATTCTTTGGAGAGGCGCAATAAGTTCCATTGGCAAAGGAAACACAATCGTCGAACTTTTGTCACCTGCAATTTCCGTAAGTGTTTGCAAATATCGTAGCTGTAATGCCTGTGGTTGCTTGGCTAACACTTGTGACGCTTCCAATAAGTGCTGGGATGCCTGCAATTCACCTTCGGCATGAATAATTTTTGCCCGGCGTTCACGTTCAGCTTCTGCCTGCTTTGCAATTGCTCTGATCATTGTTTCATTGAGATCGACATGCTTAATCTCAACATTGGCTACCTTGATACCCCAGGATTCCGTTTGTTCATCAAGAATTTTTTGAATATCGCTATTGAGCTTGTCGCGACTGGCCAACATCTCATCCAGCTCATGCTGACCAAGTACAGAGCGCAAAGTAGTCTGTGCCAATTGACTGGTTGCAGCATCGTAATCTTCAACTTGTATAATTGCTTTTTCCGGGTCAATAACTCGGAAATAAAGCACCGCATTAACTTTCACTGATACATTATCACGCGAAATAACATCCTGGCTCGGCACATCCATCACGATGGTACGCAGATCAACGCGAACCATCGTTTGGATTACCGGGATAACGATAATAAGCCCAGGGCCTTTAACCATCCAGAATCGCCCCAATTGAAACACTACGCCACGCTCATACTCACGCAGTACTTTTAAGGCACTCGCCAGAAAGAGAATAGTGATTCCTAAAATAAAGAAAGCAACAGTGACTAAATCCATCTTGGTTCTCCTTTATGTGTTCTGAATTGCATCCAGGGGCTCTACGTTCAGCACTAAACCATTTAATGACGTTACCCGAACTTTCTGTCCACGCTTCAATGGTGCGTTAGTTTGCGCCTCCCATAATTCACCATGCACTCTAATCCAGCCCTGACGGTCAAAATTATCAAGCACCTCTCCGGTACTATGCAGAAGTTGTTCCACTCCGCTGACAACAGGCCGTTGCCGGGCTTTTATTGCCATTCCCAATACCAGCATAAAGAAGGCTGCGCTTAATAATGCAAATGTAGCAATAAGCGGAATAGAAACGCCATAACCTGGTATCTCTGTATCCAATAGCATGACAGATCCGAAAACAAAAGAAATAATCCCGCCAATGCCGAGCACTCCAAAGCTCGGCACAAATGCCTCACTCAGCATAAAGACAATACCAAGTAATATCAATGCTAATCCAGCATAGTTAACGGGTAGTATCTGAAATGCATACAAGGCCAGCAACAAGCAAACAGCCCCAATAACACCTGAAAACACCATGCCTGGGTTAGAAAATTCAAATATCACGGCATAAATGCCGAGAAGCAGCAAAATATAAGCTACATTGGGATCGGTAATCACCGCTAGCAAGCGTGTCCGCCAATCTGGCTCTTGGTGCTGTAATAAAATATGCTTCGTTGATAATGTTATTTCCTCTCCCAAAACGCGAACTGTAAGTCCATCAATTTTGGACAACAAATCTGGAATACTGGTTGCGACCAGATCAATCACTCCCTCTTTCAATGCTTCTTCTGATGTCAAGCTGTCAGCCTCACGCACAGCTTTCTCAGCCCATTCGGCATTACGATCATGTAACTGTGCAAGCCCACGGATGTATGCCACAGCATCATTGATGAGCTTACTCGTCATAGGATCTTTCGCTTCAGGTGCCTGATCACCGCGTTCTTCCTGTTGGTCATCAAATGTATTCTTCCGAGGAAATCCAGTGATTTGTACAGGCGTTGCAGCGCCTAAATTAGTTGCAGGAGCCATAGCGGCAATATGACTGGCAAAAAGAATGTATGTCCCGGCGCTTGCTGCACGCGCACCGCTTGGCGACACAAAGCTGACGACAGGAACAGGTGAGGCAATAATATCCCGAATGATTTTGCGCATTGAGGCATCCAGGCCACCGGGTGTATTCATCTGAATGATAATAATCTGGGCATTCTGTTCAATAGCCTTATGAAAATTGCGTTGCAGATAGTCATGACTGGCAGGACCAATGGCACCGTCAATATTTAGCCACAGGGCATGGTTACTACTTTGTGCAAGTAATAAAGACGACCAACAAAAAATGGCCAGAAAAATAATGCTATATTTAAGCGCTGCACAATGTATGTGTATGCTAATTATCATTCTTTCGATTGTTTTTCTGCTAACCATTTTGTATACCATCCAATTTAAAGCCCGACCAATGCAATGAAATATCAAAATACTCAAATTTATTTTGGCTAGACTTCAATAGCTCAATTTGGAACTATTCCTGAGTTAGAGTATGAGGAAAACAAACAGTTCTGTTGCTAATAATGACGATGAATAGGATAAAATATACTTAAGTTTATTGCCAAATTAACTCTCACGAGGCGCTTAACAGTAAAATTAAAGCTCATTTGACAGCGCCATCCTTGAACTTCGAATTCATCTCACATGCTTTTAGGCGAATGGCAAGTTAAACGAAAACTGATTTCGCGTTTTCCGCAGCGCACGAACGGCGTTGACCGATGTCACCGCCATCAATATACACAAGTATTCAAATAGAAAGACATTTTACGCGCAAAAAAATGACGGAACGGCATGGGGTAGCAGAAGATCGAAGAATATTTATTTCATCACAGTTCAAGAAGGAAAACCATGAAAAATACTATCTCCATGAATTTGATATGCAGGTTAACTGTCATAGGGCGCCTATTTCGAGAATTATCTCTATGACCTGCGTGCTTTCATACTATATGTAAAAACTGAGCAACTCTAACTATCTTGTTTAATGACATCATTAATTGAGATATTAGAAATAGTGGTTTGCAAGCACTCAATGAGCGATTCGGCATAATATATTCATGAATTTTGTACCGATATCTTTGCACTATTCTATTAGTAAATAAACACAATAAATAAATCAACCCTAAAATACTTCATTTGTAATACAGTTTGTCGTTAATTTAATTTGAGCAGGCAATAACCTGAATTAAGATATGCTTCACTTCATCAACTTTGAAGTACTTCCGATTTTTTAAAAAAACACTCAGAATTATGTATAGCGATAGTAACTTCCCACTTAGCCCATTACAAAACTGGATTGGACAGATGGAATGATTATCACAATAATGAATAAAACTCATCAGAACAAACTCTGCAATGAGAAAATTCCTTTGCAAACTTTGCAAGCGTAAGAATTTGAATCAAATCCAATTTGATACAAACACCCCGTCAATTGAGCAATTGAACCATATGGTCTGGGCCAGTAACAATTTCTATTATGAAAACTGACAGCTACAAAGCGCTGACTAACTATATTGATTTACTGCTCGATGCCATTTGCGTGGTAGATAAAGATGGTCGTTTTGAGTTTGTCAGTGCTAGTGCCGAACGTATTTTTGGATACACATCAGAGGAGATGCTGGGGCGATCAATGATTGAACTGGTGCATCCGGATGATCGTAAGCGCACTTTACAAACAGCCAGTGAAATAAACAACGGAGTAATCAAAGTTGATTTTGAAAACCGCTATATCCGGAAAGATGGACAGACAGTACACTTGCTTTGGTCGGCGCGCAGATCGCAAACTGATCAGCGTCGGATTGCTGTAGCGCGAGATATCACCAAAATCAAGCAGACTGAAGCAAGACAGACGGCTTTATTTGCGATCTCTGAAGCAGCCTTTGCGGCCGAAGACTTATTGGCCTTGTATCGCAGTATACATCAGATTATTACCTGCCTGATGCCGGCACAGCATTTCGCCATCGCCCTGCTTGACAATGAACACAACAAGGTTCATTTTCCGTACAGTACTATTAAGTCAAGCATTGATGAAATTGATATTGCAATTTTGTGCGATGAAGTAATCCGCAGTGGAGAAACCCTGTTGGTGATACCCGATAATCAGGCAGAACAACCATCTGCATTGCAAAAAATCGTGGCGGGTACTATGTTTAACTGGCTGAGTGTACCGCTAAAATCTCATCAGGCGATAATTGGTACTCTCATTTTACAGAATGACATCAACAAACCCACATACAGCACTATGGAGATTGATGTACTGGAATTTGTTTCCACGCAGATCGCATTGGCAATTGAACGTAAACAAATGCTGGCGCGGTTACAGCAAATGGCATTGTATGATCGCTTAACCGGTTTGCCAAATCGAGAACTGTTTCACGATCGCATGCAATCCGCGCTGGCACGGAGTCGGCGCGATCAGGGCATACTTGCCTTGTTATATCTCGATTTGGATAAGTTCAAACAGATCAATGACGAATGTGGTCACAGCGAAGGCGATTTATTGTTGCGGCAAGCAGCGCAGCGTATGCAGACGTGTTTACGTCAGACAGATACAATCGCCCGCTTTGGCGGCGATGAGTTTGTCATTCTGCTGGAGCATATTGACAACGATAGTGTCGTGTCGCAGATAGCGGAAAAAATACGGCTGTCACTTCAATCTTCGTTTACATTGATCAACAGTCAACGACAGATATTGCCCAGTATCGGTATCGCTCTGTTTCCGCGGCATGGAACTGATGAGCAACACCTGTTACGTCAAGCCGATAAAGCGATGTATGTCGTTAAGAAAAACGGCGGCAATGCCGTGCATTTTGCTGATTAGGGTTACATTTAACAGATTTTACCGCATTATTTACCAAAATTGGCATTGCTAGGTTAACTCTCGCAAGGCACACTACAGTGGAATTATTGTCTTTATGCTGACAAGCAATCTTTGATCCACGAAAAACCCCTTTGTCGCAAATCTTTATAGTTGCTGGCTGATATTCCCGCTACATGTTGTATGATTCGGGATAGAAATTGATGGCATTAGTTGTATAGAATCGTTGAATTATTTATTGTTATTATCGTCCAGAAACAGTTAACTTGACACTACCTTAAAGATAGTAATTTGCACATTACCCCATTGAAAAATTATGCAAAAAAACAGCCTGATAATAAAAACGATGACTCGTCAAGATGTAAATATTGCCATTGATTGGGCTGTCGAGGAAGAATGGAATCCGGGGTTTCATGATGCGGATTGTTTTTACGCTGCCGATCCGAACGGTTTTCTTATCGGATTACTTGATAATGAGCCGGTTGCAACAATCTCATCTGTAAGGTATGGTAAATCCTTTGGTTTTGTGGGTCTTTACATTGTCAAACCGAAATATCGAGGTAAAGGCTACGGCATTCAGATATGGAAAGCTGGATTAGAAATACTGGGTAACCGCATCATTGGGCTTGATGGCGTAATCGGACAGCAGGACAATTACAGGAAGTCAGGATTTATATTTGCTCATAATAATGCTCGATATCAGGGAACCGGGGGAGAATATTATCCATTTAATTCGAATATCGTGCCATTGTCCACACTGACTTTTGATGATATTTGCACCTATGACCAACCTTTTTTTCCTGATAAGCGTAGAGAATTTCTGAGATGTTGGATAAATCAGTCACAAAGTGTTGCATTAGGCATTTTAAGCAACAATAAACTGGCCGGTTATGGAGTTATGCGGCTCTGCCACAACGGCTACAAGATAGGACCATTATTTGCCGACAGCCCTGAATATGCTGAACATCTCTTCTTGTCTTTAAGGTCACATGCCTCAAAAGGCTCTTCCGTTTTTCTGGATATACCGGCACCAAATGAGGCAGCGTTAGATTTAGTGAAGCGGCATAATATGACAATTTCGTTCGAAACCGCACGGATGTATAAAGGTCAGAACCCTAATTTACCCATAAATCGATTGTTCGGTGTAACAACTTTTGAGCTTGGATGAAAGTGCTTTCAGGTTAAGTGGCTATAAGCCAGGATCTAATCGCGACATGAGTCCATCAAAGCCGCCAGATCGTCACCACTTCCCTTCTTCAGTTATTAATTAATTTGCATGACTTTATCTCCCCTTCGCTATAAGTTAGCGTGTTACTGAAAAATCATGACTTCGCATGAGGTGATTCTAATTTATGAGATTGTGCTTGCTTAGGTGCAAAAATTCGGCAGAATTAACGCTAAATGACTTCGATCCATGATTTTACCTCTAGAAAACCGCTGGTAGCTTAATGAAGTGAACCCCCTCGATCGAGCGTAAAAATCAGTATCTGTGACGCACTGCCAATCCAGACGACGTAATCAATGCGTTTGCCATATCCGACCCTGTCACCTTGCCTATGCTTCCAGTCCTACACACTAAAAAACGACTTATAGGTTCTAGCTCCTTGTCTAGGAGGGTAAAAACATTTATATTGAGCAACGATTTTAATGATATGTGTTTGTAACTCTCCGTGCTAGAGGTATAGAAAAAAATAGTGTTGTATGGCAACAACAAAATACTTAATATTTAAAATTCACTCTATATGAGCACTACAAATAATAGGCTTTGTTCAAAATATTATCTATACAGGTAAATAAATGTAAGCCATGTCATCAGAAAATATAACAAAACCCACTCTTCTTAAAAAAACAGCAGCAACCTCAGCTGAATCCCACACAAATTCTGCAACAAGTAATACAGAAATTTCAATGAAAAACACGATGGTTGAGCTAAAAACGCTCACGAACCAGGTTGTTTCCTACACTTATATGAAAGACAGAATGGGGCGGTACACTTATGTAAATGAGAGCGCTCAAGATCTTTTTGGCATACCTCCTGAACATATTATTGGTCAAAGTGATCACCATTTTTTTGATTTGAAAACTTCAGATCAATTAAAACATAATGACAATCTCGTACTTGAGTTTGGAGAAACCGTAAAGCAAGAAGAAAGGGTTATTATCAAATCGACTGGCGCAATGCGAATTTACCAGTCGATTAAGAAACCGATACGTGATGATCAAGGCCAAATCACAGGCTTGTATGGGATTTCCACCGATATCACACAATTCAGACAAACAGAGGATACACTTAACCAGATCATCAAACATTTGTCACTAGCCAGGCATGCCAGCGGTGTGGGCATCTGGATTTGGGACATCGTCCAGGATAAATTGGTTTGGGACGATCAGATGTTTGTTCTGTATGGCATCTCGAAAGATAACTTCCGTGGTGTCTACAAGGACTGGAGTTCAGCTGTTTATACAGATGACTTACAGCGAGCCGAGAAAGAAATCCAAATGGCGTTGTGTGGAGAAAAAAAGCTCGATACCGTTTTTCGTGTTTGCTGGCCAGATGGAACGATTCATAACATCCATGTCATTGCCACCGTAATACCCGATGCTTCTGGAAAACCCTTGCATATGGTCGGCACGAACAGTGACATTACCAGTCACATGCAATCCGATGATTTCATGTCGTTAACTAGCGCGATTTATCAATCAAGCGGAGAGGCGATCATGGTAACTGATGAAAATAATATTATAAGGCACGTTAACCCTGCATTTACCCATATGACAGGTTACGAACTATCAGATGTAATGGGTAAGAGCCCCAGAATCTTAAATTCTGGACGCCACGACAAAAATTTTTACCAGGAAATGTGGCAAACAATTATGCGAACCGATCACTGGCAAGGTGAAATATGGGAGCGTCATAAGGATGACATTATTTATGCCCGATGGTTAAGCATCAGCGTTATTCGTCATCCCAATGGAGATATCTATTGCTATGTCGCACAATTTTCAGATATCACTGAGAAAAAACAATATGATGAGCTAATCCTAACTCAAGCTAATTACGATCAGCTTACGGGCTTACCCAATCGCAACTTATTCAAGGATCGGTTGGCGCAGGAAATCAAAAAATCTCACCGTAATAAATTACCATTGGCATTGTGTCTCCTTGATCTGGATCATTTCAAGGAAATTAATGATACGCTCGGGCATGCTGCAGGTGATGAATTGCTTAAAAAAGCCGCAAATCGCATCAAGTCATGTATGCGTGAAATAGATACCGTAGCTCGACTAGGTGGAGATGAATTTATCGTTATTTTACCGGAGATCAACAACAAACTCTGTATTGAAATAGTTGCTCAACATATTATTCAAGAACTCGGCAAACCATTCCAATTTAATCAAAATGAAACTCTTTATCATATCTCAACCAGTATAGGTATTGTGGTATTTCCGGAAGACGGTGCAGACATGGAAAGCTTAATGAAACATGCGGATCAGGCAATGTATGTTGCAAAACAGCAGGGACGCGGACGTTATTGTTACTTTACTGCTGCCATGCAACAGAAAGTAAATGAAAAAATGACACTTATGCGTGATCTTAGAGAGGCACTGACACGCAATGAGCTTCATGTCTACTATCAACCAATTTTGAAGCTAACAGATCACCGTATCGTTAAAGCAGAGGCCTTGCTTCGTTGGAAGCATCCACAACGTGGCATGATTAATCCTGCTTCCTTTATTCCCCTTGCAGAGGAAAGTGGTTTAATTCATGAAATTGGCGATTGGGTATTTGATCAAGTTATCGTGCATATTCAAAAATGGCATGAGCAATTTGGCCATATTATTCAAGTCAGCGTGAATAAATCTCCAGCTCAGTTTAAACATGCCAACAAACAGCTATGGTCTGAAAAACTGACCAGACTGAAACTGCCTGGGAATTGTATTAATGTGGAAATTACCGAAGGCTTGTTGTTAAAAGACACTGCTGAAATTAAAGACTGTTTACTGGAGTTTCATAACAATGGGATTGATGTCTCTATCGACGATTTTGGAACTGGTTTCTCCTCGTTATCCTATCTCAAAGCTTTTGATATCGACTATCTCAAGATTGATCGTTCTTTCATAAGCAATTTGACCAAAAATACAACTGATCCCGCATTAGTTGAAGCAATTATTCTGATGGCTCAGAAGCTAAATATCAAGACTATTGCCGAGGGTGTGGAAACACGGGAACAACAAGATTTGTTAATTGAACTTGGATGCGATTATGCACAGGGTCATTTTTATTCTCTTCCTCTTCCTGAAAATGAATTTGAGAAATTGATCAATTGTATCCCGTCCATGAAGGTTGGATAAAATAGCCTGATTACTTGACAGATGGTTTTGGAGGCACTGTCAGGTTAAGTAACTGTGTGACAAGATGAGGCATGAGCAGTGTACTTACAGATTTTTGGCTAGATTGGTGTCGAAATAATTCTTACCGAAACCAGTCTTGACAAATGTTTCGAGCATTTTTAACTACCATAAAGCAACTGCTCGTCCAATTTTCACGTATAGTTCCACCGAATGTATTCTCTCGCCCTTTGCGCGATGCGTAATGCGTCAGCTTACCAACATCAGTGATACACTTTGATTCCACGATTACCGATTAAATTATGCTACGTAGTGATACAGTATTACTTCGCTATCTACGGCACGATCCGGCAGACATCTATATTATGTGAGTACATTAATGACAAAACCCATTGCACTAGTTACTGGCGCATCCAGTGGTATTGGAAAAGCAACTGCAGAACTTCTAGCAAACAATAACTATTACGTTTTCGCCATGGCGCGACGCATGAATAGGCTCGAACAAATACGTTCGGAAAATATAGAACCCATTTGTTTAGACGTAACGGATGCAAATGCTATAAAAATATTAATCGATCATGTTATGACTACAAAAGGTCGTATTGACTTACTTGTCAACAACGCTGGTTATGGACAATTAGGTGCTGTCGAATGCGTTTCAATGGAAGCTGCGCATGAACAGTTTGAGGTCAATGTTTTCGGCTACGCACGCTTTATGCAAGCCGTACTCCCGCACATGCGCGCACAGAATTCCGGGATCATTATCAACATTGCATCGATACTGGGTCAAATTTCGATCCCGGGCTTTGGTTGGTACGCTGCTTCAAAACATGCCGTGGAAGCATTATCTGAATCCTTGCGTGGCGAAGTCATGAAGTTTGGAATAAATGTTGTCGTCATTGCACCAGGGTTGATAAAAACCGAATTTGCCGAAAAAGAATTTGAATTACTCAAAACAGTCGAGCACCCGCCCATTTATCAGAAATTGCTGGATGCCCTCCCCCGCCTACTGAAGGATGAAGCCATAGCGCCTGGACCAGAGATCATCGCCAAGGCCGTACTCAAAGCAGCCAAAGCTTCTTTCCCACCCATGCGCCACGCAGTACCTGGCGATTCCAGAACTGCGGTTATTTCACGCTGGCTCTTAGGCAGCCGACTTTTTGACTGGGCTGTACGTTGCAAGATGAAAATCTGAATATTCCTGCGACGGAGCACTGCCAGATTAGCTCTTATATAAATGGATGATAGATCCGAATGGTTTCGATTAAATCGGTAACGTTTTTGCAGGATCAGCGAACTATTCATTCTGCTATAGTCGTCAAGAAACGGTTAACTTGATTATACTCTTATACCACTCTTCTATTAATCATCGTTAAACACAGTTGAAAAGCCAACATTAACAGTATCCGCATGCACTGTGACATCCCCTATCCTGGCAGTTGGCCGGCTGTTTGATCATGACCGGGGCGGAACCTTCGACGCTGCTGTCTCGCGGTCCGGCGCAGACACACACACACCCATAATCGTAATCAGCAGGCAGATTTCTAATCAACAAAGCACTGGACACGCAGGGTGCACTGATTGGGCCACCGACAGGAATCAGGCCAACACCGCGGCGATAGAAGAATACAACACTGACAATGAGGCATGCATTGAACTTCGACAGGCAAAGTATCTGAATAATGTCGTGGAGCAAGATCACCGTGCGATAAAACAAATAAACCAATCACAGACAAATGCGGGGATTCAAATCATTCTGGGCAGTGGCCGTCACTCTCGCGGCACAGTTCTATTCGCTATCCAGATAAGGTGGCCCAAAGAAGCGTATTTGCTGGTTTATGCGAAAACTTTGCGACAGATCATCTCATCTATACCCGTCTCATTGAATCAAAAAAATCAGAATTGTTTTTGGTTCCCTTGATTTTATCCAACAGAAACGACATTGCATCCATATCATCCATTGGGTGCAGCAATTTACGTAAAACCCATATTTTCTGTAAAACATCGGCAGCAATTAATAATTCTTCACGACGTGTGCTTGACCGATTCACGTTAATTGCAGGATATACTCTTTTCTCAGCCATACGGCGATCAAGATGAATTTCCATATTACCGGTGCCTTTGAATTCTTCGTAAATCACGTCATCCATTCGTGATCCAGTATCAATCAATGCGGTTGCAATAATAGTCAATGATCCGCCTTCTTCTATATTTCGAGCAGCGCCAAAAAATCGCTTGGGACGTTGTAAAGCGCTTGCATCCACACCACCAGTCAGCACTTTACCAGAGGCAGGCACCACGGAATTATAGGCACGAGCCAGCCTTGTAATAGAATCAAGGAGTATTACAACATCTTTCTTGTGCTCGACCAAGCGTTTGGCTTTCTCAATGACCATTTCCGCTACTTGCACATGTCGTGCGGCAGATTCATCAAAAGTGGAAGAAATTACCTCCCCCCTGACAGACCGAATCATTTCCGTTACCTCTTCAGGGCGCTCATCTATCAACAGCACCATCAGAATTACATCCGGATGATTAGCCGCAATGGCGTGCGCAATATGTTGCAGCATAACGGTTTTACCTGATTTTGGACTAGCCACCAGCAATCCGCGTTGACCCTTGCCGATGGGAGCAATCAAATCGATTATACGACTGGTAATATTTTCTTCAGCCTTAATATCTCGTTCTAGTATCAATCGTTCATCAGGAAACAGCGGCGTCAAGTTCTCGAAGAGTATTTTCTGTTTAGAATTTTCTGGCGGTTCGTTATTAACTTTATCAACTTTCACCAGCGCAAAATAACGCTCCCCATCTTTTGGCGGACGAATCTCGCCATCGATTGAATCACCCGTATGCAAATTAAAACGTCGGATTTGACTTGGTGAAATATATATATCATCCGGACCGGCTAGATATGAAGTATCTGGAGAGCGTAAAAAACCAAATCCATCCTGCAGCACCTCTAGTGTCCCATGACCATAAATATTCTCACCCTTGCGTGCCTGGCTCTTAAGCAATGCAAAGATTAAATCTTGTTTACGCATTCGATTGGCACCGTCAATTTCGTATTCGATGCCCATTTTTACTAATTCAGTGACATGTAAATTTTTTAGATCAGATAAGCGCATGAGGAAGCTCTTAAAAAAAGAATACTTTGGAATAAAGTAAAGATACTGGAAAGGAAAAATGTTACAGATGGGATAATAAAAAAAGTTGTGATGTAGTCTTTTTCAATACATAGTCCACAAATCTATCTGTCTTTTAGACTAGCGAGTTTAAATGTGACTGTCAATAAATGCCGTTAGCTGCGATTTTGATAGTGCACCCACCTTTGTTGCTTCAATATTTCCATTTTTAAAAATCATTAATGTTGGGATACCACGAATGCCATATTTAGGAGGTGTTAACTGGTTCTCATCAATATTCAATTTAGCCACTTTAAGTCGCTCTCCATATTCACTCGCGATTTCATCAAGTATGGGCGCTATCATTTTGCAAGGGCCACACCATTCGGCCCAGTAGTCAACTAATACAGGCGTGGTAGATTGTAAAACTTCTGTTTCAAAATTAGCATCTGTAACGTAATGAATATGCTGACTCATAAAAACCCTCAATAAAATTATTTAGTTTTTGGAATAGTAGCCTCAATATTATTTCTGAGACTGGTTTACGTGATTGCCTGGAATAAAGCTGCAAAAGAAAGGTATTAATACCAATTTGATTATGCTATAGAAAAAACTATTAAAAGGGAAGTAGCATTAGCTCAAAAATTGTTTAAAAAACCAATCTGATAAAGTTTGTCTAGAAAATCGGTTCAAAATCAAGACTCATAACTCCAATTGTTGAAATGCCACAATATGGTCAACTTCAAGCTTGATACCAATTTTCTCGCCCACGGCATGATTATGATGACTGGGTACTAATGCTAGTACTCGATCACCACCAGCAAGGCGTAGAGTATATAAAATCTCAGCACCACGAAACGCTTTGCTCACTATAGTAGCCTGTAAAGCGCTAGTGTTGTCATGCACGATATCATCCGGCCGCAACAATACATCCACGATACTACCACTCGCATGTTTATGTAAAGTCTCACCCTGTAAAACGCCAAGTTCAATTTCAACCTGTCGGGCATCAATCACTTTGCCAGGGAGAAATACACCTTGTCCAATAAAGTCGGCAACAAACCGATTCACAGGGCGATGATACAAATTGAAAGCAGTATCCAGTTGTTGAATCTCGCCACGATGCATGACGCCAATTTCGTCAGCTATCGCAAACGCTTCGGCTTGATCATGCGTAACTAGAATAGCTGTAGTACATTGATTTTTAATAATTTCACGCACCTCAATGCTTAAGCGTTCACGCAAACTGATATCCAGATTGGAAAATGGCTCGTCCAGTAACAGCAATTCTGGCTTGGGTGCCAATGCACGCGCTAACGCCACTCTTTGTTGCTGCCCACCTGACAATTCATGCGGATATTTTCTAGAAGCTTCTGTCAAATGCACCACATGCAACAACTCGTCAACACGTCGCTCACGTTCCCTCTTGGCTAAACGATGCAAACCAAAGCCGATATTGGCGGCCACATCAAGATGTGGGAATAAAGCATAATCTTGAAAAACCATGCCGATTCGTCTTTGTTCCGGTGGCACAAAGACCTTTGTACTACTGACACAAACACCGTTGAGGTAAATTTCCCCTGCCAACACCGACTCAAATCCTGCAATACAACGTAACACCGTGGTTTTACCGCAACCACTCGGCCCTAACAAACAACCGATTTGTCCTTTCTGCAAAGAAAGGGTTAAATCACTAATTACGGCTTGTTTACCATAAGCTTGCCGGACATTGTTCAGTTGCAGTAAAATCTTAGTCATCACCTAAATTTCAGTTTGACGCATAAATAAATATATCGGTATTAGTCCGGCCAATATCAGCGTAACCGCAGGTAAAGCCGCCTGCTCCCACTGGCCTTCTGAAGTCAATTCATAAATTCTGACAGCCAGCGTATCCCAACCAAATGGACGGGTCATCAAGGTAATCGGCATCTCCTTCATCACGTCGACAAACACCAGGGTGGCGGCGGTAAAAATACCCGGCTTCAATATTGGAATATGTACTGTTCTGATCATCGCCCAGCCATGTATGCCCAAACTCATCGCCGCCTCATCAATGCTGTGCGTAATCCGTTGCATTGCGCTATCAATAGGATAATGACTCACGGCCATAAATCGGATCAAATAAGCAATCAACATAATGGCTAATGTACCCTGAATCAACTGACCTGTTTCTATTTGCAACCAGTGTAACGCCAATTCGCTAAGCTGACCATCCAGCCAGACCAGCGGCACATATACGCCAATTGCCAATACTGTGCCAGGTAATGCATAACCAATGGTTGCAGCACGCACTGCATAACGCGTAGCGGAATCAGGATAACGCCGCAGCGCATAAACCATAGCAATTACAACCAGACAAATCAACAAAGCCGACAGACCGGATAAAGTCAGGGAGTGCCAGAGAAATTCCAGGTAACGACCCACATCATAGTTCTGCGCAAACGATTGCACGGACCAATAACCCAATTGCGCAACAGGCAGAAAAAATGCAAAAAACAATACGCTTACTACAAAACCGGTAACCATCCAATTATGCCAACCTGCCAATTGAATACGTTGCGCTTTCGCACTGCTTTTGGTTTCCGCATAACGCATACGCGATCTGAACTGCTGCTCCAGCACAATCACAATAAAAACCATAACAATCAATAGAGAGGCAAGTTGAGACGCTGCTTGCAATGAAAACATGCTGAACCACGCTTTGTAGATAGCTGTGGTAAACGTATTGTAATTAAACACTGCGACGGTACCGAAATCCGCCAATGTTTCCATTGATACGAGCATGATACCTCCGGCTATCCAGGGACGCGCCATCGGCAACACTACTTTGAAGAAACCCTGCTTGCGACTGAAACCGAGTGATTGCGCAACTTCTAATGAACGCTTGCCTTGGCTCAAAAAAGCATTCCGTGCCAGCAAATAGACATAAGGATAAAAAGCCAGGGTCATGACGATGATAACGCCCATCCTGCCGCGTATATCTGGAAACCAGGACAGATCAGAATCCAACCAGGCACGCAATGTAGTTTGTATCGGGCCGGTAAAATCAAACAGACCCAGTGCAACAAATGCTGTCACATAGGCAGGAATCGCCATCGGCAATAACAACGCCCATGAAAAAAATCGTCGTCCGGGAAACTCATAAACAGCGGTAAACCAGGCCAGGCTGATACCTAATAGTGCCGTCCCAACGATTACGCCCAACACCAGCCAAAACGTATTGAGCAACAAGGAAATCAGTGTGGTTTCAACCAGATGCCGCCAAATCTCACCTGCCGGCATCAATACGGATGAAAAAATCACGCCAACGGGTACCAGTACCAATGCAGCGGCGACAAAAGGTACCCAGCGCCAGATGATCATCAAACGTTTGAAAAAAAACAGAACAGAAAAAAACTTGCGTCTTCAGAAAACTGATTTGCTACCACCGCATGTACCGCCTTACTCACACTGTTTTACCGGTATCCTGCGCGATCCATGAGTTTTACAGCAGTCGTCTGCAATTCTCCAGCTTTAGCCAGATTCATTGGATTTTGCTTAAAATCACCCCACGTTGCGACAAACGGATCAGCCGCAATTTGAGGATTAACTGGATATTCCATATTCACATCAGCAAAAAGATTCTGCGCTTTAGCGGATGACAAGAATTCCAACAACTTAATGGCAGCCTGTTCGTTGCGGGCATAGCGCGTGACTCCCGCACCTGAGATGTTGACATGCACGCCACTGTTATCCTGATTGGGCCAGAAAATCGCCAACGGCAACTTGGGATCTTGTTTCATTAAGCGGCCAAAATAATAAGTATTGACCAAAGTCACATCGCATTTTCCGGCAGCCACAAACTCTAATGCCCGGGTATCGTCAGATAACGGATCGGTTGCCAGATTAGCCACCCAACCCTTAACAATTTTCTCTGTCTCAGCTTCGCCATGTTCAGCAATCATCATAGCGACAAGCGACTGGTTATACACTTTCTTCGAAGTGCGTAAACAAAGCCGTTTGTTCCACTTGGGATCGGCGAGATTTTCATAGGTTGAAAGTTCCTCGGGCTTTACTTTTTTGGTGTTATAAACCAGAGTCCTGGCGCGTATTGACAACCCAAACCATTCATTCTCAGGATCGCGTAAATGCGTTGGAATATTACCCACAAGCACCTCGGATTTAACAGGTTTTAACAATCCTTTCTGTGCAGCTGCCCAGAGATTACCGACGTCCGAAGTTATTAACACATCTGCCGGTGTATTTTTACCCTCTGCCTCCAGCCGGGCAAGCAACGCACCTTCGTTGTCGGTGGTGTATTTAACTTTAATCCCGGTTTCCTGGGTAAAAGCATCAAACATCGGCTTAATCAGTTGCTCAATTCGCGCCGAATAAACAACCACTTCATTGGCATGCGCTGGATGAATAATAAATAACGAAAAAAGCAAAGAAACAAAGATAAGAAAACGGTTTAAATTTGAGCTCGTCATGAGAGAAATTCCGGGGAAAAAGTTTCATCAATTGAATTAATCACTGGCAAATACTATAGTATGAATAAGAATAATTATCAATTAAATATCTGCGGCAAAGAATGGCAAGACTCCGATCAATTCTCGGTTACCGGCCATGACCATGGATTCAATTCAATGCGTCCCAGCAGTGGCAATTTAATGGCGAGGGGATTCCAATTAATACCAAAAGACAAACCCAGAAAATTGAATTCAATTCCTTCCACCGCGCTAATCAACACACCCAGCAAGCCAAAAAATGAAATCTGCAAACCACTGCCACTTGGAGCATGCGATATAAACCGGTAACCCAGATAATCCTTGCCAATCGCCGTAGGCGGCAAATCCAACTGCAGCTCCGGTACCGCTCGTGAAACCCAGGCGGTAAAAGTATTCGAATTCGGTCCCGGCCACATGGTGTAATCTTTCATGTAAGGGTAACGATTAGCCGCCAGATCAATTTTCTCGATCAACGCATCCACGCCATCGCCTCTTTTCTCTGCCAGGATCTCGGGCACATTCCCGTACCAGCGCCGGTCAGGCGCATTTTCATAAACCGCTAATACCGACCTCTGGCTACGCCGCAACCATCCGATCACTTCATAAATAGTATAAGACTGAGCACCCGAAGGCTTCACCGCAATCCAGGTATGAATTCCAAAATAGCCGCGCCAGCCAAATGCGCGCGCGCCATAAACCTGAATAATCGCCTCAGGATTCGTGGCGGGATCCGGCGCTATACCGACCGGTTCGCGGCTCGCATTCCACCAGTATTGGGCTTGGGCGCAACTCGGAAAAATCGCTATCAATATAAGATTTAATAACAAGACACAAAAAAATATAGGTAAAACACGACTCACTTATCAACCCAACGAGTAATTGATCCAATCCACATTAATCAAATGATGGAATGTCCAGATTAAATAAAATATAGCAAAACCAGTTAGTGTTCAGAACGTTTGCCCAGCATCTCCGGCAAATCACGCAAAAACCGCCCTGCTCCCGCCATCTGGCGACGCAGCAAGACCCAGTCTTCCGCTCTTTTTTTGGCATCCAAACAACGCATCAAGCGGATTCTCAACGCTTCATCCTGATGGTTCAGAATAGCCGACCACAGCGTATCCACCACATTATAAATTTTACCCTCCAACAAGCAGACAGGAATAACCTGTTCGGCCGGCACCGCCAGATCAGCAGCAATCGCTCGCACGGCGGCGGTTATATTAGCCGACTTGATATTCGTTGTGTCGGTCAAATCATAGGGCGGATGCCATTCATTCGCCGGACGCAGCCGATCCACAAAACTAACAGTAACCAGCAACGGCGCAGAGCGCCGATCCATTCGTGCAGCCTGGTAGCTGCGCAAGGCATCCAAAAATTGCCGTTCAGCTTGCCGATCCGGGCGATTAGCCGGGCTGACCCATAAGATCAGATCTGCGCTGCCAGCCGTTATCAGCATTTGCTTGCTATCAAAAAACGGACTATCGCAACCTGGGCTATCGAAGATCAGTGCCTGGGTGAATCCTTCACGTGACAATACGAATGGCTCCAGCGCTTGGGTAGTGCCCGCCAGCACATCAGTGACAGTTTTAAGCTCCCTAAACAAGGCATTGATCAAACTTGATTTGCCTGAATTGGAGCGCCCAAGAACAAGAATCCGCAATGGCTCATTCGTCGCTTCTGCTGTTTGCTCAGTCTGCTCTAGATCTGCCTTGGATTCCGGTGTTACAGATTCAGCATAATTTTCATCGCCAAGCGCCAAACGCCCACTATAAAGATCAATAGCGTAATAACCCACTTTGCACACATAAGCCCGCAAAAACCAGCGATGCAATTCATTTCTGGCCTGATCAAAGCTGCGCTCGCGCAGATGTCGCCAGGCTTCGCTCAGTAAGGCATTCACCGGATTAATCAGGATACTGCCCGCGCGGTAAATATTGAATGCTTTTTCTGCCTTAACCTTCCAACGTTGAATCCGAAATAAATCGCCTACCGTCAGACGATTGCTAAAGGGTATTTTTTCTGCGATATCTCTGCGCAGCTCGCGACTTGCCCGCTCAATAATCAGTAAAGTATGCGGCACGGTCAGCTCATAGAGAGGCTTGTCAACTTCTGGGTGATAGCAATGCGCCACTGTTTCCAACGCTTTCTGTCCCAAATCCCATATCCATCTGCCATCTTCAAGCGGCCAGTCCTCCGGATTGCAGGTTGCAGACAGCGCTTCAACCTGCTGCCATACCGCATCTGCACTGGGTGGCCATTCAGGATTGGGCTCAGTAGCCGCATTCATTAATAATTGACGTTCCTGCCGCACCAGCAACTGTTGCAAACCATAGCCCAGAACACCGCACACCACCATCGCAATCAGCCAATACAGCAGGTATCCGCTTTGCCATAGCCAAAGCATGCCGAAACCCATTAATGCCAGCAGCGGCAAAAGCAGCAGAATGGCAACCAATAATCGTAACGGATCAACGGCTGCAACCGGTTTCTTCATTTGGGATGATCCCGTAACCGATCTTTGAGTACGGAGGCACCCTGTTTCAGCTCCTCCGCATAAATTCTGCGTAATGTTTCAGGATCAACATTCAAGCCATTTTTACGTCTAGCAAAAAAATAGATAGCAGCTTTTCCTAACGCATAAGTAGTCGCGCCGCTGGAACTGGCACCCCATACCGCACCCACCGTTTGCCCCCAGAATGGGATTACCTTGACCACCGCGCGACTCAGCATGCGCGTAAGAAAACTGGAAGCGATTCCCGCACCTACCAAGCTCAAAAATTCTGAGATTGTGCTTTTATCCCAGTACTGACCGTATAAGGTTGCAAGACTGTGCAAAAGTTTAGTCTGTACAGCCGTCACGGCAACCAGGTCAACCACAGGCAAAGCGCCCAATCCTGCCGCTGTCAGCGAATAACCGACAATATGCTGATGCGCTGTGCGGGCATATAGATCGTGAATCTCCTTATCGCCACTTAGCTGGTGTTGCAGACCTAAAGAAGTCAGCGATTCAATGGCCTGCCACAGCGCTTCCAGTCCGTAATCAGGTGGCTCAAATCCATCTTCAGGCAACGTTAAATCCACCGCTACCCAATGTATGGCAGCAAAACCGGGCAATTGTCCCAAAGCGCTACGTTGTGCCTGCATAGCACGACGCAAATCAATCGGAACCGCTTCCGGCAATGGATCATTATCATAAGGCCAAGGATGCACATGGCCGGATTCGCTGGGATAAAGTTCATGCAAACCCGTTTGTACGATCAATACAGGCCACTCAGGGTGCCGCCGACGGATAGAATGCAACACCTCAAACACTGCGTCCTGATTGATATCAGCCACTTTCATGACAGCAACCAACAAATGCGCCTGAGACTCGCAATATTGAATATCGTCACCCGGATCATAAGAAACTTCACCCAAGCCGCGGGTATCCAGAAACCTGACGATCGGTATATCGACTGGAAAATCATAAAAACGGGAATTGCGGGTACATGGCTGAAAACCATTACCGATCTCAGCCGCTGGACTACCTGTCAATGCCCTGATAATTGAGGTCTTGCCGGCCTGTGTTTTGCCCAACAACCATAGCACTGGTATCGGCATCTTCGCGCGCGCTTCACGCAAAGAGGCTTCCAGCAAATTTTCGTCGACTCTGGGTTCCAGCAAAGCCGTGCGAAGCTGTTCCCAGTAATTTGTCCAGTTTTTCAGATCGCTCAATTTCATCACGTCGCCATCTTATCACTAGAGTGCAGCAGACATAAGGCTGGATGTATGCGTAAAACAAAAGATATAAAACCACTTACCACAACGATTTAATAGAGCTATCGCGATGCTATACTATTGTGTAAAGTGTAATTCATTGTTAATATCAAATTGTTACACAATAAATTGAAAGTTAAATCTTAATTAAGGGGAAAACTGATGAAACCGAGCATGAAAACGCCATGTTTTTTTTCTTTAGCCGCAGCCATGATGCTGATGAGCACAGCGCCTAACAGCGCCAACGCCGGAATGGAGCCCTTTGTCGGCGAAATAAGCTATGTAGCATTTAATTTTGCACCGCAAGGATGGTTTCCATGTGATGGTCAAACGCTCTCTATCAATCAATATGCAGTCCTCTACTCGCTACTTGGTACAACATATGGCGGTAATGGAACAACTACTTTTGCCCTTCCTGACATGCGCGGAAGAGTTCCTGTCCATCAAGGGCAACACCCGGGTGGTTCGACATTCATTTTGGGACGATCCAGCGGCACAGAAACCATGACACTGACTGTGAATAATATGCCTGTCCATAGTCACTCCGCCACAGCCACCTCGGCTTCCACATCAGCTGTAGCACCGGGCAGTACCGCAACATCGACATTGAAAGCGGTGAATAGTGATGCTGACATAAAAACTGCGGCAGGAAATTCGCTGGCCAATGCTAAAGGATTGAACACAGCTTATTCGGCATCTGCACCGAATGTTAACATGCATTCCGCCTCGATCGAGACTACGCTGAATGGACTCAATATCGTCACCACAACCAGTACCAACGTCGATATCGGCACTGCGGGAGGATCTCAATCATTTTCAGTTATGCAGCCATACACCGTTGTGAATTGCATTATTGCCGGAGATGGCATTTATCCTTCGCGGCCTTAGCTTGGCTCTGTTTGACACTGAATCGCAACCGTCAGCACAAAATGAAAAAAGCTTTATGGGCGTTTCTGTGCGCCGCTATCTTTCTATCCGAAGCTTTGGCGGATAAAGTAAGCGACGCAAAAGAACAAACAAGCAACAATCTGATCATTAAAAATGCCCAAAATGCACTAGCATCCGGCAATTATGAAAAAGCTTTTAGCGGATATTATGATGCCGCCGTGCATGACAATAATGCCCTGGCACAATTTTCGCTGGGTCTTTTCTACCGCAATGGCTGGGGGCGCGAAACCAATCCAGTCGTGGCGTGTCAGTGGTTCGAAAAAGCCGCACAAAAAGGTATTCCGACCGCTCAGCATTTAGTCGGGGTATGTTTTGAGCAAGGCACGCATCATCCGGAAGATCCCATTGCGGCAGCCAACTGGTTCCAAAAAGCGGCTCAGGCAGGACATATTCATTCTTATTGCCATCTCGCCAATCTGTTGATGACCGGCACAGGTTTTCCCAAAGATCCTGCTAAAGCGCTGGAGCTTTGCCGCCCTGCTGCACAGCAAGGTTCCATCCCCGCGCAGATATGGATGGGGAAGTTTTATCTGCAAGGCGACTCAGCCATCCGAGATAAACAAGAAGCCTATCGCTGGTTTGCAGCCGCAGCACAAAAACAAGCGCCCGAAGCTTTCTATTATTTGGGCCTCATCCTGCAGTCCGATTTACCGGCCAGGCACGCGCCAAAAGAAATCAGGCAATTGTTTGAACAAGCCGCAGCACTCAAATATGTTCCAGCTTATTTTCAGGCAGGAAAACATTTTTTTCATGCAGAACCTGATCCAGAAACAAATCAACTGTCCGCAGAACATCTGGCAAAAGCCTATTTGTGGCTGTCAGCAACGATTCAACGATCCGAGGATATGGAAGAAATCACCGCAGCAAAAATGATCCTGGAACAAATACTGGTCGTGATGCCGCAAACATGGCTCGCCGAACTCGACCAGAAAGTGGCACAGCACTTGCAGGAAAATTAAGCGGAAACCATCTGATGAAATTTAATCGTACTGGTATCAAAGCTATCGCCCGGAAAACGATAACGCTTAAATAACGTCTTTCCAAAATCGATAATTATTCTCTAGTTTTAAAACATTCAAAGGAGTTATGCAATGACGACTACAAATTTCGACAGCGGTTCGCTAATCTTTAACGATGGCGTTACTTCAGCTACCTATAGCGGATGGACGTTCGGTGCCAGCAGCGCTGTTGATTTCGCAAATGCCCATGATGTAGATATATCAGTGCTTCTGAATCAATCCGGTGGACGGTCCATTATTCTCAATTATGGCGGAGCCAATGTAACCAATTTCTATTTCAAATCTTCGGATGGCTCCGATTTTCAGCTCAATTCATTCAAGATTGACAATGGCCCAAATGGCGCTTCAAATTCTTTGACCATTTCCGGGTACCGTGATAACGCTTTGATCGTTAGTGCGGAAGCAGTCAATTTAATTACCAGCGATGCAACCGGAAATATCATTTATACGCAGCAAAGCAACGCAGGACCAGAATATAGTGGATTGTTGACATTTAATTCTGCATTCAACAATATTGACGAAATACGTTTTGCTTTTAACAGTGCTGTAGAACTTACCATTGATGATATTGACATCTCGGCAGCGGTTGTTCCTCCCACCATCACCTCAGCCACTTACAACGCCAGCACCAATTCGCTGGTTGTCACCGGCACCAACATGGTAGCCACATCCGGTGCAACCAACGATATCGATGTCTCAAAACTGACACTGACCGGCCAAGGAGGCGCAACCTATACGTTGACTTCATCAAACGTGGAAATCACTTCAGCAACTCAGTTTACCGTTGCCTTGAATGCTGAAGATCAAATCAATGTAGAAGGATTGCTGAACAAGAACGGCACCTCCGCCGTCGACGCCACAACGTTTAACCTCGCCGCTGCCGCTGACTGGAATCCTGCGCAGACCGGCAATTCGGACACTACGGGTAACCCGGTTACTGTCAGCAACGTACAGATACCTACCATCACATCCGCTACCTACAATGCCAGTACAGGAAGCCTGGTCGTTACCGGAGTAAATTTCGTCAAAGCCAGCGGTGCCACGAACGACATTACCGCCAACAAATTCACTTTATACGGCGAAGGTGCTGAGAGCTATACATTGACCGATACCGCCAACGTCGAGATCACTTCCGGCACAGCCTTCACGCTCACCCTGAGCGCGACTGACAAGGCTGGCGTCAATCAGATCATCAACCAAAACGGCGGAGTCTCTACCGATATCAGCACCTACTATCTGGAAGCTGCCGATGACTGGAATACTGTGATCGGTGATACCGATATTTCTGATGACTCCGGCAATAACATTACCGCTTCCAACGTGGCTGTGCCTGCCATTACATCCGCCACTTACGACGCCAGCAGCGGCGTTCTGGTGGTAACCGGCAGTAACTTCCTGAGTCGCCACGGTGCCGCCAACGACATTATCGCCAATAAATTCACGCTCACCGGCGAAGGCGGCGCAACCTATACGCTGACCGATACCGCCAATGTCGATATCACTTCCGGCACAGCCTTTACGCTCACTCTGAGCGCGACTGACAAAGCTGGCGCAAACATGATCATCAACAAAAACGGCACACTCTCTACCGATATCAGCACCTACAACCTGGCTGCCGCCGAAGACTGGGCAGCAGGTGCCGCTATGGCTGTCGATGTGGCCGACTTGACCGGCAATGGCATTACCGCTTCCAGCGTGGCTGCACCTGCCATTACATCCGCCACTTATGACGCCAGCAGCGGTGTTCTGGTGGTAACCGGCAGCGGCTTCCTGAGTAGAAACGGAGCCGCCAACGACATCATCGCCAATAAATTCACGCTCACCGGCGAAGGCGGCGCAACCTATACGCTGACCGATACCGCCAATGTCGATATCACTTCCGGTACAGCCTTTACGCTCACTCTGAGCGCGACTGACAAAGCTGGCGCAAACATGATCATCAACCAAAACGGAACACTCTCTACCGATATCAGCACCTACAACCTGACTGCCGCCGAAGACTGGGCAGCAGGTGCCGCTATGGCTGTCGATGTGGCCGACTTGACCGGCAATGGCATTACCGCTTCCAGCGTGGCTGCACCTGCCATTACATTCGCCACTTATGACGCCAGCAGCGGCGTTCTGGTGGTAACCGGCAGCGGCTTCCTGAGTAGAAACGGAGCCGTCAACGACATCATCGCCAATAAATTCACGCTCACCGGCGAAGGCGGCGCAACCTATACGCTGACCGATACCGCCAATGTCGATATTACTTCCGGCACAGCCTTTACGCTCACTCTGAGCGCGACTGACAAAGCTGGCGCAAACATGATCATCAACAAAAACGGAACACTCTCTACCGATATCAGCACCTACAACCTGGCTGCCGCCGAAGACTGGGCAGCAGGTGCCGCTATGGCTGTCGATGTGGCCGACTTGACCGGTAATGGCATTACCGCTTCCAACGTGGCTGTACCTGCCATTACATCCGCCACTTACGACGCCAGCAGCGGCGTTCTGGTGGTAACCGGCAGCGGCTTCCTGAGTAGAAACGGAACCGTCAACGACATCATCGCCAATAAATTCACGCTCACCGGCGAAGGCGGCGCAACCTATACGCTGACCGATACCGCCAATGTCGATATCACTTCCGGCACAGCCTTTACGCTCACCCTGAGCGCGACTGACAAAGCTGGCGCAAACATGATCATCAACAAAAACGGAACACTCTCTACCGATATCAGCACCTACAACCTGGCTGCCGCCGAAGACTGGGCAGCAGGTGCCGCTATGGCTGTCGATGTGGCTGACTTGACCGGTAATGGCATTACCGCTTCCAACGTGGCTATACCTGCCATTACATCCGCCACTTACGACGCCAGCAGTGGCGTTCTGGTGATAACCGGCACTAACTTCCTGAGTAGC
The DNA here is from genome assembly GCF_003011925.2 of Nitrosomonas supralitoralis. Taxonomy (GTDB): domain Bacteria; phylum Pseudomonadota; class Gammaproteobacteria; order Burkholderiales; family Nitrosomonadaceae; genus Nitrosomonas; species Nitrosomonas supralitoralis. The sequence goes on from NZ_PXXU01000001.1 coordinate 41,412, forward strand.
CACGGTGCCGCCAACGACATCATCGCCAATAAATTCACGCTCACCGGCGAAGGCGGCGCAACCTATACGCTGACCGATACCGCCAATGTCGATATTACTTCCGGCACAGCCTTTACGCTCACCCTGAGCGCGACTGACAAGGCTGGCGCAAACATGATCATCAACAAAAGTGGCACAGCTTCAAATGATGCAAAAACCTACAATCTGGCTGCCGCCGAAGACTGGGCAGCAGGTGCTGATGCATCTGTCGATGTGGCCGATCTCACTGGCAATGGCATTAATGCAACTATTCCGATCACTTCATCAGGAAATTCTGGCAGCGGAGGCAATGCATCCCCTAACTCCAAAACCATTGATGGCGCAGCCGCCACTGTTACAACGCAATCGAATGGCACCGTTGTGACTACAGTTTTACCGGTTGTCAGTAACCGTCAAGATGATCCGAACAGCTTATTCGGTCATTATGCTGATATTCCTGTTACCACTGATGCAAATGGCAATGCTTCGCTGATTATCAGCCTGCCTGTGGGTGTCGGCCTGAACAGTGCGGGAAAACCTCAGTTGCAGAGTCTGCAGAATGCTACCAATGATCTGATGCAGCGAATTGAGCAGAAAACTGGCTCAAATAGCACTCTAAGTCAGGAAATCATCAATCGGGCACAAGAGTTTTTATCGACACTAAATACAGATGAACGCGTTACGGTACATACCATCACGCCATCGATCAGTGACAATCGGGCACCGGATATCCCCATTATTATTACTGGGTCAAGTATCGATAACAACAGCAAGCAAATCTTGATAGTCGATGTCAGAAACCTTCCATCTGGCACTATCATTCAGCTCGATAATGTTGCATTTGCATCAATTATCGGAGCCACTCGGGTTGTTGGTGGAAGCGGCGAAAATTTTGCTGTCGGCGATGATCAGAATCAGTTTATTGTGCTGGGCGCTGAGAATGACATTCTGTTTGGAGGCGGCGGCGATGATACGATCGGCAGTCTCGGCGGCGACGATCAAACTTCGGGTGATAGCGGCAATGATATCGTTTTCGGCGGCAGCGGCAATGATCGCTTAAGCGGCGGAAGCGGAAATGACCAACTCAATGGCGGTTTGGGTTTCGATATTGCGTTACAGGAAGGGCAATTATCAGATTACCGGATTGAAGTAAGCAATGATAAAGTCACGCTGATACAGAATAGTAATGGTGAGACTGATTCATTGACTGATATCGAATTGATCCAGTTTGCCACAGGCAACACCGTGGCCATAGCTTATTCTGAAAATGAAGCCGTTGCGCATCATCTGGCAAAAACATGGCTGCACCGTGATTTAACAGCGGCCGAAGGAAACGCCATACAAAATTGGCAGAATGCCACAACCGATGATATCTTGGCTGCCTTTTATAGCCTGCCTGAAGCTGCCGGATTGCAGGACAGAACCAGCGCTGAATTGCTCGATGGTCTCGAGACCAATCCAGATATTATCCGAATCAATGCAACCAGAGAATTTACGGGCGGTGTTGAGGACAATCAGGGCTATTTGCCGCTGGGTCTCGCTCTGCAAGCGGATGGAGGCGCAGGTTATGATGTATTGCGAATGCCAGGTACCCGCGACGACGTGCACTTGGAATTCGTTGATGACCGACTGGAATTGACACAACTGAGCGATGGCGCCATGTTGAGCCTGAAAAATGCCGAGATGATTGCTTTTGACAGCGGGGAAACCGTCGTGATTGCGCACAATGCAACTGAAGGTACTCTAAGTCGATTATTCCATAGTTTCATGCATCGGAATGCCAGCGTTGATGAATGGCAACTGGGGCGAGAAGCACTGCAAGCTCAGGTCAATCCTGACATGATTCTGGATTGGTTCCAGCAACATGCGGATCTGGATGCCTTATCCAATGCAGAGTACGTGCAAACGATCTACTCTCAGACACTGGAACGCTCTGCAACAGCCGATGAACTCAGCATTAAGGTTTCCCGCCTGGTTAACAATCAAGTTGATCGGCAATGGCTAGCGGTTGAAATTGCACAAAGTACAGAAGCAGCAGCACAATTGATCGGCAGCGTGATGCTGCAGGAGGGATGGTTTTAAACTGTCATTCCGAACCACGCGCTAAGTTGAGATGTGTCATCAAATAGTTTTTTGTAAGGGACGCCCATTACCCTTACTTCTAATCTCGGTATGAACACTGGGCACATCTCGCCTTTATCCGTTTCAGTGCAAAAACCAAGTGTCACTCCTTTTATGAAGCGAAATAAACGTAAAACAGAATGCTCATTTATTAAGCCGTTCTTTTCGCCTGTTTTTGCCTTGTATCAGTTGCCTCGAAAACGTTTCTCAACGGCCTGTTAGTATTTATCCATAAATTTTTTTGAAATGGCTCTGAATTCGATAAATGAAAGACAATTATCCCTTTCAAGCAAATATATCACTGCAGAACATTGATGTTAAAATCCCGGAATCTCTCAATAAAACATTAGCACAACAAAGGAATTTCTGCGTGACACGCTATCAATCCCAATCTGCTTTACTGACGACTCTCCGTTTTCTTTGTTATCTTCTTTTTCTATTAAATCCGATTACTTCCGCTGCACTCATCATTGATTCAAGAGGAATTGAACAGCAACTATCCAACTCCGCGACAGGATTAAGAAAAACTGAAATTGACGATTTACAACGATTTTATGCGGCACGGAAATTTCAACCATTATGGATTACAGGAGAGCCGGGTTTATCTCAATTGAAAACAGCACTGGCATTTATTGCCAGCGCAGAAGCCGAAGGGTTGGAAAGCCAGGACTATCAATTGCAGCAATTGACACAATTGCTACAGCAGATTGATCAATCTTCATCAGCAGCGATTGAGCTGGAAGTGCGCACGACGCATGCATTATTAAAGCTGGCAAGAGATTTGTCTCGCGGTCGTTTTTCCGCCACTGCAATCGATCGGGATTGGCATATCCCGCAACCGGAATTTGATGCGATTGCTTTCCTGCAAGAAGCAATTCGTTCCAATCACCTGGAACAATCACTCCAGAAACTGTCTCCACAAACATCCAATTATCAATTACTTAAACAGACATTGACTCACTACCAGGCATTACTCAGAGACTCCATAGAGTGGATTCGCATTCCCAGTTCACCGTCTATCCGACCCGGCGATATCTATGACAGCATTCCTTTGATTCGCCAGCGTATGGCGCAAGCTTATATGGCTGATGGCTTATCTGAATTTAATCTGATTCCCAGCGAAAGCCAACTCTACGATACTGAACTCGTTACCGCCATCAAAGCATTTCAGGAACAACATGGCCTAAATACTGATGGCATTATCGGGAAAAACACGATTAACGCTTTGAATATTCCTCTTGAATGGAAAGTACGCCAACTACGCATCAATATGGAACGTCTGCGTTGGTTGCCCAGAGACCTGGGGCAGCGTCATCTGCTGATCAATACCGCAGGTTTTTATCTCACCGCTGTTGAAAATGACGAGCCAGTCCTGAATATGCGCATTATTGTCGGGCGTGATTATCGTTCAACGCCCAGTTTTAACGGTGCACTCTCGTATATGGTGCTGAACCCTTATTGGAATGTTCCGGCCAGCATTGCACGCAAAGATTTATTACCCAAGCAGCAGCAGGATCCTACGTACTTCACTACCGCTGGATTCAAGGTTTTCCCCGCTCAGGAGCGTGGTGCACAGGCGATTGATCCGGATACAATCGATTGGAACGCAATTAAGAGAGGATTTCCCTACTTCCTACGTCAGGATCCTGGCAGTCACAATTCACTGGGAAAAATCAAATTCATGTTTTCCAATCCGTTTAGTATCTACTTACACGACACGCCATCTAAGTCACTGTTCAGGAAGGATATTCGAACCTTCAGCTCGGGTTGTATCCGACTCGAAAAACCATTCGAACTGGCAGCTTTTGCTCTAAAAAAACAAAGCTTGCCGGAGAAATTCAGCGCTGATCTGGTAAGCGATAAAACCATTACTACCCATTTACCTAAACCATTACCGCTTTACATGGTGTATATTACGGCCTGGGCTGATGAGCAAAACAAAGTTCATTTTTACCCGGATATATATGACCGTGATTTACGTGCGTTGCGTCATGCTCGCTGGTAAATTATTTTCGCACACAATCGCAGCATTTTCAGGAGAAAATAATCGATGATACGAAAATTTCTGGATCAAACGTATTTATCAGAAACAGAACCTAGCCGCCGAAATTTTTTAAAAACCGGCATAGGCGCATGCACTTTGTTGGCACTGCCAATGGCGGCAACATCCGTACATGCTGCCATCAAGAAACCTTTGGAGAAGAAACTGAGTTTTCTTAATCTGCATACCGGCGAACGGACCCGTGCGACCTTTTGGGCCAATGGCCGATATATTCCGGAAGGCATGCGCGCCATTAATCAAGTGCTGCGTGACCACCGCACCGGCGATAGAGTTTCCATTGACCCGACTTTATTCGATTTCCTGCATCTGTTACAACACAAACTAAGAACCAATCAAGAATTTCATGTAATTTCCGCATACCGTTCTCCTGCCACCAATGCCAAACTGGCAGCACAAAGTGGCGGTGTCGCCAAAAACAGCCTGCATACGCATGGAAAAGCCATTGATATTCGCTTGCCGGGACGTAAACTATCCGATTTGCGCAGCGCCGCAATGTCATTGCAAATTGGCGGTGTCGGTTATTATCCATCGTCTAATTTTGTTCACTTGGACACTGGGAACTACCGTTTCTGGGGCGGGTAAATATAAATCTGTCTGCACATACGTATTCTTGACTCTCGAAAGTAGCACTAGCCATTGCTGATTCATCCGGCGCTGAAAAAATCAATAATCTACACAGTGCCAAAGGTATTCTTAATTCTGCATCTGATAATTTTGTTGGGATTCGTGATTCGGTACCTGACCCTGCTAAGGTTAATTGATAGGTCGACTTCAAATCATGTAACGAAATGATAATGAATAGTCAGATCAATCTAACAATGCTTGTTTGGCATCGCTGAGTTCTTTGTCGCGGCGATGGTAGCCACATGTATTGATTATTTTTTCTGCAGCTTCCAGATCCGCGCTTGGCGACTGCCACGGATAATCCAAACTGCCGTCCAGAGTTCGCAGTTGTCCGAACAATCTCGCCCGATACAAATGAATATCCGCCATATGAAGCTTCATCGAGCTACGCTCGGCGATTTCCCAGGCTTCATCGAGGTCGGTTTGTGCACTGTCGGTGCCGGTATGCTTGCCTCCAATAAACCTTAGCCAAGCACGGATGAGAAGCCCTCTAGGCAGATGCCCAATTATGCCAGCGCGACGAAAACCATTAACGGTTTGCTCTACCTGTAATTGTGCATGCCGGGTGTCAGATTTTGCCAAAATCGCCTCGTAGAGCAAGGCGCTGCTTAACGTGAGGCGCTCCAGAGCAAGGTCGATAAGATCATCGTGCCTAAACATTCTCTCTGCGCATTGTTGAGAAAATGCAGTGCAAATTTCTAACGGATTCTTGCGTTCAAACTCTTGCAAGCAATATGAAGAAAACATTGCTTGCCACGCGGCACGCTCAGGATCAGCAAGTTGTAAATTCCAATATTGAAAACTCGCCAGACCGTAAAACAGTAGTCTGTCCATATAATCAGGGCCTATTTTCTCGGTTTCGCTGAATAAAGCCTTCGCTTTAGTCAGACGACCCGCTTGATGCAGGGCATCAGCATATCGAAATCTCTTGGTCATTTGTTCGTGCAGAATACCACTATGATCCGCACAAATAACCGATTCCTCGGCGACACTGATGGCCCCAATCACATCGCCTAGAGACATCTTCAGTTCACTCTGGATTCCAAGAAGGATAGCAGCATCCTTCAAACTTTTCTCCTTGCCCAACATATTAATTGCTAACTGCATTGGTTCCAAGGATTCGGTCAATCTACCCAAGGCGATGAGATAAATTGCAGCTTCACTATATAGTGAAATATGTAAATTTTCTGAAAGTATGGGTGAAATGGACTTCCACGGCTGATCATAAAAACAGGCAACCGCTCCTAAATTAGATGCCATTGCTCCGAGTTTTCGTGAACTATAGTAGTTACGGTATTGCAAAATGCGCCTCAAATAAATTTCGTCACATGCTTTCAATTGCAATCCCGCCTGACAGCCGTGGATCACGGCTTGGTAGAGAGGTTGGAGGTCTTCGAGCGTGGGCTGACTACCTTCATGCGTGGTTGCACATAGATACTCATAGAGCCGACGATGGGCCGTGCGCCACGCATTCGGTTGTTGCGCACGCAGTTGCCGCGAAAAGTATTCTCGCAGCAGCGGATGCGCATCGAGCGAAACAAGTGTGCCTGCAGCGTCCCGGTTCACCGTAAGTAATTGCGCGGATTCGAGGCCACTAAGGCAGAGCGCCCAGTCCTCATCGGCCAGCTCGGTGAGTGGATCAGTGATTCCGAGGATGGTTTCACTCCGCAGAGCCGCAAGGCAGCCGGCGTCTGCGGGCCGATCAAACAATCCCATAAGCCGCAGCACAGCTACTTCGCGCTGTCCTTCGTCGCCGCCGTTCAACAGCCACTTTTCGTAGGCCGCCATAGTGCGAAAAGCGTGCCCTCCACTGATCTTCTCGTCAGCTTTCTCAAACCTTACACGATCGCACCGGCGAATATCGCCATTAAAGGCGCGTTTCAGAAATCCTCCGAGCAAGGTCAGCGTGAGTGCATGTCCTTTCACGTCTTCAACCAATTTTTCTAATTCTTGCGCCATACCGCGCACACCGAGTGTTTTTAGTAGAAATACACCGGCGTCGGGCGACAAACGTAACAGCGTTACTTCAACCACAGTCTTATTCTGAAACGCCCGTAAATCTGGCAATGAATACCGGGTGGTAATCACACATAAACCGTGACTGTTTTGCGCTAGCCCTTTGAGCAGCGCAGAGATACCCTGATCCTTCAGTTCGCCCGGTGTAGGCGAAGTGGGTGCATATTGGAGTGGCTCGAGACCATCGAGAACAAGCAGGCTGCGTTGCCGCCCTACAAGGCGTGCAAGATGCCGGCCTTTCTCGTATGCTCCGACAGGACTGCCGGCAAATCCTTTGTCTGCAGCATTACCGAAAAAGCTAATTGCTTCCTTCAGAAATAAATCGGAGGAAGTCACCAGTTGTTCACTCGTACCCTGATTATAGAACGACCACGCAAAAGCGGCATCGCAACCGGGCCAATCTTTGGCAAGCATCTCATCCACAATCCATTTGGCCACCAGGGAAGTCTTTCCCTCGCCGCCAAAAGCAACAAATGTGAGAATGCGGGAGCGCTCCTTTTCCACACGCACGACTTTATCCCAAGCGTCGCTGAGAAATGCGCTTTCATCTTCGCGGCCAATTAATTGGGTAGGTGCGTATTTGAGGATGTGGGAGATGTCGACCTTGAGAACTATATCTTTTGTTAACGAAACTTCACCGGGGCGAGCAAACAAAGGTTTTGTTGTACTCGTTTCGAGGTCAGGTGGGATACCGATGGCGGGCTTGGAATAAAGCGGGCGGTTCTGAAGCTTACGTAAAAGCGCCTCATAACCAGCTGAACCGTCGAGCAGGAAACTATCGTAGCCTTGAAGTTCGAGCGGAATGTGATTTCTATCCGAGGTATTGAAGAAAACAGGAAAGATTCGGCTATTATGAAGCTTATTGCAATAAAGAGAACGCCGGATCAATCCAGCTTCTCAGCCAACACCCAATCCCTGATCGGGTAATTCTTCGTGCTGGAAACGGCGCTTGTAAGTTTCAGTAACTACGCAAAGTATGAAATCTGCATCGCGTAATTGTTTAGTCATCCATAATGGCCAGTCTTCATCGGTATCTTTGTAAACATCGAGGCGACAATCAAACCCTTCCCGGGATAGGCTTGCATCTAAGCCGATTACCTTATCACTATGCTCTTTAGAATCATGGCTGTAACTGATAAATACTTTCTTCATGAGGAATGGATATATTGAAAACAATCTGCTAGTAGTTCACCCCATACTGCTCTCGGTAACACTGCACCGCCAGCAAATGCTGTTCGAATTCTCGATGATTCTGTAAATAAACCACCAGATCGTTCAGATTAATAATCGAAGTCACAGTAAGGCCATGCATTTGCTGCACTTCCTGCACTGCCGATAACTGGTCGCTACCCCGCTCCATGCGATCCACGGCGATGACGACACCGCTTGGTGTTGCACCGGAGGCTTTGATTAAATCGACCGATTCACGCACTGAAGTACCCGCTGAAATAACATCATCGACAATCAACACACGACCCACCATCGAGGCACCGACCAATACGCCGCCTTCACCGTGATCCTTGGCTTCCTTGCGGTTAAAGCAGAATGGGTAGTTATACCCCATCTCAGCCAGCGCGATGACAATGGCACTGACCAATGGAATGCCTTTATAGGCCGGACCAAACAGCATGTCGAACGGAAGCTCTGCAGCAACTATCGCTTTGGCGTAAAATTGCCCAAGTTTGCGCAGCGAATCGCCATCGTTAAATAATCCCGCATTAAAAAAATACGGTGACATGCGCCCGGCTTTGGTTTTAAATTCACCAAAACATAATACATTGCACGCAATGGCGAATTCAATGAAGGCTTGCCGGAAATCGGACATAAATTAATCAACTCCTGAATGAATAGATGCAAATTATAACGCTTAACGTAAATGGTATCCGTGCGGCGGTGAAAAAAGGCTTTCTTGAATGGCTCGGGTCACAAGCCGCGGATATCGTATGCGTACAAGAATTAAAAGCGCAATTGCCTGACCTTTCCGCCGAAATGCAGGCGCCGAATGGCTATCACGGTTATTTCCATTGCGCCGAGCAAAGAGGTTATAGTGGTGTCGGCATATATACTCGCAAAAAACCGGATCAAGTGATCGAAGGTATTGGAATTTCTGATATCGATATCGAAGGTCGCTTTTTGCAAGCCGATTTTGGCAATTTAAGTATCATTTCAATTTATCTGCCGTCCGGCTCCAGCGGCGAGCATCGGCAAGCTGCAAAATTTTATTTCATGGAAAAATTTTTTCCGGTATTGCAGAACCTAAAAGCTAGTAATCGAGAAATCATTTTATGCGGAGATTGGAACATTGCGCACAAGAAAATCGACCTTAAAAATTGGCGCTCCAATCAGAAAAATTCCGGTTTCCTGCCTGAAGAACGCGACTGGTTGTCCAATGTATTGGAAAATTTCGGTTTTATCGATGTATTTCGCCAGCTGAACACCGAACCGGATCATTACACCTGGTGGTCGAATCGTGGACAAGCCTGGGCAAAAAACGTCGGTTGGCGCATCGACTACCAAATCGCCACGCCTGCTATCGCACAACAAGCGCGAACTACTTCAATTTATAAAGATGAGCGTTTTTCCGATCATGCGCCACTGATCATCGACTACGATCACGAATTATGACATCGGATGCGCTATCCAGTTGGTTGCAGGCACTGCGGGTATATACTCACCCCCGCGTACTCGGCATGCTGTCGCTGGGATTCTCCGCCGGATTGCCGTTGCTGTTGATTATGGGCACATTATCATTCTGGCTGCGGGAAGCAGGTATCGATCGCACTACAATCGGCCATCTGAGCTGGATTGGCTTGGCCTACAGTTTTAAATGGCTGTGGTCTCCATTGGTTGACCGACTATCGCTGCCACTGTTGACGCGATGGCTGGGCCGCCGCCGTGCCTGGTTGTTACTGTCGCAGATCACCATTGCCATGGCGTTGACAGGCATGGCATTCACCGACCCTGTTATCAATCTGACACATTTGGTATTTTTTGCACTTGCCGTGGCTTTTGCTTCCGCCACTCAGGACATCGCACTTGATGCTTATCGCATCGAGGCTGTCGCAGCGGAATTGCAAGGCGCAATGGCCGCCACCTACCAAGCCGGCTATCGTGTCGCGATGATCCTGGCTTCAGCTGGCGTGCTGTGGATTGCTGCGGCGGTTGATGTCACTGCTGATGCCTACGACCACGCACCATGGCGTTTCGCTTATCTGGTAATGGCCTTTAGCATGATCGTCGGAATTATCAGTACGCTGGTCATTCGCGAACCAGATGTACCTTACAATCGATTAATCTCAGAAAACGAAAAAATCGCACAGCAGGCCATTGCAGCGTGGCATCTTCATCCCCGCATCGGCAACCTGCTGGTTTGGCTTTACGGTGCATTAATAGCGCCATTCCGCGACTTTATCATGCGGCATGGCCGGCAGGCATTGCTGATCCTGGGCCTGATTGCCATCTACCGTATCTCCGATGTTGTGATGGGCGTAATGAGCAATCCTTTCTATGTCGATATGGGATACAGTAAAGAAGAAGTCGCCACGATTTCAAAAGTGTATGGCGTAATTATGACTATCGTAGGGGCCGCGATCGGCGGCGTGCTGACTGTCAAAATCGGCATCATGCGCACACTGTTTTTAGGGGCTGTGCTGTCTGCTGCGACCAATCTAATGTTTGTCTGGCTCGCAGGGCGGGGTCATGATGTGAGCGGGTTAATTTTCACCATATCAGCAGACAACCTTTCTGCTGGCATTGCTTCTTGCGCTTTTATCGCATATTTATCCGGCCTAACCAATTCGGCATATTCAGCCACCCAATATGCATTATTCAGTTCGGTAATGCTGTTGCTGCCCAAATTTATCGCCGGATTCAGCGGACAATTTGTCGATGCATACGGCTATGAAAGTTTCTTCATAGCCACCGCTATACTAGGCCTGCCTGTTTTGGTTCTGGTTTGGCTCGCCGGGCAGGCTAAGTTTACGCATTCCTCTCAATAGCAGCCTTTATATTCAATCATGCCACATGCTCCCATGCAAAAAAACCCAGAATCTGAATATAATGCGCTGTTATGCGCGGGCGAACTGAAGCCGGACGCCGATCAGGCTAAAGCAGTTGCCGCTCTGGATCGATTACATCGCGATTTAATCGGATGCCGTACAACCGGAAAGAAATGGCCTGTCAGATTATTTCACTGGCTTGGCAGTGAAAAATCAGCGCCTAAAGGCATTTATCTCTATGGAGGAGTAGGACGAGGCAAATCCATGCTGATGGATCTGTTTTACGCGACTATTCCAATAACATCAAAGAAACGAGTCCACTTCCATGAATTCATGCTGGATATACATGCTCGACTCAAGGACTGGCACGAATTTTCTGTACGGGAACGTGCACAACAGGGATGGCGCGCCAGTGACGTTGATCCGATCCCATCGATCGCACGGAAATTAGCCGATACCACAATGCTATTATGTTTTGACGAATTCCAGGTTACCGATATCGCTGATGCGATGATACTGACTCGGCTCTTTAACGCACTGTTTGCTCAAGGCGTAGTTGTAGTCATTACCTCTAATCGACCACCCGATGATCTCTACTTAAATGGCTTGAATCGTCAACGCTTTCTGCCATTCATTCAGCAGATAAAAGAAAGGCTTGAGATTATTTCACTGGAAAGCCCAATTGATTATCGCTATAACCGCTTGAAAGGTGCGCAAACCTACTATTTCCCGATTAACGAAGCCACTACGGCCGAGTTGTCGGCAACATTCTTTCGTCTGACCGATCGCAGCATCGAAGATCGGAATAAGGTTCCCAGCGAAGAGTTAAACGTACAGGGGCGAACGCTATTCGTTCCCAAAGCTGCGCGAGGCGTCGCTGTTTTTTCATTTAAGCGTCTGTGCGCAAATCCTCTGGGAGCCGCAGACTATCTCGCAATTGCCAGGACCTATCATACCGTCATCATGGTTGCGATCCCTCAATTCAACCAGGAAAACAACAGCGAAGCCAAGCGCTTCATGCATTTGATCGATGCACTGTATGAAAATGGCGTCAAATTCTTGTGCTCAGCCGCGGTACCGCTTCAATCACTATATGCCGGGGGAGAGATCAGTTTCGAATTTGAACGCACAATTTCGCGTCTAATGGAAATGCAGTCGAAAAGTTATCTGGCCAGGGGACATGGTAAGAATTTATAATAATAAAACATCAACACCACGTCTTTGGTGCCTGAAGCAGTGAAATGAATCAATATCGAACACCACTTGATCATTGTCGCCACTGATGCTGTTGGGCAGCACATCACCCATCTATCTCGATTGTAATTACCGTTGATCATTGTTGCATTCTCACTAACTTATTGATGGATACTGTCAGTATCTCCATTTGAGGCGATTCTTGAAGCATCATAACTCCCAGTAAATTCATAAGGATTCCATACAGGTATAGCACCGTCCGAGATTACCTCACTACAGAACTCGACTGAAAAAGAGCAGGAAAGGGTGTATGCTGAAGTTATCTTATATTCCAAGCGAGGGGCAGAGTATGAACATACTAATGACCGGAGCGACGGGGTTTATCGGTCGCCACCTGATGCAGCGCTTACAACTTGAGAATCACACGATTAAAGCACTGAGCCGCAACGGCAAGCGTGCAAGCCAACTACTCGGCGTCCCGGCATTTGACTGGGATTACGCTACCCAAGACGTGCCTGCTGAAGCAATGCACGATTGTCAGATCATCATCAATCTGATGGGGGAGAATCTCGGCGATGGCCGCTGGACCGAGGCACGCAAACATGAAATTTATGCTTCCCGCATCCTCAGCACACGCAAATTAATTGCAGTTGCTCCAAAAAACTTGCAAGCTTTCGTCTGCGGCTCGGCAATCGGCATTTATCCAGGCGTAGGCGATGAATTGTATGATGAATCCTATACTGTCCCAGAGCGGCTCAGTTTTATGCAAACCCTTTGCCATGACTGGGAACAGGAAGCTGTCAGGATTGAACACAGCAACGTGCGCCGAGTCAGTATCCGTACCGGGGTGGTGCTGGGCGAAGGCGGCATGCTAAAAAAACTACTGCCGATATTCAAGCTGGGCTTGGGCGGATCGGTCGGCGATGGCCGCCAATGGCTACCGTGGATACATATTGATGATATTGTCTCGGTGTTTTGCAAGGCTGCGCTGGATGTGCGCTATCAGGGTCCGATAAATGCCGTGTCACCCAGTCCGGTTCGCTATCGCGAATTTGCAACCGCGCTTGGCAAGGCGCTTCGTCGTCCTTCCTACTTTCCTACTCCGGCATTTATCCTGAAACTGGTATTAGGCGAAGCGGCTGCACTGGCTCTAAATAGTTATCACATCACACCCAGACGATTGTTGGAAGACTATAATTTTAGGTTTAAATTTAATAACTTGACGGCAGCGCTGAACGATTTATTTCCCGCAACCAAGTCCTAACATTAAAACCAGAAACGCAATGGCACCACAGCTTGCTGTTTTCTGGTTTCGGCGTGATCTGCGACCGGGCGACAAAGTCGGATTCTCACATGCACTGGCATCCGAACACCCGGTTTTGATGGTTTTTATTTTTGATCCATCAATTCTGACAGGATTACCCGAAAACGATGCGCGCTACGTTCATCTACGATACCTTGCAAACCTTGCGTACACAGCTTGAGAAAAAATATGCGAGTTCAATCGCGCTGTTTTATGGCAAGCCAGTAGAAGTTTTCGATCAAATCCTGCCTTCATATCCTGTCGTAGCAGTTTTCACTAACCATGACTATGAAACCTATGTGGGCGAACGGGGCGAAGTAATCCGGAAATGACTGCAAGCACGATCGGTTGGTTTTTATACCTATAAAGATCATGAGTTATTTGAAAAAAGAGATCAACAAGGATTCGAGCAGCCCCTATCTAGGGTATACCCCCTATCTGCGCAAATGGAGAAAGATTCAGAATCAGACAATACTGATGACTTATTCAACCCTGGCAAAACTAGAGAATACGATAAAACATCAACGGCTGCCGAATCTTTCTCTGGCAGATATTGGTTTTGTTCGATCTAGGATAGTCATTCCAGGCTATCGATTGAACGCGGCATTGGTGCAACATTATACGCGTGACAGGGATTTTCCTGCATTAACCGCCACATCGCTGCTGGGGCCTCATTTGCGATTCGGCACTATAAGTATTCGAAAAATCTTTCAGAAAGCACCAAACAGTGGAGACGATAGCTTCAGTAATGAACTGGTCTGGCGTGAATTCTTCACGCCAAATATTATGGCATTTCCCCCATACCCAAAATAGCAGTTTCAAGTCGCACCATGATCGCATTGAGTGGCTAAATGACGAAACCAAATTCAGGCATTGGTGTGAGGGAACAATCGGTTATCCACTGGTCGATGACGGCATACTGCAACATAGTGCAACCGGCGTAATGCACAAGCGGCTCCGCATGATCAGCGCGAGTTTCTTGTGTAAACATTTATTGATTAATTGGCGTTGATAAGAAGCATATTTCGCCAGAAAATTAATGGATTGAGAAATTGCAAGCAATGTCGGAAAGTGGCAGCGGGTAGCAGGTTGTGGTGTGAATGCCGCATCCTATTTTAGAATTTTCAACCCAGAAACGCAACTCAAGAAATTTGATAAAGATTACATTTATACTCAGACATGGATAAATGACTGGCACACATCCGCCGGCCCGATTGAACACACATGCAAGCGTCAACGTTGCTTACAAGTTATCGACAAGCTATCGATTAACTCGATACCGTTGCGAACGAGACAATCGTTCGGATCACACTCTCCAGATCGACTTCACTGTTTGAGTAATGGCACTGTTTGTTGATAACAGGTACGAGTAAAATATATCAACCACGTTACTATACCAAACAGCTTGAAACCATCTTCGACCAGAACTGCAATACCCGTTTGCCGTAACACCAGATCAGAAAGCATGGATAATGCCAGAAAACCACAGGCTATCAACAAAATGAGGTAATCCGTCTGCAAAATAATCCTGGCAAATAGAAGGAAAAAAAACAGCATTGCTAAAATATACGCCAAATAAAAAACTTTCTCCGGCACATTTAAGTACCGTGGAAAGATATGCTCATGCAATAAAAAAAAATCATCGACCAATAATACAAAGGTCAGCGTAGCCGAATATAATAAGTATAGCCCAATTTTCTTGCTGCCCCTTTTTATCAAGAGCACTGCCACAAACAGACAAATAGCTGCTGTAAATGCCCATAGCAATACTCCCAAATTAGACATGACCCCGAGAAACGGGTTGAATTTGAGTATTGCAGCAGGCTCCCGGAAGAAATTATCAATCAATATGTTGTACTGCCAACTGATTACCCAGACCGAAAATAGAGTGATTAACACAATCAAATAAGGAATCAGAAGCAAACGCAACGAACTTTTCAGTTGATTAAGTATTTTATTGAAGAAATCACTGCTCATCATTTCAGTTAGTTTCATACGCAGCTCTATTCTATATAAACAATTGATACATACAGCACTAATACGCATACGGTTGAGTTTGCTTGTGACACAAACAAGTGTCAAGTTTATTCCAGACAATCAGATTATGAATGCTTTAGCCAAATGGTTCGTTCAACACAATCTAAAAATATCAGAATTAAAGATGCTGAGATAGTAACCTCGCAAGAATGTAATTACTACGCAGAATAGTCACTCAACTCTTTGATGTGCCCGGCTATTACAGTATCGAAAGTATCTACGCCAACTGCATAAAGTTACTTACCTTTCTTTCAACAGAATTTATGCATGGATTAAAAAAAGACACACTTAACCAAATATTCACCCTTCCACTACCCGTCTAGACCACAATAATAAAATCTTAATAAACAATTACACAAAATATTTTTTTATATCATATGCGCCAGAAAATATTATAAATATTTATTAATTACAACAACAAATACTCAATATTCCTTGCCCTTATTAAAAATCACAAGTAGAAATTTAGTATACAAACATTCAATGATTTCTATCACAATGCAGTCTTCTGATGCGTTTCCATTCCATACTGGTTTTTTTAATGTTATCCTTATTGCGAGTAAGTTCTTTTCTTATTCGAATAAAACCATATGTTGGGATTTTAGAAAAATCTGCAAATGGGAAACTAAATGACCTTCTAAAAAGGAATCTTTCTCCATATAAGAAAGTTTAATTCCGGATAAAGATTTTAGATTTGGGATATGGTTTGTAATTAATAAAGTTTCAACGTGACATTAAATTTGTTTAAAAACAATTTTTGATTTTAATAACAAAGGAGATTCTCATGAAATATTTACTATTAGCAGCTGTTCTCTTAGCGTTTACACTCCCTTTAACCGCATGTGGGGGCGAAGGCAAACCAGGCCAATACCCACCAAGCCTTTATAAAGACAATAAAGAAGGCGATTGACTTTCATTAAAATTTTCCTGCCATTGATTCTCTGGTAGATACGAGAGAGTCTAATAATAAAATTGCAGGATAAATGAGAAAACAAGTGATTAGCTCTCTATTTTTGATGCGAAGATCCTATCAGAAATTTTAAAAACTTGTTTTCAATAGGGCCCTGGTGGAATATACAGGGCCCTTATTCAGAAATTAACCCGACAACATTCTTCAGCCGGACTCTGATCAAAAAACCCGACAGCAATTTCGTTGATATTCCACCTCTTATGATGACTCTCCACAGATTAACGTGTCATCCAATGCTCCTCTCAAGCAATTTCCCACTTGGCATATACAGCACCTGCTGATGCACGATACGCCTAATTTCTCATTCAGCTTTCATTCATTATGTTCTGTGTAAATTCACATCATCAGGAATAAACCTGAAATGAATAATTGAAGGAGAAATATTATGAATACACAACCAACAAAACTGATCCGTCTGTTGCTAAGCTTAGTATTAGCAATCAGTTTAGTAACCCCATCACTAGCAAATGCTGGTAAAGGCCATCATCACAAACATCATAATGGCCATCATCACAAACATCACCATGGCCATCACCATTATAACAATCACGGTGGATATGGTTATATTTATAGCCAGCCTCGTGGTTATTACCAGCCTTACTACCCACAACCACGATACATCTATAACTACAATAACTATCCTGCGCCGGTATATATCCCTCCACCTCAAACGGTAATGGGTATTGGCACCGGAAATGTGGATTTTATGATACGCTTCTGACAAGCATGGCTCGCAACAGGTATTAAACGCCTTACCTGTTGCAGCTTGATTCTATCTCCTCCGTTTTGAGTGGTCGGTATGAATATAGGATGGAAAATTTTAGTGATTTTAATGACCCTTATTGCCCCCAATGCTCTATTAATTGCAGCCGGGCAAAACAACAAGGCAAACCATCATCGTACCGGCACCGAAAACAGCACCAGCCCAGTTGCTGAGATTACAGAACAAAAAGCGATTACGATTGCACAGCAACATTTCAAAGGCCGGGTACTGGCGATTAACCAGAAAGGACATACCTATCGCATCAAAATACTCAGCCAACAAGGTACAGTCCACACAATTCTAATCAATGCGTTGGATGGTTCTGTGATATCCACTCACTAACTCTAAACTTCATGAAGTGCACTGCCTCAAATCAGCCCAATCTTTTTTCATTCAGTATCTCAGGAGTATTCAATGCGCATTCTGGTCATTGAAGATGAATTCAGATTACAAAGCCAGATTCGACAGCAACTGGAGATTGCAGGTTATATGGTTGATACTTGTAGCGATGGCGATGAAGGGTTATTTCTTGCCTCGGAATACCCTCTGGATGCTGCCATCATAGATATCGGTTTGCCCGGAAAATCCGGCCTGGAAATTATCAAGACGCTGCGTGAACGTGGAAGCCTGCTGCCGATTCTGATACTAACCGCCCGCAGCAGCTGGCAAGACAAGGTGCAAGGCTTGGAAATGGGCGCGGATGACTATCTGACCAAGCCATTTCAAATGGAAGAACTGCAAGCCAGAGTAAAAGCTCTTCTGCGTCGCGCAACCGGCATATCACAGACATTTTTAACATGTGGCCCTGTCACATTGGATGTTAATGCCCAATCCGTTACTGTCAATAGTGTAGATATCGAGCTCACATCGTTTGAATATCGCTTGTTGGAAGAACTGGTTCGCCATCGTGGCGAAATTCTTTCCAAGCAAACTTTATCAGACTACCTTTATCCGCACGACGAAGACCGCGACAGTAATGTGCTTGAAGTCATGATCGGCCGGTTGCGCCGCAAACTCGATCCCGATGGCATCTTGAATCCGATCGAAACCATGCGTGGCCGCGGTTATCGCTTTACCCTAGAGTGCAATAAATCGTCATGATGTCATTAAACCGGCGTATTCTACTCAGTGCAACTTTGGTTTTGCTGGTTTTTATCGTTGGAATTGCCTTGACACTAGACCGTGCTTTTTATGACAGTGCACGTTTAGGTGTTAAAGATCGGCTATTCGCCAAATTACTCATGCTCATGGGTGATGCTGAAGTGGAAGATTCCAACGAACTGGATGTGCCTACCAATTTGCTGGATGCTGAGTTCGGTCACGTCAATTCAGATACCTATGCGTTTATCGTCGATCCGACCAATACTATTGCCTGGCGCTCCAACTCATCTCTTAACAAGCCCATGCCACCTATCGCATTATTGGAGAAAGGTAGAAAAGAATTTAGCCAAATCATGCTCAATGATGAGCCTTACTTCATCTTTCGCTACGGTGTTGCCTGGGAAACCCCTGCCGGAGATTATCCGCTGACTTTCATTGTTATCACGGATACCGTGTTGTTTGAAGCACAAATTGAACGCTATCGAGAAGACTTATGGGGCTGGCTAAGCAGTATGGCCATCTTTCTATTAACAACACAAATGTTAGTACTACACTGGGGATTACAGCCGCTTCGCAAAGTATCAACGGAGCTTGCCGCTATAGAATCCGGTCAACAAGAAAACCTAAAAGGGAGTTATCCAAATGAGATACAAGCCTTAACCGATAGCATCAATTCTTTAATCAATCACGAACATAAGCAGCAGAAACGTTATCGTAATGGTCTTGCTGACCTGGCCCACAGTCTTAAAACACCGCTCGCGGTTTTGCAGGGCGCAATCCATGGCGAAGAAGATGAGACCATTCGACGCAAAACAATTCGAGAGCAAATAGACCGCATGGATAACACCATCCAATATCAGTTACGCCGTGCCGCAACTGCCGGTAGTTCGCCGGGCATGGGGCTGATTGTGCTACGCCCGATGGTCGACCGAGTTGTCAACACCGTCACTAAAGCCTATCGGAACAAGCATCCACACATTACCATCGAAATCGACGAAACCATCGGTTTAAAAATGGATGAAGGAGACTTGATGGAATTACTTGGCAATCTGATTGATAATGCTTTCAAATGGTGCCGCCAGAGTATTCATTTATCCGCATACAATCAAGAGAACCAGGTAGTCATTCAAGTCAAAGACGACGGCTCCGGCATTCAACCTCATGAAATTGCTAAAATTTTAGAACGCGGCGTACGCGCCGATCAATCCACGCCTGGTCACGGAATCGGCCTGGCCATTGTGCGTGATATCATCCAGGTTTACGATGGAGAACTCTCGATTGAGAATCACCCAGCCGGCGGCCTCTGCGTCACTTTACGTCTAAAAGGAAGCAAGCAGCACTGATTCTGTTCACAGTAATTCACGGAAACTTCAGCACCACTAGCAGACTGTTGAAAAACGTTTTCGAGGCAACTGGTACAAGGCAAAAAAACCGAAAAACGCAGTTCATGCATAATAAATGTGCATTTTGAGTCTGCTTTAAACCGTAGCTACAACTCGGATAGTTTTTCGACGGCCTACTAGATCTGTTTTATCCTAGCCTACTAATTATGCACTTCAGTTCTTCTCTAAAAAAACTCCATACATACTGGATGTATATTGTTCCAAGACTCCAAAAAAAGATAGTCTACAATGATTCATCGCCACTGCAGACTATCCAGAGCGAGGATAATTCTGTTTCTTAAGAATATGCACTTACGGATTTATTTGTTCTTCTGCATCCTGCCAGTCTTTAATTCAAGTCCGATTCGAATTCGTGAACCTGTGCTTGGTAGTAAGTCAAAACGTGAAAAATGAACAAAAAGCTTATACTAAATTCCCTGCTGTTCAAATCATACGGAAAAATAACAGATCATAATATTCGTGCTGACACGTAAGAATAAGACCTTATATATCTGCATATTTGCAGAATCTTTACGCGAGCTCCACAAAATTAAATCACTGCCGACATTGCTCAAGAAATTTATTTGTTAATTCTTCAAAGATTTGAAAGCTTATGCTGCCTAAAAACAACATTTAATATCAATGCTTGTTCTGATCATAATACTCGTCCACCTTCTTTATAAACAGGCAGCATCTTTCTCGATCAAGCCTTTATCAGGCTTCTTACATAACGGAAGGCTAACTTAAGGAACCTCAGAACAGCTTCATTTGACATTCCTAGTCTAGTGTTGGATGTTTTGGAATCGACGATATGGGCTTTTGCAACGCTCGAAATGACTGTTAATCAGAAACTCATTAATCTATAAATCATTTGACGGCGATTTTTCGAAAGCGCATTATTTGACTGACTCGAATCATCCAGCGGTTGGCTTTCGAATCATTCACCATTTGCACCTAAAGCCATCTTTCTCTGGTTTCGTTGCGTTTTGTTTTCAAATACTACGAAATTTAGCGATGGAGCTGATCGAAATTTTCTGAGCGTAATCAAAATGGAGATAATTTAATATGCAAGTAGGAATGATCGGTCTTGGACGAATGGGAGCAAACTTGGCGCGGCGTTTAACGAAAGATGGTCATACCTGCGTGGCCTATGACGTCAATAGGGTCGCCGTCGAAGCATTAGCAGGACCAGGGATACAAAGCGCCGATTCACTCGATGATTTTATTGCCAAGCTCACCCAGCCGCGTGTGATTTGGGTGATGGTGCCCGCCGCTGTTACCGGCAAGACGGTCTCGGATCTGGCAACATTACTTGCTCCCGACGACATCATCATTGATGGCGGCAACAGCTATTATCGCGACGATCAAATGCGCGCCAAAGAACTTAAGACACGCGGCATCCATTACGTAGATTGTGGAACCAGCGGAGGGGTATTCGGACTTGAGCGAGGTTACTGTTTGATGATTGGTGGCGAAGATAGCACAGTCCATTATCTTGAGCCAATTTTTAAAAGCATCGCGCCAGGGGTTGCGGCTGCGTCACGCACTTCCGGTCGGAACGATACACCTGGCCCTGAAGAACATGGTTATCTACACTGTGGTTCGAACGGCGCAGGCCACTTCGTGAAAATGGTTCACAACGGTATCGAATATGGATTGATGGCGGCTTACGCTGAAGGACTTAATATTCTCAAACACGCGGACGTGGGGCTACATTCAAGAACACAAGACGCAGAGACTACTCCTCTGCGCGATCCGGAAGCGTATCAATACCAAATCGACATCGCTAAAGTTGCGGAAGTATGGCGTCGAGGCAGCGTAATTTCATCGTGGCTGCTCGATTTGACAGCAACCGCGCTGGCAGGAGATTCAGAGCTTAAGCAATTCTCTGGACATGTATCGGATTCGGGCGAGGGGCGCTGGACTACGCTCGCTGCGATTGATGAGGGTGTGCCAGCACCGGTCATCAGCGCCGCATTGTTCGGACGATTTGAGTCTCAGGGCGAAGCTGATTACGCCGATCGTATACTGTCGGCCATGCGCAAACAATTTGGTGGCCATGATGAAAAACAAAAGGATGTCAAGTGACTATGGATAAATCCAATCCTGAATTAGCACCATCCGATGCGCTAGTGCTTTTTGGCGCGACAGGCGATCTCGCGCACAAAAAGATTTTTCCTTCACTCTACGCGCTGGTCAAGCGAAACGCTTTAAAGGTACCTATCGTCGGCGTCGGTTTTTCGGGATGGGCCTTGACGCAATTGCAAGAACGAGTAAAAGACAGCATAAAAAATGCGGTAAAAAACATTGATTTAAACGTGCTAAATCAATTACTCTCATTATTGCGTTATGTGGACGGTGACTATAAAAATCCAGAGACGTTTCAAACACTCAAAAATGCTCTTGACGGAATCCGACATCCGACTTTTTATCTCGCAATACCACCCGCCTTCTTTGCTGCCATCATTAAGGATATTGGATCTGCCGGTCTGGCTGAGCACGGGCGTGTCATCGTAGAAAAACCTTTCGGCCGGGATTTAGCTTCGGCCCAAGAACTTAATCGTGCTGCACATTCAGTGTTTCCGGAAAGTTCGATTTTTCGCATCGATCACTTTCTGGGCAAGGAAGCGATTGAGAACATCCTTTATTTTCGGTTTGCTAATTCATTTCTGGAGCCGATTTGGAATCGTAACTACGTGGCAAGTGTCCAAATTACCCTGGCAGAGGATTTCGGGGTAGAAGGCCGAGGCAGCTTCTATGACAAAGTAGGCTGTTTACGCGACGTGGTTCAAAACCATCTCTTCCAGATAGTAGCTCTTTTGGCCATGGAGCCTCCTGCCAGTCGGAATTTTGAAGCTCAGAGAAGTGAAAAAGCCAAGGTATTTCATGCAATGCATTCGCTCAAGTCTGAAGATTTAGTTAGAGGTCAGTTTGAAGGCTATCTTCAGGAGCCAGGGGTTGCAAAGAATTCTGACACAGAGACTTTTTGCGCCCTACGGCTCTTTATCGATTCGTGGCGCTGGGCAGGAGTACCCTGGTATCTGCGCTCAGGTAAATGTCTGGCCGAAAGTGGCGCAGAAGTTCTGGTGCAGCTTAGGACTCCGCCTCAAAAACTTTTCGAAGATGCCTGGCCGACGGCTGGTCGAGCGAATTATCTGCGCTTCAAATTATCTCCTTGTCCTGCTATTGCATTATCCGCGCGTGTCAAGCGCGCAGGAGAGGAATTCATCGGCGATCAAAAAGAGCTATATCTCCTGAATACTCAGCCAGACGAGCAAGCGCCTTATGAGCGACTTTTGGGCGACGCACTGGCAGGTAATGGCGCACTTTTTACCCGGCAAGACACGGTAGAAGCTGCTTGGACAGTACTTGATAAAGTATTGAAAAAACATAGGCCAGTCAACCTTTATAAACCAGGCAGCTGGGGACCGGAAGAAGCTAATGCGCTGATTTCAACCCATGGTGAGTGGTATAACCCCAAACTCGATCCGGTGACTCGAGCGATGTTCTTATGAATAAATATCGAACCCTGCTCCACACCGGAGATTTCCAGCGACCATGAACACACAGACTTCGCATAATATTTTAGTGATTGATGTGGGCGGAACAAACATCAAACTCTTAATGACCGGACACCATAAGCCTCTTAAGATACCATCCGGCCCGACCATGAGTCCGAAAAAAATGGTTAAACAGATCAAGGATGCGACGAGCGACTGGAACTATGATTGCGTGTCAATTGGCTACCCCGGCCTTGTTATTGGCGGTTGTCCGGTCCATGAACCATTTAATCTTGGCACCGGGTGGGTAAGTTTTAATTTCCAGAAATCATTCGGTTGTCCTGTGAAACTGATTAACGATGCAGCGATGCAGGCACTCGGAAGCTACTGTCAGGGACGCATGCTCTTTCTCGGTTTGGGTACGGGACTCGGATCGGCACTGATAGTCGATGGGATACTAGAACCTATGGAACTGGCCCACCTTCCCTACAAGCATGGAAAAACATATGAAGACTATCTTGGTCGACGCGGATTAGAAAAACGGGGCAAGAAAAAATGGCGCCGATATGTATTTGAAGTCTCAAACAAATTGAAAACTGCCCTTGAAGCGGATTATGTTGTATTGGGAGGCGGAAATGCCAAGAAACTTAAAAAACTTCCTGAAGGGCTGCGCATGGGTGACAATGACAACGCATTTCTTGGAGGCTTCCGTTTATGGGATACCACCGCGATGGATAAGAGTTGTAACTTAGTCTTAAACACAATGTCCAGATCACTTACCTGCTCGTATCTTACCTTGCCAAAGCATAAAACAGCTCATGAATTTGTACGCCAACGACTGTCAAAAATTCAATCAGTACAAGAGAAAATCCATGACTAACGATGAACTCGATCAGCTATCCATCAACACTATCCGCACGCTGTCGATCGATGCTGTGCAGGCAGCGAATTCCGGTCATCCTGGCACGCCCATGGCATTGGCGCCGCTAGTTTATACACTCTGGAATCGCGTGATGCGATTCGATCCTCAGGATCCGATCTGGCCCAATCGAGACCGATTTGTGCTATCGAACGGTCACGCATCGATGCTGTTGTGGTCAGTGTTACATTTGACTGGAACGCGTGCAGTCAATGCAGACTACGAGAAGCTGGGAGAACTTGCAGTAACACTGGAGGATATTCGTCGTTTTCGTCAACTCGGCAGCAAGGCTCCCGGTCACCCTGAGTACCATTGGGTTTCAGGAGTGGAAACCACTACGGGGCCGCTCGGACAAGGTGTAGCCACCAGCGTCGGGATGGCAATTGCCGAGCGATGGCTGGCAAGTCGTTATAACAAACCCAATTTCAACCTCTTCGACTACAATATCTACGCTGTCTGCGGCGATGGTTGTCTGATGGAAGGCGTGAGTTCAGAAGCTGCTTCCTTGGCCGGTCATCTTGCCCTCGACAACCTGTGCTGGATTTATGACCACAACCATATCACGATCGAAGGCAGCACGCAGATTACGTTCACTGAGGATGTGGCGGCACGATTTCGCAGTTATCGCTGGAATGTCCTGCATCTGAATGACGCAAACGATATCGAACAAATTGATCGCGCCATGCAAATGTTCCGGAAAACTAAAGGCCAGCCAACGCTTATAATTCTCGACAGTCATATCGGTTACGGCTCGCCGAATCGGCATGATACTGCCGCAGCCCACGGAGAACCGCTCGGCACGGACGAAGTGCGCCTCACCAAGCGCGCATATGATTGGCCGGAGGACTCACAATTCCTCGTTCCAGATGAAGTACGTCAACACTTCGCAGATAGTGTCGGCGCACGCGGTGCATCCGAGCATCGTGCGTGGATAGACTTGTTTTCCGAATATCGCACCGAATATCCTGATCTCGCCACTCAGATTGATCAAATGCAACGCCGTGAACTGCCGGAACAATGGGATCAAAATCTACCGATATTCCCTGAAGACTCAAAGGGACTGGCAGGACGGGAAGCATCAAGCAAGGTACTGAACATACTGGCGCAGAATATCCCTTGGTTACTCGGTGGCTCCGCCGACCTTGGCACATCAAATAAAACCTTGTTAACGGCTCCAGATACCGGAGATATGCAGGCTGAAACACCGGGAGGAAGAAATCTTCACTTCGGTGTTCGAGAGCATGCGATGTACGCAATTGTAAATGGAATGTCGTTATCCAAATTGCGACCCTATGGCGCCACTTTCTTCATCTTTAGCGATTACGCGCGTCCAGCGATTCGCTTGTCAGCCTTGATGGAACTGCCGACTATTCTTATTTTCACTCACGATGCCATGGGAGATGGAGAGGATGGTCCGACGCACCAACCAATTGAACAACTTGCTTCTTTGCGCGCCATTCCTGGCTTAACACTATTACGTCCCGGGGATGCTAACGAAGTGGTCGAGGCATATCGAGTGATCATGCAACTGCGTCATCGTCCCGCTGCCCTTGTATTGTCACGCCAGCCTCTTCCAACGCTGAATCGCAACAAATATGCCCCAGCTTCAGGTGTGGCTCGTGGGGCTTATGTACTTGCAGACTCTCCGGACGGCAAGCCTGAAATTATAATTATAGCAACCGGCAGCGAGATCAGCCTTGCTGTGCAAGCGCATGAAAAACTTGTTGCTGAAGGTGTCAGTTCTCGCGTGGTATCTATGCCATCATGGGACATCTTCGAGCATCAAACACAAGAATACCGTGACAGTGTATTGCCTGCCGACGTGAAAGCACGAGTGGCTGTCGAACAAGCATCCACCTTTGGCTGGGAACGCTATGTGGGCAATAGTGGTCGTGTTATTGGAATGCAAACTTTTGGTGCTTCTGCTCCCTTGAAAGAACTGCAAAAAGAATTCGGTTTCGAGTCTGAACGCATTGTAACGGTCGCTAAGGAATTACTGGGAAGATTCAATACATAACCTGGAATATGATTATTCTGCAATCAACACTTCATAGTCAGTGCTCTCCCATTTTTCCTGATCCAGCCAATAAAAAGTAAATTGTATTGTATCTCCAGGCTTGAGTCCGACGACCGGAAGTTCTGCCACATATACACCGAGTCCTGTATCTCTGGTGTCTATATCCTGAGCATCGTGCCAGGAATTGATACCCCAATGTACCCGTGCAGGGGCTCTGAGTGCAATGGTGAATGTGTTACCGGAACGTATGTGTCGCGGGAGATATCGTGGCCCCCAAAGTTCGTGGGTAATTTCAGGACGTATTCCTTGATAGCGTTTCCAGGTAGCGACAGGGCGATCGACTGGATAACCGAGTATACGACTGTAACACAGCTTGATAAACTCGCTATGCGCCCAAACAAGCGGCATAGCGGAATCGCTCGGTTTGCCTGGATTCAGATGATGTTCGGGAACAGGCTCGCTATCCCATACCTGCTCGGGGATAAGACCGCCGACGCCGGTCATGGCAGCCATGGCTTCCAGATAAGGTAGCGGATCATTTCCTGACAGAAGTGCATAATGACCTCGCTCTCCAGTCAGAAGCGGCCAGCCTCGTCCACGCCCCGAGCCATCAAAAGCGCTGCCGTCTTCATGCTCTCCATAGCCGTCTCCATTATAGCGATGCCAGACGGGTCCGCTGGGAGTATCAGTCTTAAGCTTTTGATCAATGATTTTCAGACTATCGAGAATACAAGTGTCATCTGCTTTACGCAGCCCGTAGCGCACCAACTGCAGAAAATCGGTCGCGATCTGCTCATTGGCGGGCAGATTCGGGTCACATGCACGGTTTTTAATCAGGACATGTTCGGATTGGGCGCCTTCATGAACCAGCGCATCTTCTGGAGTGATGCGGATATAATAACCGGACACCTTTAATTTCCTGGCGAGTGAGGTATCTGCTACAAATGTCCATTCCTCAAGCCGGGCATTCCAGCTGTCAGCAAGCTGCAGCGCAAATCCCCGCGCTTCTTCATCGAGAAAAATACTGCCTTCAACAAGTGCTGCAATGGCTACTGCCAGCGTGAAGGTATTGACGCCCGAGTCTTCTTCCCATCTATCCTGACCGGTAACCGGACCTTCGCGAGCAATGAAGCCTAATGCCCGTCTGACCATATCCTTGCAAGAAATGCCTCCGAGCTCGCCACGATCACGCAATGCAGAAGCCAGGAGGACAGGGAACGCAGCTTCGTCAAGCTGAATTCCTTGCCAGAAACTTGCACCACCAAGCCATTGATTCTGAAGCCAGTGGCCATCCGCCTGTTGTGTAGCAATCAGATAACGCAGCACATTACGCGCATCTTCAACTGCGCCCATGGCGATCATTGCCCCTGCGGTTTCAGCCAGATCACGACACCATACCAGGTGATAACCTCCACGATTATGATTATTCTCCCCCCAAGGCACGGCAAGACTTGCGACCGTAGCACCACAATAGGTACGGTCCTCATGAACTTTGAGAACCATGCTGGAGAGTGCCAGTTTTTGCTGAAGATCACGAGATAAATCAGAAACATTGCAATTACAACTTTTATACCATTCCTCCCAGACGCGGCATTGGGCATTCCATACTGATGAGAAATCTTCATTCAGACTCGACATTGCCAACGTTGCCGCCGCTTCCATGCTGGATCCAAAGCCAAGAGCGAGTGTTGCCTGACTTGACAATTCACCCATCAACGTAACAGCGCCGGGACCCGCGCTGTCATACTGCCATATCATACGCCCATGTCGATTGAAATCCTGCCAGCCATCGCTCTGTTCCAGGCAACCCACTGAGCAACGCCCCCATGTAACCTCATCTGTTTCACTACTTGCCATCAGCGCCAAACCAAAAGGCCCTTGATTCGCCCATAAGACTCTGTGTCCGTTATGTTCTGCGACGAAAGCCTGGTTGTTTTTCGCATCACCGCCCAGACGTGCTGATAAAAGCACATAAGGGCGCAGATTCTGTGTATCTCCCTGCAACTGATAGTGCAACAAAAGTACATCTCGTCGCTGGGACGGACAAATCTTTAAAATAAAAGTAAAGCGCGCGTGTCGGTGGATAACCTCAACCGCTGGAATATACGGCTTCGGTAAATTAATCTCGTAGTTCCCGAGACGACGCAGCTCAACCCAGAATCCCTGATCATCAGCAATAATAAAGCCGAGATCCCGAATCTGTGGGATATCGACACGAGGATAATAAACTTCGGTAACAATGCCCTCAGCGACGGTAAACCAGAGGCGTGAAGATCCGAGACTGGTGCCCACCATATCCTTCCTGGCGGGAGCCCAGGTAGGGTGAGATAAAGCAGATCGAGGAGCTTGCATAGACGGACTCACACAGATCGCCACACAACGTTGGCGAGATTGTTTTTTTTAATGAAAACTGTAAAAGATAATTCGACTAATCTAATGCACGAATCTAAATACTGTCAATTGTAACTGAAAATAATTTCTTGATTGAGAGGCATAAATCTTATTGCGGGTTCCGCAAATGAAAGTTTCACATTCAGTCCAACAATCGATCAATAGGAACTGATCCAATGGCCGAAAAACATCTGATTTTTCTAGGCAGAGGCCGGGGAGATTAGGAAGACACAGGGTGGTCAAAGGTAAATCACTCTCCATTTCATAACTTCGTGTTATGCAACGTTCGGTTCCATGAAAATCACTTACCTCAATTAATTGGCACAACGCGCCTCAGTGATATATTATTTCTCGGTTACTTACACATTTGCGCAAAGTATTTACAATGCGCATGCATATTATCAAATGCGAAACTCTGGGCTGAGCCATTTTGTTTTATACTTGGTGATATTCGCACTAAGCGGATGCTTTTCCGAAAATAACTGGCATGTCAAAGAAGTAGCCGGACATTTGCCCGATCTGCAGTTTTCACTGACATCAGATAGCGAGCATCTGGTAACAGCAGAAATGTATACAGGCTACGTACTATTAATGTACTTCGGATTCACCAACTGCCAGGCTGAATGTCCGGTTTCAATGGCAAAATTAAGTCATGTCATCCAGACTCTTGGAAAAGATGCTGACCGCATACGCGTTTTGTTTGTTACCCTTGACCCTGGACATGATAACCCGGAAGTGTTGCGCCGCTATATCGCGCAATTTGATCCTGAACATGTAATCGGATTGACGGGCACAACGAAAGATATCCAGAACTTAACAAAACGATATCGAGCTGCATACCGTCCTCGGTCAAAAAATATCGTACAAAGCGGTATTGTCCATGGGGATGCTATCTATATTTTTGATTCACTGGGCCACGCACGTCTGTTGGCAACCTCCACCGACCCCGTTGAGAACTTAGCGAAGGATATTCGGCGTCTGCTGGATATGGTTTATTAGATAATAACTGACCATGCAAAACATTATTCCAAGAATTTAAAATCTTCCAGTCGCGATTCTGTCAAAAGCGCTGTCTTATAGAGCCTAAATATGCTGGATGTACTTTATTGGTTTACTCCCTGGGAAGAGTCAATTATAGTCGTGGCTGCGATAAGCATCGTTGCTATCTTGTTCTTAAGAGGTTGTGTCAATTGCAAGCCATCATTTAACCAAAAACTGTATTTTTGGATTGGCCTTATCTCAATATATCTCGTTTCTCATACGCAGTTTGATTATTATTCCCAGCATCAATTTTTTATTCATCGACTTCAACATCTAGTATTGCATCATCTCGGGCCCTTTTTAATCGTATTGAGCAGCCCGTTACCTATACTGTTTAATGGTGTACCCGAAAAAGGAAGGTATTGGGGTAAACTGGCAGCTCGTTGGAAACCATTGCAGTTTCTTGTCTCATTCCTGTGTAATCCTGTTATAGCCGTTATATTTTTTAGTGGCCTTGTCGGCTTCTGGTTATTGCCCCCGATTCACTTTACAGCGATGATTGATTGGCGTCTATATCGTCTGATGAACTGGAGCATGTTCATAAACGGATTGATTTTCTGGGGTCTTGTGTTAAATCCAGCTACTGGTTTTTTTACGCATTTATCAGCTGGCACTCGCATTGCCATGATGTTTGCGGTCATTCCTCCACAAATCATTTTAGGAGCAATGATTTTTTTTGCTTCCCATGAGCTTTATCCCATTTATACTGTTTGTGGTCGAGCTATTGGAGGTTTAAATGCTATTGAAGACCAACAAATTGGAGGGATAATTCTCTGGGTACATGGAGCGATGATGAGCGCTGTTGGCATTCTTATTGTAGTACGGAAGGAATTGATGCCACAGAATTCACCGATTAAGGGTCCAGCGAGTTAAGCACTCTCATTTAAATCAGAAGCAGGTAAAGTCAATTCAAATATCAATAATTATTTTACGACAAATACTAATTCTTGATACAGCATTTCTGCCGTATTAATGACACTTCGCGTGGTGTGACTGGAGATGCTGAATTGCCCCAGCTTGTACGTACGAAAGTAAGAACATCCGCAATCTCGCGATCAGTAAATTTCTTCGCAAAGCTTGGCATCTTTTTCGGTTTGGGGCCTTTTATTGTCAGTGGCCCTTTACCTCCCTCCAACACAAGACGAATTATGGATGCAGCATTCTCTGAAAGAACCATCGAATTTCCCCCCAGCCTTGGAATTCTTGGAGATTCCCCTGTGCCACTATCTCCATGGCATTTAGCGCAAAATCCAGAATATAGGCCTGCACCAGGAAGTTCAAATTTATTGATTCCAATATTTACCTCTGTTAAGAGTTTTTGCTCCTGACTAGCAGGAGGTTCGTAAGGTTTGTATGATGATTTGCCGTTTTGCCCTGGAAGAGATTTAAGATAGTGCGCAATAGCATCCAAATCTTCTTTACAGAAATGCTGGGTACTGTTCTCAATCACAGTCACCATGCTGCCAAATGCCACTTCATGTCCACTATGGCCTGTTTCCAGAAATTTTGAAATTTCTGCTTTAGACCATCTGCCCAGACCAGATGCCTTATTGCCAGTCAGATTGGCAGAGTACCAATTATCCACCATAGCACCGCTCAAATAATCGGGCGATGACTCTGAATATGCTTTCTCCTGGAAAGCCAGCCCTCGCGGCGTATGACAAGCACCACAATGACCCAGACCTTGTACCAGATAGGCGCCCCGATTCCACTGTGCATCGCGATCGGTACGCGGTTTGAATATATCTTGGGTTGCAAATGCCGCATTCCAGAACATTAATGTCCAGCGCAGATTAAACGGAAAAGGCAATTTGGTTTGTGGTGGGGTGTAATTGACTGGCTTAACCCCTTTCATGAAGTAAACGTATAGCGCCAGGATATCACTATCCAGCGTCGCCGCGAACGAAGCATACGGCATTGCTGGATAAAGGTGTTTGCCATTCTTGGTTATGCCTTGCCGAAGCGCGCGGCTAAAATCATCG
The DNA here is from genome assembly GCF_003011925.2 of Nitrosomonas supralitoralis. Classification (GTDB taxonomy): domain Bacteria; phylum Pseudomonadota; class Gammaproteobacteria; order Burkholderiales; family Nitrosomonadaceae; genus Nitrosomonas; species Nitrosomonas supralitoralis. Next base: position 72,851 of record NZ_PXXU01000001.1, read on the forward strand.
TAACTATATTGCCCGATGCCCGTGATCGGATCGGGGGTAATATTAGTTGAATAAATTATTCCAAATGGTGAGTTGATTGGCAAACCACCCGCAAAAGCTTCATGATCTGGTCCCGCTGTATGACAGCTTTCACAATCAGCGACTTTGGCAAGATAAGCGCCGCGAGCGATCAAGTCACGATCGGCAGCAAGCACATTTGCTGCCAACATGCATACTATAACCAATGAATAATGACTAACTTTGCTTAGCTTCATAGTATGATTATTGATGAATAAAATTACTGAAATCATCAGAGTCACGTCCAGGCGCTACAGGGTGATACTAATAAAACAGCACAAAACGTAAATACTATTGCAGCGATGAATATAAAACTCGACATGACTCCCAGCATTGCTAGAAATTGAGTTTGTCCTTCATCAACTACAAAGATTTTCCCATTCGAACCAGACTTGGTTAATTTTCGCCATGAATCCCATGCGACATATCCAGAAATCAGCCCACCCGCTAAACAAATCAAACTAATCGCAATGAGTATTGCAGACAAATCAACCCAAAGGGGTGCAGTAAGCGGAACCTGATGCGGATAACAAGCGTATGCTGCAAGTGGCTCGCTTAAAGACATCTGGATGAACCACGCTGATGGTGCTCCCAATAACGCTAGCAATATTTTGTATGTACTCATGGCATCAAAAAATTCTATAAACACCTTTAATTAATGAGGCTTATTTCGAATTCTAGAGATAAGGAAACACGTACAAAGTAGTAAAAACAAATAACCAGACTACATCGACAAAGTGCCAGTAAGCGCCACCAATCGTCACAGCCGCATATCGTTTATCATCAAAATAACCAAGCGAGGTCCAGACCAATAGTAGCAACAAAATCGCCAATCCAATGATGACATGGAACAAATGGAACCCCGTGATCGTAAAATACAGCGATCCATATAAATTCGACGTGATATCAAAAGATTTTTCGCCCCATTCTATGAGTTGAATTTTTAAAAAACAAAAACCAAGCACGACCGCTATTAACATCCCACCAATACTCCAGTATTTCTTTTGATGTCGAATTCCATACTCGCTAACCCAAACAAAAACACTGCTAGCGAGTAAAATCGCTGTATTTATAATGGGCATAAGCAGGTTTGGCAACCCCTCCGGCGGCCATTGCTGTTCGGTCTGAGCTGACAAATAGAAATAGGTAAAGAGCAGAAATCCAAACAGGGATCCCTCGGTCACAATTAACGCTAAAACACCCCACCAGCCCGTTGAAAGTTTGCCGTCACTGCCCACTGGCAAAGGCTGCTGTTCGAAGTGAATAACTTTGTTCATGGACTCCTCCCACTGAGGTGAGCTGTTTTCGGTGCTGTTCTCTGAGCCAGCGACTTGCGTGGCCACATCCAAATCACTAAAGTAATGCAGCATGCTGCAGCTGTCATCCCTGCGAAATACCACCAATGAAGCAGCAAACCGACAAAAAATAATGAAACAAATAATCCGACGAAAAAGGGTGCGTAAGAATCCCCCGGCATTTTAAGGATAGTTACTGGCTCAGCGTCAATAGGCGAAGTTCCCAGTGTTTCATGACCTTCCATAAGTAAATAACCTTGCGTAAGACTGGAACGTTTAGAGTTTTCGTTAAGGCGATCTTCCCATAATGGATGGCGACTCGCGATAACGGGAATAACAGCAAAATTATAAGCAGGTGGTGGTGAAGGCGTTGACCATTCGAGTGTCGCTGCATCCCAGGGATTGGAGCCAGCTAATGCGCCGCGCTTGAGACTGATCAGAATATTGGCCAAAAAAATCAGAATTCCAATGGCGAAGATAAAAGAGCCAATGGATGTAATCATGTTGACACTATCCCACCCCATACGAGATGAATATGTGTAGATGCGCCTGGGCATGCCCAGTAAGCCGGCTATGTGCATTGGAAAAAACCCGATATTAAAGCCAATGAACATAACCCAGAAGCTCCATTTACCCAGTGTTTCGCTCATCATGCGACCAGTGAATTTAGGAAACCAATAATAAATGCCGCCAATCACCGGAAACACATTGATGCCAAGTAAAACATAATGAAGATGGGCAACGATGAAGTAGGTTTCGTTCAACTGCAGATCAAGTGACACAGCTGCTGTCATTACCCCCGACAATCCCCCGACCACAAACAAAAAGATAAATCCGGCGAAAAACAGAAACGCCGTTTTGAAAACAGGTTTACCCAACCAGATGGTCGCAATCCAGGCAAAAACAGCAACTGCACTCGGGATCGAGATGATCATGCTGGCAGCTCCAAAAATTGACAAGGCTACAGTCGGCAGACCGGTGGCAAACATATGATGGATCCATACCTGAAAACCAAGCAGCATGGTTGCCATGGTGGCCAGCGCCACCGCTGTATACCCCACCAGAGGGCGACGACAGAATGTTGGTAGCGCATCAGAAACAATGCCCATTGCCGGCAGCACGATTGCATAAACCCATGGATGGCCGAACATCCAGAATAAGTGTTGCCACAACAGCGGTTTACCCCCGTTAGCCACATCAAAGAATTGCGTGCCCACCTGACGATCCAGCCACAGCAGAAAAAAAGCCAGACTGACTGCAGGGATGGCTATAAGATTGGCTACAGACGCGGTGAGTGTGCCCCAGACCAAAATCGGTACCTTATTGATGGTCATGCCGGGTGCTCGCATTCTGAATAACGAGACAATAAAATTGATTGATCCGACAGTGGTTGAAATGCCTAAAAGGACCATTCCCAGAGCGAAGACATCAATGTTGGGGCCTGTGTTGTAAATAGGTCCTGAAAAAGGAACATAATTAAACCAGCCCGCATTGGGCGCCTGCCCCAACGGGAAACTCGCATACATGAAAATGCCCGCAAACAGAAAAATCCAATACGAAAGTGCATTGAGGCGTGGAAATGCCATGTCTCGAGAACCCAGCAACAATGGCCAGAGATAATTGGAGAAGCCGGACAATATCGGCAAGGCATAAAGAAATATCATCGTCACGCCATGCATCGTGAATAGCTGGTTATATTGTTCAGGTGTCAGTAAGGACTGTTCCGGCAGAGCGAGTTGCGCACGCATGATGAGTGCTTCGATGCCACCTATCAACAAAAAAATAAATGCGGTAACGAGATAGCGCAGACCAATTGTTTTATGATCGACTGTGGAAAACCAACCACGCCAGCCTGGTGTTGTTTCCCATATTTCTGCAAGTCGCACTTCGGCATCTGAACCCACTGGAGCACAGCCAAAATCGGGCACGCGTTCCAGGTGACTATCCGGATGATTCTGTTTCGTGTCAGAGAAAGTCATACACTGCTAGTCCAATGTTGATAAAAATAATGCGAGCGCGGAAATTTCGCTTTCTGACAACTTAAAGCTGGGCATACGTGATCCTGGCTTGAGTAGTTGTGCATTGCCAATCCACTCCATCAAATGATCAGGCGTATTGGTTAATACCCCCGCAGCTAGACGACGGCGCGAGTTCAGATGCGTCAAATCCGGGCCATGCTCACCTTTCGCATCCGTTCCTCTTACAGCGTGACAGCCTGCGCAGCGATCCATGAATAATTTGTAGCCTGAGTCCTGTTCCGCTCTGAGAACCTGCGTTGCAGGCTGTCGTTGAGCATTCTGCCATTTCTCGAAATCCTCGACGCTCTCAGCCACTACTTCCAGACTCATATGTGCATGACCCACGCCACAAAATTGAGTACATTGTCCAGTATAAACTCCGGGCACATCGGCCTGAATCCATTGCTGATTTATCAAGCCCGGAATCATTTGGGTTTTTCCGGCAAGCTTTGGCACCCAGAATGCATGAATAACATCCGCACTTTTTAACTTAATCAATACAGATTGACCCACCGGAATATGAATTTCATTTGCAGTGATAAAGCGTTTAGCGGGATCATCGTGTTCGTACTCGACCTTCCACCACCAGTCGTATCCAGTAACCGTTATGGTGATGCTTGGCGTCTGCGAAGGTTTGGCAACTTGGTTCAGAACCGTCAGCGAATAAATCACCAATACAAATAAAATAACGGTGGAAATTCCTGTACCGATATAAACCCATTGCAGGCCTTTGCCCTCACTTTCAATTTTGTGTGGATTTGATGTTTTTCGTTTGCGAAATATTGCCGTCAATAGCAACAGCGCAATAATGAAACAGATGGCAACCGACAGCCCTGCAAGGGCCCATCCTAAATACATGGTCGGTTTTGCTGCGGGGCCATAGCTATGCAAAAAATAATTCAGCGGTGCTTCAACAGCACTTGCCACTATTGCATTCGATGCTCCCAAGAAGAATATATGATTCACGATTACATCCTCGACCACACATTTAATTGTCTATTGTTTAGAGCAATCCTTTTATGCCCTGACGATACGCCGCATACGCCCGCAAAAAGCGGAATGACTAATCCTGCATCTTTAATATAGATTATTTTATTATATAACCCAACAATCTAGATTTTCTTTAATAGAATGATTTTCCCGTATAATGCGCCCGAATTCAGCAGAGGGGAATACTTTTCATTTAAAAACACAGATTCTTCGCGGCAAAGCACAATTTCATTATGGTTTGCGTTTAAATCTAAGACTGCCATTAACCTATTGTAAAATCAAGTTATATCATAGTCTCATCAGCCATCACTCTGGCATTTAATAGATGAACTCAGTAAACTATGAACAATGGGGATGGGCGAATGTTTAATAATTCCTCCATTTTTTGAGATCATATCAACCGTTCTTCTATTCAAGAAACGGTAGTAATAAATAACAGTCAGCATGCTGTTGTAAAGGAATCAATATGATTAAAGCATACGCCGCATCCGAGTCAGGTGGAAAACTTAAGCCTTTCGAATACAATCCAGGACCATTGGGCAGGAACGATGTGGAAATCGCGATTGAGTACTGCGGCCTGTGCCACAGCGACCTCAGCATGCTGCATAACAACTGGGGAATCACGCAGTATCCATTTGTACCAGGACATGAAATCATCGGCACGATTGCGGCCAAAGGCGCGTATGTTAAAAATTTCACGCTGGGACAGCGCGTCGGCCTGGGCTGGCACGCCGGTTACTGTATGGCCTGCCACAGTTGCCTGTCCGGCGATCATAACCTTTGCGCCCAATCTGAAGCCACCATTGTCGGCCGTCACGGCGGCTTTGCCGACCTCGTGCGTGCCAAATCGACCAGCATCGTGGCACTGCCGGATGGCTTGAATGCACAAAGCGCAGGACCGCTTTTCTGCGGCGGCATCACCGTTTTTAACCCGCTGCTGCAATTCAATATTCCATCCACTGCCAGCGTTGCCGTCATCGGCATCGGCGGACTGGGCCACATCGCGTTGCAATTTCTCAAGGCATGGGGTTGCCGGGTAACCGCCTTCACCTCCAGCGAAGCCAAGAAGAAAGAAGCCCTGACACTGGGCGCGCATGACGTACTGGATACCAAAAACCCCGCCGAGCTTGAAGCCGCGGCAAACCGTTTTGACTTGATCCTGGCAACCGTGAATGTAAAGCTCGACTGGAACGCCTATATCGCAACCCTGCGCCCCAAAGGCCGCTTGCATCTCCTGGGTGTCCCTCTTGAACCGCTTGAAATCAATGTATTTCCAGTGATTGCCAGCCAATGCTCGATTTCCGGCTCCCCCGTCGGCAGCCCCGCCAGTATTGCCACCATGTTGCAATTTGCACAACAGCACAAGATCGAACCCGTCGTGGAAATTTTCCGCATGGATCAGGTCAATGAAGCTATCGCCCGATTGGCCAGCGGCAATGCCAAGTACCGTGTGGTTTTGAGCAATCTGTAACAAAGAACTGGCCGGAATACAACTTCACTGACCGAACCACAAAGACAAAGCGGAATTTCGTCACTTCAGAGCGGCAACAATTCCCGCATTCCTATTCACGCCATGAATGCGTTCGACAATCTGCTGGCTTAGCTCATCGCCAAAAACGCCGACTACGCCTAATTCATGATAATGGTCAAACGGCGTTTCAAAAATCACCCGCGGTTCCATGACGCCATTTCTCACCAGATACTCAACAATCTCATTCAAAAAAGCCATTTGATCCGCATTTAACGCGGAGATCTGGCTAAAAACTCGGCAAACACCACCTTGGCGGCGTTGCGATCCAGACCGACAACCGAGCGCACCAGCATGAAAAACACCCGATTAACGATCTCCGACACGTCCATGCTGGATACCGGCATGTCGACCGAAGCCGTAATCTGCGGAAATTTATGCTTGAGGCAAATTCATCCATCAGGTTTTGCGCGTATTTCACCGAAAAATCGATTTTCTGGCAGAACTTGCCCGCCTAATGGAGGTAATTCTTGTCGAACAGTTCGACGATAAAAGATCGGGCAGACCATTCCATTAAGCAGCAGCGTACACTAACTGATATGGGAAAGAAAAGAGTCTGCAACCTGCGCAAGGCAAACCTTGGCGAATTACCGCAAAGACTGTACGCGATATAAATACCGAGATAGCGGAACAGAATGAAATGCGATGGCGCAGATTATCCGATCAATCTGCGCGTGGTGCGGTTTTTTAAGTTTGAATTTACAACAAAAATTTACGATTGTTCAGAAGCGCCGCGGTTCATGATTCGATTGACCGCGGCGGGGGCATCGAATTATTGCCGTGAAGCTCCTTCAGCCAATTCAGGCTTCAACCTTGATTCAACTCGTTTCTTCCACTCGATCGTGACATAAGTACCTACATATGCCCCGATAAATGCAGCCACGATATAAATCTTGTTTTCGACATAATTGGTGACGGCAAAAGCGGTCACCAGAATGATCATCGCTGACCAGAAGGCGGCTCCATGCGCTCTTCTTTCTTCTACGTCAATAAAGTAAAGTGTAAAACAAATATCAGACACCATCATGGCAGCCATGATTAGAAAAAAAGTAACCAATGAAAATTCCATACTATTGCCTCATAAAAAAACAATCCAGCACTAACAATGCCGCAAGCGTAACAACCCCGGCAAAAACCTGATACAACGATTCAACTCAAAACGATTAACAGGCTGTTGAAAGGCGATTCACATCCCCTGCCAGGCATAATTGCGTTGCCAGTAACCGACCGGTTCGACGGATCTGGCAAAGACGGCATTGGCAAATCCAATCACTTTTCCCTGGTAACGCGTCGGGCCGCTGATCGACAACCCGCCGTTATCGTTTCTAACGCGCAGCCTGCCGCCCAGTGAACTCGCCATGATCGGCAAGTCGATTCCAAACACCCTGGCTGCCACATAAGCGCTTGCCGCACTGCCAGTGCCGCAGCTTTGCGTCACGTCTTCCACACCCACCTCAAAAGTACGCAAAGCAATCCCTTCCGCAGTACGCCAGATGAAATTAACATTCACGCCTTCCGGGTGACCGACAAATTCACACAGGGATTTGTCGTTGCGTAACAATTGTCCGAGTGCTCTTGCCGCTTCCAAGCTGATCTCGGAGCCGATAACCACGACATGCGGCACGCCGGTATACACATAATGCAGATTCTGATCGATTTTCCGGTAATCCCGCGCGGCACCCAGATTGACCTCAACACTTTCGTTATCGACCACCACTTCCTTCGTGCCATCGCCCGTGATGATGTTAAACACGTCATTGCCTACATAGGTATCGCGGAAATACCGTGTTGCACAGCGCAGCCCATTTCCGCACATGGTTTCTTCGGTGCCGTCGCGATCAAAAATCTTCATCGTAGGCATGCCTTGCTGTTGATCGACATACAGAATCCCATCGGTATCATGCTGCGTTGCCAGGGCATTTGAAATCCGCGCCCGATCGAATCCGGGCAAAGGATTTTTCACTTCATCAACCAGTAAAAACGAATTGCCGCAACCGTCCATTTTTGTCGCCATGATTCTCATTGCTTTATGCCCTTTTTCAATGTTAAGTAGTAGAAAAAACAGGTCTTGTTTCGAGCTCAGGCCGATAGCCCATCCTTCTGGTCAGATGCACCTGGGCCACTCCCGAGATAAACTCATCCTGCACAATGCCAGTCAAAAAAAAACCATTTTTGAGATAAAAACGCAGGCTTTCGCTTGCATCAGCGTCCGTAATGACATTCAGTATTCTTCCTCCCTGCTTCGCGATTTCAGCAAAAATGCCGTCCAGCAACAAAGAGCCATATCCCTTGCCGCGATGACTTTCATCCACTGCAATGGTCATTAAGTGATAGGTATCAACCGTTTTTTTTGCAATCACATAACCAATCGGCTTGCCCTCACTCACGGCACAAAGCCCAAAACACCGTCCACGCGCAATATCCTCCAGTTCATCATGAACTGCGGATTGGTACATCGAGCCGATATCTTGCAAGGCAATCTTTACAAGGTCAGGAAACAAGTCTTTTGAAATGGGTACAATCATGATTTCATTTATTGATGGGTTGATCTTCCGAGCAGACTATACATCCGCCCATGATGAGTAAGAAAACCGGCTTTTGGCACTTTGTTGATGGCTGAAATCGCTAATTCCTCGAGTAATTCGATCTTTCCGCAAAAGCGTTCGGGATGACGTACAGCCAGTCGTTTCACCGCCTTATCCAGGATCAATGCGACCATATCCTGGTGCGCGATACCCACATGCCGGCACATGTTGGTGAGATCCGCTTCAGTCGGATGTATACCGGGAATGACATTGGCCTCGAGAAAATATAGCTTACCTTTGCGCATGCGAAAATCCATACGGTTATAGTCGCGCACCTCAAGCGCTTCATGGGCTGCAATTGCCATCTTGGCAAAGCCTTTGGCCTGATCGGTCCAAGCCAGATGAGAAAGGTAGGGATTCTCCATATCTTTTACGTGCGGATCACGCAGTTGCGGATGTCCTGGAATCTTCGCAAAATTAATTTCCAGAATCGGCAGCACATAGTCTCCAATTAAACCAATCGTGTATTCATTTCCAGGCAGGAATTCCTCGACCAGCGCAGCTTGATCAAACTGGGAATAAATCGCTGCAATGGCTACATTGAGCTCTGTTTCATCATGCACTTTACTTTTCTGACTGATGCCGATGCTGGTTCCTTCGCTGTAGGGTTTAACCATCAGAGGGAAATTTAAATCATTGAGTTGATCGCCCGGCATCATGAGTTGAAATTTCGCCGTTGGCACGCCTTCATACGCAACAATCCGCTTTGCCGTTGCCTTATCCATTTTGTTGATGAAGGTCTTGGGGCTGCTGCCGGTATAAGGAATGCCCAAGTGCTCACAAAAGAAAGGAACAATGGCTTCGCGCAGTTCCTTCTCATCCAGACCTTCCGCGTTATTGAATACCAGATCAGTTTTATCTTTGCGTTTTTCAAGCTGATGGTAGATATCCGCGCCCACATCAATCACAGCCACATTCGCACCTGCACGTTCAAGCGCTGCAGTCACTGCCGCGATGGTATCCAGACTTTCGAATTCGCCGTAGCGTTCGCCTTCCATGCCAGGCTTTCTGATATTACAGGTATAAACGATATTGAGTCTTTGCATGGCTGATTTTATAGAACTCCTGAAAATTCAATCAATTGATACCATGAAGCTTAAAATTAAAGCGAAACCATGCACATTAACGCCAGTCCGAATGTTCGGTTTACATATCGCTGAGTAATATTTTTGGAACGGAGGTTTGTTTTAGCTTGTTTTAATCAGGATGATTATTGCAGGATGCTCAGATAACTGCCATTTCGAGCGCAAAGAGAAATCTGTGCTGTTGATTAAAGCAGATTCCTCACTTGGTTCGGAATAACCAATGAGGTCGCTCAAAGGTTCGTTAAGTACGACGTCACGGACGCAATATGCGCTGCTTCCTTGAAGATGGTAAACACTGTTTTACGGTGGTCATGAAACGTCTCGCGATGATTATTTATCGCGACCGCAACTCATATCACGTCAACGGGTACGGCTTAATATTTGCAGACCTGCGATCCATCTGCCAGTTGTCCACTCGGCTGCTGGCAGTACACGGTGCGTCCAAAAACTGTTTTATAAGCAAATTCAGGCCGTTGCTGCCAAGTCAGTAGAAACTTTCGTTTACCTTCCACTGCTTCAGGTTTATCGCCAGGAACGTGAAACTGATCCAGGAGATCCTGATAAAACGCTTTTCGCTGCCAATAATTCACGTGGATACCGTCCAGGCCAAGCCAATCCGGTTTCTGTTCATGCAGTTTAAAACGCCGTTGCATGGCCATACCCATCAGGCCGTGATGCACTACCCGCGCACGACTGATGGTTTCATTCCTGGATAATCGGCAAGATGGATAAAAAATATTGCGAAAGAAAATGTAACGCCGCTCGGATAAGCTTTCAATCGAAGTCATCGGTAGATTAGTCACCACAAAGTGCGTCGCGTGTTTCTGCAACTGACCAATGCACCATTCCAGCGCTCGCAAAACCTGTTCCGGCGGCAATCCGTACAAAATATCATTGCCAATATCCGTCAACAGCGCATAGGTCGGATATTTCTCCGCCAAATCTAATTGCCGCCACAGCCCGCAGTCGGCAATTCCCGGCAACCCGCGCAGCAGCATTTGAGAGCACACTCCATATGCACGCCCATGTCCGAGCGCCGTAAAAATCTCACTCGGCCCGCCAAATCGCTGTTGCATTAGATCAATGGCAAGACGCAGTGACAAGGTCAGATTGCTTGCTCCAAGCAGAATGAAGCGGTTTCTAGGTGCATCGTGATAACGATCCATTATGATGGGCTGAAAAATTGATCAATTGCAGAGTATGCTTGTGCCTGATCTTTCATACAATCATCTTACTGACTTTCTGTCCAGGCAATGAACTGACATGTCGGTTTCCAGCTATCGCCTATGCGATGAATCGGGCTTGGTTTCATGATGCGTGATAGTTGGTTGATCACTTTAATTTTACAAGCTGATTAAAAATGCTTGCGTTTCTTATACATTGAAATATTGACAATCTTTCTATCAGAGAGTAGACAGAAGATGGCGGAATTTTTCCGTTATGGTCTTTTCAATCAGATTCAAAAAATATGATTGAATCGATGCACTTTAATTAGCATATATTTGGCTTCAGCCAAAGGAGGCATGATGAAAAATCAATTCTTGATTTCAGCGTTAGTGGTCACCCTTTTGATCGCATTCGGTCCAACACAGGCCAGTGATAAAGAAGTGAGCAAAGATCAAGTACCGAAAGCAGTGCTCGAAGCTTTTGAAAAGGCTTATCCAAACGCTAAAGAGGTAGAATACGAGCAGGACATGATCGAAGGCAAAGCTGTCTTTGAAGTTGAATACAAAGAAAACGGCCGAGAGTACGAAATTCTGTATGACTCCAGTGGCGAGATTCTGCAGAGGGAAGAATCGATTGAGATCAAAGCATTGCCTGAGCCTATCGCCAAGGCCATTTCCATGGCATATCCAAACGCCATTATTGACGAAGCAGAGAAGGTGATGAAACCCGATGGAACAGTTACCGGCTACGAAGTTGAAATCAAGTCAGAAGGAAAGAAATTTGAAGTTGAACTGGATACTTTCGGAAAGATCTTAAAAACCGAAAAGGATTAAATCCGGTCGGGTCGTGCATGAGGCTTCAATAACTTGTTGCGTAAGCGATGGGCAAGAAAAATGAACCGACTGATGACCCGTTAAAATTGATTAATAGGCTATCCGCATTTTATTTGCTGATCTGCGGAGTGATAAACTAGCGTGTATGCTTATTATCACCGTGCTTATCACTCACTTTTTTTGTCTTGGTTTTTTTTCGCGGACGCGATTCTTGCCTGATTTCCGAGCTGCATTGCCTGTTTTATTGCTGCTGACAACCCCTGGTTGGGCGCAAAACCATCAAACTACTCAGTCCGTTATTCTGGACCCGATCAACATTTCCGCCACTCGCAGCGAGCGCTCACCCGCGCAGATCCCTAACAGTATTACGCAGATCAGACGTGACCCGCAGCAGAATTTTCAACCGGGCGCAACTTTGGATGAGTTTGCGCGCGGCACACCGGGAGTTTTCTTTCAGAACCAGTTTAATTTCACACAGGATTTACGCATTGCCATTCGTGGGTTTGGCGCACGCTCACCATTTGGTGTGAGAGGGATACAAATGCGCGTGGATGGAATTCCGCAGACGCTGCCGGACGGGCAAACGCAATTGGATTCGATCGATCCATCATTAATCGAGCGTATGGATATTGTACGCGGACCATCGGCAGCGTTGTACGGTAATGCTTCCGGCGGTTTGATCGACATCACTACGCGTGAAGCGCCGGCGGATAAATTCGTTGTGATGCCGCGCCAAGTGTTCGGACAGTATGGTTACCTGAAATCCGAGTTGTTCATGGGCGGACGCAGCGGAAATTTCGGCTATAGCCTGTATGGCTCTCACTTGCAGCAAGACGGCTGGCGTAATCACAGCGCGATGCAAAATACGTTTTCTCAGGTCAAATTGAATTTTCAAACCAGCACACATTCCGACCTGATGCTGGTTTTACGGGAACTCTATTCACCGCTGGCCAAGGATCCGGGCGCTTTGACCAGCGCGGAGGTACAGACCAATCCACGTCAGGCTTCGACACGTAATGTGCAATACAACGCCGGTGAGGAAATCCGCCAGGAAGAAGTGGGCATACGATTTCGTCAAAGACTCTCAGCCGGAAAGGAATTTACAGTGACAGCGCACATGCTGCACCGCGATTTCCAAAGCCGTCAACCATTCTTCGACGGTGGACAAGTACAGTTTGACCGCCTAGTGGGTGGATTGATGATGCAGTTTGTCAACGACCATGAATTGTTCAATCGCCCCAACCGTTTTCTGATCGGCGTCGATTACGGCATACAGAATGATGATCGGCAGCGCTTCAATAACAATTTTGGCGTGCGCAGCGCACTGAATTTGAGCCAGATCGAGCGTGTGCAAAGCATCGGGCCATTTGTACGTAACGAATGGAATATTGCGGACAAGCTTGATCTGGTGCTTGGCGGCCGATGGGATTGGTTGCAGTATCAAGTCAAAGATCAATTTAAAATTGATGGTAATGAATCCGGTTCGCGCACAGTATCCCAAGGTAGTGGTTCCGCTGGGCTGGTGTACCATCTAAACGATCAACAGCAACTTTACGCACATGTCACATCCGTCTTTGAAGCGCCGACCACCACCGAATTGCTCAACAATCCGGCTGGCAGAGGCGGTTTTAATCCAAATCTGAACGCACAGACATCGCTCAGCAATGAGGCTGGATTTCGTGGTAACACAGCGGGATTTCAGTACGACACCGCGCTCTTCTTTATCCGCACTTGGGACGAAATCACGCCCTTTGAATTGACCTCGTCGCCCGGCCGGGCATTTTTCCGCAACGCCGGCCAATCAAGACGCGTCGGTGTGGAGTCACGTCTCGCCACGCCAGAATGGAAAGGTCTGCGTGGGGAAATCAGTTACACCTTCTCCGATTTTGCGTTCGATAAATACGTAGTCAATGACATAAATTTAAAAGGTAATGTTTTTCCGGGCATCCCCACGCATCGCTGGGAAGGATTGCTGCGCTACTCACACCCGTTCGGTTTCTTCGGGCAGTTGCATGTGCACCGTGTCGGCGAATTTTATGTCAACGACTTCAATACCGCGACCAATCCGGCGTATAACCTGGGGCAATTACTCTTCGGCTGGGAATTGAAACGGAACGGGTTCGATGGTTCGTTGTTTCTCGGCGTCAACAATTTATTCGATGCGCAATATAATGCCAATACTCGCGTTAATGCGGCACTTGGTCGCTATTATGAGCCGGGGCCACCACTCAATCTGTTTGGCGGAATACGAATGCGCGTTGTGGTATTTTAGTGGGAGTTTTAATAAATGATCTATTTTTCCTGCTCTTTTTCAAAATATTAACTACCCTCTATTTGATATACTTACCCTCAATACTTAAAGCTTAACACTTCAGAATCCAGTATAATTCTCAAGCATGATAATAATAAAAATAGTTGCCTATTTCGTCCTTTCTTGCATGCACACATAATGTCGATATCGGCAAAGCTACAGGAGACTGAATCATGCTAAAAGAAGAAGCCATCAAGGATCATCAAACGGTAACTGCAGAAGGCGAGCCGACCAGTGTTCTGTTGACGGGGGTCAAACGACAGGAAGTGCCCAATATCATTACGGCCAACGGCACCACCACTGAGCTTTATCGTCCGGAATGGGAAGTCGGCCCCGAGCAGATTCAGCATATGATTCACGTCATAATGCGAGCCAATGCTCTCAGCGCCTGGCATGTGCATGACTTCCAAATTGACACGATCTTTGTGACCAATGGATCGATTAAACTGGTTTTGTTTGATGATCGCGATGATTCAGCGACAAAAGGCCAAATCAACGTCTTTCATCTTAGTCGTCTGCGACCCACATTGATCACTATTCCTCCAGGTATCTGGCATGGTTTGCAGAATATGGATAATTCCGAAAGTAGTTTTATTAACTATTTTAATAACGCCTATATTTATACCGACCCGGATGAATGGCGGTTACCATTTGACACCGATAAAATTCCATATCGTTTTGAATAAACTATAATAAGCCGAAAGCTTATTCAATTCCTTATCAGGAACCCAATTTATGAGTTTTGGCAGCGACTTTGTTCTCACGTTGTTCACCAACGACCCGGATCTGGCTCGGGCTGGCAATGCAGCTGGCATTAATCGTATTGGCCTAGACCTGGAACGAATTGGTAAGGAGCATCGTCAGGACGCCAAGAAAGCATGGATTTCTGATCATCAAATACATGAGCTGGAAGCTGTTCGCGATCAATTAACAAAATCGGCTTTATTTACTCGCATCAATCCCATTCACGCCGGCTCACGCGATGAAATCAATCATTTGATCGATCAGGGAGTAACGGTGCTGATGTTGCCGATGTTTCGCACGATTAAGGAAGCGGCTACTTTTATTGAACTGGTGGATGGCCGCGCCTTTGTTTCTTTGTTGGTTGAAACGGCTGCAGCTGCCATTCGTCTGCGTGAAATTGTCAAACTTCCAGGCATTGGCGAGATTCACTTCGGTTTAAACGATATGTATCTGGATATGAAACTATCCAATCATTTCGAGGTGTTGACCTCCGGATTTCTGGATCGGCTCACCGATATCACAGCGACGGCCGGGGTGCCCTATGGTTTTGCCGGCATTGGGCGGCTTAACGATAGTCGTTTGCCGATACCCAGCGATTTAATTTATGCTCAGTATCCGCGGCTTGGCGCAACACGCGCACTGGTTGCGCGAGTATTCTATACGCCTGATTTTCGTGACTTGAATCTCACGCATGAAGTCAACACCGCACGCAAGATGCTGGATCAATGGCATCAGGCCGGCGCAGAAAAGCAAACCACCGCTTTGACGCTTTTAACCACCAAAGTAACTGAATGGGCTGCTTGATTCACTCATATTCGTTTTGCAAAAAATTTATTCGAAATGACCAACGCGCAACTAACTTTTTACGACACGTCGCGCGCTTATTATGCGAGCTATTATCTACAAGGGCTCGGTGAGTTAGCAAAAAGTGGGAAACTGCAAGTCAGAGTTGCTCATTCGCTTCCGCCACGCCTGAAATCAGCCATTCAAGATGCTGATTGGCAGCATTTATTGTTTGCAATGGCGCTTTTTAAATATCAGCAAGGGGATCACGAATGGTATTTTTGCATTGATACGCATGATGTCAATTCAGTCAACGTTACGAATCATACGGGTGGATATCATTTACCACTGCTGCAAAGCGTGGATGTTTATTTCAAGGTTAACTATAACCCGGACCAGATCGAGTTCACACCGGCACTTAAAGATTTTCACAAAAAAATTCTCAGCATTTCGCAGTTTTTTCCAATAAGACCCGGATCATTTGTATCGCTTTGCCGCAGATTATTGCTGACTCCAGCACTGTTTGGATTTAAGCCTGGCATTAATTATAACGTACCCTACAAGGGTTACGTGACGGATGCAAAGTTTCGCTTGCGCGACCTGAAAAATTTCCAGCCACTTGAACGAATTTTGGCTCACCGAGAGACTCCAAAGGATATCGATATTTTCTTTGTAACCAGTTTTCGGCATAATTTCCGTCATCAAGCGGTCATGGAACGCCGATATCGGATTATCAATAAACTTTCCAGTATAGCTTCACTTAACACGGCTATAGGTTTCTCATGCGAGAAAGCGCTTCCGGAAAAATATGCCCACGCATTTTACCCTCGTTTGAACCAAGAAAAATATCTTGAAATTCTGGCGCGTGCTAGAGTCGTCATATATACGCAAGGTATTGCAGGTTGCTTATCATCCAAATTCGGCTTAGCCATGGCGCTTGGGGTTGCCGTTATCGGTGAACCTTTAGGAAATAATCCTGATTTGTTAATTGCAAATCCACATTTAAAAGAGCAGTTCTCCTACTTAGATCCGGATGATATTATTGAGCACGCAATCCAACTCGCTACAAATCCGCAACAGGCAGAAAAATTAGGCGCGCTGAATGCAGCCATGTTCGATAGTCAAATGGCTCCTCGTCCGACAGCGGAATATATACTCCAGGCACTACAAAAATATCATTTTCTCGAGCCGCATCATTCAGTGGGCGATACCCAGTAATGTTGAGATGAACTGGCGACAATGGTACATTTGAAAGCTATTGTGTAACACCTACCTAAAAAAATGAATTTAATAATTAACATAAGCGTTGTGCTTCTGATTTACAGTTCTTTTATACTGCCTGCTGCACAAGCCCAGCGTATTCAAACTGAGTTTGATGTCCGCCTTGTGGCTGAGGGTTTGCAATTCCCTTGGGGCATGGCGTTTATGCCGGACGGTAATATACTGATAACAGAAAAAATTGGCCAATTACGTATTGTCACACCGAATGGCCGTATTTCAGACCCGATAAAAGGCGTCCCTGCCGTGCTGGTGCAACAACAAGGTGGTTTGCTGGATGTTGCGTTGGATCCGGGTTTTTCCAAGAACCGATTGATTTACTTATCGTATTCTGAGCCAGAAGGGTCAAAAGCCAGTACCGCAGTAGCCAGGGCTGAACTGAACAATGGCAGCCTGGAAAAGTTACGAGTGATTTTCCGCCAGTGGCCAAAAACTGAAGGCGGTGTGCACTTTGGCTCACGCCTGATATTCTCACCGGACGGGAATCTGTTTATCACACTGGGTGATCGTGGTGATCAAATGGAAGAAGCCCAGCGTCTGGGCAACCATATCGGTAAAATAATCCGTATCCGACCTGACGGAACAGTGCCTTCTGACAATCCCTTCGTCAACGACCCGAAAGCGAAACCCGAAATATGGTCGTATGGACACCGTAGTGTTCAGGGCGCGGCGATTCATCCCAAAACAGGAGAACTTTGGATTCACGAGCATGGCCCGAAAGGTGGCGACGAAATCAATATTCCGCAGCCAGGTAAAAATTACGGCTGGCCTATGGCCAGTTATGGTAATCATTACAATGGCGTGCCGATCAAAAATGAACATGCATCACAGGGATTTGAAGAGCCTATTCACTACTGGACACCATCGATTGCTCCTTCCGGCATGGTGTTCTATACTGGAAAGCAATTTCCGGGATGGCGCGACAGCTTGTTTATCGGCGCGCTGGCAGGGCGGCATCTGGTTCGACTGTCCACAGACAACAAGCAAGTTCTCAACGAAGAGCGATTGCTCACCAATACATTGCGTTTCCGCGATGTAGAGCAAGGCCCGGATGATGCATTATATTTACTGACTGATGAAGAAAACGGCAAACTTCTAAAGCTAACACCGAAGTAACAATTCAGTTCTGCACCTAATGAGCTAGAATGAAGCTTAATTAATTCCTTATCCGCCTACCACACTCAAACAGGGTTCGACTGGCCAGCTACAATAATTTATTCGGGTAATTAACACAGATGGATATTGTCGACCTCAAAGACCCTGCGCTTTATATCAATCGAGAACTGAGCCTGCTGGAATTCAACCGTCGCGTGATCGAGCAAGCTAAAGATGAAACTGTCCCATTACTGGAAAGGTTACGTTTTTTATGTATAGCCAGCACCAATCTTGACGAGTTCTTTGAAATACGCGTAGCTGGGCTAAAACAGCAGATTAAATTAGCCTCGATGCAAACAGGCCCGGATAATTTGTCTCCGACAGAAGTGCTCTCGCGTGTCAGTGAAACTGCACATCAGCTTGTACTGGAACAATATAGCGTATGGAATAGCATGATCATACCTGCACTGGCCAAGGATAAGATCAGGCTATTGCGCCGCTCGCAATGGAAGCTTCAAACTAGTCGCTGGATTCATCGTTATTTTAAAGAAGAAGTGTTGCCGGTATTAAGTCCAATCGGTTTGGATCCGGCTCACCCATTCCCCAAAGTTCTTAACAAGAATTTGTACTTCATCATTTCATTAGAAGGAAAAGATGCCTTCGGGCGCGACTCAGGTATGGCGATTGTTCAAGCGCCACGTTCATTGCCGAGAGTGGTAGCCATACCGACCAGATTTAGTGATGAAAACCATGACTTTGTGATGCTTTCCTCAATTATTCATGCGCATGTTACCGATCTGTTTCCTGGCATGAATGTCATCGGTTGTTATCAATTCAAAGTGACGCGCAATAGCGATTTACTGATCGACGATGATGAAATAGATGATTTGTTACGCGCACTGGAAGGTGAATTGCCTTCACGAAGATTTAGCGATGCAGTCCGGTTGGAAGTCGCGGATAATTGCCCGGATTTGCTGAGCTCTTTTTTATTACAGAAATTTGAGTTACAGTCAAATGATCTTTATCGGGTAACTGGGCCTGTCAACTTGAATCGCCTGCATGCGATCTGCGACCTGGTTGATCGTCCGGAATTAAAGTTTGTTGGCTTCACACCCAATATCCCCAAACGTCTGGTCAAGAACACCAATATTTTTGACGCATTGCATAACGGCGATATTCTACTGTATCACCCCTATCAATCGTTTGCTCCTGTCATTGACTTTTTACGACAGGCAGCCGTTGATCCGGGCGTGCTCTCGATCAAACAAACGCTATATCGTACTGGCATTGACTCAGCGATTGTTGAAGCACTCAAGGTAGCTGCACGTGCAGGTAAAGAAGTCACGGTAGTGATTGAGTTGCGAGCCAGGTTCGATGAAGAAGCCAATATTGGACTGGCTAGTGAATTACAGCAAGTTGGCGCACATGTTGTATATGGCGTGGTTAATTATAAGACCCACAGCAAAATGATCTTGGTCGTCAGAAGAGAAGGCCGCACGTTACGGCGTTATGTGCATTTAGGGACCGGTAACTATCATGCACGAACTGCGCGCTTGTATACTGACTACGGACTACTGACTTGTGACAAGGCCATCGGCGAGGACGTCAACAAATTGTTCCACCAATTAACCGGTTTGGGACGAGCAGGCAAATTAAAAAAGCTTTTGCAATCACCTTTCACGCTGCATAAAGGTATATTGAGTTATATTGATAAAGAAATAAATGCCGCAGGTGCAGGAAAGAAAGCCTGGATCATTGCAAAAATGAATGCATTGGTTGACCCTGAGATTATTGCAGCGTTATATAAGGCATCACAAGCCGGTGTAAAAATCGACCTGATCATTCGTGGCATATGCTGTCTGCGTCCCGGAGTAAAGAATGTATCAGAGAATATAAACGTACGTTCCATTGTGGGTCGATTCCTGGAACATACTCGCGTTTATTACTTCCAGAATGGCGGCAATGACGAAGAATTGGTATTTTGTTCCAGCGCTGACTGGATGACACGCAATTTGCATCACCGGGTAGAAGTATGCTTTCCGATAGAAGAAAAACGCACCAGCGATACAGTCATTGAGTATGGACTATTAAGCTATCTTTCCGATAACACTCAGGCCTGGCTATTGCAAAGTGATGGCTCGTATAAACGCTTAAAACCGGGTACTTCTAAACCACGCTCCGCACAACAGCTTATACTGGAGCATTATTGCGATCTCTGATGCAAAATACTTAACTGAATACCAGCTTCATATCAGTATTCTGAAGTAAGCCTTGCTCAGTATTCAAGTCAGCGAGTGTTAAAGGGTGTTGGTCTAACCAGTCTGAAGGAAAATCCAGAGTGATGCGGTTCTTGTTCACTTTAATGTGAATTTCCGGCAAGTCGTTATTGGAACGGCTGCGGTGCAGCACTACTGCCAGCCTTAACAGGACACACAGTCTGATCACTGACGTTTTCATTGAAATGGTCAGCGATTCAAATTCTTCCAGTGGAAATTTACGGCGATGACTCCGTATCAGCATCGCCAGCTTGATTTGCTCCTGGCGGGAGAATCCTGCCATATCAGAATTGGCGGTTAAATATGCGCCATGCCGGTGATACTGACTATGCGCAACTGACAGACCAACTTCGTGGATCAGAGCTCCCCACACCAACAATTTCAAATCCGTTTTTTCATCCAATTCCCAATCGGCTTTTATCTGATGGAAAAATCTTTCAGCGGTAACTTTGACCCGATTTGCTTGTTCCATGTCAATGCAGTACCTCTGCGCAACAACCTCAATAGTTTTGTCCCTGATATCCTCGTTGTGCATCCGGCCTATGAGGTCATACAACAAGCCCTCGCGCAATGCCCCCTCAGATACATTGATCTGTTCCAGATTAAGTGCCTCAAAAACACCATACAATATTGCCACACCACTGGCAAAGACCGGTTTTCTGCGCTCAGGTACACCTGCAAAATCAATCGACGAACTATCACCAATCTCAATTAAAGTTTCCATTAGTTTCGTCAATGCAGATAGAGTAATGCCTGAATCACACCAACCTTTGGCTTGTACTACATCCCGTACTGCTATAATAGTGCCGGAAGAACCCAAAGCAGAGTCCCAACCTGTTTTTTTGTAAGCCGTTTCTATCGATTCCAGTTCCTGCATCGCAAACAATACGGCTTTGCGCATTTTCTTGGCTTTTATCTTGCCATCATCAAAAAAGCGCTGGCCGATATTGACGCAGCCCATATGCAGGCTTTCAGTAGCATAGGTATCAAAACCCTGACCAATGACTAACTCCGTACTCCCGCCGCCGATATCTATTACCAGGCGTTTATTAGCCTCATCATATAAACTGTGCGCAACGCCTAAATAGATCAGTCTTGCTTCTTCACGTCCTGCAATGATCTCTACCGGGTGCCCCAGAGCACTGTGTGCCTGCGACAAAAAAACATTGCCATTTCGAGCCAGGCGAAGCGTATTCGTACCCACAGCGCGTACATTCAGATGTGGAATTTCTTGAATGCGCTGGCCAAATCGCTGCAAGCATTCCAGGGCCAGTTGCATGGATTCTTTCGATAGCTCTTGCTTATCATTCAATCCTGAAGCCAGTCTGACCATCTCCTTCATGCGATCGATAATCTGCAAACGTCCATCCACCTGACTTGCCACGATCATGTGAAAACTGTTTGAACCTAAATCAACAGCAGCGTAGGATTCATCCATATCGGGGTACACCGAAAATAAAATTTGTGGTCCAATTAATTAATCTCATAATAAAAGTAAGCGTCATGCCTGAATATCAATTGTTTATTATGCGACATGCCAAATCAGACTGGTCTGAAGAAGGCAGATCGGATTTCGACCGCCCTTTGACAATCCGTGGAATAAAAGCTGCAAAGCAAATGGCTAAATGGCTAAAGCACAAGCAATATCACATAGATCGTATCATCTGTTCTCCTGCATTGCGAGCAAAACAAACCTGTCAGCTAGTCGCGAATACGTTGAACTTGTCTGAAAAAGCCGTACGCTTCGAATCCGGAATCTACGATGCATCACGTTATGACTTGACGGCACTGATCAAACAATACAGCAAGGGAATACATTCATTGCTCATCATTGAGCATAACCCAAGCCTCGATCAATTACTCTGTTATTTATCTCGAGAACCGCCACCCGTTAACAATTCCGGCAAGTTGTTGACAACCGCTGCCTTGGCTGTATTGAATTATGGTAGCAGTGCAATTTCAGCTACCTCTCATGAAGCACAACTGCGATACTTAATCAGACCCAAGGAGTTATGACTTCTTTTTGTTCTTTCCTTTTTTCTTGCCATCTTTCTTTTTATCTTTATCTTTCTTTTTTTTAAGTTTTTGCTTGTCTTTGTGCTTATCGATATTACGTTTCTTTTTCTTGCTTTCACTGCTAACACTGACTGGTTCAGGTTGACTCACTATCTGACTCGTCACAGTTTTCTTGACTGGAGTTTTTTTATCCTTTACCTGCGCACTTTCGATAACAGTCGTTAGTGGTTTAGCTGATTTAGCCTGTAAGCAATCAGCAGCCGATTTTTTGACTGCTCGCGCTCGTATCGCTCCGCTGAATCCAGGTATCTTCTGCAACTCTGCCAAATTGATAGCGGCCAATGCTTCGACTGTTTTGATTTTATATTCAGCTAAAACCTTGATTGTGGCAGGGCCGATACCAGTTACATCAGTTAACTTAACCATGACTAGTCTCCTGTTGGCTTGAAAATCGCATTATAACGGTCTATTCATTAAATACAACGAGCTTCAATGAAGCCCACTTGTCGATAAAAAATACAAACGAACATCCTGCAATAAGCAAGTCAGCTCACTTTATTTTCCACATTACGTCTATTTCTTCAGCATATCCTTAAGATTGGCAAAAGGATTATAAGTAGCGACCGATTCAGCTTGCCCGTTATTATCACGGCCCATCGAATCCTTCAACTTGGAATGTTCATTTTCATGGCAATAGGTGCAAAGCAATTCCCAGTTACTGCCATCCGACGGATTATCATCATGATTATTGTTCTTGTGATGCACTTCCAGTAATTGTAAATTCTTATGGTCAAATGTACGGGCACAACGGCCACATACCCAAGGAAACAATTTGAGCGCCTGCGCCCGATAGCCCTGCGCGCGTTTTTCTGCATTCTGGCGTGCTTCCAGAACCACTTTGTCCAGTTTACCGGGCTCTTTTGCCATTGATGTGTTTCCTTTATGCTGAGGGTCAAGTTAAGCAGCTATTTTCCTTATAGAATCGGACATACAGTAGATTGATTAGTATCTCCACACTCCACCTTTGCTGTAAAGAATAACCGTATTGTTTTAACAACAGATTATATAGGAAAGCCTCAAATAACTCACATTTGTCATTTCGTTATGCGAAATCCGCTGCCACCTGAACTCAAACCAGCAGCATCGCTTCATCATTGGTAAAAATGTGATAATGGCCAGCAATGCCGCCATCGGTCCAATCGCTGCTGAGTCCGACGACAATATCATTGTTATTGCCATCCACTTGCAGGATATTGCTGGTGCTCGACAGATTGAACACGTCCAATGCGGTTAAAATCAGTGTATGATCTCGTTGCCATTCATCGCAATGACTTCGATCACGCTGATCCTGCCACGCTCACTGGCCCGATCAAGATCCAAGTGATCTGCAATCCAGTTTAAGTGGATCAAGCCGGTATTGCGCCGTCCACTAACTCGAATTTAAGGTCACTTATTCTGATCGTGCCATCACACGACCTGTTAATGCCCTGCATAAAGCCCATCGATTTCCGCCTTGTGCTTCTCAAATACCTTGGCGCGCTTCAATTTCAGCGTCGGTGTCAGCAAGCCATTGTCAACGCTCCATGGCTCTCGCACAACTGCAACACGGCGTATTTTGGCATAGCCTGGAAATCCACTGGTTTGATGTGCAATTTTTTCCAATAAAATTTCTTCAATCCGTTGCCCTGATTGCTCATGCACCAGAACTTCCTCCAGACCATGCTGTGTGCTATAACTTTGCCAGTGCTTCGGGTTCAAGACAACCAAAACACTCAAGTAGGGGCGCGCTTCACCAACCAGCATGACTTGCTCAAATAGCGGATCACGCAAAATCGCCGCTTCCATATCAGCCGGGGGCACTTTTTCTCCGGTAGACAACACAATGATTTCTTTCAATCGTCCGGTGATGGTCACGTGGCCCTGAACGTCAATCGATGCGATATCGCCAGAATTCAACCAGCCGTCCGGTGATATAATCGCTTGCGTTGCGTCAGGATTATTCCAATAACCCAGCATTATGTTCGGCCCACGAATCAGCAATGCGTTATTTTCTCCCAGCTTGATTTCTACACCGGGAATCGGCAAACCGACACTAGCCGGCACATTATCTTCGAGTCGATTGGCACAGACGACAGGACTGCTCTCAGTCATTCCATATCCTTGCAGAATCGGTAGCCCGAGCCCAATAAAAACACGCGAAACTTCTGGCGACAATGCGGCACCGCCGCTCATCACCATACGCAATCGACCACCCAGTTTACCCATCACTTTATCAGCCACCAATTTTTTCAATAATGGCCACAACACATGTGACAGTCGCCTATATCCTCTGCCCTGCTGGCACTCAAACCGACTGTAACCCACATCGACGGCAAGATTAAATAACCAGCGCGCAAAACCGGAGCCTTCAGCCAGTTTTGCCTGTATGCCCGCATAAACCCGTTCATAGATACGCGGCACTGAAATCATTATTGTTGGCCGGATTATCAACAGATCATCCTGCAATAGCGGAATCGAACGTGCGTAAGCAATTGTGGCGCCCGTCATCATGGGCACATAATAACCAGCAGTGCGCTCAAAGGTATGTGATAAAGGCAAGAAAGAAAGCAGTATATCCTCGGGTATCACCTGGATAACTTTCAGACAGCTATATGCATTGGTCAGAATATTATGGTGACTGAGCATCACACCTTTGGGACGACCTGATGTGCCGGATGTATAGATGATCGTAGCAAGCGAATCCGGACTGCTGTTAATATGCTTCACCTCGGTGGCGCGCACTGACAGCCATTCCACTGCGGAAACGACGCGATCGTTATCGCAAGCGCCAGCATTATCCGATTCGTAAGGCCGGAGTATAATAATCCTTTGCAACTCCTCTATTTCATTCTGCAGAGTTACAAATTGCCGCCATTGTTGTGAATTTTCCAGTAACAGTAATTTTACATTTGCATCATTAATAACATAAGCCGCATTTTCAACTCGATCATCGGTATATAAAGGAATTACAACGAGCCCCAGACCCATTGCTGCCTGCTCGAACATCACCCATTCCGGACAATTTCTCATCATTACCGCGACACGGTCCCCAGGAACCAGAGCTTTTTCGTTAAGCAAAGCCGCCTGCCACCGCGCCACTTGTTGATTCATATGCTCCCAGGTATAGCTGCACCACTGCTCACTGATCGGATCAAAATACCGATAAGCGACTGACTGCGGCGAGCGCTGCACGCGCTCTCTGAAAAGACCATCCAGTGTTTTCGCTTTTTCCACCGGAATAACGCTGGTCATTGCGTCTTGCTCGATTTGCATAGCATTCCCTCTTATGCGCACACTCCAACTTTGACTACCGATACTGCGTCATCGTATTCACTGATATCTTACATACCAGTTCATTTAACTGTTTCCACAATCTCAGTATCTTCTGTCACAGGATTACTTTTCTTTCTGCTCGTGGTTTTGGCACTATTTTTAACTTTACCAGTGGTAGTTGTGTCATCAGTCTCATCCACAATATCATTATCGATAACATAATTAGCGTTGATAGCGCCTTTAGCGCTCATCACAGCATCAATGCTTCTGGTTGCACTAATACTTTCGTTATTAGAAGATTTTGCCTCTCTTTCAAAATCCTGTTTAAAATCATCAACTTTTATTACCTTGCTGCGTAAATCTTTCAATTTGTTCAGCAGGCTTGCTTCTACCTCGGTGATCACGTTCAATTGCACTGCCTGATCAATCTGTCCATCACCATGGTCGGAAATTTTGCGTAACTTGACAGCTTCCCGCAGCTTAGCTTCGATCGCTCCACATTCGATAACGCATTGCAATGCCTGCTCCAACTCAGCCATCGGTTCATGTTCTGCAGTCGGCACATGAATGCCGGCAGTCAATCGATCACGCACAGCACCGGGTGCCATCATTAGCCTGGCAACTTCATGTGCCAGCACATCAAGAGGCGGTCTACAACGCTTACCGAGCGGGAAGACCAAGACTCTCAGCAACCAAACGAAGGTAAAATGTCCCGGAATATTGGCCAGGAATTCATCGAATGCTTGTTGCATACGATAAATGCCATCCTGCATGGACCAGTGCAGCAATGGTAAATCAGAATTTGGACGGCCATCATCCTCAAAGCGCTTCAGCGTCGCCGAACATAAATACAACATACTCAGAATATCACCTAACCGGGCTGATAACCTTTCCCTGCGTTTAAGTGATCCACCCAAGCGTATAAGTCCGATATCCGCAATAAAGGCGAAACTGGCGGAAAAACGAGCCAATTGGCGATAATAGGCAGCCGTCTCCGGCGTACAGTTTTCCGGCGCATTGTCCTTGATGTGATTGCCGAACAATGCATACACAAAACTGTTCGCGGTATTCCGCAATATGAACTTTGCATGCCCGATTAAGGCTTCATCAAATGCCAGCGACGCACTATCTTGATTTTTATCATGCGCAGCATTCACCTCTTTTAACAGATAAGGATGGCAGCGTAATGCACCCTGGCCGAAAATAATCATGTTACGTGTCAGAATATTGGCACCTTCAACGGTGATACTGACAGGAATCTGCTGATAAGTGCGTCCCAGATAGTTTCTTGGGCCGATACAAATACCTTTACCACCGTGAATATCCATGGCATCGTTGATCGCCAATCGTCCACGCTCGGTCAAATGGTATTTGACGATTGCCGATGCCACCGAAGGTTTCTCACCCAGATCAACTGCAGCGATTGTCAAGACACGCGCGGCATCCATCATGTAGGTGTTACCGCCAATACGACCCAATGCTTCCTCGACGCCTTCAAAGTAACCGATCGGAGTTTTGAATTGCGTACGTACCCGGCTATAGGCGCCACAGGTGCGGGCAGCCAATTTAGCCGCACCCACACTGGTCGCTGGCAACGAAATGGCTCGCCCTACGGACAGACAATTCATCAGCATACGCCATCCTTGCCCAACACCTTCTTGTCCACCGATAATCCAGTCCATTGGAATAAATACTTCTTTACCAGAATTTGGACCATTCTGGAATGCGCCATTCAATGGATAGTGACGACGACCAATATTGACACCCGGCGTATTCGTGGGAATAAGAGCCAACGTAATGCCCAGGTCTTCCTCTTTACCTAACAACCGATCCGGATCATATAGTTTGAAAGCCAATCCCAGAATAGTTGCAACCGGTCCCAGCGTAATATAGCGCTTTTCCCAGGTTACCCGCATACCCAGGATGTCTGCTTTACCGTCATACTCGCCGCGGCACACGACACCAAAATCCGGCATCGCACCGGCATCGGAACCCGCTTCCGGTGAAGTCAGCGCAAAGCAAGGCACTTCCAATCCTTTGGCAAGACGCGGCAAATAATATTCCTTCTGATTTTCAGTGCCGTAATGCAATAGAAGTTCAGCCGGCCCGAGTGAATTTGGCACCATTACCGTCACCGCCGCCGTACCGCTACGCGAGCCGATCTTCATCACAACTTCTGAATGGGCCAACGCTGAAAAACCGTAACCACCATATTGCTTGGGAATAATCAAACCAAAGAAACCTTTTTCCTTGACGAATTGCCACACCTCCGGTGGCAAATCCTTTAATTCATGCGTAATCTTCCATTCATCCAGCATCACACACAACTGCTCTACCGGACCATCGAGGAATGCTTGCTCCTCTGGTGTTAATTGCGGCTTAGGATAAGCCAGTAATTTTTTCCAATCGGGTTTTCCGCTGAATAAATCGCCTTCCCACCACACCGTACCGGCATCCAATGCTTCCTGCTCCGTTTGCGAGATTTGCGGCAGCATTTTGCGAAAAATTTTCAATATTTGATTGGTAACCAAATGACGGCGTATCAATGGAACGGCCAGAATCAGACCAACGATGACAACCACGAACAAAATGACGTAGAAGAGAAACGCGAGCATGGTGATTTTCCCCTTAATGAGTTAAGTCCGATCAAGCTATAACATGACAATTACATAAGTCCTGATCCAGACGTGCAAAATCCTGCATCTTCCTAAAAAAAAGCTTTCAGCTTCAAATTTACATGATAATCCTTCAAATCCCTACTGTAACACCGAAGTTTCGACTTTATATTGTTGTGTAATTCATACACTCATATTTTTTATATGCTGAGTTTGTTTTCTCTTGATAATTATTATTCTAGGCTATTAGCATGATATATAACTACTTTTAAGGTGGCATTGAATCGGAATTTTAATAATGAACTGCTCCAGTTTTACCGAAGATTCTTTTTCTTATGAGGAGAGAGTTATAAAAAACCTGATATGCACCGGAAATATAGAAAGGGGCAATACGCTTGATTTATGAGCACCAAAGAAATATCTCTCAAGAGAATTTAAATTTCTCGCAGAATAACACTCTGTAATAAAAGATGTTTAGGAAAAATGTGTTAGCTCAGAATTGAGCTTATAAATCTACAATTTTCGTAATTAACAAGAACAAATTTAACTTCAATTGTAATAAAAATGATATTGTCAGCTGTTTTTGTTGACACTTTATTAACACATTCATAACATTCTATTAACATTTTCTCAACTTCCTTGTGATAATGTGCAAGCCACATTTTGCAAATTGTGAATAAAAATCTTTCTTTAATTAAAGAGGAAAATCATGCTTATAAAACTATTTTTGGCTGTGTCATTAAGTTTAAGTATTGCTTCATGTTTTGCTGAGTCAGATGATAGTAAATCAAAATTGCTGATTGAACCTAGTCAGCAAAAAAGATCATCGCCTGACGCTAGCCAGCAGAAACAATCCGCTCAACCCAATGCGTCAACTGAGAGCACAAGCTCTCAATCATCTCAAGACTCCAATCAGGATAATAAGCCATCAATGATTGAATACTGTAGAAATCACCCTTGCTAATCCAATTACTATTTGCAATCGGAGTTAATTCATGAATACAAAGATATTGAGAAACTTGGCTTTTACAATTTTTACATGTTACGCAACCCTGGCTGTCTCTGCTTCACCGCACTGGAGCCATGATGAACAGGCAACTTGGTGGGCAATTCAGGATCCAACACAAAACGTGCCACTGAACTATCCTTTTGGAGAATGTGGTATAGGCAAGCATCAATCCCCGATTGATCTTGGAGCTGCAACTATCAACGACTCAAAACCTCTCAGTAAACTAGCAGCTTTATATGGCACTGACACTGCACCGGTTTTCTTCAATAGCGGGCATGGCGTGCAAGTAAATACATCTACAGATTATAAGGGTGCGTTGATGATAGGAGAGGAATCATTTCCATTGATTCAATTTCACTTTCATGAACCCAGTGAACATGTCGTGAAAGGCAAAAATTTTCCGGCCGAACTGCATTATGTTCATATCAATGAGGATGGAAGGATTATAGTCCTGGCTGTCGCAATTGATATTGGTGATGAGAATCCAATATTTGGAACCATTCTGGAAAACACTCCACATGAAGAAAACGGTAAGAACGCAAGTGCCGGCATACAGATCAATCCTGCACAATTGCTTCCTGCTGATCTGGATCCCGCAAACCTGGATTACTATACAATTGCAGGTTCATTAACTACGCCACCATGCAGCGAAGGCGTACAATGGTATCTTCTGCCCAAAGTAATCACGGTTTCAGCTGCACAACTTGAGCAGCTCAAAGGGTTTTATACCAATAATGCAAGAGAAGCTAAAGATTTGAATGGACGATCTTTGCTTTCATCGCAATAAATAATATGGTGAGTGTATTGACACCATCGCTCAGTAATAATTGAGTTGAACGGACCTCAACCGCAGGACACACCGAAAAAAAAATTTTATTTAGCTTTTAGTATGAGTTAAAGATTTGATAAGTGCTGCGATTTTAACAACCTGTTCAACTATTACTGCTTGTTGCTTCAACAGTGTTGATATACAAGATATTGTCTTGAAAACTCAATCAGCGCATCTGTTATAACACTGCCGGCGATACCAACCGTCGGCAGTGTTATTTTCTTGCGCATTCCCACATCTAGTCATGCGCTATAGCGCATCGACAGAAACTCGGCGTCCAAAAGACCTCAGCTCATGACCACGAGTTGGTAGTATGATATATACATGCCTTCTGGATGAGACGAACCAGATTTATAATGACAAGAATACGAGCACATCTGGGGACAACCAGGATTGCAGTCCAATATAGCAAGGATAATTTCCACAACAAACATCAACCTTCGCAGCCAAGAATATAAATTTTTCTGCTTCTATCATATACTTATGAAGATACGATAGTGGAGCTTGGAAGAATCTGGTCTTTCAGTATGCAGGCAAAAACTTGAACGACTTAATCAATACGACATCGACATGGTCTCCGCTTAGGATTCCTGTTTTTCGTATGTTATGGGTGGCCACCCTCGTGTCAAACATCGGAACCTGGATGCATGATATCGGCGCTAGCTGGTTAATGACCACTTTGTCGCCAACACCGATAATGGTAGCGATGATCCAGACCGCTACCACTCTGCCCATTTTTTTATTGGCCATGCCCGCGGGCGCCTTGGCTGATATCGTTGATCGACGCAGCTATCTTATCGTAGTGCAGTTATGGTTGGCACTGGTAGCTGGGCTACTAGGATTTATGACGCTGAGTGGTATTACCTCGGCATGGACTTTGATCGCATTGACTTTTGCGATGGGAATCGGGACAGCAATGATGATGCCAGCGTGGGCTGCGATGACGCCGGAACTTGTGCCGCGCACTGAGTTACAGTCTGCTATCGCTTTGAATAGCCTCGGTATCAATATGGCACGTACAATTGGTCCGGCACTGGCCGGAATAATTGTATCCTTTGCTGGAACGGGTCCAGTATTCATTTTAAATGCGTTCTCATATTTACTTGTCATCTTAGCTCTGGCACGCTGGCAACGCGAGGTTCCGATCAGTGAATTGCCGAACGAAAGATTTTTTAGTGCTCTACGTTCCGGCTTTCGTTTTGCACGTCACGCACCTGATCTTCAAGCAGCTATCATTCGAGGGTTTGGATTTTTTCTTTTTGCCAGTGCTTCCTGGGCTCTATTGCCACTATTGGTCAAGAGCATGACAATTGGAGGGCCGGAGACATTCGGTATCCTGGTAGCTTCCATCGGCGCTGGAGCTGTCATCGGAGCTCTCGTGTTACCCAAGCTTCGTAAAAAAATCTCACGTGATATGTTAGTTGCGTTAGCGGCAGTCGTGTATGCAAGCACCATGTTTGCGTTGGCAATCTTTGATCAATTGATTTTTCTGTGTTTGGCGATGAGTGTGAGTGGAATTGCATGGATCACTGTCTTGTCATCACTCCAGGTAACGGCGCAAATGGCACTTCCGAATTGGGTGCGCTCACGTGGGCTCGCTGTATTTATGGCTGTCTTCATGGGTTCTATGGCACTTGGCAGCCTGCTGTGGGGAAAAGTTGCTGAAATGACAAGCATTTCAACATCATTGATGCTTGCAGCGATCGGTACATTAGTAGCCGTACTGGTCACTTGGCGCTGGCACATCGGTGACGTTGATGATGTTGATCTCACACCTTCAATGCATTGGCCGACGCCATTAGTGCATGAGAGTGTGTCACATGATCGCGGGCCGGTCCTGATAACGATTCAGTATACGGTTCGGAACGACAAAACAAGTGAGTTTTTAACCAAGATACGTGAACTCAGTAAACGCCGTCGTCGCGATGGTGCTTTTGCCTGGGGCGTGTTCGAGCATACCGAGAAGCCACATCACTTTATTGAATCCTTTTGCGTCGACTCATGGATCGAACATCTTCGTCAGCACGAACGCGTAACTCATGCGGATCGAGATTTACAGACAGAAATTCATACATTACTCGTAAGCGGAAGCGAACCTATAGTCACCCATTATGTAGCGCCCAAATTCACCGCTGCAAAGACAAAAAGATAAGAATCGTATCATCGTCATTTTCAGTGCCTGAGTATTTTATTTCTGCACCTTGTCGTTGACTTGAATAAATTCGACAAACCCAATAAGGAAGTCTGCCAGTTGTTTGCGCACCTTTTCATCTACCATCTCGCCGGACTCATTGAAGACTTGATGTGCCCGAGAAACCAATAGTCGTCCACCGAACCACGGATGCGTTCCTAATGTTCGTAACACAGGCAGCCAGGCATTTTGTGAAAGTACTGTACCAAATCCACCGGGAGTGGTGCCTATTATTGCAACCGGACGACTACCGAAAACCCGTGCAGTCGCGCTCGGTGGCCGTGACAGCCAGTCCAACGCATTCTTGAATACGCCGGGTATGGAGTTATTGTACTCCGGCGTAGCCAGTAATAATCCATCAGCAGCCGCAATTTTCTCCTGTAGCGTAATTACTGTTTCGGGAATACCTTCGGCACTCTCAATATCTCCGTCGTAGAGTGGGATACCCTTGAGCGTTTCGATCTCAAATGCAACATTGTTGGGAGCCATTTCTTTGGCTGCACGTAAAAGTGCAGTATTGAATGAGCCACTCCGCAGACTACCCGTAATTCCGATAATTTTTATCATCATATCTTCCTCTTATGTTTTAACTGGCTAAATATTTATGAGTATCTTCTTATCAAAAAACAATCGACATCTTCAAATCTCTTTCTCAATGAGGATCTCTGCCAGACAAAGCAACCAGATGATCAATGATCATACGAACTTTATTTAACAGATGACGATTTTGTGAATAAATCTCGTAGATTTTATCTGCCATCGGGTGATGAACGGCAATGCATTGATTAACTGACCTTCCATCAAGACTCCCACAGCTATAAATATTGGAAAAATAGTAATTCCAAGCCCTGAAATCGCTACATTGCGCATTGGCTAGCCATCATTAGGACGATTCGACTGCGATTAATCTTTGAACGGAGCCTATGTCTTGTTCAATAAGTGCTTCTGTTGACTGATCAAACTGCAACATTATTGCACGCTCACGCTGATAGAATGCAGTTTCTTTATCTGTCGAGGGCACACTACGCCTGATCAATGCAACCACTCAACCTTTAAGACAGTTTCGGGATCTCTGGTACGTTTACTGACAACGAATTTTGACAGACCAATACGCTGTGCTGCACACGCTGATACTGCCAGTTACCATTGCCTGTAGAAAGGCATTCATGTTATCAAATTGATGTTGCATTGTTCTGTATTCCCGAACGCGACTTTTGAAGAAACCTAGGTTTTCAACAGTGTGTGAACGTATAGCCTACGAAGGCTATATTATAGTAGGAGGAAAAAGAAGATGCTCACAACCAAACTTGGGTCAACTGCCGAGAAACTCCAACATATAATGCGTAGTAATGAGCTTTATTGGATCGACAACAGCTTTCCTGTTCCTTCCCTGTTTAGTTAGCCACAGCCGGGAGTAACCATTAGTTCTTTTTTACTGTTTGATTATGCAGACCCGCTGGAATTTCCGCCGACAACTAAACGCATAGGCGTAGATGAACATCCTCATCGTGGCTTTGAAATATAGTAGCGAAGTAGAACATCACAACAACTCAGACGAGGGGGAAAGATAGGCCCTGGAGATGTGCAATGGATGTCTGTCGCTTCGGGTATTGTTCACAAAGAATTTCATGATAGAGATATTGCACAGCGCGATGGATTGTTTGAAATAGTGCGGCCATGGATGAATTTACCTGCCAAAGATAGAATATCACCAGCACGTTACCAGAATATTCTGAACAACCGAATACCTATCTCTAAACTTCCTGATGATCAGGGAAGCGTGCGCGTTTATACCGTGCAAAGGAGCGCGTCCAATCAACTGCCTGCGGTCAAAGCAGAATCGCAGGGAACCTGGAATCGTTCAGATGCATTGAAAATTATTCATACTTATGCTTAGCTTGTTGAGGCAAGTTTGGCATGATCACTTCCATGAGTTGCAAGAGCGATTGATATAACAATGCTTCAATGGAAAAAAAACTTCTGGAACATACTTAAAACTGAACTGGCGTATTCTTAAAATTCTTGACGCGACCAAGCAGCAATTCAGGAGAATACCGAATACACAGGAAACTTCTATAATCGGCAACGAAAGCAGAAAGAACCGTGTTATTTCTCACCATCAAAATTTATACACTACGATACTATACAAATCTAGTCACTGCTGAACCTTAACCACATGGATTCCATTTTTTACGGCTTCTATCAAACTTGTAAACAAGCATAATTACAGAGACAAAAAAAACCGCCTCTTCAGGCGGCTTTTTTTGTCTCACGTTTGAATGAGATTATTGTGCTATGAAAATCTTTGACAATTAATGTCCAGGTTTGCTGGTTCCACCGTAAGGGCGGGGATCTTGTCCCTCTTTCAGGCAATTACCATTACCATCTATTCCAAATTGGCAGTCATCGGCGCTAGCGCTTGGATCGCCCATATCAGCGCTTCCGCAGGCTGTTAAAAAAACTAAAAGCGCTACAGTAAAAATTGATAATTTCATCACATAATTTCCTTATTTATATTTACCATATTTATTTTGAGGATTTGAGTATATAACAGAACAGAAAAAAATTTCAAGCACTTGGTTATCAACACCCCTTAACTTAAATCATGTCAAGCGATGCTTTCTTAGCTCCCACGCAGGATTTCCACCAGGTGATGGCCATATTTATCGAGTTTGCGTGCACCGACGCCTGTCACTTGGCTCAATTCCTCTTCCGTTTGTGGGCGTAAACGCACCAATTCATGCAAAGTAGCGTCATGAAAAATTACGTAGGCCGGAACACCATGCTCTTTGGCTATCTTCGCCCGCCATAAACGTAACTGCTCCCACAAATAACGCTCAGCTGAATCCAGAGGCATCGGATCATCATCACTGCGCTTTCCAGATAATCGCTCTGTTCTTGTTTGCTGACGCAAATAGACGCTCTGCTGGCCTTTAAGTACAGCACGGCTAGCCTCTGTCAGATGCAAAGCACCGTGCCCTTCACTGTCCGTTGTCAACAAGCCTAGCGCAACAATTTGGCGAAATATCGCACGCCAGGTTTTTTCAGGCAACTTTTCTCCAATCGCAAAAGTACTGATTCTGTCGTGATGCCATTCTTTTACACGAGCGGTCAGATTGCCACGCAAAACATCAATCAAATGGCCTGCGCCGAAAATCTGTCCGGTACGATAAACGCACGACATAGCCTTTTGCACTTCGACTGTAGCATCCCAGACTTTGGGCGGGTTTAAGCAAGTGTCACAATTTCCGCACCCCATTGTGTCGATTATCTCACCAAAATAACTTAACATTCGAATACGACGACAGTTAGTCGTCTCGCATAGCGACAACATGGCCTCCAGTTTACGCGCGGAAACTTGCTTAAATTTAAGCTGCGCATCGGATTCTTGAATCATACGTCGCAGCTGAATAACGTCGCCGAGACCATATGCCATCCAGGCATTAGCTGCCTGTCCATCGCGCCCAGCCCGCCCGGTTTCCTGATAATATCCCTCAATGCTTTTCGGTAAATCCAGATGCGCAACAAAACGTACATCCGGCTTGTCAATACCCATACCGAACGCAATCGTAGCAACCATCACGACACCCTCCTCGCGCAAAAATTTTTCCTGATTCATGCTTCGCTGTTGCATGCTCATCCCAGCATGGTAGGCTACCGCATGCAGGCCTTGTTTCTTCAACCAAAGAGTCGTTTCTTCCACCTTTTTACGCGACAGACAATACACAATTCCAGCATCTCCTGGATGTTCCGCTTGAATGAAAGTCAGTAGTTGCGAGCGGCTGTTGGTTTTATCGACGATCTGATAGCGAATATTCGGCCGATCAAAACTCGACACAAATATCTTGGCGATATCCAGCCCAAGCCGCTCAATGATTTCCTTACGCGTTTCCATGTCAGCAGTTGCCGTTAATGCAATACGGGGAACCTCAGGAAAGCGTTTGTGCAAAATGGATAACTGAATGTATTCTGGACGAAAGTCATGTCCCCATTGCGAAACACAATGGGCCTCATCAATTGCGAACAAGGCAAGCGGAATGCGTGCAATTAGATTCAGAAACCGCGCAGTCAACAAGCGCTCAGGTGCCACATACAGCAAATCATATTGGTTTGCTAAAAGCCTCTGCTCAACCTGCATAGCTTCTTGTTGTGATAGTGAAGAATTCAGAACCGCGGCACGCACTCCAATCTCGTGCAATGCAGTAACTTGATTCTGCATCAAAGCAATGAGCGGAGACACGACAATAGCGACACCATTACGCAATAACGCTGGAATTTGATAACACAACGACTTACCACCGCCCGTTGGCATCAATACCAAACAGTCGCCTCCATTGGCAAGATGCGCAATTACTTCCGCTTGCTGCCCGCGAAAAGCTGGATAACCAAAAACTTCCTTTAGTATGTTAAGTGCTTCGGACATTCAGAATAGAACTACTGCAAATTCCCACTGATTAACCAGAACAATGCATTATTGATATACACATTGCCTGCAAATTGACTTCCCGCGAACCAAAACGACATTGTTCATGATACTACAATAGAATGCACAGCCAGATACATGCTGATCTATTCCCATTCAGTTTGGTTGATAATAATCGTTAATATCGTTTCAAATTATTCGGCTGTTGTGCTGGTATAATCTTATCTGAGTGTGCTTCTTTTATAAAATACGTGACGTTAGTTGGGAGAAATAAATATGGTGGTAGCTGATGTTTTGAAATTGATTCAAGACAATGAAATCAAATTCGTTGATTTGCGTTTTACCGATACCAATGGAAAAGAACATCATGTCACTCTGCCGGCACACACTTTTGATGCAGATAAATTTGAAGATGGTCACTCTTTTGACGGATCATCAATTGGTGGTTGGAAAAGCATTCAAGCTTCAGATATGTTATTAATCCCTGACCCTGATACCGCCAATTTAGATCCATTCATGGATGAACCCACACTGTTGCTTACCTGCGATGTGGTCGAGCCCGCTGATGGCAAAGGGTATAGCCGCGATCCACGCTCATTAGCCAAGCGTGGAGAAATTTACCTAAAATCAACTGGCATAGGAGATGTTGCCTACTTCGGCCCGGAACCTGAATTCTTTATTTTCGATTCGGTACGTTGGCATACCGGCATGTCGGGTTGTTCGGTCAAAATAGAATCAGATGAAGCAGCCTGGAGTTCGGCAATCAAATACGAAAGCGGTAACGTCGGTCATCGCCCCGCCATCAAAGGAGGCTACTTTCCTGTCCCTCCGGTAGACTCATTACAGGATATTCGCTCTGCAATGTGCTTGACTCTGGAGGAAATGGGTGTAGCCGTGGAAGTTCATCACCATGAAGTAGCTACCGCAGGTCAATGCGAAATAGGCACGCGCTTTAACAGTCTTGTAAAACGCGCGGACTGGAACCAGGTCCTTAAATATGTCATACATAACGTTGCGCATTCATACGGCAAAACGGCAACTTTTATGCCCAAGCCGATCGTGGGCGATAATGGTTCCGGCATGCATGTGCATCAGTCGATCTGGAAAGATGGCAAAAATTTATTCTCTGGCAATGGTTACGCAGGCTTATCTGAGATCGCTTTACATTATATCGGCGGCATCCTCCGGCATGCCAAAGCACTTAATGGCATCTGCAATCCTAGCACAAACTCATATAAACGATTGGTCGCCGGATTTGAAGCTCCGATCAATCTGGCTTATTCAGCCAGCAACAGATCGGCTGCAATTCGTATTCCACATACTAGCAATCCCAAGGGGCGACGCATTGAGGTTCGTTTTCCCGATCCAACTGCGAATCCTTATCTAGCCTTTACTGCATTAATGATGGCTGGTTTAGATGGTATCCAAAATAAAATACACCCTGGTGATCCAATGGATAAGAATCTTTATGACTTACCGCCAGAAGAAGCCGCCAAAGTACCTAATGCCTGTGCCTCGTTAGATGAAGCTTTGGAATGCTTGGATAAAGATCGGGATTTTCTGATTCGTGGTGGCGTGTTCTCCAATGATCTGATCGACGCATTTATTCAGCTTAAGATGGATGAGGTGAAATTATTACGCGCCACTACACATCCAATTGAATTCGATTTATATTACAGCTTATAATTTTTACAAATTCAGCAAAATAGAATACGCTGAGCAACACTAATAACCCATAAGATTGACGTATACCTGATACATATTAAGTAGAGTAATAAGGAGGAATTGGTAGTTCTTTTTTTGCTTTTCATTAAAGAAAACTTTGATAAACTTATCAGTCGGTTGCAACTGTCATCAATATTCTTTCAGAAAAATATGAAAACTAGAACATTATTGATTTTATTGATCTTTATACTTCCGGTTGGCTTCCCTCAGGCAATAGCCGGTTCAGAAATTTATAAATTTGTAGATAAAGACGGCAATATCACATTCACAAATCGCCGCATTTCAAATGCAGAAAAAATTTCTATTACCTCGTTCTCCAGAAATACAATATCCAGTCAACCAAAAACAAGCCTAAACTCAAATCTTCCGCGCATAAAAGAAACAGCACAGAAAGATCGTGATGGCATGCGTCACCAAATTCTCAAGCAAGAGCTCATAGCTGAAGAAAAGCTATTTAATGATACGCAGAAATTTTTGGATGAGATCCGCAATAAGCCCGAATTAAACAATAGTTCTCAGGAAAAGGTTGTACAGTTGCGAAATAAATTGTTCAAGCATCAAAGAAACGTTGCGGCTTTAAAAAAAGAACTCAACCGATAAAATGTCAAGAAACAATCTTTTGTTCATTACTTTAATTTTCTTCTCTAGCTTATCTTATGCGGATGTTTATAAACAGATCGATGAGCATGGCAACGTAACTTACTCGAATATCCCTTCCAACGATGCCAAGCGCATTGATTTACCATCGATTATTGTCGTACCACCTGTAGATTTGGGAGCAGTTGAAGAGCGTATTGAGAAGCGAAGAGAATCGATGAAAGTCGAAACCCAACGCGAACAACTGCAAAATAAAATTGCCGAGGAAGAGAATCAGCTCAATGAGGTAAAAAACGAATATAAAGATGGCATGCCGGATCGCCTGGGAAGTGAACGCAATTACCAAAGATATCTCAATCGGGTAGATAGATTACGAGAGGAAATCAGTACTCGCGAAAAAAATCTGGAATTAATGAAGGATGATCTGAAAAAGATACCGAGTAAAATTAGATAATACACTAACCCACTTTTGATTCTGACAGTTTCAACAATTACTCCGAATTGAATCTGACATCGCTTGACTGAATTCGACACCAAGCAGATAACAAAATAGAGGGAAATTTATTGTGCGAGCTTATCGGTCGGTGCATATCTCTA
Organism: Nitrosomonas supralitoralis; assembly: GCF_003011925.2. Classification (GTDB taxonomy): domain Bacteria; phylum Pseudomonadota; class Gammaproteobacteria; order Burkholderiales; family Nitrosomonadaceae; genus Nitrosomonas; species Nitrosomonas supralitoralis. The sequence goes on from NZ_PXXU01000001.1 coordinate 112,210, forward strand.
GTTTCATCTGTTAGCTCTTCTAATGGTTTGTGATAACTTTCGTTTGCTATTGATTTCTCCTGCGGTACAGTTATGTGTGATTTAAGCAGATGATTTATAATACTTAACAAGTAAAAATATGGCTTTCACATATCGGTCAGACTTTTAGCATTAACAGCAATAAAGCTATTATATTTATGTGGTTAATTATTTACTTTATTCCATCCTATATGGAGCGATATAAAGTTTTAGTAAAAATGGTGTTTATAGTTACTTCATGAAATTTTACCTAATTATCAAATATTTATTGAAGGATAAAGTCTAGAGATAACAGTAACTGGGTGATGCCAATAGTCGAAATTTATTTAATTCTATTTTTAAATACATGAGATAAATCTCAAACTTAACAGATATTCTTAAACAAAATAATATGGGTTGCTATTGCGACGTTTGAATCAGGCTCAAAATATCTTGTTTCGACATAAATTACGCTCTATCGCCAGTAAATTACTTGCATCGACTCCATCAATAACGATGTACAACAACCTTAGTATCCGGTTCAGAGAGATAGCTCAACTATAACGGGCACATGATCCGATGGGCGTTCTAATTTGCGCACCGCTTTATCAACCGTACATGCCACACATGCACTGGAGAGTTCGCCGCTGAGTAATATGTGATCGATCCGCAACCCCTGGTTACGGCGAAAAGCCATCATACGATAATCCCACCAAGTATATGATTTTTCTGGCTGTTCAAACAAGCGAAAGCTATCTGTCAATCCCAAGCTAAGTAAATTCCTGAAAGCAGTGCGTTCCGGTTCGCTACATAACACCCTCCCTTCCCAGAGCTTAGGATCATAAACATCGCGATCCTCCGGCGCGATATTAAAATCGCCTAACACTGCCAATTTCTTATAATCTATTAATTCCTGCTGCAGCCATTGTGTAAAGTGCGGCAACCAGCGTAGTTTGTAACTATATTTCTCTGATCCAACCTGTTCCCCATTCGGTACATATGCAGAAATGACACGTAGATCACCATAAGTTGCAGCAATTACTCTCTTCTGTTCGTCCGCCAAACCGGGTATTGCGGTAATGACTTTACTTGCTGCTTGTTTACTGAGTATCGCAACCCCATTATAAGTTTTCTGCCCAATAAATACTGATTCATATCCTGCAACTTTTATTTCATTTACAGGAAAGTTTTCATTAATTAATTTAATTTCCTGCAAACATAGCACATCAGGTTGATTTTCCATTAACCAGTCAATGACTTGTGACAAACGCACTTTGAGTGAATTAACATTCCATGTTGCTAATTTCATAATCCTAACTATTTATACCTTAGTTAATTCTTTGATAACTGCGGAGAAAGATTCAGTCAACCCTGTCTAAGCAACACCGAAAAAGCGTTCAACCTCTGCCAAATCACGCGTTCGCTTCATGGGAGGCAAACTCTGCCATATTTGCCTGCCATAAGCTTTTGTTGTCAAACGCGGATCACAAATCATCAAAACACCACGATCCGTTTCATCCCGGATCAATCGGCCAGCGCCTTGCTTCAAATTAATAATAGCGCGAGGTAATTGATACTCCATAAAAGCATTGCGACCTGCGCTATTAATCTTCTCAATTCGTGCTGATAAAACAGGATCATCCGGAGGGGCAAACGGAAGTTTATCAATAATAACCAGTGACAATGCCTCACCTCGCACATCGACCCCTTCCCAGAAAGATTGACTGCCCACCAGGATTGCATTCTCTAATTCGCGGAAACGCTCCAGCATATATGTGCGCGACCCCTGCCCCTGCAGTAATAGCGGAAAATCGTCGAAATCATCGGAATTCTGTAATAACTCATAAATCCGCTGCATCGCGCGTAAACTGGTGCACAGGAAAAATGCGCGTCCCCGACTGGCGCGCAAAACCGGCAATGCCGATTGAACAACCTGATCGATATAAGTTTTATGATGCGGTTCCGGCAACCCAACCGGCACATAGAGCAGCGCCTGCTCAGAAAAGTTGAATGGGCTATCCCAACAGGCGGTTTGTGCTGTGATCAATCCCATTTCACTATTGTAATGAAAAAAATCCTTTTTGACCGACAACGTCGCTGAAGTAAAAATCCAAGCACGTGGCGATGCCAGCATTTGTTTCTGGAAGATTTCAGAAATCGATAGTGGAGTCGCATTGAGTTGCAATGCTTGATGGTAAACTTCAATCCAGCGAACATAATCTTGCATCTCTGTTTCATCACACCAGCGTTGAATCAAATACAGATGATTGGTTGCTCGCTGGCGGCAATTTTCCAACCCCTCGGATCGTTCAGCCTGACTCTCCAGCAACTTGACCAAGTGAATCAACTGCTCCAGCAGTTGATTCAATGCAACATTAAAATTCGGCTGTTGATTTATCGCCGATAACGATAGCCGCGTGTTATCTTCTATGATGGTCAGGCGCAAATCCCGCGCAGCTTTTTCCATAGCAGCAATTGCGTCAGGCAGCGGCACAAAATCACCTGCGGACTGGATGGCCTCCAATTTTGCATCGCGTGCAAGATCCAGCAACTGTCCGGTACTGATCGATTCACCAAAAAACAAACTGGCCGTTTCCGGTAATTGATGTGCTTCATCAAAAATAACCGTACTACAGGCAGGCAACAATTCAGACAAACCTTCATCACGCAACATGACATCCGCAAAAAACAAGTGATGATTAACCACTACAATATCTGCCGCTAATGCTTGCTTGCGCGCCTCCATTACAAAACATTGTTTATAGCTGGGACATTCGGAACCCAAGCAGTTATCTCGGGTTGAAGTTACATGCTGCCAAATGGCAGCCATTTCGGGCACTTCACTAAGACCACTTTTATCTCCGCTTTTACTGATGTTAGCGTAGCGTTTAATTTTTTGCAGATATTGAATTTCGTCATGATCGATAAAGCTTAGATGAGTATCTTGCAGACTTCTTTCCAAATGATAATGACAAATATAATTGGCACGCCCTTTTAATAATGCAGTCGTAACCGGTATTTTAAGGGCTGCACGTATCGTCGGAATATCGCGCTTAAATAATTGATCTTGTAGTGTTTTTGTGCCAGTTGAAATTATCACCTTACCGCCCGCCAGCAAAGCTGGCACCAAATAGGCGAAAGTCTTGCCGGTTCCAGTACCTGCTTCGGCAACCAATACTTGATTCTTGGCTATGGTTGTCGCAATAGTTTGCGCCATTTCTAATTGCTGTGAGCGCGCGCGAAATCCTGTGATGTGATTGGAAAGTGCGCCACCAGATGAAAAAATGGATACAATATCAAGCATAAAATCAGATCTGTGGAAATTCCAAGGCTATCGATACATCACAATTTGTAGGAAGCGTGATCTTCAGGCAAGATTGAGATAGCTAAGAAGTAACAATCAAAACTCAGAATAAAAATAAACGCAAAATTCAATTTTAGCAGGATAACCTGATGATAAATTAGTCTTATAAATATCTTTCAGTAATGACGATTATCGTCGATTTTCTGAGCATACTGAACGTTTAGCACGCATTCTTCTGACTTCCTTCGGATCGATTATCAGTGGTCGGTAAATTTCGAGCCTGTCATCAGGTCGCAATTTCGTATCCAGTTGCACAAATTTTCCAAAAATACCGAGCTTATTCTTAGTCAGATCAATTTCCGGGAATTGCTCCAGAATTACTGAAATTGCTATCGCTTGCTCAACTGTGCAACCATCTGGCACATTAATTTTTTTCACAATTTGAATCTCCGGCAGTGCATAAGCAATTTCAATTTGAAAAACTGTAGTCATCGCTTGCCGTAAACTACTTGCGCCCGCTCAATGAAGGATTCCACGAAGCTATTCGCGATCATGTGAAACACCGGTCCAACAAGTTTCTCCAGGATTTTATTCGAAAAAGTGTAGTGCAAACGAAATTTTATTTTGCAGGCATCTTCTGCTAATGAAACGAACTGCCAATAACCATCCAGATGCTCGAATGGACCATCCAACAGACTCATTTCAATCAAATCAGGTGGGTAGCGCTTATTTTCAGTGGTAAAGCTATGTCGGATATGATGATAGTCAATCTTGACTGTAGCATGTGTAGTTACTTCATCCTGAGGGTCAACCGAAGTACCGCCGCACCATGGAAGGAATTTTGGATATTCCTCGACATTATCAACCAATGCAAACATTTGACTTGCTGAGTATTCAACCAAAACTGATTTTTCTATTTCTGCCATAAAGTAAATCAATCCGTATCAATGAGGAAACACCGAAAAACTGATAAAATACGTGAAATTTTAGCCATTCCCACTGCTTAGTTCCAGTATGAGTATAGTACAAAACAAAAAAGCCTTTCACGATTATTTTATCGAAGAGAAGTATGAAACAGGCCTGGTACTGGAAGGATGGGAAGTTAAAGCCATACGTGATGGTCGAGTTCAACTAAAAGAAGCTTATGTTATAATTCGAAACAGCGCATTATATCTCATAGGCTGTCATATCAGTCCACTTAATACAGCCTCCACGCATATCAACCCTGATCCGATACGTACTCGCAAATTGTTGTTGCACGCAGAACAAATCAGGCGACTTATCGGAAAAGTCGAGCGTTCTGGATATACTCTGGTCCCATTGGATATGCATTATAAAACAGGCAAGATTAAACTGGAAATCGGTTTGGCCAAAGGCAAGAAACAACATGATAAGCGCGAATCCGAGAAGCAAAAAGAATGGGAACGCACTAAGCATCGTTTGATGCGTGCCAAGTAAAACAATCCATCATGATTCATTGATTTATTTTCTGAAATAATTTTTTTACGACTATGCAAAAACCTATAGCAATCTGGTTACTTATTTGTTGTGTCATGGTGTTTGCCATGATAGTAGTTGGTGGTGTTACGCGATTAACCGAATCAGGGCTTTCGATTGTTGAATGGCAACCCATAGTGGGTACCATGCCTCCAATCACACAGGAAGATTGGGATGTTCTACTAGAAAAATACCGTGCTTCACCACAGTATCAGAAAATCAATAAGGGCATGAGTGTTGGTGAATTTAAAAATATTTTCTGGTGGGAGTACTTTCATCGCTTGCTGGGGCGGCTTATCGGAGTAGTATTTTTTGTCCCTTTTGTTTACTTTCTGGTTAAAAAAAGTATTGATCGATCCTTGGGAATTAAGCTAACGGGGATATTTATTCTGGGAGGATTGCAGGGTTTTATGGGATGGTACATGGTCATGAGTGGATTAGTTAACGATCCGCATGTTAGTCAGTACCGGCTTACCGCACATCTGGGATTGGCCTTTGTGATTTTCGCCGCAATGTTCTGGGTCGCATTAGGTCTACTTGTGCCGCAAAGCGAGCACCCCAAACCCAATGAAAAAATTCAAAGCTTACGGCGATTCTCCTATAGCCTCACTTCATTAATTTTTATCATGATCCTGTCCGGTGGTTTTGTTGCCGGTATCCGCGCTGGCTTAGCTTACAATACCTTTCCGTTAATGAACGGACATTTAATCCCGCCAGACCTCTTTATTCTGGAGCCATGGTATCGAAATTTCTTTGATAATATTACCACGGTACAATTTGATCATCGGTTGATTGCATGGTTATTAGCTTTTTTAGTACCACTCTTTTGGTTCAAATCGCGCAAAGCTGAACTATCCGACACTACACGCCTTGCATGTAATCTTTTTTTATTAATGCTGGCAGTGCAAATCAGCTTAGGTATCACAACGCTATTGCAGGTAGTGCCAATTCATCTGGCAGCTTCCCATCAAGGCGGCGCAGTGCTGCTATTTGCGGCATCGCTATGGGTCAGTCACCGATTACGGTAATACATTTAAAAGCCGGGCGAGCTTGACTGACCGGCTTTTGAATTTAGTAAAAAAACTGTTTTTTCATCAGTTTTTACGCTGCATCGGTTTGTTAAAGCGCCTCAAACACTCCTGCTGCACCCATACCGCTGCCAACACACATGGTGACCATGCCATATTTCTGCTTATGGCGCCGCAACCCATGCAGCAATGTAGCCACCCGGATTGATCCGGTTGCGCCTAACGGATGACCCAAGGCAATTGCACCACCCAGAGGATTTACTTTATTATGATCCAGCCCCAGCTCACGAATCACGGCAAGACTTTGCGCCGCGAATGCCTCGTTTAGTTCAATCCAATCCAAATCATCCTGCTTGATTCCAGTTTGTGCGAGCACTTTGGGAATGGCTTTGATCGGACCGATACCCATAATTTCTGGCGGCACCCCCGCTACCGAAAATCCAATAAATCGACCTAATGGGGATAGATTATAACGTTTCATCGCCGCCTCACTCATCAGAACCACCGCCCCGGCACCATCTGACATCTGCGAGCTATTTCCTGCGGTTACCGAGCCTTTGGCAGCAAAAACCGGTCTCAATTTGGCCAGCACATCCAGATTGGTATCGGCACGCGGCCCTTCGTCAGTATTTTTTAAGATCACTTTTTCACGCACATTGTGCGTAACCAAATCAGGGCGCTTTTCGTCCACCGGATAAGGTGCAATTTCCTGCTGGAACTCGCCAGATTCGATGGCTTTTATTGCGCGTTGATGACTGGTCAGCGCAAACTCATCCTGATCCTCACGTGAAACCTTCCATTGTTCGGCCACTTTCTCTGCGGTCATACCCATCCCATAAGCGATCGCAACATTTTCTTCATGTTGAAACATCAATGGGTTCATGGAAACTTTGTTACCCATCATAGGTATCATGCTCATGCTTTCAGTGCCTCCCGCAATCATCACGTCGGCTTCTCCTAGGCGAATACGATCCGCTGCCAGAGCTACCGACTGAAGGCCTGATGCACAAAAACGATTGATCGTCATACCTGCTACGCTATTGGGCAAGCCCGCCAATAACAACGCCACACGTGCGACATTAATCCCTTGTTCCGCTTCCGGCATGGCACAACCAACAATCACATCATCAATCGCTGCCGGATCCAAACCTTCGCATTGTTTCATCACCGCATGCAGCACATGCACCAACATATCATCAGGACGTACGTTTTTAAACATGCCGCGCGGCGCTTTTCCCACCGGAGTACGTGCAGCAGCTACAATATAGGCTTCTTGAGTTTGCTTAGTCATAGGATTCTCCGTGAATCGTGATATCAGTTTCTAAGTGGTTTACCGGTTTTCAGTGTATGTGCAATACGTGCCTGGGTTTTTTCGGTTGCCAGCAACTCCATAAATGCTGCACGTTCCAGTTCCAGGAACCAATCTTCATCGACCAAACTGCCTGGTGTTAAATCACCGCCACACATTACGTGCGCAACCTTAGTAGCAATCAGATAGTCATGCTCGGAAATAAAATCACCTTCGCGCAGATTAACCAACTGACTCTGGATCGTTGCAATACCACTGCTGCCTGCTACTGGGATTTCCCGCAAACGTAAAGGTGGACGATAGCCAGTTTCGGCTAACGCTATTGCCTGTGCCTTAGCCACGTGCAACAATTCAAAACGATTCATCACCACGGTATCGGCAAGGCGCAAATAGCCAAGTTCTTTCGCCTGTTCTGCGCTTCTCGCCAGTTCTGCCATCGCCACTGTTTGAAAATAATATTTCAATGAAGGAAAAGGATCTCCGTCTTTGGCATAGTGCGCCGCTCTCACGGCAAACTCCTTACATCCACCGCCTGCGGGAAGCAATCCAACGCCAGTTTCCACCAAGCCAATATAACTTTCCAACGTTGCCACAGCACGATCACAATGCATGACAAATTCGCATCCGCCGCCCAGCGCCAAACCATCCACGGCAGCAACGGTCGGAATCATCGAATAACGTAGTGCTTGCGAAGCTTGCTGAAACTGCTTAATCATTCCTTCCACTTCTGCTAGTTTCTTGGCCATTAATGCATCGGCGAGATCAAGTTCACGCGCCACTTGCAATACTGTAGCCTGCGCCGATTTTCTAAATTTTTTCATAAATGACTGAAACGCAGTCGGTGGCTGCGGTGGTGCAGACGGCGCACTGCCATGTTGGGCATCTATCTTGGGTCGCTCAGTGGCTTTCTGCAAATTAGCACCGGCAGAGAACGGCGGCTCAGTCTGCCAGATCACCAGGGCACGCCAATTTTGCTCAGCCTCTTTAACCGCCTGTTGCACACCGTCCAGCACATCGACACCGATAGTGTGCATTTTGCTCTTGAAACTGAGTATGGCGATACCATCGCCGCTTTGCCACATTCTTACGGCATCTGTCTCAAATATGGTCTCACCGTATATCGCTTCTTCACCAACCAATCGATCAGGAAAGAGCTGGCGTTGATATACTGGCAGTTCTGAACGCGGTTGCAGTTCTCCGGAAGCAGGAGCAAACGAACCTTGGTCAGTATGTACGCTTTGCTTGTCGCTTGCGGCAATTGTCATTACCCATTGCGGCAATGGCGCCTGGCTCATGCTTTTTCCTGTAGATATATCTTCTTGTATCCATTCGACAATTTGTCCCCAACCCGCTGTCTGCCAAATTTCAAATGGCCCTTGGTTCCAGCCAAATCCCCACCGTACCGCCAGATCAACATCACGTGTATTATCAGCAATCGCTTCCAGTTGCACCGCACAGTAATGAAACAAATCGCGAAAAATAGACCACAAAAACTGCGCTTGCGGCTGTTGACTATTGTGTAACGCAGCAAATTTTTCTGCAGGATTGCTGTACTTGAGCAGTCGCTTCAGTTCTTCATTCACGTCACTTGCGGACAAACGATAAGCTTGCGTCGACAGGTCAAGCACATGAATTTCACTTTTTATTTTCTGATACACTCCACGCTTGACTTTTTCACCCAGTGCACCCTTTTCAATCAGCCCTTGCAGCCATTCTGGCACAACAAAATAACGATGCCAGGGATCATCCGGCAGCGTATCGCGCATGGTATTGATGACATGCGCCAAAGTATCCAGGCCGACCACGTCCGCGGTACGGAATGTTGCGCTTTTAGGACGTCCAATCAGGGAACCCGTCAGGGCATCAACCTGATCAAATCCAAAATTAAATTCCCGTCCATGATGCATCGTCGCGAGCAACGAAAACACACCAATGCGATTGGCAATAAAATTGGGGGTGTCTTTGGCGCGTATCACGCCTTTGCCCAGATCGGTCACCAGAAACTCTTCCAAATGATCAAGCATAGCTGCATCACTGATTTGACAAGGAATCAATTCAACCAGATGCATATAACGCGGCGGGTTAAAAAAATGTATGCCGCAGAAACGGTGTCGCAATGCTTGTGGAAAAGCTTCTGCCAGTTGATTGATTGATAATCCGGAGGTATTACTGGCGAAAATCGTATGTTCACCCAGATAAGGCGCAACCTTGACGTACAGATCACGTTTCCAATCCATACGCTCGGCAATCGCTTCGATCACCAGATCACAATCTTTGAGCAATTCCAGATGTTGATCATAATTCGCCGGTTGAATGCAGGCAGCTTTGGTTTTGATCGATAACGGAGCTGGTTCCTGCTTTTTAAGTTTCTCCACTGCCTTAATTACACTGACATTGGGATTATCTTCTTCACCCGGTAACTCAAACAACAATGTTTCTATATTAGCATTGACCAGATGCGCAGCAATCTGCGCTCCCATCACACCAGCACCCAATACCGCCGCCTTACGCACTAAAAAACGTTGATCTCTCAATTTCGCCTCCTGCTTGATCCGGTTATGGAATAACACACTGTTCGTATCGATCGTGGCTGAAAGAGTACAAGCATGACACATAAAGCGCAAGCTTGTTTATTTCTGGAACTAGAAATAGTACGCGCAGCGTTACACCCTGCGGATGCCTGAGTACAGAACCTGTAGGTGAAAACGTTAATTCCAGATAAGCGCAAACCTCTCAGCGTCAAAACCTACGGTTGCGCGTTTCCCATTGGTAATCAATGGCCTTTTGATCAGACGGCCATTGCCAGCGAGCATCGTGAGTATCTCCCTGTTAGATAATGCGGGCAATTGTTCTTTGATTTTTAGTTGACGGTACTGCACCCCGCTGGCATTAAAGAGTTTGCTCAGTGAAACGTTGGCGCTTTCTGCAATAGCAGCTAATTCATCTGCGGTTGGCGGATTTTCGGTGATATCGATGAATTCATAATCAATTCCGGCTTGCTGTAAAAATTGCTCAGCTTTGCGGCACGTGTCACACTTCTTATAGCCATAAAATTTGTACATAATCGTTATAAATTCTGTCACTTAGAACATTCATTCGCCACCTTTAGGACCCCAGAACACAACCCAGGTACAAAAATCCGGAGAAAAATTTTCAAAACGATGCTCCACATGAGCTGCAACAAAGAACACCATACCTGGCTCAAATTTATGGCGCTCGCCCATTACCACCAGCTCACCCTGACCCGATTGAATGAAATACAACTCATCTTGATCATGCGGCGTTTGTATATCGGTATCCTTGGGCGCATAAACCTCAACCGACATGGTGCCATGCGCTAAAGCAAGCGTAAAAGGCTCGCCCGTAGGCCATTCCGAACTTGCTTTTCCGGGTATTTTCCGTATTAGTTCCGATAATATTGCCTTCATCATGCCTCTATCACCTTACATCCTATTAAAACCACGCTATTAAACATAAACAATATCACAAGTATAAGGAATTATGGCAATTGATACTGACAATCGAGCACTAACAATGCATGTTGATGATCAGTCCGGCGCGTGCAACCGATGCTCCATCCATTGCACAATATTCCTCAAAAGCTCGGTACGCGCAGGCTCTTTTAAAAATAAGTGCTGATGATAGTGAAAATTTGAAAATATCAGAACCTCGTTATCAGGTTGATGCTGTACAGTCGCATGAGCAAAATCCTTACTGCCCCACGCGGGCGTAATTGGGTCATGCTCCGAATACACCAGAAAATAAGGTATTGTGAAATTTGTCATCTGACGGCGGAAATGCACAATCTCTGCTTCAATACCTTTCACAAAACGCAACAAGGTACGGCGAACAATCCAGCCATCAAAACGCAGGCGTGCTTTTTCTTCTTCACTATCGGTCAAATAATTCTGCACCCAATCTGGAGAAATGGGTGTCAGAATGCAGCGCAAACCAGGCCAAGATAATATTTCAAACAGGCTATCTAATATGGGCACGGTCACTAATGCTAGTGTCTGATTAAACATTAGCAATGGCAAAGGTTCATTCTGGGGATGCAAGAAATGCGTTTCGGCATGGAAAGATAGCTTGATCAATGGATTCGCCACCCAACCGCGCCAACCAGGCGGTTCGCTAACAGCAAACGCTGGGGCCAGAAAAATAACTCCTCGCACGCGCCGGATCAAATCATCTTCCTCTCGAAGTTGTATCAAGTAAGAAGCGGTCACCAATGCGCCCAAGCTATGCGCAACGATAAATAATGGACGTCTCTGCTCACTCTCTTTGTCGCACAGCGTAATCATTTTTCTCAGCGCACGGTTCAGATTGCGGCGAAGCGGCTCCAAATTAATTAATGTGGATTGTGCCAGATAGGCATTACTGACATTTTGCTTGCTCGAACCACTGGTTAACGCCGAATCCGCCCGTTGTAATACTGAATTGGAAAGGCCATGGGCATAGTGATCAAAACCCGCTACCATGTACTGCCGCGAAAAATAATGCGCTACTTCGCCATAGCGTCCGATATGTTCGTTCATACCGTGAACCAGGAGCACGCACGCTGGCGCTGCAACAGAATCTGGTGGAGAAAGCGTTCGCAGAATCAATGTCTCATCACCATCAATATCATCAATACGTACTTCTTTCCCCCAGCGAGGATAAGGCTCAGTGACGAATTTTTGATGCACACAACCGGGTAAAATCAGCACTAGCAAGAGCATCCCCATCAAACCTGCCAGCTTGTCAGATGAATAAGTGTTTTGCGTCAATGCGCATTGCTTTCCTATTCCAGCGGATAGGCTGCGTGCACAAATAATTTTAAACAAAATACCACGAATGACCATCAAATACAGATTAAATAATTTTTATAAATCAACAGATTATATTTTTTTACCCTTTTATTCTGATTGGTGGTCACGTTGTTTATTCAAAAAATCCGGCAAAAGCTTGCAATCCAGATCAAATTGCCACCATATCCTCATCCGTCTGGGTTAATCCGCTGCGTTAAAGATAGCAATTTAAGTTGCTGCGTTTGAAGCGCTTGCTGCCGATAAGCAGGCACATACGAAGATCTGTAATACAGTATGACGCAGTCCGCCTTTCTGTCAATATTCCACAACGACAAGCCCAATAATCATTGGGCCCTCCAACCGATGCGGATGCACCGAGTAATTTAATCCCTCTGTGATGGGATTTTCCCGCGCTTTTGTAAGATCGGATAAATCATCGCTTCGCAGTGCAATAGATTTTTTGTAGCTAAATGAAAGACTTTCTTTTATTTGGCAGCAATGTCCTCCGAATCTACCGGTTGTGCAACTCGTAGCAAACTAACCATCTGCGTCGGTTGACTCAACCCAGGGCATTTCGCGGTCGGCTTAGCGAGTCATTCATCCACTTGATTCAGGGAGGGAAGCCAGGCGAATAACACCTTCATTCCGAAAGCCGAGCACTCTGTGTTGATGCACATCGACTAACACCACAGCATTAAAAAATCCTTCGAATACTCCACCAACATGCAGCACGTGTTATGTATCACCCGTATCCAGACTGATTATAGCCAAATCCACATTACGTAAACTTAATTTCAGTCGTTAACCGGGCTTCCAATGGAAGACCCGTAAGCGCTTTTGAGCGTAGCTGTGACAATGCAACCAAAACATAAATGTTCCCAACCGTTCCAAAACGCGAGGCCACGCGCAAGACCCAGGCAGAATTACTGGTACAAATTTATGGTTAAAGTGGTTATATGCCAGTATGACGCTTCATTCAGCGCGCTGCATACGATGGCACATACATGGGCTGATCAGCTTGCATCGCCATCCCACCCGTCGAGATGGTGCTCCCAGTTTGGTGATAAAAATCGGCTTCTAACAGGCCGTTGAAAAACGTTTTCATGGTAACTGGTGCAAGGCAAAAGTAGGCGAAGTGCCGGGAAGGGGTTGTTGTGTCGTGAACTGACGTTCAATGCAATGAATCGTTTGCATGCAATGCGATTAATTTTAGCTGGTTAATCAAAACTGCCATATGGTGAACGTTTTCTTCTGCTGAACATCGGGAGAACTACACCCAGAACTATTCCGCCGCATAATACTAGAGCCCCGGCAATAAACCAGTCTTTTTGGTTATGGTTTTCTAATTCACGATTTTCCAGTTGCAATGAAATGAGTCGCTCTTCGTTTGTGATTAATTTTTCATGCAATTCCTTGTTTTCCCCATCAATGCGCAACACATTGGCAGAAGTTTTTTTAATCGACTCCATTTGCTCTACTAATTGTTTGTTCTCACTTTCAAGTGTTTGCAAGCGCTTCCGCGTACGCTCATACTCAGCTCTGACAGCCTTTAACTGATCACTCACAGAGCCTTCATTCGCGTCTGCAAGATCAATCTGTTTGATCATTTTTATCAGTTGTGATCTGGTATCAGGTTCAACACTCAAATAGCGGCTCAATATCCAACCTTCCATGCCATTGGAAATTTTGACGCGCGTATGTCCAGTCTCCGGATCATTTTCAAGAACCTCCACGGGAGTACCGCTTTTCAACATTCTGAGAACCGCATGGCTAAGACTCGGCCCCCTGCGGAAGGTCACTTCCAATTGATCTGATACGTAACGAGTTTCAGCAGAAATTGAAGCAGAATAGGGAAAGCAGACAATAAGCCAAATTAACAAAACAACATATTTAGTTTTCATCATGAATTTATATAGTTGATTCAAAAATTATACAAAGCCTGATTAAACAAGGTTCCAAACAAGCGCTTGGATCTAGTAGGTTCTGGCTTTGGGCGGAAAAGATTCAACTGTGAGCGGTTTGAGTCGCACCGGTTTGTAATCCAATCGCTTATCCTCACTGAAAAATAACGTATGCTTTAACCATTTGACATCATCTCGTTCCGGATAATCATTACGCGCATGGGCGCCACGACTTTCTCGTCGAGCTTCCGCCGAGATCATCGTAGCAATGGCCACTTCTTTCAAGTTATCCAGTTCAAGCGCTTCAATCCGTGCGGTATTAAATACTTTGCTTTTATCCTTGATTTCTGTACGCTCGACTTGCTTACCCACTTCGAGAATTTTCCCCACGCCTTTTTGCAGCATGTCTTCAAAGCGAAAAACACCACAATAGGTTTGCATGGTCTTGGTTAAAGCCGCATGAACTTGCGCAACATTCTCGCCACCTTGTTGATTTTCCAATCTTGCCAGACGCTCCAGCGTTATCTCAGCGGCATTCTCCGATAGTGGTTTATGATGCAAATTCATTTTTAAATCTTCAATTATCTGATCGGCGGCCGCGCGACCAAATACAACAAGATCAAGTAATGAGTTAGTACCTAAACGATTCGCACCATGCACTGATACACAGGCACACTCGCCCACCGCATAAAAGCCAGAGACTATTTCTTCCGGTCCGGTTTTATAGGGTGCGACCACCTGCCCCAAATAATTAGTGGGAATTCCACCCATCATGTAATGCACGGTAGGCACGACCGGAATCGGCTCATTGATAGGGTCGACATGGGCAAATTTAATCGCCAACTCACGGATACCCGGCAACCGGGTTTTGATAATTTCAGCGCCCAGATGATCAAGTTTCAACAATAGATGATCGCTCTCCTCGCCACAACCGCGCCCATCCTTCATTTCCGTGGTCATGGCGCGTGAAACCACATCACGACTAGCCAAATCCTTAGCGTTAGGCGCATAACGCTCCATGAAACGCTCACCAGTCTTGTTCAGCAAGTAGCCTCCCTCACCGCGCACCGCCTCACTGATCAACACCCCCACGCCATACACTCCGGTAGGATGAAATTGCCAGAATTCCATATCTTCCAGCGGGATTCCGGCTCGCGCAGCCATGCCAAGGCCATCACCGGTATTAATTAACGCATTGGTACTGGCTTGAAAAATCCGTCCGCCACCACCCGTGGCAAACAAGGTTGCACGTGCTTGCAAGATCAGGACTTCTCCGGTTTCCATTTCCAGCGCAGTGACGCCCAATACATCACCCTGTTCGTCACGAATCAGATCCAACGCCATCCATTCAATAAAAAATTGCGTGTTGGCACTGACATTACGCTGATACAACGTATGCAATAATGCATGACCGGTACGATCTGCCGCAGCACAAGAGCGCGTGGCTTGCGCGCCGCCAAAATTCTGCGATTGCCCGCCAAATGGGCGTTGATAAATTTTGCCGTTTTCAAGACGATCAAACGGCATGCCAAAATGTTCCAGCTCGTACACCACTTCGTTCGCATGGCGACACATGAATTCGATCGCATCCTGATCGCCCAGGTAATCCGATCCTTTTACGGTATCGTACATATGCCAATGCCAATTGTCTTCAGTCACATTACCGAGTGCCGCTGCAATTCCACCCTGCGCTGAAACAGTGTGGGAACGCGTGGGAAATACTTTGGACAACACCGCTACTTTTAAACCAGCTTCAGATAACTGCAGCGCCGCCCGCATTCCGGCTCCTCCTGCCCCTACAATGACCACATCAAACTTTCTTATGATTAACGCCACATTAACTCCACAATATTTCTGCAGTCCAAACCAGATAAAACAGCAAGGCAGTTACTACCGTGATTTGCATCATTAAGCGAACCGACACGGGATGGACATAGTCCATAAGAACATTGCGCACACCCACCCAAGCATGCAAAAAGACACAAATGAAAAATACAAAAGTCGCGATGCGCAGCCATTGAGACTGGAATAAACCTTTCCATCCCGCGTAATCTTGTGGAGCGACAACAAAAAGTACTCCCATCAGCACAATAAGATAAATCGTCATCAGAATGGCGGTCACTCGCTGAGCCAGCCAATCCTTCGAACCATAGTGCGCGCCCGTCACGGCAAGCTTGGATTGCCTTACCATAACATCAACCCCGTCAGTGTGGTTAGCACAACTCCTGCAACCAACACCAGTTTGCTTCCTGTGCGTGCTTGCGTCAACGCGATTCCTATTTGCATATCCAGCAACAAGTGACGGATCCCGGCACATAGATGATGCAGAAAGAACCAGAGCGGTAGCAATAGCACCAGCTTGATGATCGGACTAATGAGAAAATCTCGTAAAATCTCAAAACTTTGCGGAGATTTCAGTAATAGTTGAAAACCGCACAGCAGCAACGGGATGCCAGGAAAAAACAACAATACACCGCTGACACGATGCACAAAAGAAACCACAGCCGGAACGGGCTGCCTGATCTTTAGGAGATTCAGATATTTGGGGCGTTTATGATGTACTTTTGCTTCCATGCGAGAAATTCTAGGGTAGAAGATACTGTCGCCAAAGTTAAGCTTACGCGCTGAAAATTGAAGCCAAGTGTAGTCTGTTATGGTTTCCGATACAAGCCATATAGACAATCTAGCTGGATTATTCTGTTTTGAAATGAATGGACATCCTATCAAAACAGCGCACGACAAACGAACGACTGCTATTAATCGAAATAACGAATAAACGAGTGATAACACACGGATTATGTATAATAAACGAGTACGTTGAATACTGTTGCTAGTAGCGTAGCAACATTCCTTTTGCTCACCTAAAACTGGCAAGGACCATCATGCAGTCCACCTCTCGAAGAATTGCGCTCATCATTTTATTCTCTTTACTGAGTGGTTGCAGCATTGTGCGTCTGAGCTATGATCACGGGCCGCAACTGACTTGGTGGTGGCTGGATGGTTATGTCGGTTTTAATCGCGAACAAGCGCCGCACGCAAAACAAGCGATTCATCAGTGGTTTGGCTGGCATCGCTCGACCCAGCTTCCGGAATATGTTGATTGGCTAGTCGCAGTGCGCACTCAGATCGACGGTCCGCTGACGCCATCACAAATTTGCAAGTGGTCCGACGAACTACAAAACATCATCGCACCTGCTTTCGATCAAGCCGCGCAACTGAGCGCCCCTGTGATTTTGCGTTTAGGCGAAGCGCAATGGCGTCATCTCGAACAACGTTATGTCAAAAGTAATGATGAACTGCGCGGCGATTACCTGCAACCAGATCTTGGAGATCGCCGGCAAGCATCGATCAAGCGAACTGTAAAGCGCATCGAAAATTTATATGGCGACATAGACAAAACTCAACAGCAATTAATTGCTGTCGGTATTGAATCATCTCCTTTCAATCCCGAGGTCTGGATAATCGAACGCCAGCGCCGACAACAGGAAACTCTGCGAACACTGCGCCAACTCGCCAGCGAATCCACCGTCCCTGACTCGATCATTGCCTCGTTAAGACAACTCATCGAATACACGCATCGTTCGGATGACCCGGATTACCGTGCTTACCAATTGAAATTATCCGAATACACTTGCGACTTTATCGCGCGCATGCACAATAGCGCCACCCCAGCCCAGCGCCAACATGCACATGACAAGTTAAAAGGGTGGGAAACGGATTTACGTGCGCTACTGGTTGATAACCGTATGCATACTGCATTGGAGTAGCAATGTCAGGTACCATCTGCGCAACCTGAAACACCGCTGGATTGATAGTCAATCCCTGGAAAGTGCGCTGCTTCTTCAGCATTTATATATCCATTCTCTGCATAAAATCTTCCTTATCACCATCCTTACACGACTTTTTGCTGGACAATCAAGCTGCATAGCAATAAATTCAATGACTACCCACAATAACTAATACTTCTCACGTATTACCAATAAATAGCTGATTTGTTTCTCATCCCCTACTTTCACATTCTTTGATCTTCGGATAAAGAGGCGAAATTCACCTTATTTTCCTTCTTTAATCTAAAGAACGCATCATCTTCGTCGATAGTAAACAGTCGCGGTAGGTAAAGCGATGCTATCGAGTGATCATTACCTTGCTAGCGGTTTCTTTACCGCACAGTAAATGCAGAATAAAAAAATGAAAAACCTGGGATTGGTTCTTAAATTAAGTGTTATTGAGTCAGTAAATATTAGGAGTATGTTATGAGCCAGTTCGTAAATAACGAGTTTTTGATTCAATTTTCTCCGAGCCTCACTCAGAAGGAAAAATCGGCACTATTACGCAAAAACGGTGCTGAACCTGTTCACGATATAACATCATTCGGTCAAGAGCCAACGCTGGTCAAGATTAGCTCCTCCAAGTCACTGGACAAAGTTATGCATTCTTTATCCATGCAACCCGGGGTCGAGTTTGTACAACACAACTGGATTGTTTCCAATCAATTCGCAAGTGATGATCCCTACTACACTAACGGAAACCTCTGGGGCATGTACGGCGACTCATCTTCACCAGCGAATATTTACGGAAGCCAAGCCAGTAAAGCCTGGAACAACGGTTTTATAGGAACCACAAAAACCGTTGTGGGTGTGATTGATACGGGTATTGATTACACCCATCCAGATCTTTATTTAAATATCTGGATCAACCAAAAGGAAATCAGCAATGCGCTTCGTTCGGGACTAACCGATGTAGACCATGATGGCATTATCAGTTTTATCGATTTGAATCATGCAGCAAATGTCGCTTATGTCTCTGATGTTAACAAAAATGATCGCATCGACGCCGGTGATTTGCTGGCCGATTCACGCTGGAAAAACGGCGATGATTTGGACCATAATGGCTATATTGATGATATTGTCGGCTGGGATTTTGTTAATAATGACAACAATCCTTTTGATGATGTAAATCACGGAACTCATGTCGCAGGGACTATCGGCGCCACTGGCGGAAATGGTAACGGCGTTTCCGGGATAAACTGGAATGTTCAAATGATGGCGCTGAAAGCACTAGGCCCCTCTGGAGGCACCTCCTTATCTACCACAGCGGCAATCGATTATTACACCAACGCCAGCAAAGCTTCTGGTACTGGCCAGAATTTCGTGGCGACCAATAATTCATGGGGAGGAGGCGGATATTCTCAGAGTAACTTTGATGCTATTGTACGCTCAGCGCAAGCGGGCAATCTTTTTGTCGCTGCATCAGGAAATAGCGGTTTCAATACGGATACCTATTCAAGTTATCCTTCCAACTTTAACACAACAGCAGCTGCCGGATACGATGCGGTTATATCGGTTGCGGCCTTAACCAGCTCTGGATCACTGGCTGCTTTCTCAAATCATGGCAAATCTACCGTTGACCTGGCAGCACCGGGGCAAAGCATTTATTCTACTGTGCCGGGAGGCGGATATGCCTCTTTCCAAGGCACCTCCATGGCCGCGCCACATGTTACAGGAGCTTTGGCGCTCTACGCATCTGCTCTTCCCGAACTTACCGCACCACAATTGCGTGAAGCTTTACTGAGTTCAGTCATCCCAACCAGCGCTTTGACGACGACCACAGTTACCGGTGGACGTTTAGATGTTGGCACCTTGCTTGCCGGCGCACCGCTACCGCCAGGCGTTGTTGCCAGTGGCGGAACATATACCGGCACAACTGCCAACAACATTATGAACGGTGGCGCAGGTGATGATATTCTCTATGGTTTATCCGGCAATGATACGCTGAGGGGCTTAGCTGGTAACGATATCCTGGACGGCGGAGCAGGCAATGATAAGCTCTATGGAGGAGAAGGATCCGATGTTTATCTGACACAATCAGCTACAGATCATAAAGCTGCGGAGTTTTTTGACTCGGGTACCTCAGGAACTGACGAAGTGCGATTTGCGGCAACGGTTAAGGGTACTTTGACACTGTACGCAGGAGACACTGGCATCGAACGCGTGGTGATCGGCACCGGGACTGGAATCAACGCGATTTCATCCGCCACGACCGCACTAAATATTAATGCGAGCGCGGTATCAAATGCGCTGACTATCATCGGCAATGCCGGCAACAATGTTCTTACCGGCACTGCCTACACCGATCAATTCGATGGCGGTGACGGCTCCGATATCTATATTATCAACTCAGCCACCCATCACTCGGCTGCAGAATTTTCTGATAGTGGATTCAATGGCATCGACGAAGTTCGTTTTGCTGCCACTGTATCCAGCACTTTAACGTTGTTTTCCGGCGATACCGGGATCGAACGCATCGTTATCGGCACCGGCACGGCTGCAACTGCTGTTTCAACCGGAGTTGTAGCACTCAATGTCAATGCAGCGAATGTTACAAATGCACTAACACTCATTGGCAACGCTGGCCCAAACATTCTTACCGGCACAGCACAAGCCGACATGATCGATGGTAAGGCCGGCACTGATGTGATGGATGGAGGGAATAATTCGGATGTTTATTTAATTAATGCAGCTTCGGAACATGTCGCCGCAGAAATAAGTGACTCCGGTATTAGCGGTACTGACGAAATACGATTTGCTGCATCAGCTAAGAGCACCTTGGTCCTGTATGCCGGCGATACTGGCATTGAGCGAGTTGTGATTGGAACAGGCTATGCAGAAAACGCAGTTACTACAGGCACAACCGCTATCAACATTAATGCCGCAGCAGTCACAAACGGATTGTCCATAATTGGCAACAATGGCGCCAATATATTAATCGGTACCGAATTTAACGACACATTCAGCGGCAATAATGGCAATGACATCATCACCGGTGGTAGCGGTGCAGATAAATTTGTCTTCGATTATAGTCCAAACAGCACATCCAACCGGGACACGCTGATCGACTTCCAAAGCGGTGTTGATATACTGCAATTCAGTTTAAACATATTCACCGGTTTGGGTGTCAGTCCGGGTACTCTGAATACTCAGCAATTCTGGTCAGGTGCGGGCGCAATCGCTGCCCAGGATATCAACGACCGGCTCATCTACAACACCACAACAGGTATCCTGTATTATGATGCCGATGGTCTGGGCGGTTCCGCCGCTTTGCAGGTTGCATTAATGGGTACTACTGTTCATCCAAACCTGATCTACAGTGATATTCAAATGATTTGACATAGCATTAGCATAGCATTAAGGTCAGGTCTATATTAAGACATCACTTTGGGCGCCAGACTACCCACAATTTTTACCATTATTTGCTTTCGCTTCTCTAGCAATTTTACCAACGGTTGTGAAATGTATGTTAAAGAACGCAGCAATCTGTGAGTAACTATATTCGCCAGTCATATACATCGCCACAATGGCTTCATTACGATTGGCATGAGCCTGCGCTAATTTTTCCAGCGGCGGTGCAGGTGGGCGGCGCTGGGCTTTGGGTATATTGAGATCTTCAGACAATGCTTTGTTTTTCTGTTGCATCTGTTGCACGAAATAATCATCACCAAGTAACACCTGCTGGTTTAAATATCGCCATATTGATTCTTGTCCAATGCCTTGCGCAACAAATTGACTAAATCCTTGCACTGCTTCATTTCGTTTACCTGCAAATTGTGCAAGTAGTTTGTCTGTTGCCAACCATGGCGGCGCCGAAGTTTTCCCTACCGTTGCATTATAGCTGCTCCATGGCCACTTCCCTGGGTGATCCTCCATCCCCGCCCTTACCGGATTGAGGACAGCATAACGCATCAATTCCATCAGATAAGTATCCGCATCAACCAAAATTGCCTTGTATCGCCCCTGGAACAAATGACCACTGCGTTGATGGCGACGATTCGATGCCTGGGTAAACACGCCATTCAACTGGCGCATACCTTTCGACAAATTGCCATCTGGCGTTTCAATCAATAAATGATAGTGGTTGCTCATCAGACAATAAGCATGACAAATCCAATTAAAGTCTTCAATGACTTGCCCCAAAATGGCAAGAAATTTTTCTCGATCAATATCATCATCATAAATATTCTCACGCCGGTCGCCGCGAGCGGTTACATGATAAAAAGCACCAGGAAACTCAATTCTTATCGGTCTACTCATGAGCCCGATAATAGCAAACATGAAGCATCTTATCTAGACCTGACCCCACGTATTGCTTCACGTATTGCTTGTGTTTACTGCTATTGGATGTGCGGCTATGGGGTCCTCTTCGGCTACAATAAGTCAATACTCATGCTTGACTCCCTTCATAGGCTTTTTTCTATTGGTTTTTAACGAAATATTACGCTCGAATTTGTGCGCCCAAATCTGTGATAATCTCTAGTGGAGTGGCATTGAGCCTAACACCACGATCGCTAAAAGTATCACGTGATTGAACGGTAGCCAGTAGTGCTGTCCAGGCCGCTTTATTTTTGTTTCCCTTCGTAGGATTGGCTGCCCAGTCATGGTTCATTAGAAGATGCTGAATGGCAGTGGCAATCCGATCTCCTTCAGGACCCAATTCGCCTCGTGTAGTATGAACATGCTCGGGGTAATCTGTTAAGAGGTGTGTTCTAGTCCCGTCGGCTACATGAAGTTGCCCTTGTGCTGTTCTGTAACCCGCTGTATCGGCCCGCTTTTTTTCCACCTCCATGGGATAAGTAAAATCCCGTTTGTCCATAGCTTTGGCTGCTACTGGATGGGCACGCTGAAAGGCGGCCCATAATTTATTTACACTTTGTGCAGCGCCAACATTTGCCGCGACAAAGCTCTGGAGTTCAGGGCCTTTGCCCCATTCTAATAGAGTAGGTGCAACACCCGTTAGAATGTGTTGTTCGCCTCCTAAAACATAGGTTGAAAGATAGTTGTCCGTAAGCGCCCCTGGAGCTTTGATCTGCTTTGAATCAGAGAGTGACATTCTGTATTCATCCACTCCCGCAACTTTCGCTGCAGTAGGATGCGGTGCCCCTAATCCAACAACCAAACCTCCTAATTTTGTCTTGGTCATTCGTTTTCGAAGATGTGCTGCTACTTGACCCGAATCTCCATTAAACATTACAATTTCCATATCTGCTGCCTGAAGTGCTAAGTCACCTTTTTTAAATTTGCTCACGGTTTTTGCGGTAATGTCAACGATGTTATGGACTCCTTCATCTCCTCCTTTCATTTCAATCTCAAATCTAAACCCTTTATGATGTTGTGCGGCATAAACAGTGGCCACAGGTGCGGTCATATCCAAAAGTTGTCGAAGGCTCATAAAAACGGTATGCTCTGATAATTCTTTAGGAGCAAGAGAGAGATCATCTGCAGCCTTCCTTGCCAGCCCCATAAGAACGTCAGAATTGGTGGCTCCAATGGTCGCATCGGCATTGGCATATGCAGCTCTTTTAACTTCTGACATTTGTTCAGAAATGTTTCTATCGTGACTAACTATGGGAACGCCATCTTGTGATAGGAAAACGTCGCACTCTATTCCATCCAAACCCCATGGATTGGTCGGTGTGGATGCATGACTTAAGGCAGATGCAAATGCTGCTCGAGAGTTTTCGGTTGGCCTCCCTCGTGCGGGATCGGTATCAGGGATCAACCCGCCAAATGACTTGTTGGTTGCCCCCATCCCTCTATGGGCTATAATAGACATTCTCGCTCTTTTCTGCATTTTCAATCTTAGCGCTTCAATTCTTTTTTTAATTTCATCACTTTGGCTACAATTTGTAGCCCAATAATCCAAAGTACCGAGTAGTAAGCATTCATCTCCTATCTTAGGCGGAAGTGGATCTAAAGCAATGGCGGCATCCAATCGGGTAACGGAAGCCGCTTTTATAGGGTCGTACTTGTCACCAATTCCAGCATAATTTGCAGGATTGGCTTCGAGATTAATGTTTACAATGGCCGCATTTAGTAACGCGGCAACAGTTTCCAGATGAGGAATGACATTGATCTGTCCACAAATTCGATTCAGTTTCCTAAAACCTTTATGTTCCAGTAATTCGTCTTTTACAGGATTGTCAGCATGGCCTTCAGCAGTTTTAACCGCTTTTTTATCAACGCTGATACCGGGCGTCTTGCCTTCTTTTACCAATTGCCTTATGGCCTGATTGGAAAGAATCGCTCTACTCAATTGATTAAAGAACGCACCTTGAACAACCAAATCCTCATTATTCATATTCAATGCCTTGGTTCTCATCACATCTGCCTCTTTCCCCAATCCTACGTCATCATTTATATGCACCTTACCCTTCATTTGCATGGTAGCCTTTACCCCCCCCCTTGCTTTTGCTGCACCACGTGCCAAGCTTCATGTGGCAAATGTTTTTCTTGTCCTGGCCCTAAATGAATATCAGTGCCTTGCGCATAAGCATGAGCTTGCAATTGATCCGGTTTATCAGAGTTACGATGCACTTTTACATCATCCATAGAATAACCAGAAAGATTTTCTATTCCTGATTTTAGATTGTCAGGTAAACCCGTGTTGTTTTCTTTCTTTTGGATGGGCTGCTGTCGTTGAGCAGAATAACTAGCAGCTATCGCCTGTAATTGAGCAGCTTGTTTAGCTTGCCGACTACTATTTGCCATTTCTTGAAGCTTTCTTTGCGCTATAGCTTCAGGTCGATTATCCACAAACTTAAAAGAAGACTCACTACCACTTTGCTTTTGAGAAAGCTCATTCGCCACCGACTGGCCTTTATTTTCTTGTGCTTTATCAGCGTGAGTATTCATAATTTATTTCTTTTCAGTTTTAGTCTATTGCCCCTGTTGGTTTTCCCCGATGCTCGCTGAGCTACGGGATAAACAACCTACAGGGTGAACTATAATAATACCAGCTAACAACACTGGCGCGTTTACCCCGTCCTATAACGTTCATCCACTACCTTCTTTGATATTACGAAAAAATAATACTTCCCTCGAATAACAATCAACCACCATCATCTTTCATGTTATTCAGATAGTTCGCTAACAAGTTCTTCAAGTAGATCTTCCCGTTCCCAGACTTCAGATATTTTTCTCGTTTTGTAGCGCCCTGTTGGTTTAGAGATCCTTCGTAGTAGATGAGGGATAACGGTCTTCTTTGTTTTGTCGATGGCACGTTCCCTTTAATCAGCGGCAGTCGCTGATTCCTCGTACTTGTTGATTCAACTTGTCATCCGGATCAAATATGAGTTTCAAGCGGGACTGATTTCTATGCACTGTCTTTTCGACTCTGAAAATTTTGGTCATGACCGCCATTCAACGTTTCACCCAACTGAAATGCTCATGGCATTTTCAGATCTTGCGTATGCCTCAATGCTTACGGAACACTGGCAACCGCCTTCGCCCCCATTACGTCCGCCTCATGCTCCAAACCCTGATCATCATTGACCGACACCCCGTCCTTCATCTGCATTGTAGGCTTCACCCTTCCTTGCGCCTGTTGCACCACATGCCAGGCTTCATGCGGCAGATGCTGTTCCTGCCCGGGTGCGACATGAATGTCGGTTCCCTGCGCGTAAGCCAGGGCATTGAGTTGTGCGGGCTGGGATGAATTGTAATGGACCTTGACGTTGTCCATGGATATGCCGGAAAGGGACTCGATACCGGACTTGAGGTTATCGGGCAGACCGGTGTTGTTGGGTACTACGGCGTTTTTTTGCTCTCGTTGAATAGAGGATTCGGAAGTAAATTTGCCCTGCAACAGTTTCTCTTCTTCAACACGCTGAGCAGTTGCAAACTTTCCTTGCAAAGGCTCTTCTTCCACTCGCTGAGCGATTCCTTTACCCTGCAAAGGTTCTTCTTCCTCAACCCGTTGCGTAGCCTCGAATCTGCCTTGCAGCAATTTCTCCCCGGGTTTCGCCTGCAATCGCATACTGGCGGTTTGCAGCGAGTGGCTTATGCTCTTTGCGCGACCATCTGTGGGCTGTTATGCATTGACTCCGCCAGCTTGTGTTGGGTAATCAACGGCGAACTTGCCTGAATTGCGTGGATGAGCTGCAGCTGTGCGATGGTTTCAGGGCGGTTGTCACGGGCATTTTGCGGTGTGCTGCCACTAACGGTTGGTGATGGTCGGGTTTGTTGCGGGTCCAATTGAGTCGATACAGATTGCTTCATGCAAACCTCCGTTTTATGAGATAAGACTTGACAGCCTTATACCGATAAGTCGCTATTCACTATATCCCGATGTACCAATACCGTAAAGTCATCTTCCAGATAACCTTCTATACATTCTACCCGAGACGACAACACTTGACAAAATGCCAGAATTTCTTCACGGTCATGCGCAACTAATAAATCATGCTGCGGGAAATGGCGTTTATCCAACATATTAAAAGCCAATGCAACTTGCGCACTGTTATACAGCTTGCAGATCATGTCTATATAAAAGCTCTTGTTTCTGCAACGATAACCCAGCGCACCGCTGGCAAAAACAATATCCACCAGAGGCAATTCTGCCGTGCTGAAATCGGATTGAAAAAAAGTTGTTCGCGCAATCCCTTCGTAGCGGTTCCTTGCTTCTGCGATAAATTCCTGCATTTGATCAATGCCAAGATAATCAAAATCCGAGAAATGCAGATCCAGAAAAGCTTTTAAGTCGCCATATCCACAGCCAACATCCAGTATCGATTGTCCATTTAAGTTTGCGACTTTGATCAATGCCTGGTAACGAGCCTGCTGACTATGCTCCCCGCGCCATCCGAGTGATTCAACCGTGCCATGCTTAAATTCTGTTATGCGATGGCGGTGATAATGCATCACCGTCGCTTTTTCAATCAAGTCCATATCATTGATACGGGTCAGTCAACCTGACCATTTGATGAGAGCTGCATGCGAGGACGCGAAGGTTTCTTCATTTGTTTCTTCCAACTTTGATAAAAAATGATACTAATGGCTGCACCTCCAAAAAGAATCAGGATCAGAGGTAAATTACCCTTTGAAATAGGCTCCAATACGGGATCATAAGTCAATAACAGTAAGGCAATTATCAATGTTGGAATAATCAGAATGCTCAGATACAACACATAATAATTTTTGATTCGATAACGAATCCGGCAAGAATAGAAATAAAGACCCGCCAGCAGCACGCACACAATAGTCATAAAATTCAATGACATGCGAAAATAGATGCGATTTTCGCATACGAATTTATCGATAAAGGAATCACCATCACCACGCCAAGTAGATGCCTGAAAAAATCTAACCACGTAACCGCTGACAGATTTGATATCATCATATCGCAACGGCATTTTTTCAGCGGTCTCCGGTTTATCGATCATCAAAGGCCAGAAACCGATTCCACCAAAGTTATCCTTGAAATACACCACATCATCTTCCAGTTGTTTCCAGTTCCTGCCATCGAATTGGATTACTGGAATAATATTCCTTAGTAACAGACCACGCTCGACGCCATGCAGCTCACTATGCTCGATATCGAACCGTAACTTCTTTTTAGCATTGGTTGTGGGCTCTTCGATCAAAACCAGAATTTTAGTTTTTAAATTTTCATTCTGACTGCTTGAAAGCAAAGAACCGGCGTTAACAGAAGATATTTTCGTATCATCAACCCATGAAAGAATATTGGAATAACGGTATAAGCCCTTACCCAGCACGGACTGAGGAACCAGAATATTGACAAAGTAATCGTGCTTTGCTGCAAATAATCGTTTCTGTAAGTCGGCGAAGAAACGGTTAAAAATCGCAATCGAGTCCGGATCACCGGGGAAATCGTTAAAGTAGAGTGTTATGCCATCGCCTTGCGTGGGCGCAGTCACAGCGCCGAATGTTATATTTTGCCCGATTTGGGAAAAATGATTGGTTATTTGACGATTCAGCAAGTGCACGATGTCTTCGGTCAAAGTTTTCAAAATAGTGGCTTTAGTTTCGATGGACTGCGTTTTCCACCAGTTCCAATACGGCTTGTCATTATGAATCACCCAATCCACTTTGCTGGTATATTTTCGAGCCACCTGAACAAATGCAATCTGAGATGCTCTGATCGTCTCGTCGGTCGATAACACCGTTTTTTGGTTATGTTGGCTATTCGCTTGCATAATCGCGCCATTCTCATCAAACGAAAGTCCATAATAAGCCACTCTTGACAACACACTAAAGTTAACTGTTTGCGTTTCCCCGTTTGCCAGCCAGAATGGATAGAAACCATACACCGTACCGGATAAATCATTCAGCACGCAACCACAACCGCGACCATCCCACTGCACTGGCATTGCTTCACTATAGATAGGATTCTTCTTATATAAAGATGCAATTGCTGGGTGCACGACACTTACATACAGATCGGTAACAAACTTGTCGATGCTTTCGAGATCGGCTTCCTTACATTTGTCTTTCTGGGGCATGCGCAACTGATCAATTATTTTTAATCGATTTGAAAAATCATGAATACCTTCATAAGGACCTGTTAGCAAATCTTCAATCAATTTCTTGAAATTTTTATCATTGATTTTCAAATTCAACACATAATCGTTCTGTTGATCATCGTGTTGACAAGCACCGATCCCTGCGTAAATTTTTGACTTCACCGCCTGCTCGAACAAATGCTTATCAGGATACGCCACATCGCTTATCGTTTTATCCAATAAATCCGCAAGTACACTATTCAGAGAAGTAAACAGCGGGTCCCCTTTGAGCACATCGATAAAACTCTGACTAATTACGGGATCTGCATAGCGATAGTAGCGCTGGATCACTGACATCAATTGATCCAATTGATCAGGATAATCTTTCAACGCCGCACTTACTGCTTCTTTCAGTGCCGAGATGTTATCAAATTGTTTATTTTCCAATTTTGATAATTGCTCATGAATCTGATTTTTATCTTGTAAAACCTTGAAATCTTCAGCAGTTAATTGATAATAGTAGGTAATGAACTTATTTTTATTAATTTTTGCGCTATCCGGCAAAGGATCGATTATCTGCTGGTACAGATGCACCAGATCCAATAATGCCTGGTGTGTACCATCACGTCGCACGCTGTAATAATGGTACATTTGTAACTCAGGTCGATCATCGTTCCAATAAGAGAAATCATGACTGATCAGTATCTTCGTCTCCTCCGGGAACATATTTGCAAACGATGCTATATCCTCCAATCGTAGAATTGTTTCATGAACATACGAACCAATTGGTTCAATCTTGAAATCCTTGATAAACCGCTGCAACCAGAATAGTGTTACCGGTCCCATCCTGCCATCGGTCAATGGATGTCGGCTTTGTGCAACATCACGCATCCAATGCCGGTTATTTTGATAAATTGTCGCCAAATTCTGCTGCATTTGAGAAACGGTGTAATTATCCAGTTTTTTGAATTCATTGGGATTCAATAATCGATCGTAGTAGTAATCGCGTGCCGATACCGCTGAAATGCACCAGCAGTAAAAAACAAGCACCATCCACATGAGAAAACTTTTTTTCATCGCGCGCTCACAATGTTCGTCCTTCTTTTAGTAGCTCTTTGGTCACACCCTTTATCAGATCATTCTGAATAATCTTGTTTCGCTTCATGCGGATTGCTTGAATCGCCGCGTATCGCACGGCGTTGGTAATCGCCCCCCCTGAAAGTTCAAAGCGTTCTGCCAACCTTACCAAATCAACCTCTGACGACGACAACAACGGGTTGTTGGCAAACATACCCTGCCATAATCTTAAACGTTGCGCAGCATCGGGCATGGCAAAATGTATGGAGGTTTGAAACCGCCGGGCAAAAGCGTCATCGATATTAGCTTTCAAATTAGTTGCTAGAATCACCACACCGGAATAATCCTCAACTCTCTGTAATAAATATGAAACCTCCTGATTAGCATAGCGATCATTCGAACTGCTGGTTTGTGTTCTTTTACCGAACAGAGCATCGGCTTCATCAAAGAACAGAATCCAATTTTTATTCTCCGCTTGATCAAAAACATTGGCGAGATTCTTTTCGGTTTCACCGATGTATTTCGATACCACCATTGACAAGTCAATACGATAAACATCAACACCGATGCTTACACCAATCAATGTTGCCGTCAGCGTTTTTCCCGTCCCAGGCGGGCCATAAAATAACGCGCGATAACCAGGCTTAATATTTCTACCCAAATCCCACTGGTGCAAGATTGTTTGTGAATGTTGCAACCATGTATTAATGTTCTCGATTTCATCCATCACCTCCGCATCAAGCACCAAATCATTCCATGTCAAGGATGTAGTTATCAGTTTTGCCGGAAAATGAATACCATAATCGGGTTTATCACATCGCCCCAGCGTCAATCGGTTCAGATACTCGAATGATATTAGCAACATGGCACTTAGAAAAGGTTCGCCGCTAGCATTGTGCTCGATCCTGATAATCTGTTGTTGCAGCAAATAATGATCGGTTTGAAACAAGCGTAATACTTCAAAACGTTTGACAAGATCATCTCCGGCCAGAATAAAAACAGCTGTTTCACAAGTAGGCAGAAATCCGCCATGCCCTTTTCCCTTCCATCCACCAAATTCGGTAAATCCGCGTGCGGTATTTTGATTATTCAGCAGAAAAGTGTCCAATACATGAGGCTGGATATGGGGCAATAGCGCCAGGATAATTATTATGCGCTCATCAAAACCCATTGTGTGATGACGCATCAACTGTGCATATTCTGATGAGTCCGCAGTCAGATCTGGCGCAGTTATTTTACGAATATCATCGATAGCACTTTCTCTGCAGAAATAAATATCCAAACGCGCAGCCAGAACCGCCTTAAACCAGATAATTTCCTGCATCAATGTTGCCGCGTTAGTGGCACTTTCTGTCATTACTGAATGCGCATCTGAACTATCCACGGATCACCGCCAAGATACATGAACAGGATGATCCATCCAAGTATGCCTAATCACCGAAAAACTCCACGGCAAACCATCCAGCAACATATCAAAAACTCCGGGCTCAATCGTTAGATACCACATTCCCTCCTCAGTTAATTGTAAACGACCTTTGCGTTGCAGGAATGTTTCACGCAAACCACTGATCGATGTGTTACCAATTGTTTTCCAGTTGTGAATCATGCCATGAATCAAACCTTCAATTGCTTCCTGTTCATGCACACTGATTTCAATCTGGCTGCAAATTGGAGTCCCGATAGATATTCCACATAAAATCTTATTCAGCGTCAACTGATATTCAGGAGATGACATCTGCTCATTGACCATGAACTGCAACAGATGTACTGCCCGCTCAGCCGCACGATAATCAACAAATTGCCCCTCTTCGATCAAATTGAGTAGCGAAAAAAGCCGAGGCAAATATGGCGCTGCAAGAACCAGCCCAGCATTCTCGATATAGATTTCCTGGTTTGCCTCCAAATCGGACTCCAGTCTGTTAAATAACGTATTCAAATCAATCAAAGATTGCGCCGCTTTTATAGGCATAGATTGCTTTGCATCGAACACATTTTTCTCAGCTTGAATCGATTCCGAAACGACTGCATCAAAAATAGCTGTCTCTATAAGAGTAGATAACGTTCCTTCAGCATTATTTTGCATCAGCGCCGCATGCCATACGTGCAAGGCCGCAGATAGCTGTGCCTCCACTGAAACATGCCTAATCAGTGCATGCAGCAAGGAGGTTAACTCAAATTCGCGTTCAGCTTTAGTCAGTAGATAATCCAATCCGGCTAACCATAGACGATTTATCCATTGTTGTTGTGAATCAGATGCGGTAATTTGGGATGTTCGATGCAGCTTATCCGCATGTATCAACAAGTGTTCAATCAGCAAAGCCGCTTGTGGCGATAAAAAACAAACCATCTCAAACAACACTGATTGCGGAAGCCTATCCACAAATATTCGTAATTCTTTCATTCGCAGCACTTCGCACAGCTGTTGCCTGAGTTCATCCAGGCGCATTCCGCTGCGAACTGTTCCCGTACCTGCTTCTACCAGCTGAGCTTTTCTGAGGGCGGTTAATATCCGCTCATATTGCATCTCATCGGATAGCTGCCGCGGCTCTTTCGATTTATCCACCGATTGCGTGTCGATCGATTCTGATTTCGTCTCTTCGTGCTCGGCCGCGCCATCACTAACATTTCGGAATTCGGTTCGTCGCGTCACTGTTGCAATCGCTTCCAGGTCAATTTCGCGATCATGCAACAAGTCGTCCAGCAATCGACGGTAGTAAATTTTCTGATCCGTTGCCTGGCTTGCCTGATTTTCTATTGCTTGCTGGAAAATCATCCGGTCGCTGCCAGTAATGGAAGTTTTTGTCTTTAGCAGCATTTCAACCAGATTTCGCAGTTCATGGGCTTGCAACTGCGCGACTGTTAAAGCGTATCGTCCGTCACGCAAATTCTGATAGATGCGCTTGAGTTCAGTTGGATTGTCCGCAGCCAACGCCTCCAGAATTGTCTGCAAATCCTGCTGTCCGGAGTCCAACTCAGATTTACCTGCCGTAAAATGCCGACGTAATCTCTGGGATGCAATGCTTTCTTCAAATACTTCATCTGTAGAATCTGCCGCACTTCCGATTGTTGGGTTTCTTTCAGGGGTGCCAATAATAAGTGTTTGCAGCAGGGTGTATAGCGTGCCATAGGCTTTGCTTTGACTCAGTTGGTCATGCCAGGATCGGAGACTGCTCTGCAAATCCGCTTCATCGGATACGCCACGAACCAGGATAAGCAAAAAGGTTGTGGATTTAAGATCGGAGTCTGTTTTAGTCAGCAGATAATCCAATCCGGCTAACCATAGACGATTTATCCATTGTTGTTGTGAATCAGATGCGGTAATTTGGGATGTTCGATGCAGCTTATCCGCATGTATCAACAAGTGTTCAATCAGCAAAGCCGCTTGTGGCGATAAAAAACAAACCATCTCAAACAACACTGATTGCGGAAGCCTATCCACAAATATTCGTAATTCTTTCATTCGCAGCACTTCGCACAGCTGTTGCCTGAGTTCATCCAGGCGCATTCCGCTGCGAACTGTTCCCGTACCTGCTTCTACCAGCTGAGCTTTTCTGAGGGCGGTTAATATCCGCTCATATTGCATCTCATCGGATAGCTGCCGCGGCTCTTTCGATTTATCCACCGATTGCGTGTCGATCGATTCTGATTTCGTCTCTTCGTGCTCGGCCGCGCCATCACTAACATTTCGGAATTCGGTTCGTCGCGTCACTGTTGCAATCGCTTCCAGGTCAATTTCGCGATCATGCAACAAGTCGTCCAGCAATCGACGGTAGTAAATTTTCTGATCCGTTGCCTGGCTTGCCTGATTTTCTATTGCTTGCTGGAAAATCATCCGGTCGCTGCCAGTAATGGAAGTTTTTGTCTTTAGCAGCATTTCAACCAGATTTCGCAGTTCATGGGCTTGCAACTGCGCGACTGTTAAAGCGTATCGTCCGTCACGCAAATTCTGATAGATGCGCTTGAGTTCAGTTGGATTGTCCGCAGCCAACGCCTCCAGAATTGTCTGCAAATCCTGCTGTCCGGAGTCCAACTCAGATTTACCTGCCGTAAAATGCCGACGTAATCTCTGGGATGCAATGCTTTCTTCAAATACTTCATCTGTAGAATCTGCCGCACTTCCGATTGTTGGGTTTCTTTCAGGGGTGCCAATAATAAGTGTTTGCAGCAGGGTGTATAGCGTGCCATAGGCTTTGCTTTGACTCAGTTGGTCATGCCAGGATCGGAGACTGCTCTGCAAATCCGCTTCATCGGATACGCCACGAACCAGGATAAGCAAAAAGGTTGTGGATTTAAGATCGGAGTCTGTTTTAGTCAGCAGATAATCCAATCCGGCTAACCATAGACGATTTATCCATTGTTGTTGTGAATCAGATGCGGTAATTTGGGATGTTCGATGCAGCTTATCCGCATGTATCAACAAGTGTTCAATCAGCAAAGCCGCTTGTGGCGATAAAAAACAAACCATCTCAAACAACACTGATTGCGGAAGCCTATCCACAAATATTCGTAATTCTTTCATTCGCAGCACTTCGCACAGCTGTTGCCTGAGTTCATCCAGGCGCATTCCGCTGCGAACTGTTCCCGTACCTGCTTCTACCAGCTGAGCTTTTCTGAGGGCGGTTAATATCCGCTCATATTGCATCTCATCGGATAGCTGCCGCGGCTCTTTCGATTTATCCACCGATTGCGTGTCGATCGATTCTGATTTCGTCTCTTCGTGCTCGGCCGCGCCATCACTAACATTTCGGAATTCGGTTCGTCGCGTCACTGTTGCAATCGCTTCCAGGTCAATTTCGCGATCATGCAACAAGTCGTCCAGCAATCGACGGTAGTAAATTTTCTGATCCGTTGCCTGGCTTGCCTGATTTTCTATTGCTTGCTGGAAAATCATCCGGTCGCTGCCAGTAATGGAAGTTTTTGTCTTTAGCAGCATTTCAACCAGATTTCGCAGTTCATGGGCTTGCAACTGCGCGACTGTTAAAGCGTATCGTCCGTCACGCAAATTCTGATAGATGCGCTTGAGTTCAGTTGGATTGTCCGCAGCCAACGCCTCCAGAATTGTCTGCAAATCCTGCTGTCCGGAGTCCAACTCAGATTTACCTGCCGTAAAATGCCGACGTAATCTCTGGGATGCAATGCTTTCTTCAAATACTTCATCTGTAGAATCTGCCGCACTTCCGATTGTTGGGTTTCTTTCAGGGGTGCCAATAATAAGTGTTTGCAGCAGGGTGTATAGCGTGCCATAGGCTTTGCTTTGACTCAGTTGGTCATGCCAGGATCGGAGACTGCTCTGCAAATCCGCTTCATCGGATACGCCACGAACCAAGGCTAACAAATACGTCGCAGGTTCAAATTCAGCGTCCGTTTCCGTCAGTAAATATGCCAGACTGCTCGTCCATAATCTTTGCTGCCATTGCGCTTGAGTATCGCGTCGATCTGAACTGGATGATCGATACAGGTGATCTGCTAGAGCCAGTACGCGTTCCATCAGAAAAGCAGCCTGTGGTGTCAATAAGTACGTGATTTCCAGCAGGGTCGATTGCGGCAAATCAATCAACCGGGCAAGCATTGCCGGCGATCGCAGCAATTCTCTCAGTTGTTGCCTGAATTCATCCGGTTTCCTCTCAGTCGCCACAAGCGCAACACTTTCTTCTGTTAACTTTGCCTTACGTAGCTGTTTGAAGATCCTCTGATATAACAATCCATGCCTCAATAACACCGGCTTGAGTTGTTGCATGATCGGAGGAATGTATATTATTTTCGCTTCTTCGCTTTCTTCTACTAAACTACTGGCCTTGTCGCCTAGTGATTTGCTACCCTCCTTCCGATGTATCGCTGCAATCGAGTTTTCTTCGGAAATCAAATGAGGCTCGAGCAAGAATTCACTGCATTTTCTCAACAAATCATACAGTGCGCTACTGATCTTTCCCTCATTCTGATGTTGCTCGGCAGTGCGCAAAATGTTTTGTAACAGAAAATGCGGCGCACACATCTGCTGCCGATTGATTAATTGGTCAATCAGTCGCGCAGGATTATTTAGAGGCTGAGCATCTTCAAACAAAATTTCAAGCAACTGTATCCAGATCGAGTTTCTTTTCTCAGTTTGAGTACCTAAAATAGCATCTGTCTTAAGAATCACCTGATGACATATCACCAGAAATTCCAGTATCAAATGTCCATAAGTGGATTCAATTTTGAGTAAGATTTTTTCCAGGTGCTGTTGCGAGAATTGAGATACCAGTCGTTTGATAATTGCAGTTCTGTCAGTTGCAGGCAGGCTTCTAAGCATCCTAGCCAACGCGATTTCAGCGATCAGTTCTTCTTGCAATACCTGCAGCAGCATTTTTTCATGTGCGTAGCTGTCTGTTGCATCTATATGCCAGGGCATACGACCTGTTCTCAGAAAACCATACAAATTCATCAAATCAGATTGTGTTTTACTGAATTGTTGTATGGGTAAATTACCCGTGCGCTCTGATCCGGAGAATTGATATTTTTGTTGCAGCGCCCGAAGCTCATCACTAAGTTTCGTTTGAAAACATTGCATCAACTCAATATAAGAATCACTATCTAGAATATCTCCCAGATCAATCTCAATTTGATTTATACGCCACACTGAACCTTTTTCATCAAACTCGTTTAGGATTTCATCCAGCGCAGGCAGCAATTTTTCTGTTACCCAGTTACTCATTTCCGCTTCGTGCTGTTGAACCATTATCATGGAATTGCAAGACCAATCAAAGATGAGCTCATCAATGCGATGCACTATCGACATGTTGTTAAATCCAGTGCTCATTCACAGCTTCCCTTCTGTTCTTTAGCAAACAGGAAATCACTCGTTCAGATGCTCTATTGAGTTTTTCAAAGTCGTTGTGATCAGGATTCTGGCTCGCATGTCGCATACGGAACAACCAAATTTTATAGCACTGTTCAAAATCCCGCATATAACCAAAATCAAGCCAATAGAATTCCGCAAACACATGTGCCGGGAGATTCTTGAGCACCGTTTCTTGCGCGAATTTCCTAAACGCAGCACTTGAGAATCTTGCTGTCCAGGATGGAAAAATCACGCTGATGCGGAAATCAAAAGAAAACTTGGATTCCGGAATATTATCAAATGAGCCTTGCCCTCGAGGCCGTAATAGCACATGTTCAATCATGTGGAAATTTTCACATGCCATATTCAGTTGTGTTATTACGCTGCAATAATCATGTGCATATCTTATTGCTTCATTCACACTCTGTTTGCTACCGAGCGGCCAAAATATTTTATCCTGCTCGGTCTTTATATATACAACCGTTTTATCACCGGAAGTGATAAGCCTATAGTTTTTTAAGTCAGTCCCTTTTTTAAAGAGAGAGTACCCAAAAGGCGGAAGCTCTAATGGAATGGTAATGCTTTCAAATTTATTTTTTTCGAAAATTACAGAAATCGCTGCGTGCTGCATTTCTTCAGTCAAATCTTCCTGGATCAGCGTTTGGTCAGGGATCAGACGGCTGTTTCTTTTAATTAATATATCAGTGATGGATGGAATGCTATGAAACTGACTACAGCCCAATAAAATGCTTATTCGTTTATGAGCACCCGCAATATTTCCTGCCTTTACCTCATGATGCCCCGACATCGCAGGCTGTAAATAATTAAAACCTGCCGCTCTATCACGTGTAATCTCCCTGATACATTTCAGGAAATTAATTTTATTTTCAATAATCCAATGATCGAAATCCGAACGCCGGTAACAATCGAATTGTAATAGCAGATCTTGCGGATATTCTTCTCCATATAGCGCCAACAATGTATCCAAGATGCGATTTCTCCGCTCAGCAAAGTGATCATAATGCGCCTGAATTTCAATCAGTAAGGATTTACAATGTTCCTTGCCAATTACATAGAGTGATTCAATGCCTGGGATATTCTGGTCACTGAGAAATTGAGCAAAATAAGATTGCTTGAGTTCAGAATCCAACGAGAATAACCTTGGAATCTCTTGCAGATTTTGCAAATAATCTGCCATTAACTGTTCAAAAGGAAACAAATATGCTTTTAATTGCTTCGCTCTTGCTTTGACATCTGCTGATTCTGAATGAGAAATACCATACCGGTTAATTCCGTAAACATCAGGAAAATGATTCTGGATTGAAAAATAATCGGCTAATGCGCGCTGCCGCCCTTTGGGTAACCGAATGAATTGCGAAAACGATTGATCGTTATTTCTAAAAGCGCGGTATTCAAAAATTAATTTTTTGAGTTCCAAGTAAGTTTCTTTTAACAATGCCTCATCTTGTGGATATTTGGGTGGCACAAAACTTGTGGCATGCCGATCAGAATCTTTACGACTTGCATTCTGTGATAGCACCAGTTGCAAAATTTGCTGTGGTTTTCCAGGTCTTGGAAAACATAAATCAGGAAAAATATATTTTAATGAATTGTATTCAATCGCAGTAGATTTCTTGTTATATTGATCAATCAGATACAGATCGCGTACTTGGATAACACCTTCTATTTGATTCACCAGTGTAATTAAATCGACTACACTCAATACTACTTCTTGCGCTGATTCGAACCATTGATCGCTGATATACCCATGCCTTGTTAAAGGACCTGAAAAAATCTGCTCATAGTTACCCGTTTGATTAAACACAGATTCATAGCGATCAATCTGAATTCCGGAAGAAATATAGTGAGCGCATTTTAGAAAAATTTCCGCATAAATCTTAGCCTTCTTATAAGAAGGCTGAATTTCGACCTCCCCCCCCAGAAAATAGGGTATTGTTTGAATAATCTCAATACGGTGAATATCCTCACAAAGATTGCGATGCTTCAAGAAAACCGACAGAATTTTTTGTTTAATAGCCGTATCATTGAGTTTCTCTGTACTTTGGTCTGTAGTGACAATTGGCGAAAACAGCCCGTTTCCCATCTCAAGCATTACGTAATTCAGCTTCTGTAATGCATGCTCAAATCCAGTCATAGAAGTGATCAATCTAGTCAGGCAATCTGTTTCGATAGATACTTTGTCAGCAGGATCAGAGCCTATCGCTGTTAAAATGTATGTTACCGAGCTCTTCAGATTTGCATTACTAAATACTGCTTCCAGCTTAAACAAAATCTCGCTCAATCTAGAGCTGAGTTCTGCATTAGGTGATGAGTCGTGAATGATAGACCAAATAGCGTTAATCTGGCTCCAGACACTATCCACATACGATAAATTCGTGACTAATAGGCGCAGAGTTCTTTTTACTTGATCAATGAGTACCTCTGGCTCTGATCTTGGCAAACTGTCATTTTCAACAATCTCACATTCTTTTTCCAAGTTTTCGTGCCATATATTCAAACGATCGCCCAGCTGATCAAAAAGGCCGCGAACTTGATCCGAGGCACGACTTATTTGTTTCAGTCTGCTGAATAATCGATCCAGACTTCCATGGCGCTTTGAATTGTTCGAATGATTCTGGTTCAGTTCATCATCAATCTTAACAAATACGGTATACAAACAATTTATTGCCGTATTTTCTTCTGCTGAGCAGGACTCAAGCCAGACATAATCAATCTCGGGAATCTCATCGTAAAGAATTTTCTGATAATCAATCTCTGTAACCGCAGAGCTAGGAAAAACTTCCTCGGGTGAAAATAAAGCATGCCGCTGATAATCAATGCTACCCTTTTCATTTGTCAAGTAATCTGGGACTTCAAATTCGGATCGATGAGATAAATCTGTTAATCCATAGCAGAGCTGATCCAAAATGGTAACTCCAGGATCATGCAAATTATAGTCGGTCCAGACATCCCCACATAAACCCTGGATCTTACTAATCGCTTCTTGTCTTAGCGTTTCAAAATCAAGCCCATCAGGATCGATTTTGATGCGTTGAATGTGCTCAGATGTCGACATGCTCTGTTGGAACCACCGCCAAATGGAGATTCAATTGGTGGTGTATTTGTTGATTTATTTCTGTCAGCAATTGATTTACTCGATGGTAAGGCATTTTGCTTAACGCCTGCATGGCGAGCGAAAGCTCAGATTCAGTAAAAACAAATGGTTGTCGTTCATTCGCTGCGATTCCGGTCACAAATAAATCATTGGCTTGCTGATTTAAACTTCCAATCAACTCAAACACAGATTTAAATGGACACTCAGCGAGGGCTTCAAGCAATAAATTACCTTCTTTTAGATTTAAATGAATCGTTAATATCTGTGCCGACATTTTCTTTATTTCTTTACCTGTCTTTTTCTCAGGACTTTCGGATAAGTAGATTCCGGCTCTTTCTCACTCTCAAACATCATGGGATCGTGCCATAGTCGGGTGACGTGATATTTAACCCAAATATTGTCGCCGTAGAATGATTCAACACGTAATTGCAGTGTGTATTCGAAGTTTTCTGTGTTCTCTGCGTTTTCCCAACGCAATTCCAGGCGATTGCATTTCGCACCATAATGCGCCTGATGATAAGTAATATGATTCTTGGCGTTATAAGCATTCAACGCAAATGCATGCATCAGTGCGAACTTACCATCTGCGTCTTTACCGCCGACGCCTGCAACAACCTCAAATGCTTCGCAACCCGTCAACGTTTCGGTAATCGCATGCCACTCCCCATCCGCAGGTACCGCCAGTTGTCCACGACGCCCTATTCTTCCATAAGAAGCAATTGTGCCTGCAACATCCAGTTCAAATTGCGGGTTATTTATATTGATGCCCACTCCCACTTTGGATGGCTCATCAGATCCGGTATCTACATTTTCAACACTTTTTAGTGTCAGGATATAAGGGTTATTTTCATTGCCAAAATTCAAGTTGGTTGTTGTCTTATCTATCCTCACAAACCACATTGGACTGAGCGTCGATATTTTCTGATAAAAACTTATCAGTTTGCCATCACCCAATTGAAAAATTTTAAATCCATCTTCCGGAGTTCTCTCAAACCCATCATCAAACAAATTCAGCGCCGAATCAATTAAGTCGGCAAACGCATCTTCTGATGGCATTCTGCCTTTCTTAAATCTGGCCTTTAATGTTTCTCTATTTTTTTTCGCCATTCTTATTCAGAAACTATAAAATTACTACCTATTTCTAATTCCCCAATTCCAGTAATCTCAGGCTTGATAAGATAATATCCATCATAGAGTTCGATAAAATGCTGCCGGATAGGCACCACAATACTCCAAGGATATAGAGGCGCAATAACCTTGACATCCGTATTAAGCTCCTGCTTATCCGCACTATCAAATAAATCAAAGTAGCCTTCACTCTTGGGTGCAATCCGCAATATCGAAAGATTAGTAACTTGATCGATATAATCCAAATTCTGGATAAAGGATTCAATATCATACTTATTGATAGTCCAACCAAAGTGACGGGAATAACCTATCGTATCTTTCCAAGGTGATAAGAAATCGGAAATAGCCTGATTCAAACGATTTAAGTATATGCCACCAAGCAAGGCGTTCTTTAACTTAACTGTGCATCGAACCTGGACTACTTCATAAACAGGATTTATCAC
Source organism: Nitrosomonas supralitoralis (assembly GCF_003011925.2). Classification (GTDB taxonomy): domain Bacteria; phylum Pseudomonadota; class Gammaproteobacteria; order Burkholderiales; family Nitrosomonadaceae; genus Nitrosomonas; species Nitrosomonas supralitoralis. Next base: position 152,906 of record NZ_PXXU01000001.1, read on the forward strand.
ATGAATAGTCACAAATGAAGATACAAGTTTTTTCAAAAAATCTTTTATCTCATTGATTAAATACCCATTTATCAACGGTTTCTGGGTGTTTATTTTATCTTGGGTTAAATAGGGAACAGCGACAATCAGCAAATGGCCAGGTGAAAATCTCTGGGTGGCAACGAAACCCGGATCCATGCTAGGAAAGCATTTAACTTTATAGAGCTGCGGAAATTGTTCCAGTATCAATAATTCATAATCAGCGGGTAGAAGCGCACGATTCTTATGTTTTAACCGCTCACTCATACGAATACGCAAATGATTACGCTGTTCTGCCAGTCTGCCTCCAAAAGATGGTTGAATTTGTTTGATCACCTGGATGCCAGGAATTGATTTGCGTGCGCGCACTATCGTTCCAACAGGCAGTCTTATGGTATCACCGGTCAAAATATTTCTTGAAGATCTACCGACCTCAATTGCTTGTGCATAGATAGAATAAACACTGCAAAATTTCTCTAAATCATGGTCAGCAGACACTTTCAGCCAACAATAACCTTTTTGTAGGATTGTATTGTCTTGTGTGATATCTGCTGGAACATCCACAGTGACAATACCCGACTTCATAAATCGTTGAGTAGAATCTGCTAGAATTTGTTTATCATTTAAAGCTACCCAATGATTATTAGCTAGATAATGCCACCGAATCGTTTTAAGATCAAAACGTTCGATCGGTAAGGAATTTTCACGTAAATGGAAATAGAGCGTTATAACACCCCCTTGCTGCGACATTTTCAATCCAACAAATAAGTTGCCGGAATACAAGTATTTCGGCAGTAAAGTGTTGACTTGCGCTACATTCTGAGTCAGCTCTTCCCAACCGAACGGATGAAGATAAATCACTTTCTCTTGTGTTGCAGCAATGCAGTTAGCTTCCGATCGACCAAGAGCTATCTTCGATCTTGCTTTGTAGTTGACTGAAATCGAGCTAATGATCGGCGTGTAAGGAGGATTCGGTAGTTTCCTAAACAACTTGATGTGCTTCTGTTTTGCATTGAAAGTCAGCGCTTCAGTTAATGCACTCGGATAATCACGATGACCAAATGCTTGGGTTGGCGCAATAAGTGTAAATTTAAAAAACCCTTCGGTTGTTGCTGGCGTGAAGTTTAGTTCTGTGCCAAGTTTTTGGCAATCCAAGGAATTCCAATAAGGCATGACTGAATAGCAAGACAGTGTGCTGTATTCACTTAATGCATTACCACCTTCCAATCCTGATTTTATTTGAAAAAGTGAATTTATCGCTGCTGATTTAACTTGCTTGGGCTGCCATTTGCCCTGGTTTAAAACCGAGGTGCTGACTAAAAAATCGGCATTCTCGAATCCTTCATAGCCTTGATAGTGCGTTTTAAAACCGCCAATACCTGGCGGCAGACCACTCCATTGAATCTCAATATCAAAATCTGTCAATTGCTTATTCGCAGCTTCCGGGGAACCTACAATCAGATAGGACCCTACTTCCGGTAACGGGCCAAAAGGTGCGAATGGAGTCGCGGCTGATAATTGACCATTGTTATTGTGCAACTGTAACGTTCTGCAACCTTTTACTGCTACTTCTATGTTAATCCATGCCAATCCCAGTTTGCTCAAGAAGTCATAAGCGTATAGATAATTTCTGGGATTCAAAATAAATCTGACGACCGGCAATCGTGTTTCATATCCATCACCGTGAATATCTCGATGATAGCAGGTGACCGGAGGAAAGTTTCTAGGCAGAATAAATATAATGGATAAACTATTGGTTTCCTGTTGCGCATCCATACCACTATAGGATGGAAGATATTCCGCTATATCGAGCCAGCCATTTTCAGTAGTCACGCTTATAATAAACATTTCTTTGAAGATCTTTAAAAAGATCTGCTGTTGCTGAATTTCTTTTGCAACTTCATTCGGTTCGATTGATAGCATTACGCCAGCAATTCTCTGGATACACTGTTCCAAAGTAATCGGGATATCACCGTCCGCAAAATCTACAAATTTTATCGTAATCTTGATTGTCCGCAGCCCTTCTTGCAAGCACAATGCCTTGCTGGCAACCGCAAATCCCATGCGTGCATGTTGCTTTATTATGTTCTGTTCGCCTTCTCGCGAGGCGCCAAATAGCGGATTATCTTGGATACTTTCTTGATCATCCGCGCTCAATTCAGTCTGAATGGGCACAACATTTTGCCAGCAACCACTAGCAAATTGACGCTCCGGGTTATCTGTATGATCATTCAACACCATTGGTGCATTTAATTTATTTTCTGGAAAACTTAATGCATCTCGCTTGAAAAATAGGGTATAAATCAGATTCACTTTGGCATCGTTAATTAAAGTGTCATGAAGCGAAGCATAAACAATATCTTGCTTGTTTTGATCCTTTCCTGCGAGAAATTCCGTATTGTTCGGTATCAATACCTTATGATATTTTTGGGCTGGAACAATTACTAAATAGACATGATCAGGGACTAAATCGAGTGTCTGAGCTTTTAACACCTGATCATAATAAAAATCCACATAATTCAGAGTAAAGCGATTAATTTTATTTTGTAGTTTTTGAAATAACTGCAAAAAAGCAAATAATAACCCTGCAGCAGGGTCATGTTTTTTGCTGAGTAAAGACGCGGCTAATAGCCTTGCCGCACTAGTTTGCATCATTTCTATGGCTTTAATAAGTGCGTAATAACTTGATTGAATCGGCATCGCATCACTTGTATCGATCTCAACATTAGTAAAGGCGGATTCTGTTTTGTCGACATACGATTCAACGGGCAAAGCAAAAACATTTGGAAAAACCTCTTTCAACGTCTCGGGAGCAAGATGCTCGGAAAAATATTTCCAGAGTGTGTTTAAATCTTTTCTGAGGCCAATAATTACACTTTCTAATACTTTGCGTAACTCTGTTCCTATTTCATTTTTTGAATGAGCGAGCAATTGAAGCCATCTATCCAGTAAGCTGATCACGGTGCAGGCAGAAACCATATGCTGACCAATCTCTTTGGAAGTTGCTGCGTACAATGCTTCAAATAGTCGACTACTGGGATCTGTAGCATAAGATTTGTATACCACACCGCCGGCCATTAATTTACTTAGATCTATTGCTAATATTGCTGCGATAACAACTGTTTCATCAAGAGAAAAGAATTTCTCACAGGTACCCTCTTCTTCATTTCTCAAATTATAAAACTTCATCATCTGCGCATAATCAATCACCATCGTCAACAAGGTATGAAAGCGCATATCCGCCAAATTGAAATAATCATTTTCCAACGGTTGCAATAATCTTTTTGTCTGGCTCTTCCCGTCACTAATATGCAGAAGGCAATTTACTGGCAAGTGCATGCTGAATATCTTCTATATATCAGAAAAATCTTACAATTCAACATTAGTGCCTTCCGTAAAATAAAAAGGGTAGACGATATTATGACGATTATTTGTTGCTCGCACGATATAGGTGATTTCAATATTAATCAGGCCATACAAGGTATCTTCAAGATCATCTGAATTTACACTGACTTTTTCCACCGTGACCCTGGGTTCAAAAAACAGTATGGCGCGTTTTACCAAATCAACAATGACGGTTACATTTGTTTCACTAAGTTCTTCAAAAACCATAGTCTTCAGATCGCAGCCATAGGTGGGTTGCATCACCCGCTCTCCAGGGTTAGTCGACAGCAAGATATACAAACTTTCACGAATATCTTCTTCCGCAGAAACTTTCCTCACCAATCCCTGATTATCAAACTCTGGTGGAAACCCCCACCCAGTGCCAAGAAAAGATTTATCATTCATTATTGTTTAGGCTATTGCACCATCATCCACCAATCATCACGGTCGGAAAACCGACAACAATTGTTCCTCCATGTGCCGTTGTATCGCCAATTCTGGCTGCTGGTTTGCCGCTGATCATGACGGTCGCAGATCCTTTGACGATACTGTCAGGCGGCCCAACGCAGACACATATATCCCCTATAACTGCCGCCGGTAAATTCCCAATCAATACATTGGGCACGCAAGGACCGCTAATCGGCCCGCCCACATGAGGGATGGGCGGAATGCCGGGTGTCTGCATCGGACAGATGTGCATATCGGTAATTCTTGCTGCAGGGGGCATAGCTAAATTCCTGAGAAAATATCAAAAACTTAATAGTACAAGCTGCAGTTTAATTAATCATTACAATGCCGCCTTTAACCATTGTTTGCCCACTTGCGGACAATTCGGCTGTGGCATTGCCTTTTGCACTGAAACCAACATTTGCCTGCTGATTAATATTCAAACCCTGATTCTTAATATCTGCCTGCGCCGTCAATTCAATGTTTCCAATCGCATCAAAAGTTATCTTGCCTTTAGCGCTAATTTTGATGTCTTTAGGGCTATCTATCACAATACCATTGGGATTAAGCTCAATTTTATTGGCATTTTGATCTTGCAGTAAAATCGATTTCTGATCATCACTTATTACGATTTTGTTGTTATCTGGTGTTATCAGCGTAACCACTTTCTTCTCATCATCGAATTCAAGCTTAAGCTTACTGCGCGTTACGATTGCTTTGATAAAATTATCTGCTGTCAATTCATAAGCAGGATTCTTGTTGCTGCTATACAAACTACCCAAAATAACCGGATATGAAGGATCCGCATTAAAAAACCCCAGCACGACTTCATCACCAATTTCTGGAATAAAAAAAGCACCCAGTTCCTTTGAACCATAGAAACTGACAAGTCGAGCCCAAACACCATCCGCCTCTGATTGCATAATCGGAACGGATACCTGAATTTTGTATTGACCATCTGGATCCGCGTCCAATTTTTTAACCAACCCAATCTGAAGTCCATTCACTCCCGGAACCAGACCTGACGCAAGCGGTGCTTCGGTTCGGTGTTGCTCTGTAAACCATTGCGATGCCAAACCAAACTCAATCTCTGTCACCCAATTTCCATGCTTGATTTCATGTTTTACCGCAGTCACTAGCACATTGCCATTAAACCGGTTACCTACGCCATTCAGTTCAACCAAGTCGCCGATTTTTACTTTGGCACTTCCTTGAAAAGTAGCATAACCTCTGATTCTCGCCAACCCTGATTTAATTTGTTGGCTATTAGTCCAATCCGTTAACGCCGCACTTTCTACAGGCACATGCGTCTGCAAGCGAAAATAGCTGGGCGCAATGACACTAGACAAATCTGCGGCATCAAGATCACCTTGTCCGGTTAAATGTTTCGGACCCGCTTCTTCTGTTTGTGCAGCTTGTTCGGCAAGATTCCACGAGACACCTTTGACCGTCGAAAATTGCGATGCCGCATCAAGATCTGCACTGAAAGCCATCAAGTCAGTACCATAGGTTAACGAAAGCACAGCTTCCCCGCTTACCTGAGGTGCTTTGACGCTGACCTTACCCGCATGAATAGTCACCAAAAACCCATTTGCTTCTGCTCGGGTAACAACATAATCCCAGTCAGTACAATAGTATTGCACTAATTCCTTGTAGAGAGTCGTTGTAGCATCCACATCAACCGATAATTTGCTATAAGTACTGATTATTTTATCGATAATGTCACTGTCTTTTGAGTCGATAAAGTTGGCGTTCCTCCGACCAACTGTCATAGCAACGGCACTGTCTTTACACTGAATGATCAGACGGGAAAAATTATCACCATCTATTTTTATGCCATGTTTAATAATAATGCCTCTGAAAACCTCAACCGTCTGATTTGCATAACCTGCGTTAATGGTAATTTCAGCGCCCGGCTTAAAATCATTTTTATTACTCACTGGAAAATCCGCGTTAGGCATATCCCCATCCAGCAGAATTATCTTGGCGCTGGGGATCTTGTTAACTGCATATAAGATTTCAATCGAAACTATTTGAATCGTATCGGCAATGGTTTGACCATTGCTCAAAATGATCACTGATAACACGCCCGTGCTACCCATCAAGGGGGAATCTGCCATAGACAAGCCTTAGCGTAATGGAGGGAATTGAAGCTTGATCCCTGGTTTTAAATCACGAAAATTTGTCAGATTATTGATCTTTGCAACTTCAGAATAATAAGTACTGTCCTGATAAATCCGATAACACAGCAAAGGTAAAGTATCTCCAGCCTTCACCTCAACCAAATGGGTCAAATCGGGAGATTGCATTGCTGCTTCTTTGGATATTTCTTCACTGCTCTGATATTCAATAAATGAAAGTGCAACCTTTGCTCGTAATGGTGCACCATTGGGCTTAAACAAGGTATAGTCAAATTTAAGCGACTCTAGCCGGCCGTAAAATAACAATTTCCCCCATTTTAATTGAACGATTGGTGCCTCATGCTTATTACCCAGATAGGTATAAACGACATTTTTTAATAATTCAATCTGATCCTTGACAGACATCGGAATGCTATTAGAAGAACTCCTGCCTGATTTGACAACACCGGTTCCATCCAGAACCAGATCTTTTAGAGTAATTTTTTCAGGGAGGCTTACATCATATTTAGTTTCGGCTCCGGGCTGACCCAGGACTTTATTTTTAGAATAATACAACTGAAATGCGTGCTCATATCCCGCAGGATTTATTAATGCTTTAAACTGCTTCTTCGAGCCATCAATACTTATTTTTCCATTGTTGACGGAGCAAGGAGAAATTGTTAGCAGAGCTTTAGCACCACCCCTAGCTGCCATCTAGCGCTCCTCTTTTTCTTGCAAAATATCAACTATCAAACGACGACACTCTGCCAGAACTTCTACTTTTAATACATCACGGCCCTCTGACAACTCCAGTTCCTCTTGGCATGCGCGCTGCACAATATTTGATTTAATTAATAATTGCTTGATTTCTATTGTCATTTCATACTCTTTAATATCCTAAACAATACGCTTTGAAAATGTATAACTGAAAACTATTTTTTCTATGGCAACTTCATTCTTAGTGGAACCAAAGCTCTCAATCTCCCATTTCACCGGATACGCCGAATCAAATAACCACCCACGAATAACTTCTTTATTTTCATTCATCAAAAAAACTCGAATGGCTTTTGATTCAATTGACTCTATGAAATCCATTTCCATAACAGTTTTGCACCATTTAACCAATGGCGATGTCAATGAAGCTATACCACGTTTCATTTCAAGATTTGGGTGCTTCACACCTTTAGGTAATTGATGAACAAATCTATTTTCTCCGCCTTCAATCACCGATTCCACTTCGATTTCAGAAGAAATCCCCGACACTTCTTGAAAGGAAGTATCGACTGTTTCATTACAGTCTCCAAACTTTACTTTAAAATAAAATGCTGAAGGTGGATATATTCCTGCTAATTGTTCATTATCAGTCATTTAAATCCGGTCTTTCTGTTTGCAAATTGTTTTATTTAAGGGCAATTGTTAAACCTTCGTGCACGATTTCTATGGTTTCAATCGCCACTTCATTACCTTCTGATTTTAGATCCGTACCGGTAATCTTTGTCGGCCAGGCATTTGCCAGCTTCCACACCATCACTGCACCACCGCCTTCATCCAGCAATGTGATAGTAACCGGCAACCGTTTGATCTTATTCATCTTGATCTGATCAAACCAATCCCAGAATTTATTATCGTCTTTGAAGACACCTTTTTTCATGGTGACATTACCAAATTTTTTCATTCCTGGCATTTTGATAACCGAAAACTGCGGACTATCGCCATGACGATATTTTATTTCCTCAGACTGAATGTCTAGTCCACTTACTTCTTGAAATGACATCTTTTGAGAATCCCACTTAACCTCAAAATAAAACTTGGGTACGGGCCAAACTGTCGTTGATTGACTTGATCCATCATCTGCCATAACTTACCTCGATTATATGATTAAGAAACAAACGCCTTTACCAACCTCATTTAGTTGCACAAATTCTCAAGTTAGGATTTCTGCATCTGTTGCTGGAATGTAATTTCGATAAATTCTGCAGGACGGCTCAATGCCACCATCACAGTTACCCGAAGAACACCATCCAGAATATCCTGTGGTGTCATAGTCTCACCTAGACCCACGAACACACTAAAAGCATCTTCTGGAGATGCACCAGCCAAACCACCGCGTTTCCAGATACTGGTCAGAAAATTACTGATCATGCTTCTGATGGTCACCCAAGTCGTTGACACGTTAGGTTCAAAAACAGAAGCTTTGGCTGCCAGCTTGATAGATTCTTCCAACATAATCATGGTCCTACGCACATTCACATATCGCCAATCCAAGCTGTTTCCATCCAATGTACGTGCACCCCACACCAGCGTGCCTTCCCCAATAAAAGTACGAATGGCATTAATCGACTTACCTGCGGTTGTCACATTCAAGTCTTCCTGTTGTGCATGTGTTATTTCCACCGAAGGGGAAATAACCGCATTTAAGCTCACATTGGCTGGCGCTTTCCATACTCCGCGCGAATTATCAGTCGTAGTGTAAACACCAGCCATGCCACCGCTCGGTGGTAGTAAATTGAGTTTGAGCTTGATACTTTCAATAATAGCTTTATAGACAGGAGAAACTGCCGTTAGTATCTTGTGCAGGTCATCATCTGTAGACATTTCCTCCGTCTTTGGAGTCACATTGATTTCTTTAATCTTGCCAGTAATTTCAGTTTTCTTCTTTTCATCCAAATCGGCAGTGCCTATTTCTTCATTCAATACTTCTTGTAATTTATCTAGATTTGAAATATTAGCAAAACTAAGATCACCGGCTTGCACAATAGACGTATTAAGCCAAGGATAATATGCCGCCGCAAAGTCAAGGTTATTGGTCCCAAGTTGATTGCGGAAATTCTCGATGCACTGACTATCCTGCGCTTCCTTATAGCCATTAAAAATATCCAGGATTGCAAAGCGATTCCTCATCACCTGTCCACAATGGCGCAGTGCATCCTGTTGTAAAGCGATACAATCAGAATCCTTCAAAGACATGGCATCAGGAATCACAACCATGGTTGGTTCCTGCTCTTTTAACAAAACATCAATCCCTGTGCTCAGTATATTTTTATCAATAGCTTGTTCATAGCTACCCACTGAGACAACATAACAAGCACCTCCGCCATTCGAGAAGAAAAGCATCATGCTGTGATATAAATAATATCTTGATCCCTCGGGTTTTAGAGTGTATTCCTTATTATTACTGGAGAAGTCAGATTCATCATCTTTATTGGTCGAGTCAAAATCAGCAATTTCATATTGCGTTTTAGGCGGTCTACCAAAGAAATCGTTAAATTCCAACATGGATGATATGCGCCACGCCTTATTCAATAAAGTTTTTCCTTTATTGCTGGCCTTTTCTGTATAGCCAATAAATGCGGGTACTGCGGTAGCTACTTCTACAACAGAATTAGGGAATGCATTTTTTTCAACAATGTACACACCCGGCGTTTTATATTGCCCCATAATCAGTTCCCCTTAAAATTGAAACAACAGCGGTCAACAGCGATCTTACCAATTAACTTTAACAAAGCTTTCTATTACCCTGTTTAAAATTGATATATAGCAGATTAAATAAAGTTTCTTCGATTGTTATGCAGCATACCGAGAATTACAAAGCGAGTATGTAGGAAAATTCGGAAAAAACTGAGAAGCAAGAACTCCGACAGCGCCGAGTAAGCTAGTTATTTCGTTTCTGATGCCAGGAATACCGCCTTAGTTAATAAAAATCTCCGAAATATTCTCCATCTTTCCATTCATCATTTCTCCAACTATCTGATTAATGCTTGCATTCGGCAAACGTTTGATGAGCACTTTATCTCCCATGCTGCCCGATTCGCGTAATTGCAGACAGCAGGAAGATTGTTCTTCCATCGGAATAGCTGTTGACGACTGAAGTAGGACTGCTGCACGGTTTCCTGGCATGAGGATGCTCCCTGCATTGTTGAACTGGATTGTATTGTCCAAATCGGCAATGTACACATTGCGTTTCGACAGTTCACCCAGAATGTAATATTTCCAATAGGTTTGATTGGCTGAGAAGCGAATATAAAACTTCCGGGCTGATGCAGCCAGTCTTTCAGAACACAAACCTTGCTCGTCATCGGCAATGAACATTTGCAACACAAAAGCCACATTCGCAAAATAATCTTTGCGATCCAACATTCCTTGAAACGGGTCAGCATTAGTATAAGCCCATGCTTGATCAGTAACACTGGGATCGCTATGCAGCATTTGTTTGCCTATTGCATCCCTCGTCACTGACTGATTGTTAAAATAAAGCTGATTGTTTTCTGCGGGAACGCCGGGCACTGTATAGCGAAAAAAATTAGGATCTTTGGAAAAGACTTTAAATACTAAAGACAAACCGTCCTCAGCATAAAGACGCAATCGACTCAGAGTGCCTTCTTGGTAAAAAACCGAGACGCCACTTTCGGAAAATTTTACCAGCAACCCAGCATTATTCAGTACAGCAACAGAAGGTCCTGCAGGAATAAATTCGAGTGTTTTGCAAACCTGACCTGAAAAGTAGGCATGTTCCACTGAAACACTGAATAACAATCGATACGCACCCATATTTAATCAATCCAATTTTTTATCGAGGCACCTTGAAGGCTCAGTGATTACGTCACACACAATTCAGACCGATAAAGTGAGCGTCGCCACAAAACCGCTTCACATCCATAAACTATAAGAAATGTTCAACACCCTCAAGTTACTTGTTTTTGCGAACAAGAGCTTACTGCACCGAAGGTTTAGGTTCGCTCACGAGTGGAATGCGACCAGCGATATCTTCTGCGTCAAATGCAACCATTCGCACTCGATATAGGATCGAGGGCAGATATTTCCCTCCCAAAGCACCCCATAAATTACTCAAATCCTGAATCGAAAGATTTTCGATATCCAGAATAAGTTTCTCAATCCGAGCATCCATTTCCGGCGCTATTTGACGATTAATCACATAGTTCCTTTGAAAGAAACTAATGGTGCTTGATAGGAATTTAAGTGCCTCAGAATAATGGTTGCCGGTAAAATTAGCGGTCATCATCAAGTACAAATTGAAATAAAACGGTGCAACGCTCTGCATCTCAAGTTGACGCACTTCGTGCGATTTTACTTGCCGAAAAGGAATCGCATCCTTTTCGATATTAACTAGAAAAATAACCAACTTGTTATTGACATTCGCGGCCATGCTGCCATCCATTTCCAGTAAATTGGACACCACAACCACATCTTCTCCCAAATTGTATGTACGCCGCAGATATTGATTTAATTGGGTTGCAAGAAGTTGAACGGCTAGATTAATCATGGAAGATAATGATCCGGTATGTTTTGATGTATTTGGCCTGCTAGCGTCGCTTTCTACCTAATAACGATCCAAGCAGACCACGAGTAATTTCGCGTGCGATAGACGATCCAATTGAACGAGCAGCACTTTTTGCCATGGCATCAATTACCCCTTCGCGCCGCCCTCCCCGTACTGCCGGCGAACTCGAGAATAAATCAACCAAATCTTTCAGAACACCTGCTTCTGCCGGTCGCTTCAAGCTCTCATTATCAGGCATGTTTCCAGTGCCAGTCCGCGCTAGCAATAATTCAAACGCACTCTCACGATCAATTTCCTGCTCATACACTCCAGCCACAATAGAAGATTGCAATAGCTGCTGTCGTTCTTTCAGAGTAATCGGTCCAATCTGGCTCATCGGCGGAAGTATATAAGCGCGCTCAGTTATACCCGGAGCACCGTCGCGTTCAAGAAAAGAAATCAATGCTTCGCCCACGGATAGCTCAAGGATAGCTTGTTTGATATTCAGTTCCGGATTAGGTCGCATAGTTTCAGCCACAGAATTCACTGCTTTTTGATCACGCGGAGTAAATGCACGTAATGCATGCTGAATGCGATTACCCAGTTGAGCTAATACTTTCTCCGGAATATCAAAGGGATTTTGCGTTACAAAAAAAATAGCGATACCTTTGGAACGTATCAATCTCACAACCTGTTCGATCTTCTCCAATAAAGCCGAGGACGCTGTGCTAAACAATAAGTGCGCTTCATCGAAAAAGAATACAAGTTTAGGTTTAGCACGATCTCCGATTTCAGGTAAATTTTCGTAAAACTCGGATAACATCCACAGCAAAAAGGCACTATACAATCTCGGAAAGTTTAACAACTTATCAGCAGCCAGAATATTAATAACACCTTTACCATCAATAGTCTGCAATAAGTCCTCAATGTTCAACATGGGCTCACCAAAGAATCGGTCTCCGCCTTGCTCTTCTATCTGTAACAAACTGCGCTGAATGGCACCGATTGATGCAGATGAAACGTTACCATATTGAGTTTTAATTTTATCAGCGTTTTCGCCTACAAATTGCAGCAATGCGCGTAAGTCTTTTAGGTCAAGCAACAATAATCCATAATCATCGGCTACCTTAAAAACCAGCGCTAATACACCTTCTTGCGTTTCATTGAGATTCAACAGACGAGCCAGTAGCAGCGGTCCCATGTCGGAAATTGTTGCGCGCAGTGGATGTCCATTTTTCTGCAGCACATCCCACATCGTTACTGGAAAGCCTTGCCATTCCGGAACATCCGTTTGCATCATATGCAGACGGATTTTTACTTTGTCTGTTAACGAACCGGGCTTACTGATGCCAGTTAAATCGCCTTTGACATCGGCCATAAATACCGGCACACCGATATTCGAGAAGCTTTCTGCCAACTTCTGTAAAGTAATCGTTTTACCTGTTCCCGTGGCACCTGTAATACAGCCATGCCGCGTAGACATTTCAGGCAAAAGCGCTATGTCAACTCTGTTAGTTTTGGCAATAATCAACGGTTCTATCATTTTTAATTAAGAAATACCGGAAATAAGCATTGAATGACTTATTGTATGTCAATTAATGGGAAAGAAATTGGAAACGTGCGTATCGATGTATACTGTCATATTAGTTGGCTAAAATTATTTGTCAGCTTCGTAACAAGTCTTCTGATTAATTTCCAGATAAAAAACACTTGAACAAGCAATTGATCTGTGGTGATATCGGCGGCACTAAAACTCTTCTGCAAGCAGCAGAAATACGTGATGGTCAAGCACGGGAGTTATTCTCTCGCCGTTATGACAATCACAAGTTTGCAACCTTCTCTGAAATTTTACAAGACTTTCTGAACCGAACTGGAGAGAGAAATTCTCTGCTTTCAGCATGCTTTGCGGTAGCTGGACCCGTTGTTACACAGCAGGCAAAGCTAACAAACTTGCCCTGGCAAATCAGTAGCAATGACATTTCCACCGAATTCTCAATCCCTTCTGTCAAGCTGATTAATGATTTTGAGGCTGCCGCTCTGGGCATTGAGAGCCTGTCATCTGGCGATATGGCAACACTGCAAGCGGGCCAGTCAGTTGCACATTCGATGCGTGTAGTACTGGGCGCGGGTACCGGGATGGGTGTCGCTTGGCTTACCTGGTTGGAAGGTCGCTATTTTGCAGTGCCTACTGAGGCCGGACATATGGATTTTGCTCCAACCAGCGAACAACAAATTCAATTACTTGAAACACTGCACAACAAATTCGGCCATGTATCCGTAGAACGATTGCTTTCAGGGTCAGGACTAACAAATATTTTCAAATTTCTGCAATTGAGTTCTCCGACAGCTTCAAACCTTGCACCTATCCATCTTGAAGATGATAGTGGCGCCACGATCACAACGCTCGCACTCACCCATCATCATCCAATCGCGATAAAATCCATCCAGCTATTTGCCGAGATTTATGGCGCTTATGCGGGTAACCTGGCATTGGCAGGACTCACCCGGGGTGGCGTATATATTGCTGGCGGCATTGCTCCTAAGATTATCAGTATTCTGAAGCTTGACGGGTTTATGCAGGCATTCCGGGCCAAGGGTAGATTTTCTGATTTAATGCTCGAATTCCCTGTGTTTATAATTACAAACCCGGAAGTCAGTTTGCTTGGTGCAAAACAGGAGGCTCGTCGCTTGCTCAATAGTCATAGTTGAAATTTTTACAGCTTCAGGTTTATTTTAACTTCCAGATTCTGCTGATCAACACAAAGATAATTCTTTTTAAGGAGAACATAAATGTTTCCGCGTACTGCTTTTACCATCACTGTCAATCCTAAAATTCCACCGCGCCTTAAACGTCTGGAAGAATTGGCCAATAACCTTTGGTATAGCTGGGATCGGTCCACGCGTACACTGTTTTCCCGACTTGATCCGCATTTATGGGAAGCCGTCGGCCATAATCCAAAAGCATTTCTAAAGCGCGTGGACGAATCAGCGCTCATCAAGGCCGCAGAAGATCGTTCTTTTCTTACTACTTACAATAGCATTTTGTCCTCATATGACTCTTATCACGATGCATCGACAGCACCCAGTAATGAAGGATTAGATCCGCAAGAACAGATTGCCTATTTCTGTTTTGAATTCGGTTTTCACGAAAGCCTGCCCATTTATTCGGGAGGCCTGGGTATCCTGGCAGGCGATCATTGCAAGGCAGCCAGTGATTTACACCTTCCATTTGTAGCGATTGGCTTACTGTATCGACAAGGATATTTTTCTCAAACTATCGATAGTCTGGGTAATCAGCAAGTCACCTACACTGTTTCGAACTTTGATGATTTTCCAGTCACCCCGGTATCGCGAGAGGATGGCTCGAGTTTGCAAATCAAAGTTCCCTTGCCGCATCGCGATGTCACTCTTAAAGTATGGCAGGCAAAAATAGGTCATGTCACATTATTTCTGATGGATGCCGATTTGCCGGAAAATTCTCCACAGGACCGTTATATTACGCACAACCTCTATGGCGGTGACAAAGTCATGCGTATAGAGCAAGAAATTATTCTGGGTATGGGTGGAGTGCGCATTCTACAAGCTCTCGGGATCAAACCCACGATATGGCATATTAATGAAGGTCACGCTGCTTTTATGATTTTGGAGCGCATTCACTCACTGGTACAACAAGGACTCGACTTCGCCAGCGCCTTGGAAAGTGTCGCAGTCAATACGGTTTTCACGACTCACACAGCGGTACCTGCAGGCCATGATCATTTCAGCAAAGAAATGATGCATACCTATTTTGACAATTTTTACCGCAGCCTCAATATTACACATGAAGAATTCATGGCGCTGGGCCATATACCCGGCAGTCCGGATTTCAATATGACAGCGCTGGCAATCCACGGCTCACGTACTCATAACGGTGTCAGCAAGATACACGGAGATGTTTCTGCAAACATTTGCCGGGATTTGTGGCCACAAATTGAGCCGGAAGAAAATCCGATCTCCTATGTTACCAATGGTGTTCATGTTCCTACCTTTCTTGCGCAGGAATGGTCTGATTTGTTTGATCGATATCTGGGCCATGAGTGGCGCAACAAATTGTGCGATATTGACTACTGGTCGCGCATTGACGAAATACCGAATCATTTGTTCTGGAGCGTACGACAATCATTGAAATCGCAGTTGTTTTATGGCATCCGTTCACGTATTAGCGAGCAGAACGCCAGGAATCGCGGCTCAGATGCGCATCTTGATCGGCTGTTGAAATTTGTCGACCCCATCAATCCGAACATTCTGACATTAGGTTTTGCACGACGTTTCGCCACCTATAAGCGCGCCACATTGTTATTCCATAATCTCGATTGGCTGCGAAAAATTATTCATGATCAGGAACGACCCGTACTACTTTTGTTTGCTGGCAAGGCACACCCCGCAGATGTTCCAGGACAGGACCTGATCCGGGACATCAGTCAGATTGCACATTCTCCTGAATTTGAAGGACGTCTTTTATTGATAGAGGGTTATGATTTGCGCCTCGCCCGACGCTTGGTCTCCGGAGTCGATGTCTGGCTTAACAACCCAATATATCCATTGGAGGCCAGCGGCACTTCCGGCATGAAAGCCGGAATTAATGGTGCGATTAACCTTAGCGTACTGGATGGTTGGTGGGGAGAAGGCTACGATGGAAAAAATGGCTGGGCAATCAAACCGGGACTCGAAAATATGGAAGGAGCATTGCGTGATCAGGAAGAAAGCCGGGCACTCTATGAAATCCTCCAGGACCAGGTAATTCCTCAATATTACAACCATGGCAAGCTCGGCTATTCGCCAGAGTGGGTAAGAATGGCCAAGCATTCGATGATGTCTCTACTACCTCGTTACAGCGCAACTCGCATGGTCGACGAATATGTGACAAAATTTTATCGTTCGGCCAGTCGCAAGGGCATGTCCTATGCAGCAAACGACTTTTCAGACGCAAAAATATTAGCCAAGTGGAAGACCAAAATAAAACATGCATGGCATGGTGTTACATTACGCCGTCTGGACACGCCTTGTGAGCGCATTCATTTTAATGAAAATCTGAATTTCAAGGTAGCCGCAAATCTTCACGATCTGTCCCCGGATGACGTCGTCGTTGAGCTGCTGATATGTCGCCAATTTAAAACGACCAAGCTAGGCAATTTCAATCATTTCAAGTTTGAATTCACGGGCACTAAGGATTCGCACGAACATATATTCGAACTTAAACTGACTCCGGAATTATGTGGCAAACAGGAATATTTCATTCGCATTCACCCTTACCATTCGTTGCTCACTCACCCCCTCGAAATGGGTTTGATGGTATGGCTGTAAGATGTTAATTCAAAGCATTTACTTGCCATTTAGATTCTTTATGAGCAAACATGATGAATCATAACCCCGTCGACTGGCTTGAAATTTATGTGCAAGATATGGACCGGGCCAAGCATTTTTATGTATAGGTTTTTCAAGTAAAGTTGAAACGTTTAAACAGCGCTGCAGAGATGAAAAATAGAGCTGTGGAGCTTTCCGATGAAAATGGCCAGATGGGAGCGCCTGGAGCGCTGGTTAAAATGAAAAATGGCCCCGGTGGTGGAAACGGCGTACTCATCTATTTTACCGGTGCGGATTGTAATGTTGAAGCTGAACGCGCAGTCGCTACCGGCGGGCACATTGTGCGTGTGAAAATGCCGATTGGACAATATGGTTTTATTGCGTTGATTCTTGATACGTAAGGCAATAAGATCGGCTTGTACTTCATGCAATGATAATCGCATAATCAGACTGCAAGGATATGACTTCTGATCACCAAATCTTGCTTTTACGAAGTGGCATTTTCATTGTGTCCGATCAGTTATTCTTCCGATTTATTGAAATTCAGCATTGTCGAGCTAAGCCCATCAATCCCTACCAATGCGCAACCCATTGCAATGGCAGGATATTTAACCCATTCCGATAAATATTGCTTAGTTGTATTCGAATCACGATCCCGACAATAAAAAAGCCACAGGAAAAACTTCACCTGTGACTCAAAATTACGAGTTAGAAACTAATTATAATTATTATACTGGTTGTCGGCGTCGCAATGAAAAGCCAATTAACCCTAATCCGGCTAATAACATCGCATAGGTTTCAGGTTCTGGAACTGGGGAAATATAGGAATCTATTGTATAGGAGCCCCCTTTCGATCCTAAAACAGTGCCTGTAATTTCATAATAATAGTTACCGGGTCCCAGACTGCCAAAATCCATACCTACTGATGAAGAGTCAAATGTAAAAGAACCTAAAGAGGCGTCATTAGTGTAGTTACCATCTACACTGGTTTCCTTCCATAACTGTAAGGAAGAGCCATTAATATTAAATTTTCCGAAATCATTAGTGACTGCAATAGACACGAGATCATTCCAGCTAACCAAGTTAAAGGTAAATATGTGATCAAACGAACCAGCACTGGATCCCAGCAGTACGCTTGCATGCTCAACAGGATCGTCGTGAACACCCCAATTGCCCATCACAGTCGGTGCTGCGTGAGTAACACCACTAGCCATCAGAGCTGCAGCTGCTAATAGTTTCAGTTTAAAGCTGTTTTTCATTTGAATCTCCAATAGAGTAAAATAAGAAATATATTAAGAAATCAACCGTCTTGGACTTACTTAGAATTTAATGCAGCACAGATGCCATTCTAGGTTCATTATTTAATTGAATCTATAGGAAGTTCTTCCTTATTTACTACTATATCCGTATAGTCTTGTTTAGTACAATCATCCTGACTTTATTAGTCTATATTAGATTAATCAATCAGATACAAAATATCGTTCAACGAGTTGTTGGAATCAATAATCATCAAATAATATTAACAGTCACTCTGGCATTTACAACTCCGATTGTTATTTCTTGCCAATCAATGATGATTTTGTAACGTATTGAATTATCTTTTCAACGAAAACGCGGCCAGATTTCAATTTGATCTTATGCCGTGAGATAGCCCAGTACCGCATAACTCGTCGGGCTACAGCGTTTGGTTAGCTCAGACTGAAACTTGCCAGGAGGTTATCTCTAATACTCTGACGATCCCTAATCATAATTAAGCTCATCAAAATTGAAACTTCACACTGACTCACGCCAATTAAAAACTTTCTGAACGTAAGTCATTTGTCTGACTGAAAACAGATTCACGTTTTAGAGTTTTTTTCTGCTTGATTAATACTGCTTACCTAACCCAGAAATATTATCCATCAACTGGCTTGATGGATTTTCCTGGCCAAAAAATTAAATATATCACCTTGCTCGCACACAAAATCGAGTTTTGCTCATTTCTTACAGGGACAAATTCAGGACAAAAAGCCCAGAAAAAAAGTTCAATTGTAACTTATATAAGTATTTGTTTCTGACTACCATTTAA
>NZ_PXXU01000010.1 GCF_003011925.2 Nitrosomonas supralitoralis
AAAGCAAATGAATGGATTCAATGCAATGCACCACAAAGGTAAGTATGGCTTCCCAGCCATTTTTGTTTCAAAGGCATGGTTTTCTCGCCAGTCATTGTATATATTTTTCAGATCAGGCATCGGCCACATAGAAACTCCTAGCGAAATTTAGACAAACTAAAATTAAAACACAAAACTAACTATTAGATCTTGTTCTTAACCACTGTTCTCTAATTTTACGCGCCTGCGAAAAAGCCTGCTTCAGCGCCTCACCATCACGTTTTTTCAACAGCTCCCGTAGGCTATTCAACTCTTCCTGATACGCATCAATTTGCTCAAGTAAAGTTGCGCGATTTGCCAAACAGATATCGCGCCACATTTCAGGGGAGCTACTGGCGATGCGGGTAAAATCACGGAAGCCGCTGCCGGCGAAACGAAGCATATTCTCAGGTTGCTGAGTGCCATGATTGAGATGATTCATCAGTGTGAAGGCGAGGATGTGTGGTAAATGGCTAGTGGCGGCGAGAACTTGATCGTGTTCATCGGCAGACATCAGCGAGACTTGTGCGCCGCAGGCTTGCCATAAGTGACGAACTCGTTCGACAGAATCGGTGCTGGTTTCCGATAGCGGGGTAAGAATAACGTGCTTGTCAAGATACAAACTGGGTTGTGCGGCTTGTACACCGCTTTGTTCAGCGCCGGCGATCGGATGTCCGGGAACGAAATGATGCCGGCTTTGCATCGGAAGATGGTGACGTGCCATAGCAATCACATCCTGCTTAGTGCTGCCGGCGTCGGTAATGATGGTGTTTGCGCGTAAATGTGGGGCCATTTTCTCCATGATGTACCCGGTTTGGCCCACCGGCATTGCCAGGAACACCAAGTCTGCTTGGTGCAGGGCGCAAGCGATATCGCTTGCGATTTCATCAATCACGCCGATCTCAACAGCGCATTGCATGTTTTGCTGGCTGCGGCCAATGCCGACGATATGTCTGGCCAGTCCGGCGCTGCGTAAGGCCTGCGCAAATGATCCGCCGATTAGACCTACACCGATAATTACCAGTTTATTAAGCGCTACTGTATTTGTCATTTGTGGTACTTAATCAAGTTTTTTGATTACTTCTATTCGCTTAATGCTAGTTCAAGTGCTTCCAGGAATCGTTTGTTTTGCGCTTGTAATCCAACTGTAACCCGAAGATGATTGGGCATTTCATAAATACCGAGTGGACGGACGATGATGCCTTGTTGTAGCAGCTTCTGATAAACCTTCAAAGTGTTGGATGCATCTCCCTTGACTCGAAAACTGATGAAATTGCCATACGAAGGAATATATTCAATGTTCATTTTGCGCAAGCCATCCGTGAGTTGTAGCATGCCCGCACGGTTTAGCGCATATGAACGCTGTACAAATTCGCTGTCACGTAATGCGGCCAGAGCGCCTACCAAACCTATGCTGCCGACATTGAAAGGCTGACGCACGCGATTCATCAGGTTAGCAACGTCTGGATGCGTCAATCCGAATCCAACGCGCACACCCGCCAAGCCGTACACCTTGGAGAAAGTTCGTGTAATCAGCAGATTGGAAAACTGCCTCAACCAACTGATACTATCCGGTTTGTTGGCTTCGGGTAAGTATTCGTAATAGGCTTCATCTATAACAACTAATACATCACGGGAAACGTGCTCCATAAATCGGAATAGCTCGTTTTCGCTGGATAAGGTGCCAGTCGGGTTATTGGGACTGGCAATAAATACGATACGTGTTTCCGGTGTAATGGCATCAAGCATGGCTGACAAGTCATGGCCGAAATCGCGAGCAGGAACTGATATGCCGTTGGCGCCGATCATTTGCACTACCAGCGGATAAACGGCAAAGGCATGTTGTGAGTACACCGCAGCAGCACCCGGCTTCAGAAATACGCGTGCGGCCAGATCTAATACATCATTGGATCCATTGCCCAAAATAATCTGTTCCGGATCAATGTCATAACGGTTTGAAAGCGCGTTTTTCAATTCATAACCGCTGCCGTCTGGGTAGAGCGCTACCTCGTGCAGCACATTTATTATTGCATCTAATGCGAGCGGACTGGCGCCTAGCGGATTTTCGTTGGAAGCCAGTTTGATTACATGAGTTTCATCCAAGCCCAGTTCCCGCGCTAGTTCGGAAATGGGTTTGCCTGGCTGATAGGGCTGAATCGAGCGGATGTATTCCGGAGCAAAGTCACAAAGATTCATAGATTAAGTTTATGTTGAGTAAAAAAGAATATCGGCGTTTGAATGATTCAATCAAGAGATTATTCGGCAATGGTGAACCTTTATGTCGCCGGATATGATCCCAAGATTTTTAGGAAGGCTGCTTTGTCGCGTAATTCTGCCAACGCCGTGGCTACGTTTTCATTTTGCTGATGCCCTTCAATATCCACAAAAAAAACATATTGCCACAGCCCGGTGCGTGATGGGCGCGACTCCAAACGACTCATACTGACGCCATGCTGCGCCAACGGCTTAAGTAATGTGTAAATCGCTCCGGAACGGTTGTTGGTTGACATGATCAGAGACGTCTTGTCTTTTCCTGAAATATCCACTGTCTGTTTACCGATGATTAGAAAGCGTGTAGTGTTTTTTGGATCATCCTCAATATTTTCGGCACAGATGGAAAGTCCGAACAGCTCGGCTGCTCTCTGGCTTGCTATAGCCGCTGCATGTTTATCGATCGAGGCCTGTTGGGCTGCATCGGCATTGCTGGCGGTAGGGACAAAAGCAATATCAGAAATTTGCGGTAAATTTATTCTAAGCCACTGATGGCACTGCGCGAAAGATTGCGGATGAGTGTAGATCTTATTGATTTGCGTTAATTCGGTTTGTTGTGCCATCAGAAATTGATGAATAGCCAGTTGGATTTCGCCACAAATGATCAATGAAGTTTGCAGTAATAAATCCATGGTTCTGCCAACTGCACCTTCCGTGGAGTTTTCTACTGGTACTACCCCGTAATTGGCTGTGTCCGTTTCCACAGCACGAAATACTTCGTCGATAGAATCACACGCTATTGTTGTGATGGCGCTGCCAAAGCGTTTTAACGCTGCATCTTCAGAGAAAGTACCGCTAGGTCCGAGATAAGCGACGCTCATTGGTTTTTCCAGGGCGCGACATACAGACATGATTTCGATGAACAGTTGTTTGATATGTTTGTTGCCGATGGGGCCGGGGTTATGCTCCTGCATGCGTGTCAGTATTTGCGCTTCACGTTCAGGACGATAAATGATGCCGCTTTTTTTGATCTTGCCGATTTGCTGTGCCAGTCCGGCACGTTTGCTAATCAGCTGAAGCAGTTCGTTGTCAATGGCATCAATCTGGTTGCGTAATTGTTTGAGTTCTTCTGACATGAGTGATGAAAATTTTGGCTTAACGATAAGGTATGAAGGTTTATTTTGGGAGCGGCAGATATCGCGCCATGAGTACGCCGGCAATTGCGGCGATTTCATCCAATACTTGCTGTGATACCGGGCTGTCGACATCGACCAATGTGAAAGCCATTTCTCCTCGTGACTTGTTGATCATGTTATGGATATTCAACCCTGCCTTGGCCATGCTGGTGGAAATTTGTCCCACAATATTTGGCACGTTGGCATTGGCGACAGCTACACGATAAGGTGATTCGCGTTCCATCTGAATATCAGGAAAATTGACCGTATGTGTGATGTTGCCGTTTTGCAGATAATCAATGAGCTGGTCTACTACCATAACGGCGCAATTTTCTTCTGCTTCCTGCGTCGATGCGCCGAGATGCGGCAGCGTGATGACCGATTGCTGATGTTGCAATTTCTGGCTGGGAAAATCACTGACATAATATTTGAGTTTGTTTGTGGCAATTCCTGTCAGAATGGCTTCTTCATTGACAACTTCTCTACGTGAAAAATTTAACAGGGTTACGTTTTGTTTCATCAGCTTGATGAATTTGTCATCGATCAGTTGGCGAGTTGAATTCAACAAGGGAACATGCACACTGACAAACTCGCTGTGACGAAGGAGATCTTCCATGCTGTTTGCTTTCTTGACTTCTGCAGACAAATTCCAGGCCGAATCTATGGTAATTTGGGGGTCATAACCGATTACTTTCATGCCCAGCCTGAGTGCGGAATTGGCCACCAGCCGACCGATTTCACCCAGGCCAATAATACCAAGTGTACGCCCGGGCAATTCAATACCCGAGAAAAGTTTTTTCCCGTCTTCAGCCTGATTATCCAGCATCACATCATCGCCTTGCAGATTTTTAGCAAATTGTAACGCAGGTACCAGATTTCGTGCGGCTAAGAACAGGCAGGCTAAAGCCAGCTCTTTAACTGCATTGGCGTTTGCGCCAGGCGTATTGAACACGGGAATGCCACGGTTATTCATATCAGGTACGGGAATGTTGTTGGTGCCGGCACCGGCGCGACCAATTGCTTTAACGCTGATAGGAATATTCTGATTTAATAAGTTATGAGAACGCACCAGAATAGCATCCGGTTCAGTGATATCTTTGCCAACTTGAAAAATTTCTGTTGGAAAGCGACACAGGCCATGATGAGCAATCTGGTTGAGCGTGAGAATCTTGTAGGTTTTACGTTGATGTTCAGGCATGCTGACAGGCGAATTCCTTCATAAACGCTACCAATTTTGCCACACCTTCAATCGGCATAGCATTGTACATAGATGCACGCATGCCGCCCACTGAGCGATGGCCTTTCAACTGAATCAAACCATTGTTGCTGGCCTGCATGAGAAATTCTTCGTCGAGTGCGGGATTTCTCAATGTGAAGGGAATGTTCATGCGAGATCGATCTGCTTTTGCTACTGGGCAATGATAAAAATCGGTGTTATCCAGCAAGCCATACAACAAATTGGCTTTGGCGATATTGATTTTTTCCATTGTGACCAGTCCGCCTTTATTTTTCAGCCATGCAAATACCAACCCGGTAATATACATGGCGTAGGTAGGTGGGGTGTTATACATCGAGTCATTTTGCGCATGAATCTGATAATCATATAATGTTGGAGTGCCTGGCAGTGGTTTGCCTAATAAATCTTCGCGGACCACGACCAGTGTCAATCCGGCAGGCCCGAGGTTTTTTTGCGCACCGGCATAAATCAATCCAAAACGCGTGATATCCAATGGTCGTGACAAGATATCAGATGACATATCGACTACCAGAGGAATGGTGTTGTTCAAATCAATTTCAGGAATCCAATGAAACTCAACGCCGCCAATAGTTTCATTGCTGGTGTAATGGATATAGGCTGCATTAGAATCCAGCCGCCAATTATCTTGCGTGGGCACAGAGGTGAAGTTAGTATTCGTTGAGGAAGCTGCCACGTTAATAGTGCAATATCGGCTGGCTTCTTCAATGGCCTTGGTCGACCATTGACCGGTATTAATATAGTCCGCTTTTGTTTTGCCGCGCAGCAGGTTCATCGGCACCATGGAGAATTGACTGGAAGCACCGCCTTGTAGAAATAGCACTTTATAGTTTTTGGGGATACCAACCAGCTCGCGAAAATCACTTTCGGCTTTTTCGGCAATGGACATGAATTCCTTGCCGCGATGACTCATCTCCATCACTGACATCCCGCTGCCGTGCCAATCGAGCATCTCATCGCGCGCTTGCTGCAGCACTTCTTTGGGCAGAACAGCAGGACCTGCGCTAAAATTAAAGATTTGATCCATTACGTTATTCAGAGTCAAGTTTTGGTTAGTTATTCACTGTCGCCATCGTCATCTTCACTTTCTACCACTCGCTCCAAACCGGCCAGTTTTTCACCGGCATCCAGGTTAATTAGAGTAACGCCTTGTGTGGCACGACTCATTTCACGTACTTCATTAACACGGGTGCGGATCAATACGCCACCGGAGGTGATCAGCATGATTTCGTCATCCGGTTTCACCAGTTTTGCGGTGACAACCTTGCCGTTACGCTCGCTGGTAATGATTGCAATCATGCCTTGTGTGCCGCGGTTGTGACGCGTGTATTCGCTGATGGGGGTGCGCTTGCCGTAGCCGTTTTCAGTCGCTGTTAATACTGCGAGCTCCTCACTCTCTGCTACCAGCATAGAAATAACTCTCTGCCCTGAACCCAACTTCATGCCGCGCACACCACGGGCAGTACGCCCCATCGGACGCACGTCATTTTCACTGAAGCGCATGGCTTTACCGTTATCTGAAAACAGCATCACGTCATGTTTGCCTTCGGTCAATTCGACGCCAATGAGATAGTCACCTTCATCCAATCCGATCGCAATAATGCCATTGTTGCGCGGACGGGAGAATTCTGACAAGGGTGTTTTCTTGACTGTGCCAAAAGATGTTGCCATAAAGACAAAACGATTTTCATCAAAGAGTTTGACCGGTAGAATTGCATTGATTTTCTCGCTCTCTTCCAGTTGTACCCAGTTGATAATCGGTTTGCCACGCGATTGCCGACCACCTTGTGGCACCTCATAAACTTTGATCCAATACACACGTCCCAAGCTTGAAAAACACAGGATATAATCATGCGTGTTGGCAATGAATAATTTGTCAATGAAGTCATCTTCCTTGGTGCTGGTTGCCAACTTACCGCGTCCGCCACGTTTTTGCGCGCGATAATCATCCAGTAACTGGGATTTGATATAGCCACTATGCGATAGTGTAACCACGACATCTGCCGGTGTAATCAAATCTTCCATACTTAAATCTTGGGTGTCGACAACGATCTCACTGCGGCGTTTGTCGCCGAATTGTAGTTTGACCGTATCCAACTCTTCGGTAATGATATGTGTGATGCGTCCGGGATTTGCCAGAATGTCAAGATAGTCAATGATCTTCTCAATGACATCCTTATATTCAGCGACAATCTTTTCTTGTTCCAAACCGGTGAGGCGCTGCAAACGTAACTCTAGAATTGCTTGAGCCTGGGCGTCAGATAAACGGTAGTCATGTGCTTTTAATCCGAACGTGTTGTCCAACCCCTCTGGTCGTAGTGCGTTAGCGTCCGCCATTGCGCGCATCAGCATTTCTTCAACCAATAGTGAGTGCCAGATTCTTGCCATCAACGCTTCCTTGGCGTCAGCTGGAGTTGGAGCTGCTTTGATCAAGGCAATAATTTCATCGACATTGGACAGTGCGACAGCCAATCCTTCGAGTAAGTGACCGCGTTCCCGGGCTTTCTTTAGCTCGAACACCGTACGGCGCGTGACAACCTCGCGGCGATGACGCAGGAAAGCATCTAAAATTTGCTTTAAATTTAACAGACGTGGCTGGCCATCGAGCAAAGCCACCATGTTCATGCCAAACGTGTCTTGCATTTGTGTTTCTTTATACAAGTTGTTCAGAATGACTTCGGGCATTTCTCCGCGTTTCAGTTCTATGACAACACGCATGCCGGATTTGTCGGATTCGTCACGTAAATCGGAGATGCCTTCAATCTTTTTATCGCGGACCAGTTCTCCGATGCGGATTAATAGGTTAGCTTTATTAACTTGGTAGGGTAATTCGTCTATGATGATAGACTGGCGACTGCCTTTCTCCAGGTCTTCGAAGTGAGTGCGCGCACGCATGACAACACGACCACGGCCTGTACGGTAGCCATCTCGTACTCCAGTGATACCATAAATAATACCGGCGGTGGGAAAATCTGGTGCCGGTATTAAGTCAATAAGTTCATCGATGCTGATGTCTGGATTTTTGAGTAATGCGAGACAAGCTTCCACCACTTCATTTAGGTTATGTGGTGGGATATTGGTTGCCATGCCAACAGCGATACCAGATGAACCATTGATCAGTAAGTTGGGTATTTTTGTCGGCAGTATGAGCGGTTCTTTTTCGGAATCATCATAATTGGGACCGAAATCTACCGTTTCCCTGTCAAGATCAACCAGCAATTCATGTGCAATACGCGACATACGAATTTCGGTATAACGCATCGCAGCTGCGTTATCACCATCTACTGAGCCGAAATTTCCTTGCCCATCAATGAGCATATAGCGTAGCGAAAAATCCTGCGCCATGCGTACTATAGTGTCATAGACCGCAGTATCTCCATGTGGGTGATATTTACCGATGACATCACCGACGATACGAGCAGATTTTTTGTACGGTCTGTTCCAGTCGTTGGAGAGTTCATGCATGGCAAATAGCACGCGTCGATGTACCGGTTTCAAGCCATCACGAACATCAGGCAGGGCTCGACCTACAATCACACTCATCGCGTAATCAAGATAGGAACGCCGCATTTCCTCTTCAAGACTGATAGGCAGGGTTTCCTTGGCAAATTGATTCATATCTTATGATTTTTGTGAGAACAACGGGTTATGATGGTGAGGTGTATCTTCTTAAAATTTAACATAAGAAAATTTATAATCATCTATATTCTAACATGCTGCCATAATTTCTCAGTTCTTTGCGGTGTGAAAATTGTAAAAATAAGATGATCATTGGATAAAAAAGCTTGAAAAAGCAGACTAAATAAGTAAACATAATAGTTTTTTCAAATTTTTCTTACTTCGAATGTTGATAGAGATAGGGCGCGTAGTTGAATTTACCTTCTGAAATTAAAATAACTGTGGATCTAGTGCTGTGTCTAATTTAATGAATACTTATTCACGATTGTCCGTTACCTTTGTAAAAGGGGAGGGAGTTTGGCTATGGGATAACCATGGTGAGAGGTATTTAGATGCGTTGGCCGGTGTGGCTGTGTGTGGGTTGGGACATTGTCATCCAAGATTGACTAAAGCCATCTGTGAACAAGCCGGGACGTTAATCCATACATCTAACCTCTATAACATTGAAAAGCAGGAACGATTAGCTGATCGTCTGATTGAAATATCAGGAATGGATAATGCATTTTTCTGTAATTCCGGGGCAGAGGCGAACGAAGCAGCTATAAAATTAGCTCGTTTGTATGGACATAATCAAGGAATTTCATTGCCCACTATTGTAGTAATGGAACGCTCCTTTCATGGTCGTACTATGGCAACCCTGACGGCGAGCGGGAATCGCAAGGTGCAGGCGGGGTTTGAGCCATTGTTATCTGGATTTGTGCGTGTTCCCTATAACAGTATGGAGGCTATAACGCAAGTTGCTGCTAATAATAAAGATGTCGTGGCAGTTCTGGTGGAGCCCTTTCAGGGTGAGGGGGGGGTTAACATACCTGAAGCGCACTATCTACAGAAATTGCGCGATCTGTGTGATCAAAATGGATGGCTTTTGATGCTGGATGAGGTACAGTCTGGTATTGGACGAAGCGGGGAATGGTTCGCGTTTCAGCATAGCGACATTATGCCAGATGTGATAACACTGGCGAAAGGCCTGGGGGGAGGAGTTCCGATAGGTGCTTGTTTAGCTAGAAGTACGGCAGCGGAAGTTTTTAAACCGGGTAATCATGCTTCTACCTTTGGTGGTAATCCTTTAGCTTGTGCTGCAGCGATTGAAACTTTAAACGTGATTGCCGATGCAAATCTTCTTGATCATGTAACTGAGTTGGGGAGTTTTATGCGTGATAGGTTGAAGAGGCAGCTTGCTGATGTTGCTGGAGTCGTGCACATCAGAGGGCAAGGTTTGATTATCGGCATCGAGCTTTCTGTGTCATGCGGTGAATTGGTTCAAAAAGCTTTAGAGAAGAAATTATTAATTAATGTAACTTCCGATAAAGTAGTCCGTTTGTTGCCTGCACTTGTAATGCAGCAAAACGAAGCTGAGCAGGTGGTTGATATCACTTGTCTGTTAATAAAGGAGTTTTTGAATAACTAAACAGTTAGCATCAAGCAAAGTAATGACTGGTTAGTTGTTTGTCTGGTTATGCAATTTAAGCATTTTTTGAAATTTAATGATTTTTGTCGCGATGAATATGAGTATTTGTTTGAGCGTGCTCGCTGGATAAAGCAGGAGTTCAAGCAATACCGGCAATATTGGCCATTGAGTGATCGAACGTTGGCGATGATTTTTGACAAAAACTCGACGCGCACACGATTGTCATTTGAGGCAGGCATGCACCAGTTGGGCGGTGATGCAATTTATTTGTCAACGAAGGACACACAATTAGGTCGAGGAGAAACTGTAGAGGATGCTGCGCGCGTAATTTCGCGTATGGTTGATCTGATCATGATTAGAACCTATCAACATGACACTATCAAGCGTTTTGCAGAGAATTCCAGAGTTCCGGTAATCAATGGCTTAACCGATGAATACCATCCCTGCCAAATCATGAGTGATATTTTTACCTATTCCGAATACAGAGGTAGCATAGAAGGAAAAACCGTAGCGTGGATCGGTGATTCTAATAACATGTGCAATACCTGGTTGCAAGCGGCTGAAATTTTTAATTTCCAAGTGCGTGTTTCAACCCCTCCAGGGTACGACATTAATCCTGAGCGGATAGGATTAAACGATGCAACGCATTATGAAACATATGCGAATCCCCGCGAAGCTGTGATGAATGCGGATCTTGTTACTACAGATGTGTGGACGAGTATGGGATTTGAAGCCGAAGCTGAGCAAAGGAAAAATGATTTTGCTGCATTCTGTGTCAATACTGAAATGATGTCTTTAGCGAAATCAGATGCGCTATTTATGCATTGTTTGCCAGCACATCGTGGTGAAGAAGTGAGCGCCGAGGTTTTGGATGGGCCGCAATCGGTAGTATGGGATGAAGCGGAAAACCGATTGCATACGCAAAAAGCGCTCATGGAGTATTTGCTGCTGGGAAAAATAAAGAATGAAATGTAAGGTTGTCATTTAGAATTCTCAGTTGATGTATCTAATTATTTAATCGCTACGTAAAAAATGTAATAAATATAATGAAAAAAATTAATAAAGCAGTTTTGGCATTCTCTGGAGGGCTGGATACGTCAGTTATTTTGAAATGGTTGCAAGATAGCTATCAATGTGAAGTGGTGACATTTACTGCTGATATTGGACAGGGGGAAGAAGTTGAGCCGGCGCGTGCTAAAGCAAAACAACTTGGCGTCAAGGAAATTTATATTGAGGATTTACGGGAAGAGTTTGTGCGTGATTTCGTATTTCCCATGTTTCGGGCGAATACAGTTTATGAGGGAGAGTATTTGCTGGGTACGAGTATTGCGCGCCCATTAATTGCAAAAAGGCAAATTGAAATTGCCAAAGAAACTGGGGCGGATGCGGTTTCACATGGAGCTACCGGGAAGGGTAACGATCAAGTGCGTTTTGAGTTGGGATATTATGCATTGCAGCCAGATATACATGTGATCGCGCCTTGGCGCGAATGGAATTTAACTTCGAGAGAAAAGTTACTTCACTATGCTGAGCAGCATGGTATTCCAGTAGAAATGAAAAAAAAGAGTGGCTCACCTTATAGCATGGATGCGAATTTGCTACACATATCATATGAGGGAAGAGTCCTCGAGAACCCGGCGACTGAGCCAGAAGAGTCGATGTGGCGTTGGAGTGTGTCGCCTGAAAAAGCACCTGATGCGCCTGAGTATTTGGATATGGAATTTAAACGTGGGGATGCCGTGGCATTAAATGGCGTTAAATTGTCGCCAGCTGGTTTGCTGGAAACACTTAACGTGCTGGGAGGTAAGCACGGGATAGGCAGATTGGATTTGGTGGAGAATCGATACGTTGGCATGAAATCGCGGGGGTGCTATGAGACTCCAGGGGGGGTAATTCTATTGCGTGCGCATCGAGCAATAGAATCAATTACTTTGGATCGAGAGGTTGCTCACTTAAAAGATGATTTGATGCCGCGGTACGCTGCGCTGATTTACAATGGCTATTGGTGGAGCCCGGAACGAAAAATGATGCAACAAATGATAGATGCGAGCCAGGAAAAAGTGAATGGATGGGTAAGGCTGAAGTTGTATAAAGGAAATGTCATTGTGGTTGGCAGAGATTCTCCTGCTGATTCATTATTTGATTCAACTATAGCCACGTTTGAAGATGATGCTGGAGCATACGATCAGGGAGATGCAGCGGGATTCATTAAATTGAATGCACTAAGGTTACGTATTGCTGCAAAGCGTAAATATTGATTAGCTAAAATTAAAATGCCAACATTTGATATAGTCTCGGAAGTTGATAAGCAGGAAATCAAGAATGCAGTGGATCAAGTAAATAAAGAAGTTAGTACTCGCTTTGACTTCAAGGGTTCGGATGCGAGAGTGGAGCAAATTGATTATCAATTAACGATATTTGCAGATGATGAGTTTAAGTTGGAGCAGGTTTTAGACATTCTAAGAACTAAGTTGACAAAACGAAATGTAGATGTAAGATGCCTAGATAAGGGGCAGGCTGAAAAAATAAGCGGCAATAAAGTAAAGCAGCTTATAACTGTTAAAACAGGGGTAGAAACAGAGCTGGCTAAAAAAATAACAAAAAATATTAAAGATAGCAAACTCAAAGTGCAGGCTAGCATCCAAGGAGATGTAGTACGTGTAACGGGTTCAAAGAAAGATGTGCTGCAGGACGTAATACAGTTAATAAAAAGATCAATTGATAATTTTCCATTACAATTCCAAAACTTTAGAGATTGATAGAATTCTCTAACTTCATTGTTTGGTATAAGATTAAGAAAAATAAGGGAAGGAATAGCAAGATACTGGAAAATTCATATCTCTGCTAACGCGGTTTGTCTTGACACGAAAATATAAACCCAATAGAATCCGCTCTCTTTTTTGACGCATCTTTTATCTTTTGTATAAAAAAGATGTTGCATAAATAGTTAATTAATTTTAACACCACAGATAGATAGAATTCAGCAATAGGTTAGTTGCGAACGGCTTAAAGCCGTCGCAGATTTTTAGGACATAGAAATGCCGACAATTAGTCAGTTAGTTCGAAAGCCGCGTACAGCTAAGCGGGTAAAAAGTAATGTTCCTGCGTTAGAAAACAGTCCGCAGAAGCGGGGTGTATGTACAAGGGTATACACAACTACACCCAAAAAACCAAATTCAGCTTTGCGTAAAGTAGCTAGGGTGAGGTTGACCAACGGATTTGAAGTTTCTAGTTATATCGGTGGAGAAGGTCATAATCTTCAAGAGCACTCAGTTGTTTTGATTCGTGGCGGTCGCGTCAAAGACTTGCCGGGTGTGCGCTATCACACAGTAAGAGGGAGTTTGGATACTGCGGGTGTTAAAGACCGTAAGCAGGGGAGATCAAAATATGGCTCCAAAAAACCGAAAACTGCTTAGTGATATAGAGCTAATTACACGCGTATTTTTTAAACCGGAAACAAACAGGAAAGTAATAATCCAGATGAGGTCGCATAATGCCAAGACGTAGAGAGGTTCCAAAGCGAGAAATACTGCCAGATCCAAAATATCACAATGTAGAACTGGCAAAATTTGTCAATGTTCTCATGACGCGCGGTAAAAAGTCAGTGGCTGAAAGGATTATCTACGGTGCACTCGAGAGCATTGAAAAGAAAACTGGAAGTGACCCGTTAGATATTTTCACACAAGCATTGAATAATGTGCGGCCAATCGTAGAGGTAAAAAGTCGTCGGGTTGGAGGTGCAAATTATCAAGTTCCCGTAGAAGTGCGCTCTGTTAGACGTAATGCTCTGGCCATGAGATGGCTTCGGGATGCGGCAAGGAAAAGAAGCGAGAAATCTATGGATGCAAGATTGGCGGGCGAGTTGGCTGAAGCAGCTGAGGGGCGTGGCGGTGCGGTTAAGAAGCGCGAGGAAGTTCACAGAATGGCGGAATCCAACAAGGCATTCTCGCACTTTAGATTTTAGTTAAATCTTAGAAATGCAAATTTCATTCATTAATTGAAAATTCGTAAGGCATTAATACTGTGGCAAGAAAAACTCCTATAGAACGTTATAGAAATATCGGTATCATGGCGCATATTGATGCTGGAAAGACAACAACAACAGAACGTGTGCTGTTTTATACCGGTGTGTCTCATAAATTAGGTGAGGTTCATGATGGTGCGGCCACTATGGACTGGATGGAGCAGGAGCAAGAAAGAGGTATTACGATAACGTCAGCTGCCACAACTTGTTTCTGGCAGGGGATGGGCGGTAATTATCCAGAGCATAGAATTAATATCATTGATACTCCAGGTCACGTAGACTTTACAATTGAGGTGGAGCGTTCTCTTCGGGTGTTAGATGGGGCTTGTACAGTATTTTGTGCGGTTGGTGGAGTTCAACCACAAACAGAGACGGTTTGGAGGCAGGCAAATAAATATCATGTTCCTCGATTGGCATTTGTAAATAAGATGGATCGCTCAGGAGCAAATTTTATGCGTGTGTATGAGCAAATCAAAACGCGACTCAAAGCGATGCCTGTGCCGATACAGCTACCGATAGGAGCTGAAGATAAATTTGAAGGTGTGGTCGATTTAGTTAAAATGAAAGCTATCTACTGGGATGATGAAAGTAGAGGGATGAAATTTGACGAGCGAGATATTCCGGAATCTTTGCTAAAGGAAGCTAAAACATGGCGTGAGAAGCTGCTAGAAACTGCAGCTGAAGCCAATGAAGACTTAATGAATAAGTACCTGGAAGAGGGTGATTTGACTGTTTCAGAAATAAAGACTGGTTTGCGAGCGCGAACTATAAATAATGAAATAGTGCCCATGATGTGCGGGACCGCCTTTAAAAATAAAGGGGTTCAGGCAATGCTGGATGCAGTGCTAGATTATATGCCATCGCCTAAAGATGTCTTGGCAGTGCAAGGTGAGAAGGAAAATGGCGAGGAAGATAAGAGAATGCCTGATGATAATGAGCCATTCTCAGCGCTTGCATTTAAGATTGCTACAGATCCATATGTGGGGCAACTCATTTTCTTTAGAGTGTATTCTGGTGTAGTTGCGTCAGGAGATACGGTGTATAACCCGATTAAGGGAAAAAAAGAAAGAATTGGTAGAATTTTGCAAATGCATGCGAATCAGCGCGAAGAGATTAAAGAGGTGCGAGCGGGGGATATTGCCGCAGCGGTAGGGTTAAAAGATGTTGTTACCGGGGATACACTGTGTGATTATCAAAAAATCATAACTTTAGAAAGAATGGATTTTCCGGAACCGGTAATTCATGTCGCGGTTGAACCGAAAACTAAAATAGATCAAGAAAAAATGGGGCTAGCGCTAAATCGATTGGCTCAAGAAGATCCGTCATTTAGAGTTAGAACAGATGAGGAGTCAGGACAAACAATTATTTCTGGTATGGGTGAGCTTCATCTGGAAATCATTGTGGATCGTATGAAGCGGGAGTTTGGCGTAGAGGCAAACGTGGGGGCTCCACAGGTGGCTTATCGTGAAGCGATAAAAAAGTCAGTAGAGATAGAGGGAAAGTTTGTAAAGCAATCTGGCGGTCGTGGACAGTATGGTCATGTTTGGTTAAGAATGGAGCCAAATGAAACCGGTAAAGGATTTGAATTTATAGATGAAATAAAAGGCGGAGCAGTGCCGAGAGAATATATACCTGCGGTAGAAAAGGGACTGTTAGAGACTCTTCCTAGCGGAGTGTTGGCGGGATATCCCGTAGTGGATGTAAAGGTTACTCTTTTTGATGGTTCATATCATGATGTGGATTCGAATGAGAATGCATTTAAAATGGCGGCATCAATAGCGTTTAAGGATGGAATGCGTAAAGCTAATCCAGTGTTGTTGGAACCTATGATGGCAGTTGAGGTGGAGTCACCAGAAGATTTTATGGGAAATGTTGTAGGTGATTTATCGTCTAGGCGAGGTATGATACAAGGAATGGAGGATGTTCCTGGATTTAAAGTTATACGATCTGAAGTTCCGCTTGCAGAAATGTTTGGGTATTCTACAGCGCTGAGATCTGCCACGCAGGGCAGGGCGACTTATTCGATGGAGTTTAAACATTATTCTGAGGCGCCAAAAAATGTGGCAGAAGCCATAATAAATAAAAAATAATGAATTTGTGTATAGAGTGAAAAGGACAAGACATGGGAAAGAGTAAATTTGAGCGGTCGAAGCCACATGTAAATGTTGGTACGATTGGTCACGTGGATCATGGTAAGACTACACTTACTGCGGCAATCACGACGATTTTGACGAAGAAATTTGGAGGAGAAGCGAAGAGTTACGCTCAAATTGATTCTGCGCCAGAAGAGCGTGCTCGTGGGATAACGATTAATACGTCTCATGTTGAATATGAGACAGATAATCGTCATTACGCTCATGTGGATTGTCCGGGCCATGCAGATTATGTAAAGAATATGATCACGGGCGCGGCCCAGATGGATGGAGCAATATTGGTGGTATCGGCGGCTGATGGCCCTATGCCACAGACACGGGAACATATTTTGTTGGCGCGTCAAGTGGGTGTTCCCTACATCATCGTATATATGAATAAAGCGGACATGGTTGATGATGCGGAGCTGATTGAGTTGGTGGAAATGGAGATCCGCGAGCTGTTATCGAAATATGAATTTCCAGGTGATGATACGCCAATCATAGTTGGATCAGCTTTGAAAGCGTTGGAAGGAGATCAGAGTGATATTGGTGAAGCGTCCATTTTGAAGTTAGCGGAGGCTCTGGATAGCTATATTCCGCAACCGGATCGTGCTATTGACGGTGCCTTCATTATGCCAGTTGAAGATGTATTCTCAATATCGGGCCGAGGGACAGTAGTAACGGGTCGCGTAGAGAGGGGCATAATCAAAGTAGGTGAGGAGATTGAAATAGTGGGTCTCAAGCCGACTCTGAAAACGGTATGTACAGGCGTTGAAATGTTTCGTAAACTGCTGGATCAGGGGCAGGCAGGAGATAACGTAGGGATACTTCTGCGCGGCACGAAACGAGAAGAAGTTGAACGTGGTCAAGTGTTGGCAAAGCCGGGTAGCATATTGCCTCATACCAAATTCACGGCAGAAATATATGTGTTAAGTAAGGAAGAGGGAGGAAGGCACACTCCGTTTTTTCCTGGTTATCGCCCACAGTTTTATTTTAGGACGACGGATGTGACGGGGGCGATAGAATTGCCAGCGGGAACAGAGATGGTGATGCCTGGTGACAACGTTTCAGTGACGGTAAATTTAATAGCGCCAATTGCGATGGAAGATGGGTTGCGATTTGCGATACGTGAAGGTGGTAGGACCGTTGGTGCAGGTGTTGTTGCTAAAATTATTGAGTGATATAAGAAGGTTAAGAAAGGTAAGTCCAGTTTAGCGTTCAAATATTGGACATGTTAATTCAGGAACAGGTATATGCAAAATCAGAAAATAAGAATTCGCCTTAAAGCCTTCGATTATCGTTTAATAGATAAATCAGCTATAGAAATTGTTGAAACTGCAAAAAGAACAGGGGCCGTTGTGAAAGGCCCAGTACCACTGCCAACCAAGATCGAACGTTTCGATGTGCTGCGTTCGCCACATGTAAATAAGACGTCGCGAGATCAGTTCGAAATTAGAACACATTTGAGATTGATGGATATCATTGATCCAACAGATAAAACAGTAGACGCGTTAATGAAATTAGATTTGCCTGCAGGCGTTGATGTAGAGATAAAGCTTTAGTTAGGTTATAAGTTCTAAATTTGTAAGCTTCAGTAATTAAATAAGTAAAAGACCTCCTGTAAAGAGAGATAGAATGAGTCTAGGATTAATAGGCCGTAAAATCGGCATGACGCGAATATTTGCTGAAAATGGAGATACATTTCCGGTGACCGTAATAGATGTTTCTAGCAATCGTGTTACACAAATAAAGCAAACTGCATCCAATGGTTATTGCGCTGCTCAGATATCTTTTGGTCAGAAAAAGACATCAAGGGTAAAGAAATCGATGGCAGGACATTGTGCGAAAGCTGGTGTAGTTGTCGGAAGCATTGTCAGAGAGTTTAGGGTAAGAAATGATTCAGATCTTGATCAACTCAAGAATGGAATGGAGATTAAGAATGATATTTTCAAAGTAGGACAAAAAGTTGATATATCAGGTGTCACAATTGGAAAGGGCTTTGCAGGGGCGATAAAGTTACATCATTTTTCGTCCAATAGAGCAAGTCACGGTAATTCAAAGGCACATAATAAGCCAGGTTCAATAGGCATGGCTCAAGACCCTGGGCGAATATTTCCAGGCAAGCGTATGGCCGCACATATGGGTAATGTGAAAAGAACTACACAAAATATTGAAATACTAAGAATCGATACTGAAAGAGATTTGCTGTTAGTTAAAGGTGCAATTCCAGGATCTAAAGGCGGTTACGTGATAGTTCGGTCGAGCATAAAAGAAAAAAAGTAAGCTTATAAAGATAGAATATAAAAAGTAGGGTGACTAAAAATGGAAATAGAGCTAATCGGCAATGCAGATCAGAAATCAGCGAGCATAAATGTTTCTGATGAGCTTTTTAAGAGAGAGTATAACGAAGCGCTCGTTCATCAAGTTGTGACTTCATATTTATCTAATGCTCGTTCCGCAACTCGTGCACAAAAAGGTAGATCAGATATTGCAAAGTCAACACATAAACCTTGGCGACAAAAGGGGACAGGTAGGGCGCGTGCCGGTATGGCGTCGAGTCCAATTTGGCGGGGGGGCGGAAAAATATTTCCAAATAGCCCCGATGAAAATTATAGAAAAAAATTAAATAAGAAAATGTATCGAGCAGGTATAAGTTCTATATTTTCACAGCTTATTCGTGATGGTAGGTTATTTGTTATAGAATCATTTGACGTTGATTCGTATAAGACTAAGGCATTTTCGAAAAAATTAGAAGGTCTTGGAATGAGTGATGTAATGATCATCACTAATGAGATTGATAGTAATCTTTATTTGTCATCACGAAATATTCCAAATGTTGCAGTTGTTGAAGTAGGCAATGTGGACCCAGTAAGTCTACTTAAATTCAAAAAAACACTTATCACTAGAGAGGGTTTGAAGCGAATCGAGGAGCTTCTTTCATGAATAGTAAAAATATCAATCAAGAGCGTTTGTTAAAAATTATATTGGCGCCTCATATTTCTGAGAAAGCAACCTATCTGGGCGAGAAAAATAATCAGAGTATATTTCGAGTTGTAAAAGATGCTACTAAACAAGAGATTAAGAGCGCTGTAGAGCTGATATGGAAAGAACAAAAGATTGAAGTTAAAAAAGTCCAAACAATTAATGTAAAAGGGAAACAAAAACGGTTTGGACGTTTTATGGGAAAAAGATCAGATTGGAAAAAGGCTATCGTAAACATTAAGCAGGGACAAGAATTAAATTTTACAAATTTTGTGAATATAGAGGCTAAGTAATGGGACTTGTAAAGTTAAAACCGACATCTCCTGGTAGAAGATCCGTTGTTAAACTGATAAATAAAGAAATATACAAAGGAAATCCGTATAAAAATCTACTTGAAAAACAATCTAAAACTGCTGGACGTAATCATCATGGCCGTATTACTACAAGGCATCGCGGTGGAGGTCATAAACAACAGTATAGATTCATAGATTTTAAACGGAATAAAGATAGTGTTATTGCAACGGTGGAGCGCATTGAATACGATCCTAATAGATCGGCAAACATTGCTTTAGTTTGTTATAGCGATGGCGAAAGAAGATATATAATTGCACCAAAAGGTTTGTCAGTAGGAATGAAAATTGGCAGTGGAAAATTAGCCCAAATTAAGCTTGGTGATGCTTTGCCACTTCGTAATATACCAATGGGAACAATAATACATTGTGTAGAGCTGTTACCTGGAAAGGGAGCTCAGTTAGCCAGATCAGCAGGTTCGTTTGTTCAATTGCAAGCAAGAGAAGGTAATTATGCACAAATTAAGCTTCGTTCAGGCGAAATGCGTAAAGTACATATAGATTGTCGCGCGACGGTCGGTGAGGTAGGAAACGCAGAGCATAATTTAAGATCGATCGGAAAAGCGGGAGCTATAAGATGGCGCGGAATTAGACCGACTGTCCGTGGCGTGGCGATGAATCCCGTAGATCATCCTCATGGCGGCGGCGAAGGTAGAACTTCAGCAGGTAGACATCCGGTAAGTCCTTGGGGTACGCCAGCTAAAGGTTATAGAACTCGCAATAATAAAAGAACAAATGTTATGATAGTTCGTCATCGATATTCAAAAAAGGGGTAATGATTAAATGCCACGCTCAGTAAAAAAAGGACCTTTCGTTGATGCGCATTTGATTGCAAAGATTGAAAAAGCAAGAAATACAAATGATAAGCGTCCTATTAAAACCTGGTCGAGACGATCAACGATACTTCCTGATTTTATTGGATTAACAGTGTCCGTACATAATGGAAAACAACACATACCTATATTTGTTACCGAGAATATGGTTGGGCATAAGTTTGGTGAATTTTCATTAACACGCACTTTTAAAGGGCATGCTGGTGACAAGAAAATTGTTACTAAGCGTTAGAGGATACAAATGGAAACAGTTGCTAAATTACGGGGTGCAAGAATATCAGCGCAGAAATGTCGCCTTGTTGCCGATCAAGTAAGAGGATTGCCTGTTGACAAGGCATTGAGTATTTTGACGTTCAGTTCTAAGAAAGGTGCGGAAATTATACATAAACTTCTTGAATCAGCAATTGCTAATGCAGAGCACAATGATGGTGCAGATATTGATGAACTAAAAATTTCATCCATCATGGTAGATCAAGGAACATCTTTGAAAAGAACAAGTGCACGTGCAAAAGGTCGTGGAAATAGAATTGTGAAACCAACATGCCACATATTACTGACTGTAGGTGATGGTAGTTATACTAATAAAGGCACTAACTGATATGGGTCAAAAAATAAATCCAACTGGCTTTAGGCTTTCCGTTCAAAAGAATTGGATGTCGAAGTGGTATGCGAATAGTACTAACTTTGCAACTATGCTTAATGAAGATATAAAAGTTCGAGCATTTCTTGCAAGTAGACTTAAGAATGCTTCTGTTGGAAGAGTTCTGATAGAAAGGCCCTCGAAGAATGCGAGAATTACAATTTTTAGCTCTCGTCCTGGTGTTGTTATCGGTAAAAAAGGAGAGGATATTGAAGTTTTACGAGGCGAGCTTCAAAAACGAATGGGTGTTCCTGTTCATGTAAATATCGAAGAGATCAGAAAGCCAGAGATTGATGCGCAATTAATAGCGGACAATATTGCACAGCAGTTAGAAAAAAGAATTATGTTTCGAAGAGCAATGAAACGTGCAATGCAAAATGCAATGAGACTTGGCGCGCAGGGTATAAAAATCATGAGTTCTGGTAGATTAAATGGAATAGAGATTGCTCGTACAGAGTGGTATAGAGAAGGGAGAGTACCGCTTCATACATTAAGGGCAGATATTGATTATGGAACATCAGAAGCTGAAACAACTTATGGGATTATAGGTATTAAGGTATGGATTTTTAAAGGAGAATTGCTTGGAAAGGGCGACCAAGTAAATCAATTAACAGCAAATCCAAATTCTGAAAATGAAAAAAAGAAGCCTAATAAGAGAACATTATCATTTGCAAATCCCACTGACTTGAAGAGTGGCAAGAACATTACTAAAGAATCAGAATTACAAGATAGTTCTACTAATATCGAGCACACAACAATAGTCGATGAAAAATGAATAGTGGAGAATTGAATGCTTCAGCCAGCTAGAACAAAATATAGAAAACAACAAAAAGGTAGAAATACTGGAATCGCCACTCGTGGAGCTAAAGTTAGCTTTGGCGAGTTCGGCTTGAAGGCAGTAGGAAGAGGGCGGTTAACCGCGCGACAGATTGAAGCAGCTCGAAGAGCTATGACAAGACATATAAAAAGAGGTGGTAGAATTTGGATAAGGATTTTTCCAGATAAACCGGTATCACAAAAACCTGCAGAGGTTAGGATGGGAAATGGAAAAGGAAATCCAGAATATTACGTAGCAGAGATACAGCCTGGAAAAGTTCTATATGAAATGGATGGAGTGACTGAAGAACTGGCAAAAGAAGCTTTCCGGTTAGCTGCTGCTAAACTTCCAATTAGAACAACATTTACTATAAGGCAAATTGGTGGATAGTAATGAAGTCAAGTGAATTGAAAAATAAACAAATACCTGAATTAAACGTTGAACTAATTTCACTTTTAAAAGCGCAATTCGGGTTAAGAATGCAATTGGCAACACAGCAACTGACGAATACGAGACAATTAAGAATGATAAGACGAGATATTGCCAGAGTAAAAACCGTTATAACTCAGCGACAAAACAATCATGAAGAGTGATAAATTAAACCGTGCCATAAGTGGAAAAATTATTAGTACTAAAATGGATAAAACTGTAACGGTATTGGTTGAACGAAGATTGATGCATCCACTTTATGGTAAATTTGTTACTCGGTCTAAGAAATATCAAGCACACGACGAAATAAATCAATATACGATAGGTGATACTGTTCTGATAGAAGAATGTCGGCCATTATCCAAAACTAAGAATTGGAAAGTTGTAGATAAAATATAAAATACTTAATAAATGAGATATATTCTTGGTTTATAAGGTATGAAAAAAGTAATTCCTGCTTTGACGAATTTCGTTAGACATTGTTAACGAGTGCCAATGAAGTGCATATAGAATTATTTATTTAGCAAATATCGGCGATAACATTTTAATGAGAAGTGAATAAAAAATGATCCAAATGCAATCAATATTACGAGTGGCTGACAATACGGGTGCTCGTTCACTTATGTGTATTAAAGTACTTGGTGGATCTAAAAGGCAATATGCTGGCATTGGTGACATTATAAAAGTTAGTGTTAAAGATGCTGCGCCACGAGGAAAAGTTAAAAAAGGCGAAGTATACAATGCAGTTGTAGTTAGGACCGCTAAAGGTGTAAGAAGAAATGATGGTTCTTTGTTGAAATTTGATCATAATGCTGCTGTGTTGCTAAATAATAAATTTGAGCCGATTGGAACGCGTATTTTTGGACCAGTGACTCGTGAGTTGAGAAACGTTAATTTTATGAAAATCGTATCTCTAGCTCCAGAAGTTTTGTAGTGTTTGCAGGAGAATATTGTGCAAAAAATAAGAAAAGGTGATGATGTAATAGTCATTACAGGCAAGGATAGAGGCAAAAGGGGCACTGTCGTAAGTATTGTGAAAAATGATTATGTAATTGTTCAAGGAATTAATTTAGTAAAAAAACATCAGAAACCTAATCCAACTAATGGTACGGCAGGTGGTATAATTGGTAAGGAGATGCCGATACATGCTTCTAACGTAGCTATTTATAATTTTACTTCAAAAAAACCTGACAGAGTGGGATTCAAAGTTAGTTCGGATAATAACAAAGTACGAATATTCAAATCTAGTGGCGATTTGATTGAAACGTAAATATGGAATGGAATTATATGGCTCGCTTACAAGAATATTATAGAAATGAAGTAGTACATAAATTGATGGAACAATTCAAGTATAAGTCAGTAATGGAGGTTCCGTGCATAACAAAAATAACGTTAAATATCGGACTTGGAGAAGCGACAATCGATAAAAAGATAATCGAAAATGCAGTGTCGGACATAAAGAAAATATCTGGACAGCAACCCGTTATTACAAAGGCAAAGAAATCTATTGCAACATTTAAGGTAAGAAAAGATTATCCTATAGGTTGCATGGTTACATTGCGCAAGGTAAGAATGTATGAATTTTTAGATCGATTAATCACGATTGCAATACCTAGGATCAGGGACTTTAGGGGTATTTCAGGAAAATCATTTGACGGCAGAGGAAATTATAATATGGGTATCAAAGAGCAAATAATTTTTCCTGAAATTGATTATGATAAAATAGATAGTTTACGAGGAATGAATATATCAATAACAACTACAGCTAAAAACGATAGTGAAGCAAAAGCTTTATTAGCTGCATTCCATTTTCCGTTTAAAAATTGAGATCAGAATGGCAAAACTCGCTGTTATTAATAGGAACAATAGAAGAAATAAAATTGTTCAAAAGTATGCTGAGCAAAGAATCAATTTAAAGAAAATAATAAATGATTTTACACTAAGTGAAACTGAGCGTCATGAAGCTCGCCTGTCCTTGCAAAGGCTTCCGAGAGACTCAAGTCCTGTCCGATTAAGAAATAGATGTGCTTTGACTGGTAGACCGCGTGGTGTTTACTCTAAATTTGGCCTGGGAAGAAGCAAATTAAGAGAAATAGCTATGAGTGGTAAAATACCAGGAATTATAAAAGCGAGTTGGTGATATAATTTTTCTTTATTAGTAAAATATTGTCAATTTAGTAATAACTAAACTAATCGGTAGGTAAAAACATTATGAGTATGAGTGATCCTATAGCAGATATGCTAACACGGATGCGTAATGCGCAAATGGCAAAAAAACAATCAGTGATAATGCCAAGTTCTCTTATTAAACAAGCAATTGCTAGTGTTCTGAAAGAAGAAGGGTATATTGAGGGTTTTGAAATTGATGATCAAGGAAGCAAAAAAAATCTAGAGATAAAACTCAAATATTATTCGGGTGAGCGAGTAATTGAAAGAATAACACGCGTTAGTAAACCCGGTTTAAGAATCTATAAATCAAGTAAGAATTTGCCAAATGTAATGAATGGACTGGGAATTGCAATTATGTCTACTTCTAAGGGTGTAATGACTCAAAGAAAAGCGCAGCAACTTGGTGTTGGAGGAGAGTTATTATGCTATGTTGTTTAAAGGATCTGTTAAATGTCTCGTGTTAGTAAAAATCCGGTAACTATACCCTCCAATGTGGAAGTCACTATTTCTAATCATAATGTATTAATTAAAGGCCCTTTGGGATCTTTACAACAAAAGATAACTGAATTTGTTGTATTGGAAGTAGTTGATAATGAAATTAGAATTAAAACAGCTAATGAATCTAAGCATGCTAACGCCATGTCTGGAACAATAAGGTCCCTTATTGCTAATATGGTTCATGGTGTATCCCAGGGCTTTGAAAAAAGATTGCAATTGGTAGGAGTGGGATATCGAGCTCAGGCAGCTCAGGATAAAATAAATTTGGCTTTGGGATTTTCACATCCTATAAATTATGTTATACCTGATGGGATTGAAATTGAAACGCCGACTCAGACTGAAATTCTTATTAAGGGAATGAACAAGCAGATAGTTGGTCAAACAGCTGCTGAAATTCGCGCATATAGAAAACCAGAACCATATAAGGGCAAAGGTGTCCGTTATTCAGATGAGAAGATAATTCTCAAAGAAACGAAGAAAAAATAAGTGAAATAATATGGCAAATTTAAAAGATCGGCGATTGAGACGTTCAAGAAAAACTAGATATAAAATTGTAGAAATTGGCGCAGTACGATTATGTATACATCGAACTAACTTACACATATATGCACAATTAATAGATGATAATCTGCATAAAACTATCGCATGTGCTTCAACTTTAGAGCCCGAAGTTAAAAAAGAAATATCTTCAGGTAGCACTGTAACCGCTGCATCCTTCATTGGGAAAAGAATCGCTGAAAAAGGAAAGATGTGTGGTATTTCAAATATCGCCTTTGACAGATCTGGATATAAATTTCATGGAAGAATAAAAGCGTTAGCAGAATCTGCGCGTCAAAATGGATTAAAATTCTAATCAAGGATTTAAGATGGCAAAAGTTGGAAAGTCAAGTGTGAAGCACTTAAGTAACGAAGAGACTGGCGATGATCTGCGTGAGAAAATGGTGGCTATCAACCGAGTTACCAAAGTTGTCAAGGGCGGGCGTATTTTAGGTTTTGCAGCACTTACTGTTGTAGGTGATGGCGATGGTAGTATTGGCATGGGAAAAGGTAAATCACGTGAGGTACCAGTTGCTGTGCAAAAGGCAATGGATGAAGCACGCCGAAAAATGATTAAAGTTAAATTAAAAAACGGTACAATATATCATCCGATTACAGCTTCACATGGAGCCGCAAAAATTTATATGCAGCCTGCAC
Organism: Nitrosomonas supralitoralis; assembly: GCF_003011925.2. Taxonomy (GTDB): domain Bacteria; phylum Pseudomonadota; class Gammaproteobacteria; order Burkholderiales; family Nitrosomonadaceae; genus Nitrosomonas; species Nitrosomonas supralitoralis. The sequence goes on from NZ_PXXU01000010.1 coordinate 25,814, forward strand.
CGGAAGGTACCGGAATTATTGCTGGCGGACCTATGCGTGCCATTTTCGAAGTAATTGGGATGACAGACATTCTGGCGAAATGTATCGGGTCTACTAATCCGTATAATGTAGTGCGAGCAACAATTAAAGGATTAAATTCGATGAACACTCCTGCGAGTATAGCTGCGAAACGTGGGAAGACGGTTAAAGAAATTATGGGGCTTGATAATGGTTAATGAAAAAGTGCCAAATACTATAAAAATAAGTTTGGTAAAAAGTTTGATAGGCGTGAAACAATCTCATAGAGCTACCATAATAGGTTTGGGGTTAAAAAGAATTAATAGTTCTTCAGTGCTAGAGAGAACACCAGAGACTATTGGAATGATTAATAAAATTAAATATTTAATTAAATACTGTTGATATGTTTTTAAATACAATAAAACCTGCTATAGGTTCTGTAAAGAGTAATCTTAGAGTGGGACGTGGTATGGGGTCTGGTTTCGGAAAAACTTGCGGCCGAGGGCACAAAGGACAGAAGTCACGTTCTGGTGGTTATCATAAGGTTGGATTTGAGGGAGGGCAGATGCCAATACAGCGACGTTTGCCAAAAAGAGGCTTTACGGTTTTAAGTAAACCGCAACATCAAAGTATTCAGATGAGCGTTATTAAATCGCTTAATGAAGATGTGATAACTATCGAATTATTAAAGAAATTAAATGTAATTACTGAAAAAGTAAAAAAAGTTAAGATTTATGGTGCGGAATCTATAGATCGGGTAATGTCATTTGAAGGTATTAGTGTAAGTAACGGAACAAAGTTATCGATAGAAGCATTGGGTGGAAAAATATTATAGAAACATAAGGAATAAAAGTGGCTATAAAAGGTGTTTCAAATAAGCCGGTCGATAAATTTGCGGATTTAAAACGACGACTATGGTTTTTGCTGCTAGCGTTAGTTGTATATAGAATTGGTGCACATGTTCCTGTTCCAGGAATTGATTCAACAGTACTAAAAGATTTGTTCGAATCACAAGAAGGCGGTGTATTGGGCATGTTTAACATGTTCTCAGGAGGTGCACTATCACGGTTTTCTATTTTTGCACTTGGCATTATGCCTTATATCTCTGCTTCTATAATTATGCAGCTTGGTACGGTAGCTGTGCCTTACTTAGAAGCTTTAAAAAAAGAGGGTGAGAGTGGAAGAAGGAAGATTACTCAATATACGAGATATGGCACGCTTGCATTAGCTATTGTACAGAGTTATGGAATTTCTATCGCACTTCAATCACAAAATGGATTAGTAATTGATCCTGGTGGTATGTTTACGTTGACTACTGTAATAACGCTAGTAACAGGAACAATTTTTTTAATGTGGTTAGGTGAGCAAATAACGGAACGTGGTATAGGCAATGGGATTTCATTGATTATTTTTGCGGGAATAGCGGCAGGTCTACCAAGTGCTATTGGTGGCACATTAGATTTGGTTAGTACTGGCTCCATGCATTTCCTAGTTGCATTGGGAATTTTTATAGCTGCTGCTATAGTTACATGGTTTGTGGTTTTCGTTGAAAAAGGTCAAAGACGAATTTTAGTTAATTATGCTAAACGGCAAGTTGGTCAGAAAGTATATGGCGGGCAAAGTTCTCACCTACCGTTAAAAATTAATATGGCAGGGGTGATACCTCCTATTTTTGCTTCAAGCATTATATTATTTCCAGCAACTTTAGCTGGGTGGTTCGCAAATAATGAGTCAATGGTTTTATTGAAAGATATTAGTGCTGCTTTATCGCCAGGGCAGCCGATTTATGTGATGCTCTATGCAGTAATGATAATCTTCTTTTGCTTTTTCTATACTGCACTTGTTTTTAATCCGAAGGAAACTGCTGATAATCTTAAAAAGAGCGGAGCATTTGTTCCTGGTATTAGGCCTGGAGAGCAGACTACTCGTTATATCGAAAAAATAATGCTTCGACTTACGTTAGCTGGATCTATATATGTGACACTAGTATGTTTGCTTCCAGAATTTTTGATACTTAAATGGAATGTTCCATTTTATTTCGGTGGTACGTCATTACTAATCATAGTGATTGTTACTATGGATTTTATGTCGCAAGTGCAGTCGCATGTCATGTCATCACAATATGATAGTTTATTAAAAAAGACTAATTTTAAATCCAATAGTGGCAAATTAAATGCCAGATAGTGAGTTATTACAAAAAATTAATGGCTAAAGAAGAAACAATTCAAATGCAGGGCGAGATTTTAGAAACTCTTCCGAATGCAACATTTCGAGTAAAATTAGAAAATGGGCACATAGTGCTGGGTCATATATCGGGAAAAATGCGTATGCATTATATTAGAATCTTACCGGGTGACAAGGTTACTGTAGATCTAACGCCCTATGACCTAACTAGAGCTAGAATCACGTTTAGAGCAAAATAATAAATTTAAATATGTTAATGGACTGACTATATGAAAGTAAATGCTTCTGTAAAAAAGTTATGTAGGAAATGTAAGATGATACGCCGCAATAGAGTCCTCAGAGTGATATGCGAAGACCCAAGGCATAAGCAGCGCCAGGGATAAGTTCAGAGTCAACTATATTTTTGATAAACAAGGAAATTAAATGGCGCGTATCGCTGGTGTAAATATACCAAACCATAAACATATTGGTATAGCTTTAACTTCTATTTATGGGGTTGGCAGAACAAGATCCTCAAATATATGTAAAGTTATAGGTGTTGATATTGATAGAAAGCTTAAAGACTTGTCGGAAGAGCAAATTGAATTGATACGCGAGCAGGTCGCTAAATTTACGATCGAAGGAGATCTTCGTCGTGAAGTATCAATGAATATAAAAAGACTGATGGACCTTGGCTGTTATCGTGGTTTGCGTCATAGACGCGGATTGCCAGTGCGCGGTCAACGAACACGTACAAATGCTAGGACACGGAAAGGCCCTCGCAAAGCGGTTCGTTCAAGATAAAATATTTATGTAGTGCTTTAATTATTAGGAATTTATATGGTTAAGACAACCTCTAAAGTTCGAAAAAAAATAAAAAAGAATGTATCGGAAGGCATTGCACATATACATGCATCATTTAATAATACGATTGTTACAATTACTGACAGACAGGGTAATGCATTATCATGGGCAACATCTGGAGGAGCCGGTTTTAAGGGGTCTAGAAAAAGCACACCTTTTGCAGCTCAAGTTGCAGCAGAAAACGCCAGTAAAATTGCAATCGAATGTGGTGTGAAAAATCTAGAGGTTAGAGTTAAAGGACCTGGGCCAGGGAGAGATTCAGCTGTGAGAGCATTAAATTCAGCTGGCTTTAAAATTACTAGCATTTCTGATGTTACACCAGTGCCGCACAATGGCTGTCGGCCTCCAAAAAAACGGCGAATCTGAGGAGATTAAACTTTGGCAAAGAATCTTGAACCAAAATGTAAGCAATGTAGACGCGAAGGCGAGAAGCTTTTTCTTAAAGGTGAAAAGTGTTTTACTGATAAGTGCGCAATTGAAAGAAGAAATTATCCACCGGGCCAGCATGGTCAGAAAAAAGGAAGATTATCAGACTATGGCGGTCAATTACGTGAAAAGCAAAAAATAAGAAAAATCTATGGAATTCTAGAAAAGCAATTTAGAAATATTTATAAATTTGCCGATAAACAGCGCGGGATAACTGGCGAAAATTTGCTTCAATTACTTGAAAGCCGTCTTGATAACGTGGCTTTTCAAATGGGCTTTGGAACATCTAGATCTGAGGCAAGGCAAATAGTTAGGCACAATTGTATTTTAGTTAATGGTAACCGAGTAAATATTCCTTCGTATAGAGTTAAGGCTGGAGACACAGTTGAAGTTGTACAGAAGGCACGTGACCAATTGCGTATTAAGAAATCAATTGAGATCGCAAATAATCGTGCTTTTCCAACATGGATAGAAGTTGATACAAAGGCAATGAAAGGTATCTATAAATCTAAACCTGAACGAGCTGATTTGCCTGCGACAATAAATGAATCTTTAGTTGTCGAATTGTATTCTAAGTAATCAATATTATTATTGATTTTCTTTATCTAAAGGTACATTATTACTATGCAAGGTACTGATTTGTTAACCCCAAGAATTATTGATGTTCAAAATATATCACCTCTTCATGCAAAGGTTGTCATGGAACCATTCGAGCGTGGTTATGGGCATACGCTTGGGAATGCTTTAAGACGAATATTACTGTCATCAATGACAGGTTATGCTCCAACAGAAGTCAAGATTGCAGGCGTACTACACGAGTATTCGGCTCTGGATGGTGTGCAAGAAGATGTTGTCGATATTCTAATGAATATTAAAGGCATAGTATTAAAGTTGCACAATAATGATGAAGCAATACTAACTTTAAAGAAAATTGGTAAAGGCATTGTTACTGCAGCAGATATAGAACTAAGCCATAATGTAGAAATAATTAATCCAGATCATGTAATTGCACACCTTACTGCAGATGGCAAGATCGATGTGGAACTTAAGGTTGAAAAGGGAAGAGGTTATGCTCCCGCTAACGTTAGAAAAATTGGGGCTAGTGATAAAAATGTCATTGGAACAATACTATTAGACGCATCTTTTAGTCCGATCAGACGAGTTAGTTATTCAGTTGAAAGTGCACGAGTAGAACAGCGAACTGATTTAGATAAATTAATTGTTGATATAGAAACAAACGGTGCAGTTGAGCCTGAAGAGGCAATAAGGTTTGCTGCGCGAGTTCTGGTTCAACAATTATCAGTTTTTGCAGATCTTGAGAGTACACCTATACCAAAAGAAAAGCCGCAAGCTCCTCAGATTGATCCTATATTGCTTCGACCAGTTGATGATTTGGAGCTAACTGTACGATCTGCTAATTGTCTTAAAGTAGAAAACATTTATTATATTGGCGACTTAATACAAAGAACTGAAGCTGAGCTCCTGAGAACACCAAATTTGGGTAGAAAATCTCTTAATGAAATAAAAGAAGTTTTAGCTTCAAGAGATCTTAGCTTGGGAATGAAATTGGATAACTGGCCTCCGGCTAATTTGGATAATATTTCAAAGGATACTAACCATGCGCCACAATAATGCATTTAGAAAACTAAATCGGAACAGTAGTCATAGAAAGGCTATGTTTCGTAATATGAGTAACTCACTTCTACGCCATGAAACTATTAAAACAACATTACCCAAAGCTAAAGAGCTAAGAAGATATGTTGAGCCTATGATTACTTTAGGTAAAGAGCCAACACTCGCAAATAGAAGATTAGCATTCGATAGACTTAGAGATCGAGAAAGTGTAACTAAATTGTTCGCTGAGTTGGGACCTCGATATATTTCTCGTCCTGGCGGATATATTAGAATACTTAGATATGGATATAGGAATGGAGATAATGCTCCCATGGCATTGGTAGAACTTGTTGATAAACCAGAATATGATATTGAAACTAATTCAGCAAATACAAATGATGACAATTAAATAAACTACACTGTTGATTAAGTAAAGTAACCTAATAACAACGCTCTTATTAACTCGTGCGTTTATGTATGTGAACCTAAGAGCGCTGCAATTGTTAGTTCTGCTGAATGATGGGCTATGTCATTCTGTTAATACGCTAGCAAAAAATCTCGCTTGCTCCATCAAGTCAATTTATTTTTTAGTAGATCAGTTACATAAATATCGCATAGATATAGAAAATATTAATGAAGACGGATTTCGATTATGTAATCCAATAATATGGTTGAATAAAGATTTAATACTTAGTCATATCTCTGTTTTACCAGAGAGATTCGATTTAAAATTGTTTGATGTTATAGATTCTACAAACAATTACCTTTTGCAGCAATTAAAACGAAACGCATTGAATAAAGGTAATGTCCATGTAATTGTGTCAGAATTCCAGTCAAGCGGTCGTGGACGTGAAGGACACATTTGGGAATGTGGCTTTGGAAATGGGCTTATGTTTTCGATGTGTTGGTACTTTGAAAAAAGCGTTTCTGATTTATCCGGCTTGAGTCTAGCGATAGGCATTGCAATTGTGAGAGTTTTAAAAGCTAACTCCATTCAAAACATCCAGATCAAATGGCCAAATGATATTCTTTGCGAAAATCAAAAACTAGCTGGAATATTAACTGAAATTCGCAGTGAAATGCATGGACCAACGTATGCAGTCATTGGTGTTGGCATTAATTGCAATTTATCAAAATCTGTAAAAACGCATATAAACCAAGAATTCACCGACTTATCTTCTATAGCTAGTCATTTAATAGATCGAAATCAGTTATTAGGACAATTGTTAACAGAGTTTTGTCAAGTTCTCAACGACTTCGAAAGTTATGGTTTTACTTATTTTAAGAAAGAGTGGATAAGTTATCATTCTTACGAAGGAAGAGAAGTTGATTTGAAATCTACAAGTGGTCCAATAGTAACGGGGATAATTGATGGGGTTACAAGCGATGGAGCAATCTGTTTGTTAACACCTGAAGGAAAAAAGTCGTTTAGTGGCGGCAGTATCTTTGTGCGACCCAGATACACGAATGTCTAATATATTAGCTATTGACTCAGGAAATTCTTATGTAAAATGGGGATTGTTCAGTGGTAATCAATGGATAAAGCAAGGTAGTGTTTTTTATGATGAGGTTTTAACCCTTAATAATGAATTCCTGAATTTTCCTACGCCAACGTCCATTATTATCTCTCATGTAGCGCGTAGTGAAACAAAAGATCACATAACTAAGTTAATTTCCCAATGGCCAACAAAACCACAGTGGCTTGTTTCAAATAATTTTAGATGTAATGTGATGAATGGTTATTCCAATCCTAATCAATTGGGTAGTGATCGTTGGGCGGCTTTAATTGCTGCATGGAAAATTGAGAAACATGCTTGTTTGGTTATCAACGCTGGATCAGCAGTGACAATTGATGTACTTTCTAAATCTGGAAAATTTCTTGGTGGAATTATACTTCCTGGAATTGATTTAATGGTTAAGAGTCTTCTTTTAGGTACACAACTTACAAAGATTGATTCGGCAAGTTATCAAGATTTTCCTGTCAGTACCGACAGTGCAATACAAAGTGGTATGATACATAGCATCATAGGCGCTAGTGAACGAATGTACAATCTTCTATTGTCGAACGAAAATCTTAGATCTGTCAACTGCATTATAAGTGGTGGAAGTATTTCATTACTAATGCCCTATTTTAAGTTTCCAATAAAGGTTGTAAATAGATTAGTGTTAGAAGGCTTGATCATAATTGCTTTAGACTCGGAAACCAATACAGAATTACAGTTTTCAATATGATTATGCGCCAATTGTTAAATGCTACTTTTTATGTCTCTGTTCATGAAACTCGAGAATTGCCTAAGCATTCTGGTGTTGAAATTGCGTTTGCTGGTCGATCAAATTCAGGAAAATCAAGTGCTATTAATGCACTAACTAATATAAATCGTTTGGCGTTTGTGAGTAAAACTCCTGGACGTACGCAACTAATTAATTATTTTCAATTGAAGTCGGACCATTTTCTTGTGGATTTACCGGGATATGGTTACGCTAAAGTTCCAGAGTCCATACGGCAACATTGGCAAAATCTATTAAGTAATTATTTGCAGACCCGAAGTTCACTTAAAGGTTTAATATTAATTATGGATGTTCGTCATCCGCTCAAGCCTTTAGATATCCAGATGCTTGATTGGTTTTCAGCAACTGGAAAAGCGATTCACATTTTATTAACAAAGGCAGATAAAATGAGTAAGTTTCAAGCAAATGCCGCTTTGCAAAAGGTTGCTCTTTATGTCAAGGAAGTTTACCCTCAATGCAGTGTTCAACTATTTTCTAGTTTGGCAAATATTGGCATCGATGATGCAACGGCAATCATAAATAAATGGATGCAAACTGATTAATATAAGAGCGCTATAGGATCCGTCGCGGTATGTGCGTAAAAAACCCCGGTTAAAGGGGAGTAAAACCGGGGGAACCGCCTTAATATCACACTCTCTGTCTCAGGGAGGAAAGACAGGGGACGATCAAGATAGTCCATTTATGTGACACAAACTATTTAAATCAGTTCCCCCAATTTATTTTTAATTTTCTTTCATATTTTCAATTATGTTTCCTTATAGTCATTTCCCTCAAAGAAGAATGCGGAGAATGCGTCGCGATAAATTTTCTCGCAATCTGATGCGAGAGGTCTATCTTCGGGCAGATGATTTAATTTACCCGGTTTTTGTTTTGGATGGAAAGAATCGTAGTGAGAATGTCGAATCAATGCCTGGAGTAGTGAGGCAGAGTATTGATCTTTTACTGATTCAAGCAGAAAGGTGCTTGCAACTTGGCATCCCTGCTCTTGCTATTTTTCCAGTTATTGATGTTAAATATAAAACCCTTAATGCAAGTGAATCGTATAATCCTGATGGACTTGTACCTCGAGTAGTAAGGCAATTAAAGTTAAATTTTCCTGAGTTGGGAATAATTACTGATATTGCTTTGGATCCATATACAATCCATGGTCAAGATGGTTTGATCGATCCGTCTGGTTATGTAATTAATGATGAGACAGTGGATGTTCTTTGTCAGCAAGCATTAGCTCATGCTCAAGCAGGTGCAGATATCGTGGCGCCATCAGATATGATGGATGGACGTATTTCTGCAATTAGAAACAGCTTGGATAGTCAGAAATTTATTCATACACGTATTTTGGCTTATGCTGCTAAATATGCTTCGAGCTTTTATGGTCCATTTCGCGACGCTGTTGGATCCGCCAAAAATTTAGGTGCAGGTAATAAATATACGTATCAAATGGATCCTGCAAACTCAGATGAGGCTTTATGGGAGGTTGGACTTGATTTAGATGAGGGTGCCGATATGGTAATGATTAAGCCCGGAATGCCTTATTTAGATATTGTTCGTCGTGTGAAAGATCAGTTCGGTGCGCCTACTTTCGTTTATCAAGTCAGTGGTGAGTATGCAATGCTCAAAGCCTCTGTGATTAACGGATGGTTAAATGAAGAGTCCTGTGTGTTGGAGTCATTGCTAGCTTTTAAGCGTGCAGGTGCAGACGGAATTTTATCTTATTATGCTTTAGAGGCAGCTGAATGGCTCAAGAAGACAACTTAAGTACATTAAAATAATTGATCTTTAATGTCTTTTGTGATTTTAGGCGCGTGATCAATAGAATTGTCGATCATCGGAGGGAGCAATTCACTAAAGAAATGTTCCGTAATATCTCCATTATCATCTCTGAATCCTGTTGCTGAATTAATTTTAGCGGTCTGTATTCCGCTAGGTGGTCGGTATTCGGTCATTGGAATATTCTTTAAAACAGGATCCATATAATCCATCCAGGTGGGTAATGCGACACGTCCACCGGTTTCATTGTTGCCTAACGATTTAGGCTCGTCATATCCCGTCCAGGCAATAGTGACTAAGTTTTTCTGAAAACCACAAAACCAAGCATCTACAAAATTACTGGTAGTGCCGGTCTTTCCTGCAAGATCAGTGCGCCCCAGCTGTTTAGCTTTAACAGCGGTGCCGCGGCTAATCACATCTTGCATCATGCTAGTCATAATAAATGCATTGCGTGGATCAATTACTCGTTTGGCACCGCTTGATACTGTTATGGGGTTATATTGCTCAATGAGGGTACCTTTCTCATCTTCTATACTTTTTATAAAGTATGGAGCAATCCGGAATCCACCATTTGCGAATACAGCATAACCCACAGCCATCTGCATGGGGGTGACGGAACCTGCTCCAAGTGCCATCGGTAAATAGGGAGGGTGTCGTTCCGCATCAAATCCAAATCGTGTTATATAGTCTTGTGCGTAGCGGATACCAATGGCTTGTAGTATTCGAATAGATACAAGGTTTTTTGATTTGGCCAAGGCCGTACGCATACGAATTGGCCCTTCAAATTTGCCATCGAAGTTTCTTGGCTCCCATGACTGACTTCCAGTTTGGGTTGAACTAAACGAAAGCGGTGCATCATTGATGATGGTCGCAGGAGTGAAGCCTTTTTCCAGAGCTGCAGAGTAAATAAATGGTTTAAAGCTGGATCCCGGCTGTCGCCAAGCTTGAGTGACGTGATTAAATTGATTTTTATAAAAATCAAAACCGCCAACTAAGGCACGTATGGCGCCATCATTAGAATCAATTGAAACAAGTGCAGATTCTACCTCAGGAAGCTGAACAATATGCCATAAATTCTTTGAGTCTTTTTGTATACGTATCAACGCCCCAGGAGTTATATACTTTTTTCCAGGCTCCTTTTTTTCAACTAGAGATTTTTGAACAAATTTAAGCCCATCGCCTGTAATTTCGATAATTTCTCCGCCTTTACGATAAACCTGAACTTTATTCGGTCTTGCCGCTAATACAATTGCTGCATATATATCATCACTGTCGTTAACTTCATCCAAAGCATCATTCAGTGTTTTTTCCTGGTTCATTCCATTTTTCAGTAGATCGATAAAGGCTTCAGGACCGCGATAGCCTCTACGTTGATCGTATTCAATTACATTTTTTCGCAAAGCGCGATAAGCAGATTCTTGATCAAGTTGACGGATTGTTGTATAGACCTTGATGCCTTTGTTATATGTATCTTCCTGGTATCGATCGTAGATGACCTGACGAACCATTTCAGCCACATAATCTGCTGGCATTGCAAAGGCTGTTGATCGTCTTTTCACAGGAACAGATTGTTTTTCTAATTCGCTTAGCTCCTTACCAGAAATGTAATTAAGTTTATATAATCGTCCTAGAACGTAAAGTTGCCGACTTTTAGCTCGCTTAGGATTTGTTATAGGATTATAACTAGAAGGTGCCTTAGGAAGCCCTGCCAGCATGGCGGCTTCGGCTATATTGATTTCTTGTAAGGATTTTCCGAAGTATGTTTGAGCGGCTGCAGCAAAGCCATAGCTGCGCTGTCCAAGATATATTTGGTTGATGTAGAGTTCTAAAATTTTGTCTTTAGTAAGATTATGTTCAATCTTAAAAGCTAGTAGGGCTTCACTAAATTTTCTAGTTAGTGTTTTTTCTCTTGTCAGAAAAAAATTTCGTGCCACTTGCATTGTTATCGTACTGGCACCTTGTCGTACACTTCCAGCAGAAAAGTTTGAATACGCGGCTCGTAAAACACCCAGATAATCAACACCGCCGTGTTCATAAAAACGATCATCTTCTGCAGCCAGAATAGATTGCTTAAGATTCTCTGGAACTTGAGAAATAGTTACGACGTCTCTACGTTCTGCACCAAATTCTCCAATCAATAATCCTTCATCACTATATATACGCAAGGGAATTTTAGGCCGGTAATCTGTTAATGTTTCGAGCGATGGCAAGTTTGAATAGATTACCAACGCAGCAAAACCTGCCAATAATACTCCGATCAAACCTAACGCAGAAAATGTTAGGAATAAATAATATGTCCAGCGAGCTAACATGAAAATAGATATGTGTTTATCATATAATTAAATTATCACTTTACCCAATGAAAGGGGGTGTATATAGTGTTTTTCTTTGAATAGATCTTTTTAGTTTCTGGCAGAATCAGTACTAGTTGCTTTTGTTTTCTGAATTGTTTCATGAAGTGTATTTGGATAGTGGAAATTCTACATATTTTAGCTTTAATAGGGCAATTTTTAATTTACGAGTATCGCTGCTAACTAGACAATGTTCAAGGAATATTTTGCTATTAATTTAGACTTCTTAAAAATGAAGTCGCCTCCATTGATTGGTGTCGATATCAGTTCCTCATCTATAAAAATGGTTGAATTATCTCAGATTGATAAAGGAAGCCAAACTTATCGAGTCGAACGCTATGTTATAGAATCTTTGCCAACTGATGCAATGCTCGATGGTGGGATTGCGAATATGGAAGCAGTGAGTGATTGCCTGTTGCGTGGTTGGAAACGTATGGGAACACGACATAAAAGTGTAGCGCTTGCATTGCCTGCAACAGATGTGATTACAAAGAAAATAATTGTTCCGGCGGGACAGCGAGAAGATGATTTAATTTTTCAAGTGGAAAATGAAGCCAGTCAATATATTCCATTTCCATTAGATGAAGTTGATCTTGATTTTCAAATAGCTCGATCAATCCCCGATAGTTTGGAGGAAGTGGAAGTTCTAATTGCTGCTTCGCGTAAAGAAAAAGTGGAAGATCGTGTGGCGGCGGCACTATCCGCTGGTTTGAAGGCGACTGTTATGGACGTGGAACCTTATGCGGCGCAAGCTGCTTTCGAGTTGGCGTTGAATCAATTACCTGGGAGAGGAAAAGACCAGGTTATTGCATTGGTTGATATTGGCGCAACTATCATGAAAATTAATGTGCTTCTCAACGGTGAATCGATATATACCCGAGATCAATCATTTGGCGGCAATCAACTAACCCAAGAAATACATAACCAATTTAACCTCTCTCTGGAAGAATCTGAGGCGGCCAAACGTAGTGGAGGGTTACCTAAAAACTATCAGGCAGATGTTTTGCAACCATTTTGCGAGACTTTAGCCATTGAAGTGATGCGTGCTATTCAATTTTTTTATACCTCAACGCAATATACTGAAGTGAACTATATTTTTATAGCAGGCGGAAGCGCAGTGATTCCAGGATTGGATGCGATTATTGCAGCACGTACGCAGGTCAGTACTCTGATTCTGAATCCTTTTGCGACAATGGAATTGTCGAGTCGTATTATTCCGCGGCAACTGAATCTCGATGCACCCTCTCTTTTGATTGCGTGTGGTTTGGCTCTAAGAAATTTTGATCCATCATGATCCGCATTAATTTACTTCCTCATCGTGAAATTAAACGTAAAGCGCGACAACAGCAAATTGCGATGCTGGCTGGCTTGGTTGGTTTGTTAGGCTTGATTGTAGTGTGGAGCATTCATGACATTATTACTGGAAAAATAGAATTTCAGAATAACCGCAATCAATACTTAAAAGATCAGATTACGATTTTGGATAAAGAGATCGCGGAGATCCGAGATATTAAAAATCAGACCCAAGAATTACTTACACGTAAACAAATCGTCGAGACCTTACAGAACAGTCGATCAGAAGTCGTCCATTTATTGGATCAGTTGGTGAGATTGCTTCCAGATGGTGTGTATCTGCAAAGTATCAAACAGGAAGGTCACAACATTACTTTGATCGGATATGCTCAATCTAATGCTTGGGTATCAACGTTGATGCGAAATCTTGAGTCTTCACCGTGGCTTGAGTCACCGTTATTAATAGAAATTAAGGCGATGATGATCAATAATGTGCGTCAGAACGAGTTCAACATGAAAATAAAGCTCAAGCAGGCATCTATCAGTGAAATGCTTAATTTGTCTTTAACACTTGAGTAATATACATGCATAGTACGATGAACAACCTGCTCATTGAATTGCGTCAGCTTGATATCCATCAAGCTGGAAACTGGCCAGCGACATTTAAGATCGCAGCACTGGCTCTATTGTTTGCTGCGATTATCGTAGCAGGGCATTTTCTGGTCTGGCAGGATCAGATCGAGATGCTGGAAAATATTCAAGCTGAAGAAGAAGCGCTAAAAAATACTTATTTGGTTAAAAAAGTAAGTTCTGTCAATTTACCTGCTTTGCGTTTACAGCTAAAAGATATCGAGCAATCTCTGGGTGCTTTGTTAAAACAGCTTCCTGATAAATCCGAAATGGAAGCACTATTGGTGGATATTAATCAAGCTGGCCTGGGTCGCGGATTGCAGTTTGAATTGTTTAAACCAGATGTGCAGGAAACGATTAATGCATTTTATGCCGAGCTTCCGGTTTCTATCCGGGTGACTGGCAGCTACCATGATATTGGAGCGTTTGCGAGTGATGTTGCGCAATTGTCACGGATAGTTACGTTGAATGACGTTAACATTTTACCTGGAAATGACGGGAAACTAGTGTTGGATGCCGTTGCAAAAACTTTTCGCTATCTGGACGAAGAAGAAGTATTAAAGCAGGCCGGAGGCAAATAAATTATGATTAGAAACATATATCTGCTAGTATTACTTATAATCTGGTTTAACATGATAACTGCATGCAATAGAAATGATTACAGTGATCTGGAAGCATTCATACATAGCTCCGGAGAGGGTTTGCAAGGGAAGATTGATCCTTTGCCTGAGGTTGTTCCATATAAATCTTTTACTTATCAGGCATTTGATATACCTAGCCCTTTTGTGCCACGCAAGAATGATCAAGTACAGACGCTTGCAAGTGAAATTCAACCTGATTTGCATCGACGCAAGGAATTGTTGGAATCCTATCCACTGGAGAATTTATCTATGGTTGGTTCGTTACAACAGCAAGACAGGATTTTTGCTGTCATAAAATCACCGGATGGAGCTTTGTATCGGGTAAAGGTTGGTAATTATTTAGGTCCGAATTTTGGGAAAATTAGCCATATTTCTGAATCTGAAGTTAAACTATCAGAAATCGTACAAGATGGGGTGAGTGAATGGATTGAAAGGACTAGTGTACTTACGCTGAAAAATTAGCAACGTAACAACCATTAAGCTAACAATAGCGATGAAAGGGTATGGCCTTAATATGGTATTTGCTGCAATATTGATTTGTTTTTCATTGGTAATTTTTTCTCCACAACCGGTAACAGCCGAAGCGTTTCATAACAGTATCCGTTCAATCGATATTTCTACCTTTCAAAATAGCGAGGTAATTGCCAAGATTACTCTCGATCAACCGCTTCAAACACTTCCAACAGGTGTTGCTCTTGACAATCCACAGCGTATTTATTTTGACTTTTATCAGGTTTCCAATGGCTTAGGAAAGAATGAACAGGAGGCCGCTGAAGGTGATTTGCGCAGTATAAATGTCGTTCAGGTGGGCGATAGAACACGGCTGGTATTAAATCTAGCCAGATTAATGCGACATGAAATCCTGGCACAGGAAAATATACTGTTAATCAAACTGCTCACTGTGCCAGAGAATCGAACATCTGCTAATGTTGTGCGTTTTGCTGAGGAAGCTTCTAATGCGCATATGAATAGCCTGCAGGATATTGATTTCCGCCGCGGGGCAAATGGTGAGGGCCGTATTGAAGTAGATATGACAAAAGCTGGGACAAGCGTTGATGTGCAGCAACAAGGCGACGACATTTTCGTCGAGTTTGTCGATACGCTACTGCCGAGTAGTCTTAGAAGGCGTTTCGATGTGATGGATTTTGCTACGCCAGTGCAGATCATTGAAACATCCAAGAAAGGAAATAATGTCCGTATGCATGTTAAATCCGGTGGACGGTGGGAGCACTCAGCCCGTCAATCTGGTACAAGATTTATTCTTGAAGTACGAGCGCTGACCGAAGATGAAGAGGAACAAGCGAAAAAAAGACGTGCTAATGGTGGATATACTGGCGAAAGATTGTCGCTAAATTTCCAAGATGTGGAAGTTAGGGCAGTATTACAAGTCATCGCTGATTTCACTAATTTGAATATTATCGCCAGTGATTCGGTGGGAGGAAATCTCACATTAAGACTAAAAGATGTACCTTGGGACCAAGCGCTTGATATTGTGTTACAAGCGCATGGATTGGATAAGCGTAAGGTAGGTAACGTTATTTTTGTGGCGCCGCGAAAAGAAATGGCGGACAGAGAGTTGCTCGATGTGGAAGCGCAGATGCAAATAGCCGATATGGAGCCGTTACGTTCAGAAACATATCATCTGAATCATCGTAGGGTTAATTCAATTGTATTTGAAGGGATGCTCAGCAGGCGTGGTACGATTAACCTCGATGAGATTAGCAATACTGTGACAGTTACTGATATTCCAGCCAGGATAGAAGAAGTCAGAAAACGCATACAAAAACTGGATGTGTTTGAAAGACAGGTGATGATTGAAGCGCGTATTGTTGTAGCAACGGATACTTTTAGCCGCAATCTTGGCGCGCGTTTTGGTATACAGAATGCGACCGGCCTGGGCGATCAAACGTTAGGGATTTCTGGTAATTTAACAGGCTCAAGTCAGTTGGCTGCTGGGGGTGGGGCTAGTGGAGCCAACAATCTCAATGTGAATTTGCCTGCGGCAGCTGCCACTGGTTTATTGGGTGGACCGGCTGCACTGGGTCTGAGTTTGATGAAGATTAATAATGGCCGATTAATCAATCTAGAGTTGTCGGCATTGGAAACGGATCAAAAAGGGAGAGTGATTGCCAGTCCGCGTGTGGTCACAGCCCATGGTGTTGAAGCGATTATTGAGCAAGGTGATAGGATTCCCTTTCAACAAGCCACAAGCAGTGGTGCTACGAGTATTCGCTTCATAGACGCAACGCTTCGATTAAAAGTAAAACCATTGATTACCTATAATGGCCAAATTGATATGGAGCTAAATGTTAATCAAGATCAAATAGGAGCAACTATCAATCAATTTCTGCCGCCAGCGATAAATACCAAGCAAGTAACTACCAAAGTACTGGTGGAGAATGGTGGAACCGTTGTAATTGGTGGTATTTTTGATCGTACTGAGAATTTTGTCGTCAATAAGGTGCCGATGCTGGGTGATATTCCTGTGCTTGGTCACGTTTTTCGCAATACAACCAAGGTCGACAATAAACGTGAATTGTTGATTTTTGTGACTCCGCGTATTTTGAACGATAGCTTGAATCTACAGTAGTGTAAATTAGCTTCCCATGGGAAAACTAGCTTGGCGCCACGCTTCATAAGCGATAATGGCGACAGTATTGGATAAATTCAGACTGCGACTGGTGGCTACCAGCGGAATTCGAATGCGGTGCTGTTCCGGGAAAGTATCCATGATATGGGAGGGCAAGCCACGACTTTCTGTGCCAAACAGAAAGGTATCACCTGCTGCGTAGGCTACTTTGTCATAACGCTGTTTTCCCTTTGTGGTGATTGCAAATATTCGATGACTCTGCAGACTCTGGCAGCAATCAGTCCAACTGTTATGTACTTTGATTTGGGCGAATTCGTGATAATCCAGACCTGCACGCAATAATTGCTTATCTTTGAGTGGAAATCCTAATGGTTTAACAAGGTGCAATTGCATCCCGGTATTAGCGCATAGACGGATAATGTTACCTGTATTGGGTGGAATTTCGGGTTGATAGAGAATAATGTTGTACATTTCGATATAAAGATTATCTGCTCATCATAACGGATGAAGACCTATTTGGTATTATTCAGGCAAAGCCCGAGCTATTACCCAATTACTGATTTCAATCGCGCCGTGTTGACGTAATACTTGGGCTAATTCATTCAATGTGGCACCAGTTGTCATGACATCATCAACCAACGCCACATGCTTCCCGGAAAGATCTATTTTACACTTAAAAGCATTGCGAATATTTTTCTGCCTGTCCTTCCAGGGTAATCCGG
Source organism: Nitrosomonas supralitoralis (assembly GCF_003011925.2). Classification (GTDB taxonomy): domain Bacteria; phylum Pseudomonadota; class Gammaproteobacteria; order Burkholderiales; family Nitrosomonadaceae; genus Nitrosomonas; species Nitrosomonas supralitoralis. Next base: position 43,161 of record NZ_PXXU01000010.1, read on the forward strand.
CTTGTGATGGCGTGTGTTTAATCCGCGTACAGCTATCGGGCAATACAACAATTCCCATCGGCTTCGAAATATGACGACTGATTTCCATCGCTTGGTTAAATCCTCGCTCACGTAACCTGATTGGATGCAAAGGCATAGGTATAATGACATCAGGAATAATATTTGTGATTTTTAGTTTTTTGATGAGTAAGTTACCCAGAATCGATGCCAAAGATAGATTGGCTTGATATTTTAAAGCACGAATCAGAGCGTCAACAGGAAAAGCGTAGCGCAGAGTTGCAATGGTGCGTGTGAATGCAGGTGGTTTGTTCAGACAAGCACCACAAATTTCCGAGGTAGGTACTGGCCACAAGCAAACAGGGCAGTGATTGTACGGCAGTTGCGGCAAGTCGAGAATGCAAGGCTCGCAGAAATCCTGATTTGTGGGTATACCGCATAGTATGCAATTTGTCTGAGTCATGATGGATATAATGCGTGGAAAAGTTATGCAACAAAATTAATTGAAAAATTGACAGAGCCACTTGAATCCTTGATCATCCATGTTGTTGATGATAGAAGAATCGTGTTTCACTTTAAGAAAATGGTAGGTTAATCGGCATGAATTTTAATTCACTTATAACTAGTAACGAAATGGAAGGTAGCACAAGCAACTTTACCAAGGAATCACAAGATGCTGAATTATGGAATGTAACAGAGATCGAGTCGTTGTTGAATGCGTCTTTTAATGATTTGATTTTTCGTGCGCAGACGGTGCATCGCCAATATCATGACCCAAATGGTGTGCAATTATCCACGCTGATTTCTGTCAAGACGGGCGGTTGTCCGGAAGATTGCGGCTATTGCCCGCAGGCGGCTCGCTATCATACTGGTGTTGAAAATCAGGACATGCTCTCGTTGGATGAAGTGATGTTGGCCGCGACGGCAGCGAAAGACAAGGGTGCGTCGCGATTCTGTATGGGCGCTGCCTGGCGTGGCCCGAAGCAGCGCGATATCGAAAAAATGACTGAAATGGTGCGTGCAGTCAAATCACTGGGCATGGAAACTTGTGCCACACTGGGTTTGTTAAAACCCGGTCAAGCGCAACAACTCGGTGAAGCAGGGCTGGATTATTATAATCACAACCTTGATACAGCGCCTGAATACTACGAAGAAATCATAACCACTCGGCAGTATCAGGATCGCTTGAACACATTACAACAAGTCCGTGATGCTGGTATCAACGTATGTTGCGGTGGTATTGTCGGCATGGGAGAGACACGCCGTTCGCGAGCCGGATTGATCGCTCAGTTGGCTAACATGAATCCTTACCCCGAATCGGTTCCGATCAACCATCTGGTGCAAGTCAAAGGTACACCCCTTTATGGTACTGCAGTGTTAGATCCGCTCGAATTTGTTCGTACTATTGCCGCCGCGCGGATTACCATGCCGAAAGCTATGGTGCGTTTATCCGCGGGTCGACAGGAAATGTCCGAAGCTGTCCAGGCATTATGTTTTCTAGCGGGTGCCAATTCCATTTTCTATGGCGATAAGTTACTGACAACGGGAAATCCGGAAACCGATCGCGATCGATTGCTGATGGAAAAATTGGGGCTACACGCACTGTCAGCATAGATGTTTCCCGACCTGATTGAGCGGTTACGCAAGCGTGAACAGCAAGGTTTGCTGCGTCAGAGAAAAATTCTAGAAAGCCCGCAATCAAGCCAGGTCACTATGGATGGACGTGATTATTTGGCTTTTTGCAGCAATGACTACCTAGGCTTGGCCAATCATCTGGATTTGATTGAATCAGTTAGTAAAGGAGCGCGGCGATATGGTGTCGGCGCAAGCGCGTCCCACATGATCAACGGCCATTTCTCAGCGCATCATGTTCTTGAAGAGGCGTTGGCGGAATTTGCCGGATTTCCACAAGCGTTGCTGTTTTCTACCGGTTACATGGCCAATATCGGCGCTGTAACGGCGCTGGTTGGACGAGAAGATGCTATCTTTTCGGATAAACTGAACCATGCATCGCTGAATGATGCGGCTTTGTTATCGCGCGCCAAATTTATTCGTTACCCCCATGCTGATCTTGCGCTACTGGATCAGCGATTGTCTACAACGAATGCGCGACGTAAGCTTGTGATTTCGGATGCGGTATTCAGCATGGAAGGTGATATTGCGCCAATTCCTGAACTGGTGGCTGTATGTGAGAAACATCAAGCTGTGCTGTTGTTGGATGATGCGCACGGTTTTGGCGTGTTGGGTAGGCAGGGACGCGGTAGCTTATTTTTGCCGGATTGTGGCAGTATTCATTCGCCCAATATTATCTATATGGCGACCTTAGGAAAAGCTGCAGGTGTATTTGGTGCTTTTGTTGCAGCACAGGCGGAAGTCATCGAAACTCTGATCCAGTCTGCGCATAGTTATATTTACACCACGGCAACGCCGCCATTGTTAGCACAAGCGCTCATGGTCAGCCTAAAATTAATTCAACAGGATGAATGGCGAAGGAATGTATTAACGCAAAATATCGTGCAATTGAAAGAGGCATTGCAATCGCTGCCATGGAAGTTATTGCCTTCCAGTACCCCGATCCAGCCTCTGATGATAGGAGAAAGCGCTGAGGCAGTATGTATCAGCCAACGTTTGCGTGAACGGGGAATTCTAGTGCCCGCGATCCGTCCGCCGACAGTTGCACAAGGTACTGCGCGCTTGCGTATTTCGTTGTCCGCAGAACATCAGCCGTGTGATCTCATGCGCTTGGCAGAAGCATTGCAAGAAATCGCATTGCAGGTATGACACAGCTTCATATTGAATCCATGGGGCATGGCCCCGATCTGGTATTATTGCATGGCTGGGCAATGCATAGCGGCATCTGGAGCAGTGTTCGAGATCACCTGATGCAACAGTTTCGTTTACATCTGGTGGATTTGCCTGGGCATGGACTGAGCCCTATGTGCGAACCGGGAACACTTGATCATTTGGCCGAGATCATTGCGGACATTCTGCCCGAGCGATGCATGCTCGGTGGTTGGTCATTGGGTGGACAGATCGCGATGGAGTTGGCGCTGCGCGAACCGCAACGTGTACAGAAACTGGTTTTGATTTCCACCACACCGTGCTTTGCCAAAAGCGACGATTGGGAATCGGGCATGGAGCGTAAATTACTGCAACTTTTCCTGGAAAATTTGAAACTCAATTATGTTACGACCATTAACCGATTTCTGACCTTGCAAATGAGTGGTGATCGTGATGCGGGCAAGATTTTGTCTCAATTGCGCAAGCATTTTTTTCAGCGCGTCGAACCTGATCCCAGCGCATTAGAGAAAGGGTTGAAGATTTTGCAGCAGACTGATTTGCGTGGTCGTTTCGTCGCAATTCAACAACCTGTTTTGTTATTGCATGGTGAGAATGACGTGATTACTCACCCCGCCGCTGCGGATTGGATGCATCAAAATTTGCAACAATCGCAGCGAGTGATGTTTGCGCACTGTGGTCACGCGCCGTTTTTATCCTATCCTGAACAATTTGTGACTTGCCTCAATGAATTCCGAATACACGCTTGATAAAAAACAACTACGCGCTGCATTTGAGCGTGCTGCTGGCAGCTACGATCAAGCGGCAGTTCTGCAACGTGAAATCAGCAATCGCATGCTGTCGCGTCTGGAATATATCAAATACCGACCCGATGTCATTCTGGATGCCGGCAGTGGCACCGGTTATGGCAGCCAGCAACTGGCCAAACGTTATCCAAAAAGCCAATTGATTGCGGTTGATATTGCCAGGACTATGCTGTCACACGCACGTCCCAATACTACCTGGTGGCAGCGCATGCTGCCGTTGCTGCAGCAACGTACGGATTATGTGTGTGCGGATATTGAGCAGCTTCCGATTAAAAGTGAGAGTATCGGCATGGTTTGGTCGAATCTCGCTTTTCAGTGGTGTAATGATCTGGAACACACGTTTGCCGAGATGCATCGCATTCTACGCACTGATGGTTTGCTGATGTTCAGCACCTTCGGCCCGGATACGTTAAAAGAATTGCGTCAGTCTTTCGCGCATATCGACACATTCAGTCACGTCAATCGCTTCATAGATATGCACGATATTGGAGATTTATTGGTGCACAATGGTTTTTCCACGCCGGTGATGGATATGGAATATATCACTCTGACCTATTCCGATGTCATCAGCGTGATGCGCGATCTAAAAGCCATTGGCGCGCATAACGTACTGCTCGGCAGGCAACAGGGATTGATGGGTAAAAATAAATGGCAACAAGCCATTAACGCCTACGAGGAACTGCGCCGCGATGGTAAGTTGTCCGCCACCTTTGAAGTAATCTACGGTCATGCCTGGCGGCCATTTGACCGCCACTCGGTACTGACACCAGAAACACGCCGGCAATTGGGTTTGATTCCTTAAGCATGGTTACCGGTTTTTTTGTCACCGGCACCGACACCGGAATCGGCAAAACCACTGTGAGCTGCGCGTTGTTGCATACGTTTGCAGCACAAGGCAAGAAAGTGGTCGGCATGAAACCGATTGCTGCAGGCAGTGAGAATGGAAAATGGCTGGATGTCGAACGCTTACTCGCTGCCAGCAACATAAGTGTTACGCATCAGCAAATCAATCCGTATGCGTTTGATCCGCCGATTTCTCCGCACATCGCCGCGCAGCAGGCAGGTACGGAAATTGATCTGGCGCTTATCCATCAGGCTTACCAGGAGCTCAAAAACAAAGCAGACATCGTAATTGTCGAAGGCGCGGGTGGGTTCTTGGTGCCGATCAATCAAAGCCAGAATGGGTCGGATCTGGCGCAAGCATTGAATCTTCCGGTTATATTGGTTGTCGGTATGCGTTTGGGTTGTTTGAATCATGCGTTGCTGACGGTGCAAGCAATACGTGCTGCTGGTTTGAACTTGGCGGGTTGGGTGGCTAACTGTACAGATCCTCAGATGCAGGTTTTGAAGCAAAATATTGCGACATTGGAGCAGTGGTTAAATTGTTCTCTGCTGGGGGTTCTGCCGTTTGACAAAAAAATAGATATACAAGAAAATGTTATATCTGTTGATATTATAAAATTGCAGAACTGTGCGTTATGGCTGTAGCGATTCAATAACGATATGCCGTTTATTGTGTCAATTGTTAGTTATCATCATGTTTTTGAACTAATCGATGAATCAATCTGCTAATTTTATTTCAACTCAACTTGATGCTGGTTATTATCCAGATAAAGCTTGATGAATGGAAACACTTTATGGATTATGTTTTTCAAGACATGTTGGAATATGAAAAATATATTTGGAGGGGGCAGAGACGCGATGATTGGAGACTTGTTCCATCAATTGATCGGTTAATTCAGAATGGAAAAATCTCGCAAGAGGAACACTACAAATTTCAGGAGCAACACCTAAAAAGTTTTAAATTGGCTGCGAGAGGCCTTCGTGGAGCCAATCCTTCACAGATTAATGAAGAAAATGATTGGTGGGCGCTTGGACAACATCACGGATTAGCTACACCACTCCTTGATTGGACTAAATCACCATTTATCGCGGCTTTTTTTGCATTTATAGAAATTGGTGATCCACAAACCGAAAGTCGTGCAATATTTGCTCTTCATCAATCAGTTGATAGCTGGTCAAAAGACAAATGTAGGAAGGAAAATATGCAGCACCGAAAGCAGCGAGAAGAGTATAGAAAAGCGAATAAACCGATAGGTCTTTTAAATTCTATTAGTTCGGATACAGATCCTGAGCTGATTTTCATCAAACCTTTCTCGGATGAGAATCAACGCCTCATAAATCAGAGTGGTCTTTTTACGCGCAGTATGACAAAAGGATCAATTGAATCTTGGGTCTCAAAGAATCATTCATCTGACGATGAGGGTATGACGCTGATCAAATTTCTTATTCCAGACAAGGAACGAGAAAAATGTTTGCAAACATTAAATCGCATGAACATAAATCCACTTACTTTGTTTCCTGATCTTTCAGGCGCTTCAATATACTGCAATTTACATTCTGAAATTAGGAATTACTAAATTCAATGCCCCAAAATCACCCAAACCGTTGGTCGCAACATGTCACCGAGACCAGCAACGCGCTGGATCTTGAACCCGGTGTTTTTTCATGGGATGATCCGCGCAAAATTGCACTGTCGCTCAAACGATCGGCCGACAATAGTCGGAGACGCAAGGCTGCACCATTCGTGTCGGCGATGTCGATGCTTAATTTTTACATCAACCGAGCGGGGAAGCATTTGTCCGCGCAGCAGCGGGGTGTTCTGGAAAAAGCCAAAGATGAGTTGCGGGAATTGTATGGCAAGCCGGGCATCGAAGCAGAACAGAAGTTTTTTAATGACAAATAATCAACAATAATTTTCATTTATACCTGATGAGTTACTTAGATTTGACCAGCAATCAGTTTACCTCCAAAGGCTACTGGGAGCGGCCGCTAGAATGTTTGAATCCGCCGACAGCCAATGAGCTTGCACTTTTTGATCAGAATGGTTATGACTTAACGGAATTGGAGCAATGTTATGCAGAAGTTAACTTGACACCCGCCCAACCGCATCGAGAGCATCGACGTGCTTTAAAAACACACTGGTTCACACAACCGGAACGAGTGGAGGGGGCTGTGTTGAACCACAGTTTGCTGTTTGAGCGCAAAGGTTATGCCGGCGCAGCCTTGGAACAACTTGAGCGATGGGCGCAAACAAATCCGCTAGTCTATAAAATTATCAGGATGCGCCCCAAGTGGGGGTTGGATTTCAGCATGGATTATGTAGATCGTGCCGGGAATGTATTTGAAGTATTACACTGGGAATATGATGGCTTTGACTTTGATGAAGTAGAAACGCGCAAGCGGCAGTTGGAGCCTAAGCTTGCCGTGATCGATTGGGACGATGCCGCCGCCAGTATTTTGAAACTGAAAGTCCAATGGCACCATCTGGATTTCTTTGCGCAAAGCGACTGGAAGTGTAATTATTTTGGTATCGTCAAAGAGCGCTTCAAAATGGTGATTTGGGAGTAAAAAATCACTTGGGGAAATGAATTGTAAATACTACAGACTCGAGGGTGTCCTTGATTTTGTATCAACTGCCGTTCTTTAAGATCGTCTGTAGCTATTACGCATTCTACCAGTTAAAATCAAGCAACCAGATCGACCTTGCCTGTTTTCAGGTTGTATACGCCACCAACCACAAGAAGTTTTTTCTCCGCTACCAGTCTATTTAGAATGGGTGTTTGCTTTTTCAATTCTCGCACATTTTGTATAACATTCATTTCCACTACATCGTCAATACGGTCTTTCGATTTCCTGTCAATTGCTCTCACTGCTGGCGCTAAAGCGCTGGCTATAGATTGAATATGTCCAGGAAATTGCGTGCTATTGTCTGAGGCATCAATAGCAGCCTTGATTGCGCCGCAACTTTGATGACCAAGTACCATAATGAGCGGAGTATGCAATACTGCTGCCGCATACTCAAGTGTGGCTACAAAATCTATAGTCAAATAATTTCCAGCAACGCGCGCGATAAACAAATCCCCTCGTTGCTCATCAAAGCAGAACTCAGGGCTCACTCTTGAGTCGGAGCAGCTTAATATGCTGGCGTAAGGATTCTGGCCCCTGACCAACGCGGCACGCTCATGCTTAAAATTCAATGGCGTAGATTGACCCGCAACATACCGTTCATTACCCGCCATCAATCTCTCCAAGGCGGCTTTCGGTGTTAATACATTTTCAGGTTGAGGTGGCATCGTAATAGCACCCGATGTGGCCATTACCTTATCAGTTGCTGCAATTCCCAGCCCTAACGCAGATGCCACAGCCATTTTTAAAAATGAGCGTCTTTGCTGATTTTGCTGCAGGTACCCGCTTTCTTGTTCGCTAGATGTCTTGCACATTTATCTTTTATCCTGAAATAATTGTTATGTGGATCTTTTTGTATTGTATAAGAACATAGAGGGATTGCGAAGAAAATAGACGATAATAATTGATGATGAATGTGTGGATTCATGCTGGATGAAAGTCTGGGTGTTTCCATTACCTATATTTCTGGAAGCAAAAAGATTGACTCGGATTCCTTACTCCGAAAAGTAATGCGTTTTTCTCTAACGAGCCATTAACCGTGCATCGTTTCATAGTACTGGTCTCGTAAATGCAAGAGTTTTCTTGCCAGTTTTGACTGAACTTAACCTGGAAGACTAGAATAATCATGTTTTACAAAGAAATAGTTAGTGCGATTGCCATTGCACTCACGTTGATGGCTTTCATTCCGTATATCCGCGCAATCCTTAAGGGAAGCGTTAAGCCGCATGTGTTTTCCTGGATCATTTGGGGTGCGACAACGCTGCTGATTTTTGTAGCTCAGCTTGAGGATAAAGGTGGCGTAGGTACATGGCCGATTGGCGTTTCGGCCAGTATTACGATATTTATTGCATATCTGGCTTTTTTGAAACGCGCGGATATAAGCATCACCAGAACGGATTGGGTGTTCTTTATTTCGGCTTTATCTTCATTGCCACTGTGGTATTTCACATCTGATCCGTTGTGGGCGGTGGTGTTGCTGACGACGATCGATGTCATCGGATTCGGTCCCACAGTCAGGAAGATCTATCATTTCCCGTATTCGGAGTCATTGCTGTTTTTTGCGCTATTCACGGTGCGTAATGTACTGGTCATTCTGGCGCTGGAGAATCTTTCAGTCACAACGTTATTATTCCCAGTTGTCATGGTGGGTTTATGCATTCTTCTGATCGCTCTAATCTCATATCGTAGGCGGTTTTTTGCGATGCAGAAAGTTCCGCATTGAGCAATATCAGGGCAATGCATGATCTATAACAGTATGATTCTGTTAGTATCATTTTTTTAAACGAGCGACTCTTCTCAAAGTGACAACAAACTCAATTGCTGAATCTGACTTACACTAACGGAGTGAAAAATGACTTATCGAGAGTACAAAGTGTTACACGTAACAGAAGGTGGAATCGGAACAGTTTTCTTGGGTGCATCCGGTATTCCGATCAAACGACTGGAAATGACGTTGAATAAAGAGGCAGCCGAAGGCTGGACACTGGTGTTCCAGTTTGTTGAGCAGAAAAGATTTTTGCTGTTCTGGAAGCGTGAGGCGGTGATCATTACGCTGGCACGCTAGTGTGATGAGAACGAAAGAAGCGATTCAGGAAGATGAAGAGCGCATACGAGAGTTGGTGCGCGAATTGACGGATGAAAAGCAATTGCAATTTTTCAAGCAAACCGAGAAAGATCTGAAAGATCCAGATACCTATGCTACGCTCAATTTTTTGTTCATCGCCGGGTTGCATCATTTTTATCTGGGCAAGTGGCTTCGGGGTTTAATCAATTTCACAGTTTTTATGCTTGGAGCCATTTTGCTTTTCTCACCTGCGCTAGTTATAGGTGCATTTTTGCTGCTCGCAATTACGATAATCGAGCTTAAGGCCTTATTCAACTCACAGATTCTGGTTCAGGAATACAATAATGAAGTGATGGAAAGGATTTATCGTGAGGTTATTGGAAGCTAATACCATGACAATTGGGTTACTTATTGGTCATTTGCAAATACCGCATGCGGAGAAGTAAGATTTTGTTCACTTCATGGAAAAGAGTTCGGTATTTCTGTAGGCGCGGATTGACCGACGAGTGCTCGACTTTCTATCGCTCAGACTTAAAACAGCGAGCTATGCCGCGCCGCGTCATGAGTATGGGTGTTTCAGCCGTTTATGTCTTTGCTGATAATGAAATTTTTTAAAAATATTAGTGTAAATAACATGAATTGTCAGATTATAAGAGATTATGCTACGTCTGAAAGCTTGTTTGCAGTTGCGTTGGTGCGATCGATCCATCCCTTTACTTGTGTTTCGATATCAGATAACTCTTCCAGACTCAGAAAATCGAGCTCCGATAAAATGGAATGAATAGACGCTATTTCACCTTTTTCTTTGGCTTCTATTAATTTTAATGCCTGACCCAGACGTCCGTGGCGAGTTAGCAAAGCTAGAGTCATGTCATCAGAAATTCCTAACTTTCTGATAATTTGTTGCATTTCAATGCCAAGTTGTTCATCTAGTAAAGATAAGATGCCGATCATATAGGCACGTTCCTGGTAATTTTTATCATGAGGGCGTTCGGCCGTTGCGATTAATTCCATCAATTTCCCACGTATTACAGCAGTTTGCGTGATTTCATCGGATAAACTATCTTTCGATTGACTGGAGGTATAGAGTAAAAGCTGTATCCATTTCTGTAACTGTTTGCATCCCATTAATTGAACGGCTTGTTTGATAGAATTAATTTTAAGCGGTAAACCATCGTTACCTGCGTTCACCATACGCAACAGGTTATAACTCAGGCTGGGTTGAAGTTTAAATTCCTTTTCAATTTCGTCAATTTCACTATCACTATTGCTATCTAGGCTATTGCCACGTAAAATCAAAGCTAATAGCTTTAATAATGGCATCTTGCCAGGATCAGCCCGTTTGGCCGACATGACTTCGGGTTTGGCAAAGTAATACCCTTGAAACATTTGGAAGCCTAATTGCCTGCAATGCTCTTCCTGTTCCTGACTTTCAACTCTCAGTGCCAGAAGTAATACAGGCCAATGATTGAGTTGATTGACAAGCTGGGTGAGTTGATCTCTAGTCAGAGCCAGAACATCGACTTTGACGACACTGGCCAGGGGCAACAGCAGTTCGACTTTACTGTTAATAGCCACAATGTTGTCGAGCGCAAACTGATACCCCTTCTGTTTTAGTTCCTTGCATCGTTGTAAAAACTCCGCCGTAATGCATGCAGATTCTCTCACTTCTAACACAATATGCTTACTGGGTAACAAACTAATAATGTCACTTAAAATAAGATCAGGATCTGCGTTGATAAAACCTCGCAAATGACCTAACACGTTGTGGATTCCGAATTTACCATAAGCATTCACGATAACGTTCGCGGATGCCGACAAATCATTAGTAAAATTAGCTGTTTCTTCTGATTCTTCTTGTCTAAACAGCAACTCAAATGCCACTAGGTTGTGATTGCGATCTAGAATTGGTTGACGGCCAAGGCAGACTTTTCCCATAGATTCCTCCGGAATATTCGATTGCAACGTGTAACTTTCTGTTAGTCGATGCTATTACGAAAAATACAATTACCTTGAATAATAAGCATTCATGCAAATTATCTTTTAGCTGGGGGAAAGCATATAGCAAAACTGAAGATTGCTTTGCGATAATAAAGCGGGTTTTAATAGCTAAATATCGATTTTGATCAGGTGCTTATTTTTTGTATTTGCAAGATGACTCAAGCACAGAGGATAAAGGGATGTTATTTTTCTATTGTATATGGATTAGTCTATTATCCTATTATCAATAGGCTATCAAGAGAAGAATAATCGCTGGAATAGGTTATCAATATTATCAGTTTGCTGCACTTTTGTCGTTCCCTGTGTATTTGCCATCAAATTCAGGAAATATTTGATAATCGCTTCGCCTGTATTCTGGGTGTTGCTGCTTGCGCCAGCCTTGTTTGCGGTTAGAATGAGTATTGCCAATCCGCTGGGAAATATGCTGGAAGGAATCCGGGCTGATTATTTGGCGGCGGTCATTACTTTGCCATTTAATTTTCTGATCGTGCTGATTCCTTTGGTTGTCTTGTACAGGCTGCTGCCCGCGCGCAACCAAGTTTTTGGGGCGCAACGATACATAACGTTCGGTGGCGGCCTTTACCGCCGGATGTTACTGCTGATGATACCACTGATCATTTTTGCCAGTACGCAACCCAATTTTTTGTATACTTACCCCTAGTAAAAGCAAATTGCTTTTACTGCGCCTCAAACGGACAACTTGCTGATGTACCAGCTGCTGTAGTGATCAGTTATGAGATCGATTTTGTAACCTTTGTATTATTCTCTCTGGATTTCTGATGTTTGCTTTTGTACATTACGCAGGCGCAACGGCGATTTTGCCGATGTTTATGTTCTATTGTTATATTCATTTTGGTAAGTCACTGTTGAAATGTGTTTCTTCCCTCTTTGGTGGATGGGTGTTGGGAATTATTGCGTATAGAACTAAGTCTATGATGTAGGGAGTGGTTATGCATCTGGGGATTGCTTGGATAATGGAAGTCGGAGGGTATATTGGAAATTTATAGTTTAGCCGCAATATTGCGTGAATCTGCCTGATCATTACATTATCTCATGCTCTGCATTATCCTGGTTCCAGCAACTGGTGAAATGATCAGTTAACTAGGCTGAATTAGCGAAGTCGATGCAGTAGGACGAGCGATTGGTTTCTAAAAAACAGTTAAGTATGATGTAATTAGCTTCTCTCACTCATGCATTTTTAAATCGGGTTTATATATTTATTATTGGCTATGGCAAATATCGGTTTTATCGGTCTGGGTATCATGGGAAAACCTATGGCCAGGCATTTGATCAAGGGAGGACATAATTTGTTTCTGCACTCGCGCAGTGGGGTGCCCGGAGACTTGATTGCGCTGGGTGGCAAAGAGTTTTTTTCGCCTAAAGAAGTAGCACAGCATGCAGATGTTATTATGACTATGTTGCCAGATACACCGGATGTGGAGAAAGTTTTATTTGACGGTAATGGTGTTGTCGAGGGTTTGGAACCTAGCTCGAGCCAGGTCAAGACGATTGTGGATATGAGTTCGATTTCGCCACTGGAAACGCGCAAATTTGCAGCACGTATTAATCTGTTGGGACATGATTATGTGGATGCACCAGTTTCTGGCGGAGATGTCGGGGCGCAAAATGCGGCACTGACAATCATGGTGGGTGCGCGCATGACGGTGTTCGAAAAAATCAAACCCATTCTTGAATTGATGGGAAAGAGTGTTACACGCGTGGGAGAAAATGGTGCGGGTCAAGTTTGCAAGATTGCCAATCAGATCGTCGTATCTTCAGCGATCGAAGCAGTGGCTGAAGCATTGTTGTTCGCATCCAAGGCAGGTGTGGATCCAGAGAAAGTCCGGCAGGCTTTGTTGGGTGGTTTTGCAGCTTCGCGTGTGCTGGAAATGCATGGAGAAAGAATGATTAATCGGTGCTTTGAGCCCGGTTTTCGCATCGAATTACATCAAAAAGATTTGAATATTGCGTTGGAATGCGCTTCAACTTTGGGTGTGAGTTTACCGAATACCGCCACGGTTCGAGAATTATTTTCTGCTTGTCTCGCACATGGTGGTGCAAAATGGGATAATTCTGCTATTGTGAAAGTACTGGAAAAACTAGCTGACCACGAAATTCGGAAGCATCAGGAATAATTAACTGCATGGCTCTACAAGAACTTGTTAACAAACTGCGTGCGATATTACCGCATGAGTCGGTGCTATACGAAACCGAAGATTTGAGGCCATATGAATGCGATGGCCTATCAGCCTATCGACAATTACCTTTGGTGGTTGTGTTGCCGCACACGGAGGAGCAAATCGTCAAAATTTTGCAACTTTGTCATGCAACGAGAACTCCTATCGTGGCACGAGGTGCGGGTACCGGATTGTCGGGAGGTGCGCTGCCGCATGCACAAGGTGTTTTGCTGTCATTAGCTAAGTTGAATCAAATTGTCGCTATTGATCCACTGGCGCGTATAGCATGTGTGCAGCCGGGAGTCAGGAATCTGGCAATTAGTGAGGCAGTAGCGATGTATGGTTTATACTATGCACCAGATCCTTCATCGCAAATTGCTTGTTCAATTGGTGGCAATGTGGCTGAGAATTCGGGCGGCGTACATTGTTTGAAATACGGTCTCACTGTGCACAACATAGTTAAGTTACGAGTTTTGATGATTAACGGAGAGTATCTGGAAATAGGTGGTGAGAGTCTGGATAGCGCGGGGTATGACTTGCTCGCATTAATGACCGGAAGTGAAGGCATGCTGGGTATAGTCACGGAAATTACCGTGAAACTGATTCCAATACCGGAAAAAGCACAATTGGTGATGGCAGCATTTGATGATGTACTCAAGGCAGGCAATGCAGTGGCGAATGTCATCGCCGCAGGCATTATTCCCGCTGGTATGGAAATGATGGATAAAATTACTATCCATGCGGTTGAAGAATTTTTACATGCGGGGTATGACTTGGATGCGGCGGCGATTTTACTGTGCGAATCAGATGGCAGTGTTGAAGAAGTAGCAGATGAAATCAGACGAATTTATGCCATCATGCAGCAAAGCGGAGCGACCAAAATCAGCACCTCACGCAATGAAGCCGAGAGGCTCAAGTTCTGGGCCGGTCGGAAAGCGGCATTTCCTGCAGCGGGCAGAGTTTCACCTGATTATTATTGTATGGATGGAACTATCCCCCGCAAACGTCTGGCGCATGTATTGAACGGTATTGAGAAGCTTTCTCAGGAATATGGATTACGATGCATGAACGTGTTTCATGCCGGTGATGGCAACTTGCATCCTTTGATATTATACGATGCCAATCAGCCCGGTGAATTGGAAAGGACCGAAGAGTTTGGCGGAAAAATACTAGAGATGTGCATTCATGCAGGTGGCACTATCACCGGGGAACATGGTGTGGGGATGGAGAAAATCAATCAGATGTGTATCCAATTCAGCAAGAGTGAGTTGGAAATGTTCCATGCTGTGAAGGCGGCATTTGATCCGATGGGATTGCTGAATCCTGGTAAAGCAGTCCCTACTTTGCATCGCTGCGCTGAATTGGGTGCCATGCATGTGCATCGTGGCGAGGAAAGATTTGCGGAATTGCCGCGTTTTTAGAATCCATGCCACAAGCCATTATCGATCAATATAAAGCAGTCATTTGTAGCGCGACGGAGAACAAATCTTCACTACAAATACGCGGCGGCGGTACCAAACATTTTTATGGTAATCCGTCATTCGGGCAAAAAGATACGTTGCTGGATACAACGGCATATAGCGGCATTATTGATTACGAACCGAGTGAACTGGTGATTACAGCGCGTGCGGGTACGCGCTTAGTAGATCTGGAGACTTTGCTAGCGCAGCATGGACAAATGCTGGCATTTGAGCCGCCGCATTTTGGTGCAAATGCGACTTTGGGCGGTTGTATCGCTGCTGGTTTATCAGGTCCGCGTCGTGTTGCTGCTGGTGCGTCACGTGATTTCGTATTGGGTACGAGATTGCTCGACGGAAGAGGTGGAGATTTACGCTTTGGCGGGCAAGTGATGAAAAATGTCGCTGGTTATGATGTTTCCCGATTGATGGTGGGGGCCATGGGTACGTTAGGTGTATTGTTGGAAGTTTCACTGAAAGTCTTGCCAAAACCACCGATTGAAATTACGGTGCAGATGCCCATGGATGAAGCTGCAGCGATTGAAAAAATGAATCAATGGGCTAGTAAGCCGCTGCCGATTTCGGCGACTTGTTATGTTGATGGTGTGTTGTTGCTCAGGCTGTCTGGTGCTGAATCAGCAGTGCGAGCTGCACAGATAAAATTGGGAGGTGAAGAGCTGGCAGAAGATAGGGACTTCTGGCAATCGGTGCGCGAGCAGTCGCATGACTTTTTTCAATCAGATAAACAACTGTGGCGTTTATCGATTAAATCTACAACAGCGCCTCTGTCACTGCCCGGAAAACAATTGTTGGAGTGGAGTGGTGGCCTAAGGTGGTTGCTTTGCGATGCAAACAGTGTAGATCAGGATTTAATTCGTAAAACAGCTAAAGATGCTGGCGGTCATGCTACGTTATTTCGTAGTGATGCGTTTCGTACTGATGTGTTTCATCCGCTAGATCCGGTCATGATGAAAATTCATCGTTTGCTGAAAGAGAAGTTTGATCCCTCGGGAATCTTTAATCCCGGCCGGCTTTATTCAGAATTATAAATGCAAACCAAGCTTGCTGATTTTATAAGAAATTCACCGCAAGGACAGGAAGCGGATGCCATTTTGCGTAGCTGCGTGCATTGCGGCTTTTGTCTGGCTACTTGCCCTACCTATCAGATTCTGGGTGATGAGTTGGATAGTCCGCGCGGCCGTATTTATTTGATGAAACAAATGCTGGAGGGACAACTAGTCACGCAAAAAACGCAGTTGCATCTGGATCGTTGCCTGACTTGCCGCGCCTGTGAAACGACTTGTCCTTCAGGTGTACGTTATGGTGCTTTGGTGGATATCAGTCGTGGCATAATTGAGAAACAGGTAAAGCGTAATCTTGGATCAGCGGTGTTGCGTTATACATTACGGAAGATCTTGCCTAATCCATTACTGTTCAATGCATTGTTGAAGGCAGGTCAGATTGTGCGCCCATTCTTGCCGCAGCGCTTCAAAAGAAAAATTCCGGTTAAGCCTGTTCCTGCCAGTGCATGGCCTGCAGAGCAGCATGCGCGAAAAATGTTGGTTCTTGACGGTTGCGTGCAACCGACATTGGCGCCTAGCATTAATGCCGCTACCGCGCGCGTGTTAAACAGTCTGGGCATATCATTGATCAAGGCTGAAAATGCAGGGTGTTGTGGTGCAGTCACCTTTCATTTGAATGCCCAACAGGATGGGCTTGATTATATGCGGCGCAATATTGATGCTTGGTGGCCTTTCGTTGAACAAAAAGCAATCGAAGCGATTGTGATGACTGCCAGTGGATGTGGTGTAACGGTCAAAGAATATGGGCACTTATTAAGTCATGATGCGAATTATGCAGAAAAAGCAGCGAATATTTCAGCTTTGACCAAAGATATTAGTGAGGTGTTATTGCTTGAAACCGAGAATCTCCAAGAATTGGCTAAATCAAGATTAGAATTGAATCAAACAAAATTATCTTTTCATTCGCCTTGTACTTTGCAACATGGCATGAAAATTCGTGGTGTAGTGGAGCGGATTCTGATGGCGGTCGGTTTTGAGCTAACCATTGTACCCAATGCACATCTATGCTGTGGTTCAGCAGGTACGTATTCAATTTTGCAACCTGAACTTTCACAGCAGCTATTGAAAAATAAAGTCATTGCTCTTGAGTCAGGAAAACCGGCTCAGGTTGCTACGGCAAATATCGGGTGTTTGATGCACTTGCAAAATGGCACATCAATACCAGTGAAGCACTGGATTGAGTTATTGGATGAGCGATTAACTCGTCATAAAGTATGAGGTTACTTTTTTCTCAGTAAATGAATTTTTTCAAGCAACGATGCTGCTCTGAATTGCTCTGGATTTAATCGGATGCTCGCTAACACAGCTTTCTTTAGAATTAACTTTCCAATTATTTTTCAATCAGAGCCTTAACTGGATAAAGTACTTGTTCTTTGCGACAGGATAAAGGAACCCCGCGATTTTTCAGTTTCTGATAAAATCATCGTTTAAAAACATAATAGAATTAATATGGAATTATCAATATTTCAAGATCATTTTTTACTGAGGTTGGAAAATCTTCTCTTTGTTATTACGGCATTAGTCAGTGGATCATTGTTATTGTGGCCTATGCTTACGCAGCGTGGCATTAAAGAGGTTGATGCACGAGCAGTGGTACAATTAATCAACTATCAGGATGCGTTAGTGCTAGATGTTCGTGATGATAGCGAGTATGCAGCAGGCCATTTACCAAACTCTAAACATATTCCCGCTGAAAAAATTGCAGAGCGCTGGACAGAGATTCAGAAGTTTAAGGAAAAACCTATTGTTGTAATATATCGCAGCGGTATTCGATCAAACAATCCCAGTCAGGTATTGAAGAAAAATGGTTTTTTACAGGTGATTAATCTGATGGGTGGTATTGACGCGTGGAAGCGCGCTGGTTTGCCTATTGCGAAGCGCTAAAAACCTATGCCCAAAGTGATTATGTATACAACGAATTTTTGTCCATATTGTAAAATGGCCGAGAATTTATTGCGTTCAAAAGGTGTTGAGGAAATTGAAAAAATCCGTATTGATTTGGATCCTGATCAACGCTCTGAAATGATGAATAAAACCGGCCGTCGCACGGTTCCTCAAATTTACATCGGGGATCGGCATGTCGGAGGTTATGATGATCTAACACAACTTGATCGTAAGGGGGAATTGGTGGCATTACTGGCAACTTGATCGCAAAATTTAAGTGTTTACTTGCGATTTGCAATATAAGTTAACTTTTTAAATCACTACTGGATATTAAATATGAGTGAGCAACAGCAACCAGTTTTTGCTATAGAGAAAATTTATGTGAAGGATTTATCTCTTGAGATTCCTAATGCACCTAAAATTTTTCTAGAAAGAGATACGCCCGAGATTAATTTGCAGCTTGGAACTAAAAATCAGAGTATTGATGCAGGTTTATACGAAGTGCTCTTAACAGTAACGGTTACAGCTAAGATTAAAGACAAAATTATGTTTCTGGTTGAGACTCAACAGGCAGGCATTTTTCGTATTCAGAATATTCCGGATGAAGAGGTGGATCCCGTTCTGGGTATCGGATGTCCTAATATTCTTTTTCCCTATTTACGTGAAGTAGTATCGGATGTTGTGACTAGGGCCGGTTTTCCACCGGTAATACTCAATCCGGTAAATTTTGAAGCTATTTATCAACAAAAGAAAGCTGAGTCCAACGCAAACTAAACGAATATGAGGTTTGGAGCCTGACGTAACCCTATTATGATTAAAGTTTTGCAGAATCGATTTCGTTGGTTGAAATATAAAAAACTGATCGTTATGATTAGTATCAGTTTTTTATTCCCGGGCTACGTGACCGCTGAGATGAATTTTTTTTCAATAGCCGAGAATGCAATCGTTATGTATGATGCGCCGTCATTACAAGCTGATAAATTGTTTGTTGCAGGTCGCCATCTTCCGGTTGAGGTCGTGGTGGATGTCGATGGATGGGCAAAAGTTCGTGATAGCAGCGGGGGCCTTGCTTGGATTCAGAAGAAAGACTTGAGTCAGCAACGATACGTTATTGTGACAGTGCCATTGGCTGATGTTTATCAATACGCTGATATTAACTCAGAATTAGTATTTCAGGCTGAAGAGAATATCGTTATGGAATGGCTGCAGTCTGATTCCAATGGTTGGGTAAAAGTACGTCATCCCGATGGACAAATAGGCTTTGTCAAAGTCAATCAGGTTTGGGGTTCATGAAAATTGCGATACTGGGTGCAGGTGCATGGGGCTCAGCATTAGCAATAAGTTTCTCGATACGCCATCAAATTAATTTGTGGACGAAAGATCCAGATCATGCCGTTGATATGGGTAATCGACGCATTAATCAAGCTTTCCTACCTGGATATTCATTACCTGCATCTCTAAAAATCACCTCGCAACTTATCGAGGCATTGGAGGGTGTTGATCTGGCTTTGATTGTTGTTCCCATTGCAGGATTGCGCGAAACTTTACGGGCTATCGTTTCAAACAATATCAGAATACCGATTATATGGGGGTGTAAGGGCTTTGAAACAGAAACCGCTTATCTGCCGCATCAAATAGTTGAAGAAGAGTATGGTGACATACTTTCATATTGCGGAGTTCTATCAGGTCCCAGTTTTGCAGAAGAAGTTGCACAAGGTTTGCCGACAGCTTTGACATTTGCCTCAAGCAATCCTGAATTTTCAAGCAGAGTATCAGCTGAATTGCATAGCTCTATACTGAGAATCTATACTAGTCAGGACATTATTGGCGTGGAAACAGGAGGTGCGATAAAGAATGTAATTACTATCGCAGTAGGTATCTCTGACGGTATTGGATTTGGTTACAATGCACGTGCCGCCCTAATTACTCGTGGGTTAATGGAAATTACTCGTCTAGGTCTTGGTCTAGGCGGAAAGATGGAGACTTTTATGGGACTGGCTGGCGTAGGTGATTTGATTTTAACAAGTACTGGTGATCTATCTCGGAATAGAAAGGTAGGATTGATGCTGGCCGCAGGGAAAACATTGCATGATATTTTGAATGAGTTGGGGCATGTTGCTGAAGGTGTGCATACCGCGCGGTCAGTGCTGAAATTAGGTAAGAAATTGAATATTGAAATGCCGATTACACAAGCGGTTTGCAGTATTTTACACGAAGGTGTATCGGCCCGAAGCGCTGTCGAAGTGTTGTTAAATCGTGAGCAGAAATCAGAAATTTATTGATATTGAATCGATTCGGGAAAGTAAGATTAATTTCTATTTATTTGCTATCAAGAGATTGTTTATAATGATTTATTGTTTGAGAAAATTAAAAAATGTTTCTTTTGTAACATGGATCAGTCAAATAAATGATGTATCAGGAACGCCTTAATTTGCTTGACCGAGCGCTAACAGCTTGATATAAGTGCGTCTGCAGTATTTGCTTGTGATTTAATTACCATTATAAACTTAGAAGGGGAATTATATGAACAAATCCGAACTCATTGAAGCTATCGCAAAATCGGCTAAAATTTCTAAAGCTTCAGCAGGCAGCGCATTAGATGGAGCATTAACTGCAATAAAAGGAGCGCTTAAAAACAATGACAGTGTAACTTTGGTCGGATTTGGAACTTTTAAAGTGGGTACAAGAGCTGCACGAACGGGCCGAAATCCTCGTACCGGCGCAGCCATTAAGATCAAGGCAGCTAAGGTTCCAAAATTCAGTGCTGGTAAAGCACTTAAAGATGCAGTAAACTAGCGCACTTTCTGATTGGGGTGCTTAGCTCAGCTGGTAGAGCGTCGCCCTTACAAGGCGAATGTCGGCGGTTCGATCCCGTCAGCACCCACCAATCAACAAAATAGCTAGTTCTGGAGTGGTAGTTCAGTTGGTTAGAATACCGGCCTGTCACGCCGGGGGTCGCGGGTTCGAGTCCCGTCCACTCCGCCAAAACAAAGTAAGAATTAGATAAATACATTAATTCTCTAGTTTCTTTCCACTTTAATAGTTTTCGTAGATTCTAATTGTGTTTGATCTAGTCAACCGAAAAAAACGTATCGTACAAGTTATTCTGGGCTTGGCTGTATTGCCATTTATGTTTTGGGGTGTGGAATCATACCGGAGCGATGGTGGTGAAGGCTATGTTGCAATCGTTGAAGGTGAAGAAATTTCTCGACGAGAGTATGAACAAGCATTACGCGATCACCATGAAAGAATGCGGGCTATGCTTGGTGCAAATTTCGATAGCGCGATGCTTGATAATTTTGAAGTGAGAAATTCTGTACTTGAAAGACTGATTCAGCAACGATTATTGCATCAAGAAGCTGTTAAAAATGGCTTTGTGGTCTTAGATTCACAGTTAATCAAAACTATTCAAGATGTGCAGGCATTCCAGAAGAATAATAAATTTTCCAAACAGCAATATGAAGAATTGCTACGTAATCAAGGTCTTACTCCTGCAGTATTTGAATCACGTGTGCGCCAAGAATTATTGCTGCAACAATTGCTGGATGGCTATAGTGAATATGCAATCACTCCAAGAACTACTGCTGAGAAAGTACACTATCTTAGTCAAGTTCGTCGTGAGATCAGTCAATCTAAAATTGCACCCAATCAATTCCTCTCCCAAGTAGTACCTGAAGCAGAAGACATTTCTGCTTATTATGAGCAGCATAAAACTGATTTTGATTTGCCGGAACGTGCCAAGGTCGAATATCTGGTTTTATCTCTGGATAAGGTGGCAAAAAATGAAACTGTTAGTGATGAAGCGATCGACACTTATTTTTCAGAACATCAATCTGAATTTGGTCAATCTGAAGAACGTAAGGCTAGTCATATTTTAATCAGTGTGTCTGCGGATGCATCAGAGGAAGAAAAACAAATAGCACGAAATAATGCTGAGAAAATTTTGGAGCAGGTTATACAGAGTCCAGATCAATTCGCAGAAGTGGCAAAAGAGCATTCAGATGATCCTGGTTCAGCCATGCGAGGAGGTGATCTGGGTTTCTTTAGTCGTGGTGTCATGGTTAAATCTTTTGAGGATAAAATTTTCTCAATGCAACCGGATGAAATCAGTGACATAGTAGAAACAGATTTTGGCTTGCATATAATTAAGTTAACCGCTATTAAGGAAGAAAGGCACCCAGAACTGGAAGATGTTCGTGAGCAAATTGAGAATAAACTTAAGCTAGAGATGGTAGAAAGTGTATTTGGTGAAATTGCCGAGGATTTTAGCAATGCTGTGTATGAGCAAGGCGAAAGCCTGCAAGCAGCGGCAGAAAAATTTGAATTAACCGTAGAAAAGAGTGACTGGATTACAAGAGGTTCTGTAGAACCCGATATACTTTCCAATGAGAATCTCTTGGCATCAATTTTTTCGGATGATGTTATTTCAAATAATCGTAACACGGAGGCTATCGAAGTTAATCCTGATACATTCGTATCTGCGCGTATTAGTGAATACATGCCAGCTACTGCTCAGCCACTGACAGCTGTCAAAGATGAGATTGTGGAAATACTCAAGAAGAAGATGGCTGAATCTATGGCTGCTGCAGAAGGGCAAGCGAAACTTGCTCGGTTGCAAGCGGGAGAAGTTCTTGATGATGTTACTTGGAGTGATGATCAGTTGATTTCTTATATGCAGCCGGAAGGATTGGATCATGAAACTTTGCGAACTATTTTTAGAGCAGAAACTGATGAGCTTCCGGTTTATACCGGTGCTGTTAATCCAGAGGGCGAGTTCAATTTAATACGGATTAGTAAAGTAATAGAGCCTGAACCAGTTGATAAAGTGACGCTTGAAAAATTTACCAAACAGTTGCAGCAAATGATAACCCAAGAAGAAATATCGTCTTATCTTGCTGCAATTAGACAACAGTATGATGTAAAAATTAAGCAAAATAGTTTCTGATTGCTTTATCTGCCATTCTAATGGTGCTTAATCGATGAGATTAAATGCGACTGTGTTAAAGCCTGCATCAACATAAGTGATCTCTCCAGTAATTCCACTAGCCAGATCACTGCATAAGAAAGCAGCGACATTACCTACCTCTTCGATGGTAACATTACGGCGCAATGGTGCAACTTTCTCGGTATGTCCTAATAATTTTCCAAAATTGCCAATGCCAGCAGCTGCTAAAGTTTTGATTGGCCCGGCAGAGATAGCATTCACACGTATTCCTTTTGGACCTAAGCTAGATGCCATGAAACGAACATTTGCTTCAAGGCTGGCTTTGGCTAATCCCATTACATTGTAATTGGGCATGACACGGACAGCACCTAAGTAGCTTAATGTCAAAAGCGCACCATTCCTTTCATGCATTAATGGCTGGGCAGCCTTGGCAAGAGCAGAGAAACTATAGGCACTGATATCGTGAGCAATGTGAAAAGCCTCTCTACTGACACTTTCCAGATAATCTCCCACTAAGGCTTCACGTGGTGCAAAAGCAATTGAATGGATAATACAATCCAATCCATTCCAATGCTTTTGAAGTTGATCAAAGCACATTGAAATTTCCTCGTCACTCGCTACATTGCAAGGAAATAGCAAGTTGCTTTCAAATTCAGCAGCCAGCTTCTCGATCCGACCGCGAAGTTCTTCGCTTTGATAAGTAAATGCTAATGACGCACCTTCGCGTTTCATGGCTTTTGCGATGCCGTAAGCAATGGATCGATTACTGAGTAATCCTGTAATGAGTACATGTTTATTTGCGAGAAATCCCATAAATTTTCCTTGTAAAATTGAGCATTCTGGCAAATTATAGCCGAAGGGTCGATTAAGGTGGTGTTAAACACAAAATATGTTGAAGATGCGAGTATCATTATTGACATTAAACGGATTCTGGCAAATCGAATTAGCAATGAAAAATTTAGTGATTACATCCTGGTTGTTAATTATTACTATCGCGCTATTGGCTGGATGCAGTGGACATGGTTGGAATAATCCATATGACGGTTCGGATGTAGGGGAGAATATTCTTTATAGCGTATTTACAGAGCGTCCTAAGCATCTTGATCCGGTCCAATCCTATAGTTCAAATGAAATTCAGTTTACTGCACAGATTTACGAGCCGCCGCTGCAGTATCATTATTTGAAACGACCTTTTGTATTAATTCCAGCGACTGCGAAAGAAATGCCAGTTGTAAAGTACATTGATGCTGAAGGTAATCAATTGCCGGATGATGCGTATCCCGACAAAATTGATTATAGTGTTTATGAAATTTCGATTAAACCTGGAATTTATTATCAACCACATCCATCTTTTGCAATGGATGAACAAGGGAACTGGCTATATCATGCGCTGGATGAGCGAACATTAGCATCGATATTTAAGCTATCTGATTTCATTTACACAGAGACTAGGGAGCTCGAAGCAGAAGATTATGTATACCAGATTAAGCGTCTTGCCCACCCAAAATTGCATTCTCCGATATATGAGCTGATGACAGATTACATAGTAGGACTTAAGGATTATGCAGTTGCACTGAAGCGTGCGGAACAAAATCAATCTGCAGGTGAAACATACTTAGACTTGAGGAAGTATCCATTAGAAGGTGTTCAGGTGATTGATAAATATACTTATCGCATAAAGATAAAGGGTAAGTATCCTCAATTCTTTTATTGGTTGGCTATGCCTTTTTTTGCGCCGATTCCTTGGGAAGCAGAACGTTTTTATTCGCAGACAGGATTGATACAAAAAAACATAACGCTAGACTGGTACCCGGTTGGTACAGGTCCATATATGCTCACTGAGAATGACCCAAATCTACGCATGGTATTAGAAAAAAATCCAAACTTTCATGACGAATATTATCCAACAGAAGGCATGCCAGAAGACGAGGAGAATGGATTATTAAAAGATGCTGGAATAAAATTGCCATTTATCGACAAAGTAATTTTTACTCGAGAGAAAGAAAACATCCCAAGATGGAATAAATTCTTGCAAGGATATTATGATGCAACTGGTATTGGCTCAGACAGTTTTGATCAAGCAGTTCAGTTGGTGGGGCAAGGAGAGGCTACAGTAACCGAAGAAATGGCGGAGCAAGGGATTAGATTAGAAACAACGGTGGCGGTATCAACCTACTATATGGGTTTTAATATGTTGGATCCAGTGGTGGGTGGCAAAAATGAGCGCGAGCGTGAATCAGCTAGAAAGCTTAGGCAAGCGATTTCAATTGCTGTGGATTATGAAGAGTTCATTTCAATATTTGCAAATGGTCGAGGGTTGCCAGCACAAAGCCCAATCTCGCCAGGCATTGTAGGCTATCGTGACGGTCGCGAAGGGATCAATCCAATAGTATATGACTGGATTAACAATCAACAGCAGCGAAAGTCAATCCAGGCTGCGAAGGATTTACTGGCGGATGCGGGGTATCCAAATGGAATTGATCGGAAAACGGGTGCGCCATTAGTTCTGTATTTTGATGTAACAGCACGCAGCTCTGAAGATAGATCTAAGCTTGATTGGATGCGTAAGCAATTTCAAAAATTAAATATCCAGTTGGTAGTTAGAAGTACGGACTACAATCGTTTTCAGGACAAGATTCGCAAAGGTAATGCGCAAATCTTTGAATGGGGTTGGAATGCAGATTACCCTGATCCGGAGAATTTTTTGTTTTTATTATATGGACCTCAGCGCAAAGTAGGAAATAGTGGTGAGAATGCTGTAAATTATGATAACGCTGAATACAATCAGCTGTTTGAGCGGATGAAGAATATGGAAAATGGGTCGGAGCGACAACTTATAATAGATCGCATGGTGGAGATATTGCGCTACGATGCGCCTTGGTTGTGGGGCTATCATCCAAAAGACTATGGTTTGTATCATTCTTGGTATCAGAATGTTAAACCTAATAGAATTTCGAATAATAATATTAAATATTTTAAAATTGATGCCAATTTGCGAGAGACTAAACGCCGAGATTGGAATGAGCCAGCATTTTGGCCTATTGCAATGATACCAATCATTCTGGTAATTATTCTTGTGCCTGCTGTAGTGGTTTTTCGTCGTCGCGAAAGCTGTACCGCAATACATAAAGCCTAAAAGTACGTAACTTACATATGATGCTGGGTTATATTGTTAGGCGTTTATTTTATGCGATACCCATTCTGATCGGGGTTAATTTACTTACCTTTACTTTGTTTTTTGTAGTGAATACACCGGACGATATGGCGCGTATGCAATTGGGCATCAAGTATGTCACACCCGAGGCAATTGAAAAATGGAAAGTTGAGCGAGGCTACGATAAGCCATTATTGTTTAATTCTGAATCCGAGAGATTGGAAAAGCTGACAAATACGATTTTTTATGAAAAATCAATTTCAATGTTTGTTTTTGAGTTTGGACGTTCCGATGATGGGAGGGATATTGGCCGAGAGATACAGTCACGTATGATGCCAAGTCTTGCTATTGCGCTACCTGTATTTGTATTGGGATTGATTGTGTATATTACTTGTGCGCTGCTAATGGTTTTTTTTCGTGACACATATCTTGATTTCTGGGGGGTGGTTTTATGTGTGGCGCTGATGTCAATTTCAAGTTTATTTTATATTATTGTTGGACAGTTTCTGGTAAGTAAGCTATGGCATTGGGTTCCAATATCGGGCTATGGAGCTGGATTAGACGCAACAAAGTTCTTATTATTGCCCATCTTAATTGGGGTTATTAGTAGTGCTGGGTCTCATATTCGTTGGTATCGCACAATATTTTTAGAAGAGATGAATAAAGAATATGTGCGTACTGCTAGGGCCAAAGGATTATCAGAGCGTATTGTTTTATTCAGGCATGTGCTAAAGAATGCATTGATTCCAATTCTAACGGGTGCGGTTGTCGTGGTGCCTTTATTATTTTTAGGTAGTTTGCTGGTAGAATCTTTTTTTGGTATTCCAGGGCTTGGCAGTTATACCATTGATGCGATTCATTCACAGGATTTTGCAATAGTTAGAGCCATGGTTTTTCTGGGCTCAATGCTTTATATCGTGGGCCTGATCCTAACCGATATTTCTTATACGCTTGTTGATCCAAGAATTCGTTTAACTTAAGACTGTTTTTTAGCGTTATGTTTTTTCAAACCGCAATAATTAAGTCGGGATATACGTATTTGTTTACATGCACTGGTGGTTTGATGAGATAATCTGACAAACTGTTAGCTTTTAATGTTGTTTGAATATAAAACTAGATTGACTTATGAAGTCAATATATTCATAATCTCCCGTTTCGTTCGGAGGGGTTCCCGAGCGGTCAAAGGGATCAGACTGTAAATCTGACGGCTCTGCCTTCGAAGGTTCGAATCCTTCCCCCTCCACCAAGTTAGGAAGTAGTATTAATATTGCTATATGAAATGGGCGGTCCTGTATGGATTGATTTTACGCTTTCTTACAGGACTTATAGCGCGGGTGTAGCTCAATGGTAGAGCAGAAGCCTTCCAAGCTTACGACGAGGGTTCGATTCCCTTCACCCGCTCCAGATTAGTATGGTATGAATTTGTAATGTGGTTGTGATTGTAATGCTTGCCCATGTAGCTCAGTGGTAGAGCACTCCCTTGGTAAGGGAGAGGTCGCCAGTTCAATTCTGGCCATGGGCTCCATAGGATGTAAATGGATTGTATGGTTAAAGCACGTAAAGGGGAAACAAGACATGGGAAAGAGTAAATTTGAGCGATCGAAGCCACATGTAAATGTTGGTACGATTGGTCACGTGGATCATGGTAAGACTACACTTACTGCGGCAATCACGACGATTTTGACGAAGAAATTTGGAGGAGAAGCGAAGAGTTACGCTCAAATTGATTCTGCGCCAGAAGAGCGTGCTCGTGGGATAACGATTAATACGTCTCATGTTGAATATGAGACAGATAATCGTCATTACGCTCATGTGGATTGTCCGGGCCATGCAGATTATGTAAAGAATATGATCACGGGCGCGGCCCAGATGGATGGAGCAATATTGGTGGTATCGGCGGCTGATGGCCCTATGCCACAGACACGGGAACATATTTTGTTGGCGCGTCAAGTGGGTGTTCCCTACATCATCGTGTATATGAATAAAGCGGACATGGTTGATGATGCGGAGCTGATTGAGTTGGTGGAAATGGAGATCCGCGAGCTGTTATCGAAATATGAATTTCCAGGTGATGATACGCCAATCATAGTTGGATCAGCTTTGAAAGCGTTGGAAGGAGATCAGAGTGATATTGGTGAAGCGTCCATTTTGAAGTTAGCGGAGGCTCTGGATAGCTATATTCCGCAACCGGATCGTGCTATTGACGGTGCCTTCATTATGCCAGTTGAAGATGTATTCTCAATATCGGGTCGAGGGACAGTAGTAACGGGTCGCGTAGAGAGGGGCATAATCAAAGTAGGTGAGGAGATTGAAATAGTGGGTCTCAAGCCGACTCTGAAAACGGTATGTACAGGCGTTGAAATGTTTCGTAAACTGCTGGATCAGGGGCAGGCAGGAGATAACGTAGGGATACTTCTGCGCGGCACGAAACGAGAAGAAGTTGAACGTGGTCAAGTGTTGGCAAAGCCGGGTAGCATATTGCCTCATACCAAATTCACGGCAGAAATATATGTGTTAAGTAAGGAAGAGGGAGGAAGGCACACTCCGTTTTTCCCTGGTTATCGCCCACAGTTTTATTTTAGGACGACGGATGTGACGGGGGCGATAGAATTGCCAGCGGGAACAGAGATGGTGATGCCTGGTGACAACGTTTCAGTGACGGTAAATTTAATAGCGCCAATTGCGATGGAAGATGGGTTGCGATTTGCGATACGTGAAGGTGGTAGGACCGTTGGTGCAGGTGTTGTTGCTAAAATTATTGAGTAATTTTATTGATCCGCAGAAAATTTTAAACAATAATTGTTTTTACGTAGTTACAGCTCCAGTGAAGTTTCAAATAATAGGCCAGTAGCTCAATTGGCAGAGCGTCGGTCTCCAAAACCGAAGGTTGGGGGTTCGATGCCCTCCTGGCCTGCCATAATATAAGTTGGAACAGAATCATTAGCTAGAGAGCGGGCATGAGAAATGATGCAAGTAAAAAGCCTGAAATAAAAAATAGATATTTCTGTGGATGTTTTTGTATGGTAAAGGGATTCAAAACGTGAATAAATTAAAGCTCGTGCTTGCGGTTGTATTTGTTTTGGCGGGTATTGCTGGATTCATTTATTTAAATGAAAGCGCCATGGTCATTCGTGTTTTGTCCATATTGGTTGGAATATTATTAGCGGTGATTATTGCTAAATATACAACACAAGGTCAAGAATTTTACAGTTTTTGTAAAGAATCCTCCGAAGAAACAAAAAAGGTCGTATGGCCAAGTCGTAAGGAATCCCTTCAGACATCTGGGGTAGTGTTTGCTTTTGTTGTTGTTATGGCTTTATTCTTGTGGCTCATAGATGCTGCTTTAATGTCGCTTGTGAAATTGATGATGAATCAAGATGCGTAATTTTCTCTGAGGAAAGAATGAGTATGAAATGGTATGTGGTTCACGCTTATTCGGGATATGAGAAAAGTGTGCTGAGAGCATTAAGAGATCGTATTGATCGAGCTGGCATGCAAGATAAATTTGGGCAGATATTGGTGCCGGTAGAAGAAGTGATTGAAATGAAGGGCGGCCAAAAGAACATTAGCGAGCGAAAATTCTTTCCGGGATACGTATTGGTGGAAATGGAGATGTCTGATGATACATGGCATTTAGTCAAGAATACCGATAAAGTAACGGGATTTGTCGGTGGGTCAGCGATGAAGCCAACGCCGATAAGCCAAAAAGAAGTAGATAACATACTTTATCAAATCCAAGAAGGTGTGGAGAAACCGAAGCCAAAAATTCTATTTGAAATAGGGGAAGCCGTACGTGTGAAGGATGGACCATTCACCGATTTTCACGGCAACGTAGAAGATGTTAATTACGATAAAAGTAAACTAAGGGTGTCGGTTTCAATTTTCGGAAGGCCAACACCAGTAGAATTGGATTTTAATCAAGTAGAGAAATCTTGAATATTGCTTTTTTTGAAATAAAGAATTGAAGGAAGGTTTTGGAAATATTGTATTAATCGTTACGGATAATTGGGGAGAGTGACTTATCGCTCGATTGCACCCGTCAGGAGATAATAATGGCAAAGAAAATAATCGGTTATATCAAATTGCAGGTGCCTGCAGGCAAAGCTAATCCAAGTCCACCAATTGGGCCTGCTTTAGGGCAGCGCCAGTTGAATATTATGGAGTTTTGCAAAGCGTTTAACGCAGCCACACAGAAAATTGAACCTGGACTGCCTGTGCCAGTGGTGATTACTGCGTATGCTGATAAGAGTTTTACGTTTGTAATGAAAACAACGCCTGCATCAGTGCTAATAAAAAAAGCTGCTGGAGTGAGTAAAGGTAGTCCTAGGCCGCATGTTGATAAAGTTGGCAAATTGAATCGCAGTCAGGCAGAAGAAATTGCAAAAACAAAAATGCCCGATTTAACTGCGGCGGATTTGGATGCCGCTGTACGTACCATTGCAGGAAGCGCAAGAAGTATGGGTATAGAAGTAGAGGGAATATAAAATGGCACGTTCATCAAAGCGTTATATAGGCATAGCAGAAAAAGTCAATCGCAATAAAATATATCAAATCGATGAGGCGCTTGGATTAGTTAAGGCAGGCGCTACGGCCAAGTTTGATGAATCTATTGATATAGCAGTAAATTTAGGAATAGATGCGAAGAAATCAGATCAAGCTGTGCGCGGTTCAGTAGTTTTGCCCGCAGGAACGGGTAAAACGGTTCGGGTTGCGGTATTTGCTCAAGGAGATAAAGCAAAGGAAGCACAAGAGGCCGGCGCGGATATTGTAGGGTTTGATGATTTGGCGGCTGATATTAAGGCAGGTAATATTAATTTTGATGTTGCAATTGCCAGTCCGGATGCTATGCGCTTAGTTGGTCAGTTAGGTCAGATTTTAGGACCTCGCAGTCTGATGCCAAATCCGAAAGTCGGTACTGTAACAGCGGATATTGCGGGGGCTGTTAAGAATGCAAAAGCAGGACAAATTCAATTTCGGGCTGACAAAACTGGCATTATACATTGCACCATTGGACGAGCGTCTTTTGAAATAGATGCATTAAAGCAAAATTTGAAGGCATTAATTGAAGCGCTTATTAAATCCAAGCCTGCTTCATCGAAAGGTGTTTATCTAAGAAAAGTATCTGCTTCGAGTACCATGGGTGCAGGTGTGAGAATAGATCAAACAAGTATAATGTAGCAATAAAACAGAACTTTGGGCCTCTAAATTCAAAATATAAGTATTTGGAGGATTGTCAAAGACCGCTGGGGTAAGCAAATAATGATCGGCAAAAAGATATTATTGAAATACTTAAATACATAACTGACGAATGAGTTTGGAATTGTTAAATATAATTTTTATAAAATCAGTTAAACACCCAGCGCAGATGGTGAACTCAAAACAGGAGTCTTGTTTTCCTGGTTAAAGGTTGCCAGTTTGTAGTATTTGGAGGTGATTAGATTAATTACTCCAAGTGTTATTTTAACAGATGGAGAGTGAACCTTGAGTCTTAATCTTGAAGAGAAAAAAGCTATAGTGGCAGAAGTGAGCACTCAAGTAACTAGTGCTCAAGCTATTATCATTGCGGAGTATCGAGGATTAGAAGTTGGACAAATGACGCAGTTAAGAGCAAAAACCCGTGAATCAGGAATTTATTTTCGCGTGATAAAAAATTCACTGGTTCGTCGTGCTGTTGCTGATACGCCTTATGCAGAACTAGCTAAGCATATGGTTGGGCCTCTTGCTTATGGCATTGGAGCTGATCCAGTATCAGCCGCGAAAGTATTGCATGAATTTTCAAAGAGTAATGAAAAATTCGTGATCAAAGTTGGCGCAATAGGTGAGCAGGTAATATCTCGTGAAGAAATTACTGCGCTTGCTGCATTGCCGAGTCGTGATGAATTGTTATCTAAATTACTAGGAACGATGCAAGCGCCTATAGCCAAATTTGTTCAAACACTTAATGAGGTGCCAGCTAGATTTGTGCGTGGCTTGGCTATGGTACGTGATAGCAAATAGCTCATCAGACTTCTATTTTAAACAATAGCTTAATACAGGAAATTACCAGGAGAAAATAATGGCAGTAACTAAAGACGAAATATTGGAAGCAATTGCAAATATGACAGTACTCGAATTGTCAAAGTTAATTACAGAAATGGAAGAAAAATTCGGTGTGTCCGCTGCTGCTGCAGTTGCAGTTGCTGCTGCACCCAGTGGTGGAGGTGGTGCACCAGCTGAGGCAGAGCAAACTGAGTTTAATGTGATTCTGACATCCTGTGGCGAAAGCAAAGTGAATGTTATTAAAGTCGTAAGGGCAGTGACTGGCCTAGGATTGAAAGAGGCGAAAGATTTAGTTGACGGAGCACCAAAAACTGTTAAAGAAGGTGCATCCAAAGATGAGGCCGCTTCAATTCAGAAACAGTTAGTAGAAGCTGGTGCTACTTGCGAAATTAAGTAATAAAAGCAATAAATCAGAGGGCTGGTGGGTATTAAAGCTGCCAGCCTTTGATACTTTGATACATTTGATGTGTCATTTTGGACATTCCAGCAATTGATAGTTTTTGGGCTTCAACTATTCAATCCTCAGTCTTCTTCTTCCGGAGAAAACTCATGAGCTATTCGTTCACAGAGAAAAAACGTATTCGAAAAAGTTTTGCTAAACGCGCGAGTGTTTTGCCAATTCCTTTTCTTCTTGCAACTCAATTAGAGTCCTATGCGGCTTTTTTGCAGGAAAATGTTGCACCTAGTAAACGTCGAAACCAAGGCCTGCAAGCGGCGTTTAACTCAATTTTTCCAATTGAAAGTCACACTAAAAATGCACGTCTAGATTTTATAAGTTATGAACTTGGTTTGCCAGTGTTTGATGTAAAGGAATGTCAGCAACGAGGATTAACTTACGCATCACCTTTGCGCGCAAGAGTTAGGCTGACGCTTATGGATAAGGAAATATCCAAACCAACTGTTAAGGAAGTTAAAGAGCAAGAAGTTTACATGGGTGAGATCCCTTTGATGACTGAAACGGGATCTTTTGTTATCAATGGGACTGAACGTGTGATTGTTTCTCAATTACATCGTTCTCCTGGTGTATTTTTTGAACACGATCGTGGTAAAACACATTCATCAGGAAAATTGTTATTCTCTGCACGAATCATTCCATACCGTGGATCTTGGTTAGATTTTGAGTTTGATCCGAAAGACTGTTTGTATTTCAGGATAGACCGCCGTCGTAAAATGCCGGTTACTACGTTACTGAAGGCAATTGGTTGCACCTCCGAGCAGATATTGAAAGATTTTTTTATCTTTGACTGCTTTCATTTTTCAGATAATGAAATACGATTTGAGCTCGTACCGGAGCGCTTGCGTGGGGAAGTGGCAAGTTTCGATATTCTAACCAAAAGCAAAAAAGTTATTGTTCAAAAAGATAAGCGGATTACCGCTAAGCATATTCGAGAAATGCAAGAAGCTAAAATTGATCAGCTAGAAGTTCCAGAAGATTTCTTGTTGGGAAGAATATTGGCACAAAATATAGTTGATCAGGATACAGGTGAAATAATAGCACAAGCCAATGATGAAATTAGTGAAGAAACATTGGTAAAATTCAGAGCAGGAAAAATAAAGAAAATTAATACGTTATATGTCAATGATCTTAATCATGGTGCATATATTTCTCAGACTTTAAAGGTAGACGAAACAACTGACGAAATGAATGCGCAGATTGCAATATATCGCATGATGCGCCCTGGCGAGCCACCGACGGAAGATGCTGTTAAAGCATTATTTGCAGGGTTGTTTTATTCGCCAGAACGTTACGACTTGTCCGTAGTTGGCAGGATGAAATTCAATCGTAGAGTAGGCAGAACTGAACTGACAGGCTCTCCGACGCTATCGAATGAAGATATTATCGCCGTGATTAAAATTCTGGTTGAGCTAAGAAATGGACGAGGTGAAATTGATGATATTGATCATCTGGGCAATCGACGGGTTCGTTCAGTCGGTGAATTGGCAGAGAATCAGTTTAGATCAGGATTGGTGCGCGTTGAACGAGCAGTGAAAGAACGACTGAGTCAGGCGGAATCAGAGAATCTGATGCCTCATGATTTGATTAATGCAAAACCTGTTTCTGCGGCAGCCAGAGAATTCTTTGGATCCAGCCAATTATCACAATTTATGGATCAGACGAATCCATTGTCTGAAATTACGCATAAACGTCGTATTTCAGCATTGGGGCCTGGCGGATTGACACGCGAAAGAGCAGGCTTTGAAGTGCGCGATGTGCATCCCACACACTATGGAAGAGTTTGCCCAATTGAGACTCCCGAAGGACCTAATATTGGTCTTATTAATTCGTTGGCACTGTTCGCACGAACTAATGAGTATGGATTTATAGAAACGCCTTATAGTAGAGTAAAAAATTGCCAGGTGATTGATGAAATAGATTATTTATCGGCAATTGAGGAAGGTAATTTTACGATTGCTCAAGCTAACGCTGAGCTTGATGATAATCATCGGTTTGTTAGTGAGATAGTTTCTTGTCGTCACAAAAATGAATTTGCACTGTCTTCTCCGGAACGTATTGAATACGTGGATGTGGCGCCAGCGCAAATTGTATCAGTAGCGGCATCATTGATTCCATTTTTAGAGCATGATGACGCAAATCGTGCCTTAATGGGTTCAAATATGCAGCGCCAAGCTGTTCCTTGTTTGCGTGCGGAGAAGCCACTCGTAGGCACAGGCATTGAGCGTGTCGTAGCACTGCATTCTGGTACTACTGTGAGGGCCAAGCGAGGAGGACTCGTTGATTATGTGGATGCGGGACGTATCGTTGTGCGTGTGCATGATATAGAGACGCATATGGGGGAGGTTGGAGTTGATATTTATAACCTAATAAAATACACACGTTCCAATCAGAATACAAATATTAATCAACGCCCCTTAGTTAAGGTGGGCGATAGCATTAGCAGGGATGATGTTATTGCCGATGGCGCATCTACTGATATGGGTGAGCTTGCATTAGGGCAAAACATGTTGGTGGCATTTATGCCATGGAATGGCTATAACTTTGAAGATTCTATCTTGATTTCAGAACGCATCGTGGCCGAAGATCGTTTTACTTCCATACACATTGAAGAATTGTCGGTTGTGAGCCGGGATACCAAGTTAGGTACGGAAGAGATTACAGCAGATATTCCGAATCTATCTGAGCATCAGTTGGGACGTCTCGATGAATCAGGTATTGTTTATATTGGTGCGGAAGTTGAAGCAGGTGATGTGCTGGTTGGGAAGGTTACACCAAAAGGCGAAACGCAGTTAACTCCAGAAGAGAAATTGTTGCGAGCTATTTTTGGTGAGAAAGCATCCGATGTAAAAGATACCTCGCTTCGAGTGCCATCAGGAATCTCTGGTACTGTAATTGATGTGCAAGTGTTCACCCGGGAAGGTATTGAGCGTGATAAAAGAGCTCAAAAAATTATTGATGATGAACTTGATCGCTATAAAAAAGATTTGACAGATCAGATGCGTATTGTGGAGGAAGATGCATTTGCTCGTCTTGAGCGCTTATTGATTGGTAAAGTAGCTACAGGAGGACCAAATAAGCTAGCAAAAGGGAAAGAAATTACTGCTGAATATCTAAAAAGTTTTGATCCGCATTATTGGTTCGATATTCGTTTGGCCGATGAGGATGCGAGTATGCAATTAGAACAAGTACGTGAGAGTATGGCACAAAAACGCAAGGCATTTGATGTTGCGTTTGAAGAGAAAAAGAAAAAGCTTACTCAAGGCGATGAATTGGCCCCGGGTGTGCAAAAGATGGTCAAGATTTATATTGCCGTAAAGAGACGCTTACAACCAGGTGATAAGATGGCAGGACGGCATGGTAATAAGGGCGTAATTTCCAAAATTGTACCTTTGGAAGATATGCCTTATATGGCTGACGGAACGCCTGTTGATGTGGTATTGAATCCTTTGGGGGTGCCTTCTCGAATGAATGTAGGGCAAATTCTTGAAGTGCATTTAGGATGGGCAGCAAAAGGCCTTGGCAAGAAAATCGATGGGATGCTAAGGACACAGCAGAATGTTAATGAAATCAGAGAGTTTCTCGATCAGATTTATAATGGCAGTGGTAAGAGAGAAGATATATCCTCACTAGAGGACCTAGAAATCCTATCATTGGCTGGAAATTTAACGGCAGGAGTTCCTTTTGCTACTCCAGTATTTGATGGTGCAACAGAGAAAGAAATTAAAGACATGCTGGAGTTGGCTGGTTTGCCAAGATCGGGTCAAGTCACATTATATGATGGTCGAACTGGAGAAGCATTTGATCGATCAGTTACAGTTGGATATATGCACGTTCTGAAGCTTCATCATCTGGTGGATGATAAGATGCATGCACGTTCAACAGGTCCTTACAGTTTAGTGACCCAGCAACCATTAGGTGGCAAAGCGCAATTTGGTGGACAACGTTTTGGTGAGATGGAAGTTTGGGCATTGGAGGCATATGGTGCTGCTTATACCTTACAGGAAATGCTAACTGTCAAATCGGATGATGTTGCTGGACGTACTAAAGTTTATGAAAGTATTGTTAAGGGTGATCATAAGATTGATGCTGGAATGCCGGAGTCATTTAATGTATTAGTAAAAGAAATACGTTCACTGGGTATGGATATCGATTTGGAACAAAACTAATTGTTTCAAAGACAGGGATGATTGATCGGTTTTGTTCCTGTCATTGATATATTTCATAAATTACATAAAAATTTTTATTGCCCCCTGATTTACAGGAGTGACAAATGAAAGCACTATTAGATCTATTTAAACAAGTTACTCACAAAGAAGAGTTCGATGCCATAAAAATTGGACTTGCTTCTCCTGAGAAAATTCGCTCTTGGTCTTATGGAGAAGTAAAGAAGCCTGAGACGATTAATTATCGCACCTTTAAACCAGAGAGAGATGGTTTGTTTTGTGCCAAGATTTTTGGTCCAGTTAAGGATTATGAGTGTTTATGCGGTAAGTATAAGCGCCTTAAGCATCGTGGTGTTATTTGCGAAAAGTGTGGCGTTGAAGTGACTTTGTCGAAAGTACGTCGTGAGCGTATGGGTCATATCGAACTAGCTTCACCGGTTTCACATATCTGGTTTTTAAAATCTCTGCCTTCTCGCTTGGGTATGGTGTTGGACATGACTTTGCGTGATATTGAACGCATACTTTATTTTGAAGCTTATGTAGTTACTGACCCTGGCATGACACCTTTGACACGTTGTCAGTTGTTGACAGAAGAAGATTATTTAATAAAAACAGAAGAATATGGAGATGACTTCAGTGCCAGTATGGGGGCAGAAGGCATTCGTGATCTACTGAGCAATCTTGACATTAGCACTGAGATAGAAAATCTGCGGCGCGAGATGGAAAGTACCGGCTCGGAAACAAAGATTAAGAAAATTTCTAAGCGCCTTAAGCTATTGGAAGCATTCAATAAATCAGGTATTAAGCCACAGTGGATGGTTTTGACTGTGTTACCAGTCTTGCCACCGGATCTTCGTCCGTTGGTGCCATTAGATGGAGGGCGTTTTGCGACCTCGGACTTGAATGATTTATATCGTCGGGTTATCAATCGTAATAATCGATTAAAACGGTTGCTAGAATTAAAAGCACCGGAGATTATTGTTCGTAATGAGAAGCGCATGCTGCAAGAAGCAGTTGATTCATTGTTGGATAATGGTCGTCGAGGTAAAGCTATGACAGGTGCTAATAAGCGAGCACTTAAGTCATTGGCGGATATGATCAAAGGTAAAGGCGGTCGTTTTCGACAGAACCTGCTAGGTAAACGTGTGGATTATTCTGGTCGTTCAGTTATCGTTGTTGGACCTCAACTCAAGCTCCATCAATGTGGATTGCCTAAGAAAATGGCGTTAGAATTATTCAAACCTTTTATTTTCAATAAGTTAGAGTTAATGGGGATTGCAAGTACCATAAAAGCAGCCAAGCGCGAAGTTGAAAATGAAACTGCAGTTGTGTGGGATATTCTGGAAGATGTTATTCGTGAACACCCCGTTATGTTGAATCGTGCACCTACTCTTCATAGGCTGGGTATTCAGGCCTTTGAGCCAGTTCTGGTAGAAGGCAAGGCAATCCAATTACACCCATTAGTTTGTGCTGCATTTAATGCTGATTTTGATGGCGACCAAATGGCTGTTCACGTACCGCTCTCATTAGAAGCGCAAATGGAATGCCGAACATTAATGATGTCTACCAATAATGTTTTATCTCCAGCTAATGGAGAACCGATTATAGTACCATCTCAAGATATCGTGCTAGGCCTTTACTATACAACCAGAGAGAAAGTGGGAGCCCGTGGGGAAGGCATGCTGTTTCAGGATGTCAGCGAAGTGTCACGAGCTTATGAAAGTAGAAATGTAGAACTTAATGCAAGAATTACGGTTAGGATCAAGGAGTATGGCATCAACACAGATGGCGAACGATACGAGAAGATTACTCGCTATGAAACAACAGTAGGTAGAACATTACTATTTGAGATTTTTCCTCCTGGGCTGCCATTCTCACTGCTTAATAAGACACTAAAAAAGAAAGAAATATCAAAGCTTATTAATGCGAGTTTTAGACGCTGTGGGTTGCGAGAGACAGTTATTTTTGCTGATAAGCTCATGTATGCTGGATTTACTTATGCAACGCGAGCCGGTATTTCTATTTGTGCGGACGATATGTTGATACCAACTCAAAAAAGCGACATTATTGCTGAGGCGGAGCAGGAAGTAAAAGAAATTGAAGGGCAATATACATCAGGTTTGGTGACGCAAGGTGAGCGCTATAACAAAGTTGTGGATATTTGGGGGCGAGCCGGGGATCAAGTCGCGAAAGCCATGATGAATCAACTTGGTGTAGAGCCTGTATTTGATCAGTCGAGTGGGGAAATTCAGCTCGACGAGACAGGCAAACAGTTGACGCAAGAATCGTTCAATTCAATATATATGATGGCGGATTCGGGTGCTCGTGGATCGGCGGCGCAAATACGCCAGCTATCAGGTATGCGTGGATTGATGGCAAAACCGGATGGCTCGATTATTGAAACGCCAATTACCGCTAACTTCCGTGAGGGTTTAAATGTTTTGCAGTATTTTATTTCGACTCATGGCGCAAGAAAGGGGTTGGCAGACACAGCATTAAAAACCGCCAATTCAGGTTATTTGACTCGGCGGTTAGTTGACGTTACTCAAGATTTAGTGGTTATAGAAGAAGACTGTAACACAGGTAGCGGCGTAGTTATGAAAGCTCTGGTGGAAGGTGGTGAAATTATTGAAGCCTTGCGCGAGCGGATACTTGGGAGAGTTGTTGCTAACGATGTTGTTAATTCTGAAAATCAGGAAGTGGTTTTTGCATCGGGAGTGTTGTTGGATGAAGATTCCGTCGATTTAATTGAATCATTAGGTATTGATGAAGTAAAAGTTCGTACACCACTTACCTGTGAAACTCGATATGGTTTGTGTGCGAAGTGCTATGGGCGGGATTTGGGACGCGGTACTCCGGTCAATGTGGGAGAGGCGGTAGGGGTTATTGCTGCCCAATCAATTGGTGAACCGGGCACGCAATTAACAATGCGCACCTTCCATATTGGTGGAGCAGCATCTAGAACCGCTGTGGTGAGTCAAGTAGAAAGTAAGTCAAGTGGTACAGTAAATTATTCTCCTACGATGAGGTATGTAACTAATACTCAGAATGAATTGATAGCCATTTCGCGAAGCGGAGAAATTATTATCCAGGATGAAAATGGCCGTGAGCGTGAAAGACATAAAGCCTCTTATGGTGCAACATTGCTGGTACGTGATGGCGAAGTGGTCAAGGCAGGACAGATATTAACCACGTGGGATCCGCATACTCGTCCCATAATCACTGAATATACCGGTAAAGTGCGGTTTGAGAATGTTGAAGAGGGTGTAACTGTAGCGAAACAAATTGATGAGGTTACTGGATTGTCGACCTTGGTAGTTATTGATCCAAAACGTCGAGGAGTCATGCAATCAAAAGGCTTGCGCCCACTAGTGAAGTTTTTAGATGACGATGGAAATGAAATAAAAATGCTCGGCGGTAATCAACCCGTAAGCATAACCTTTCAGATCGGCTGTATTATTACGGTACGAGATGGTCAGCAAGTTAGTGTTGGCGAGGTATTGGCAAGAATTCCACAAGAAACTTCTAAAACGCGCGATATTACAGGTGGTCTGCCGCGTGTGGCAGAATTATTTGAAGCAAGAGCACCAAAAGATGCGGGCATGTTGGCAGAAGTTACGGGTATTGTTTCTTTCGGCAAGGATACCAAAGGTAAACAAAGGTTAGTTATCACAGATCTTGAAGAAATTGTGCATGAATATTTAATACCGAAAGATAAGCACGTAATGGCACATGATGGACAAGTAGTGAATAAAGGCGAAATTATTGTCGATGGCCCGGCTGATCCACGTGATATCCTTCGTTTGCAAGGTGTTGAAGCATTAGCGCGGTATATTACGGATGAAGTTCAAGATGTATATCGATTGCAGGGTGTTAGAATAAATGACAAGCATATTGAAGTTATTGTGCGTCAAATGCTAAGACGAGTACAGATTACTAATGCTGGTGATTCAATATTTATTCAGGGTGAGCAGGTAGAGCGTGCCGATTTGCTCGTTGAGAACGAGCGATTAATTGCCGAGAAGAAAATGCCAGCCACTTATGAATTTATGCTGTTGGGTATTACTAAAGCATCATTATCCACGGATTCATTTATTTCTGCGGCGTCATTCCAGGAAACGACACGAGTATTGACTGAAGCTGCTATCATGGGCAAGAAAGATGATTTACGTGGATTAAAAGAGAATGTTATAGTTGGCAGATTGGTTCCCGCAGGTACGGGATTATCTTTTCACAGTAAGAGAAAAAAACAAGGAAAAATACCTGAAATAAATGTTGATACAAGTATTTCAATAAATAGCACTGTTTAGAATTGAAAGGTCAGTATGTATTCCTGTAACCTTAATCGCGCATACAGCTTGACAGTAA
>NZ_PXXU01000100.1 GCF_003011925.2 Nitrosomonas supralitoralis
GCATGCCGGTCCAGAGTCACGCGCTCCAACATTGCTGGCAATGCTTCAATCCGGTGCGTTGCAGCCGGTTATTGATGCCGTGACATCAAATGACAGTCCTGAAAGTGGCGTGATCGGACTAGCACAACAGAAATCGAATGATTTTATACGTCAATTTGAGGGTAGAACCGGTATCACCAAGTTAAATTCCATCCAGGTATTCAATGGCATGCCACCTGTGAAGATTCAGGTAACGGCAATATTCAGGGCGTGGGATGATCCGATGAAAGAGGTCGAAGAGCCATTCAACAAGCTGATGGAATGGGCATTGCCGGTCAAATTGTCGCCTGATGGCTCGGTTCTTGCCAGGTCAGCGCAAGCGGCCAGGGGGAATAGCGGATTTATTGAGGCGCTGGTACCATCGATAGCTCCGACCACAATCGCGTTGCGCTATAAAAACCGCATTTATTCTCCCTTGGTGATTGAAGCGATAAGCGAGCAGATGACTTCCAGTATTGATGCTAAAGGGAGGTATGTTGAACTGTTAGTGCCTATGACTCTTGCGACACTAACAGCACTTGATCGCGATGATTGGGTGAATTATAACGCTCTCAAAATGTGATGGAGCCACTTCCTACCGCATTCCGGCATTCAGTAGACCTGCGGTAACTTCTCCCACTCTGGTTCCCACATAATCCATAATTATCCCCTTGACATGATCTTCCGTAAACTCGCCATGTTTGATTGAATTGCTGATTATTCTTTCTCGAACCGCAGCGCCGTTGTAGGATGGCGTTGGTCCTCTCATTTGCACTCTGGCGAAAGTAGCATCAATAAATGCACCAGAAAAACCGTGAACAGAGCACAAAGCAATCATCCTGTCACTTGGATTGATATCAAAATGTTTCCAACATTCATTTTCTACTTGAGTCATTCCATTAACACCGGTTGTGAGAGCCGCGTAATACATGCTTCTGGTTACGTCATTTATGTCATCGGTACTTAATAATGATGAATTAAGGGGTGCCTCTGTCTTGGTTGCCGCTGGCTTTATCATTCCCTCAAGTTCAGATGATCGTTCTGCAGTCATATGGGTGATGCAATCAAGTCCAATTACTGGGGCAATATTGCTACCCTCATATTCTCCCTCGGCATACTTGCATTTGGCGTCACGATACTCCATCC
The DNA here is from genome assembly GCF_003011925.2 of Nitrosomonas supralitoralis. GTDB lineage: Bacteria > Pseudomonadota > Gammaproteobacteria > Burkholderiales > Nitrosomonadaceae > Nitrosomonas > Nitrosomonas supralitoralis. The sequence goes on from NZ_PXXU01000100.1 coordinate 1,165, forward strand.
ACGCCTTCTGAACACCCAGCAATTCCTTGCCCCTCTCAGAGTCACTTCCCAGTTGAGTTAATATCGTCTTATACGCGCGATTAATTCGCTCTACCTGAATGTCATACTCATTGCTAACGCACGTAGATATATCAAAAGTTCCCCCTTCAGCACTCTCCAAACATTTTTTGTATTCTTCGGTTATTCCGGTTTCGTTAGACAATGCAACGGCTGGAACAAAAATTAAAGCAATGAATAGTAATAAATTTTTCATCATAATTTCCTTTTTAATTTTTAATGATATTAATTCAATGGTTGGTATTTCGCTGGACCGAATTGAGGGATTAAGTGTTAGTTGATATTTTTGTTACTGCGTAGCCGTGCTTTTGCAGGAATTCAGTGCATTCCATTATTTCAAACTCCAATGCATAATCCCTTGGCTCCACCCCAAGCCATTTACAAACTTCAATGTGCATATCCATTGTGTAATGCTTTGGAACCCACCCTGGCCTGTTTGGGTATACGTTTCCCTTTACCACTGCTATAGCCAGCTTATCTCTTGTTGTATAACCTATCGGAATTAGCATTTTTGCAATTTTTCTATCCAGCCCATCAAGTTCATTGCTCAAGCCGTAAGCAATTAATCTCCTTGCTTTCTTGACTAATTGACTTGCTCTTGCGGCTGAAACATCGCCTAATTTCTCTCCTATTTCTTTATAGGTTAATCCGAGATCATCCCTCAATCTCAGAGCCTCACAGAGACGGTCGTCCAAAACATCGGGAAATTGATTTCTAATTTCCACGAATTTTTCTCCAGATCGTCACAAGAACGAGCTTATGTTCTGCCATTAGCGGCATCCCATCTACCAATCTGTTGTGCATCAAATCAATAAAGCTAAGTTCGTTGTCACTGAGTTTGATGCTGTTTCGGTCACACTCATCAATAATAAGCCTTGCTTTGCAATCGCTCGATCCCTGCCTGTGTTGGTGATTAAGTGATAATTCCATGATTTATTCATCCTTATTATCTGAATTTTCGCATTCAGCCGCATATCTTCTAATCGCTATTTCAACGAATTGTGATGGCTGCTTACGGGTTTTTAAAAAGTTAATAATATCTACTGGAAGCGTGAACGAAACGCGATATTTTATGATCCCGGATGTGTCTTTTTTTCTCCCGGCGCCTTCGCGCTTACCTCCGCGTCCTTTTCGTTTCATGAGTCGTATTCCTAAATTCCAGATTCACCTGGTAGTGATGATCAAGAAAATCTCGGCCATAAAAAATTATAATACGATTCTTTGATAAAGTGCAGCACTTATTCAAAAGATATTCCATGGAATTCGATAAACACGGAAAAATTAACCGTCTCAATGGCTGAAGATTGACCACAATTGCGCTCATGTAAATTTAACGGCAGCAATCCCAGTGATTCATTTTCCAATACTCCGTACCAGGCGCTTGACGGTGCAACTTAAAGAGTTGTCGATCGGTGAATCCATCGCAATCGCAGCTATGCCGTCTCATCTTGAAGAGGCAGTCACGACCGCATTTTTGCTCAAGGCAGTTGCAACGGCCAAGGGAATTGAAAACCCTGCAGACTGGACGGTTCAAGAGCGAATGATGGTTGTTTGCCATTACCTGGCTTCAGTTTCAGACGATGGCCCTGATTTTGCCGTGGGCGATGGCCGATACTCCGATTATCTGGATGGAAGCATCGATAAAGTGCTAGATCAGGCAATTGAACTGGGCGAGATTGAAGGTGATGTTTGGTTGCTGCAAGACCTGACCGGCGCTATGGCAGAATCAATAGAAAGAATCCAGGGCGAGATTGAGGGCGTATCCGGGCGATTACACTGGTTACTTGGTTGCATGTCTGCTCAATTGATCAGAAAAAGCGAAGAAACACCGGCGCCATCGGACGGCGAAGGTAATTATGACGAATATCTAATTAACCGCATACGCACTATATCGGGTTTTCCTGAAAGTTCTTTTGCCGCACTAATGGCTTCGTACATGAGTGGCCGGGAAAGTTTGGACCATTTATTTAAGATCGAATTATCCAGTGACGGACTCGTTGCGCTACCAAAAGGAGGGGCGGCAAGTAATTTGCCACCCGCCCGATTTCCGGTTCGTACCTGCGTCTCAAGACTGGCGAAAGATTTGGGCAGAGAATCTGATGAATCAGGCGGCTAGTCTCAGCATTTATTCCCACACATCGCTGACCGAAGCATTATCAATGCCGGTTAGCGTGGTGAACAAGTTTTTCAAGTGCAAGCCATTTGATGATTGGAGAAAAGGCAAGGAATCAGAGCTAAAACTCCAAGTCGCTATCGTAAACCGACTAAACAGTGTGATCAGCGCGTGCGGCGTTGTCGCTAAAACAATTGCTGGCATAAGGAGATAATTGGCATGGATATTCATACAAAATTAACCCCGCATTTTACCCTGAACGAACTAATCAGATCTTCCAGGGCCAGTGAACTCGGTATAGATAACACCCCGCCCGAACACATCTTAAGTAACTTAATCCACGTTTGCACACACATATTGGAGCCGGTCAGAGCTCATTTCGAGCACCCGGTCAGAATCAACAGCGGTTACAGATGCCTTGCGTTAAATTTAGCCATCAATGGAAGTCAAACATCACAGCACATGGCAGGTCAGGCGGTGGATTTTGAAATTGATGGACTAGCAAATTACGACCTCGCCTTATGGATATCGACAAATCTGGTTTTTGACCAGTTGATTCTTGAAAATTACGTTAGTGGAAAACCCAACTCGGGTTGGGTGCATTGTTCTCTCAAAAAAGATAGTAACAGGATGCAGCTATTGACGATTAACGGCAAAAACAAACAAATCGGATTAATCAAATAGGAGAATTGCCATGCCGGATGATTGCCCTCACACCATGCAAATAGGCTCTCTCAATGCGCGTGTTTCTGCGCTGGAAAAGCGTATCGATGATCACTCAATATCGCTGGAAAGAAGATTGAATGATCTTTCATTAAAGATGCAGAGCAATGCGGATCACGTGCTTGAAGAGAAATCGAAAAAATCGGGATTCTTTCGTGGTGTTCATATTACTGCCTCATTGACAGGCTACTTTGTGCTTATGGTTCTACTGCTGATAGCTGGAAAAATTACGGGCGGCATAGACCAGTTCATCAAGATGATTGCTTCACTGGGATTCAAGATTTAAGTTATTTATCAACTAAACAAAGGAAGCAAAATGCTTAAAACGACGCCAACAATTCTCTTCTCTGTTTTTTTGCTGATCCTCTCAGGATGCACTACGGTTTTAAAAAATACCAGTGATCTTGCGAAAATTGCAGTTGCGAACGATCAAGTTATGTCCGGACAGGTTGCGGCGGTGATCAAAAGCGCGTCGCTCAGTGATACTGAAAGACTGATTGTGGACCATGCAATCAATCAATACGTTGGGTTCGTAAATAAGTGGAAGTCATCGATCACTTACTTGGATGCCAGAGAGCCCTTGTTTGCGGAATTCATTGCTGATTATGGAAGGGTTGTAGTGCAATACCTCGCAATCAAAGAAAAAGTTGTTGCGGTGCACTGGGGAGAATACACCGAAGAAAACCGCTTATTGCTGTCCGGGTACCACGATCGCGCCGGGCGAATCAATGATTCAGTGGATGATTTGATCGCCGCAGGAAAGAGGCACCAAGCCTTGTTGGATGCTATTTGGCTTGGCCAGATTCTT
>NZ_PXXU01000101.1 GCF_003011925.2 Nitrosomonas supralitoralis
CTGTGGTAATGACGGATGGAGTAAAAATATCGTTTCCGCCCAATTTGACAACAACCGTTTTCTGATTGCTGCCCGAAGCAATATAGTTTGCATCAATAATGATGCGGCTATTTGCCTTAAGCGGTGGTGTTTTAGTAGGCTTAAGTTGTGCACTTACACCCACTTCCGTAACGATAGGAGCAGCAGGAGTTCCACCAGGCCAAGGAAAACTTGTCTGGATTTCGGTTGTGCTAATCACGGTAGTTACTGGCAACAGGTCATACAATTCAAATCCTGTTGATGCCGTACCAATGTGCAATGATGCCTTGCCGTCGCACATGCCGCCAGTAAGTCCGTGCTCTGCGCTGGCCGTTAGTTTGGTGAGCCCACCGACATTGCTGGCGGTCCAGGTTAGTCCTGTGTTTGGAAATACCAGCGCGTGCGTTTCGTTGTCATGCTCTAACACAGCCCTGCCAATCACGCCATACACAGTACCGTCTGACACGGCCAGGCATTTTTGCCCACCAGGGTTTCCGCTGATGTTATTAAGAATGATTGCCATACCAGGATTTGCGCCCGCTTCTGGCAAATCTGGATCGCTCAGATTTTCGTAGGTTCTGGTTTCTGCGGCGTCGAAATAGGTTAAAACGTAGCTTCCTACGATGAAATTAACGCCAGAAATACGAATTACGCCAATCTTCCAGTAGGTCGTTTTGAACTCTATCGAGGTTATCTGGAATGTGGCTCTCTTATTCCCCACGCTTTGCTCAAAATACAACCGACCACCCACTTCATATACATTGAAGTCCTCGGTCATATCATATCCATCATTTGTGGTGGTATGGATATACAGAAAATCAGCGCCGTTTATATCTGCGGCACTTAATTGAAACTTCCCTATACCCGGATTCGCGTCCGTCAGGCTGGTACTGAATGTGAAGGGAGGTCCAGATTTTGGGCCGGCTGGACCGGCGGCACCTGCCCCAGGCGGAATATAAATAAATCGTGGCATAATTTTACTCGTCCCGTGAGTTATCGATATAAAACAGTCTTGTTATTAACCAATCTTGTGTATGTGAATAACGCCCTCGGTACCGTCTGAAACAAAACCGATCTTGCGATCCTTGCGAACTCTGACGGTAGCGGTTTGATTGGCTGGAACCAAATAACCTTTCTTGTTGGTGTAAGTTAATGCGCTCACGTCCATTCCCACCATTAAAGCGAAGGGAACGGTGCCAATCACGTCATAAAAACCACATGAAAGTGCATTTGTCGCGCCAGGGCTTGCTGTGAGGGTTGGTAATCCGCTAATTTCTTCGGTGCCTTCAATATCCAGATATTCACTAGGCATGGTTATTCCTTAAATATAAAGTATGAAAATAATCACAAATTCGGCACCTGAATGCCTTGACCGGCAACCTCAATTACCAAATCAAGTCGATCAGGAGGTGTTTGTACGCTGTATAAATTGACTGATCCGTCAGGAATGGACTGCAGCACCGGCACATCAACACGCAGTTTTTGCAACACAGCCTCCGGTTCACCGCTCGAAAGAGGGTTTTGCAAAAGAGACTTGATGTCCTGGCCGTAATCCGAGCCAAGATAGCCATTGACCGGGGTCTTTAGCCAGTGCGAAACCATGTCTTGAATGTTGTTGCCAGTGATAGTAGCCATACATCAATATTAATGATGCTGGCTACCGCTTTATGGATGGTTTTCCTGAAATTGAGGTTATCAGGAGAAAGTTATAGATATTGGTGGTGTCTCAGTTTGAATTATTTTTTGACCTTGGGATGATAGGTATTTTGCTGAAACATCCATTTTGCAACTATTACGAATAATCCTAAAACATTTAACGTTGTAGTAACAATAAATGTTATTAAAACGCGATCTGATATGATAAATCCTGTTGATTCACTAAATCCCGACAAAAGCAAACCAAAGATCACACAAGATAACCATACGCAAACCAACCAAAATATTTTGTTAGCATATTTAGTGCGCAAATCATGATTTTCTTTATTTTCTTTAAGCTGCTGCGCTAGGTTATTTATTTGGTATCGTTGACGATAGTCTTCTAGACTGATCTCTAAATCCGGTTGATTTTTATCTTCTTCAATAGGTTTATCATGAGAAGCAGCATTCTCAATGAGCTTTGATGGGGAAATTACTGATAGAGTCAAGCTTTTTCTATAAGAGATTGATAATGATTTTTAATTATTTGTTGGTCAATCACATCAAACTTTTTTCTCTCCCAGGTTTCGCTCCAAGGAGTTCTCGGACGGTGAGTCAGTGTCGATAACTGTCCACCAGTGTAATGTCCGTAGTTTTCGAATACGGCCTTGATGACTTCAGCTTCTTTCGATCCAGAATCAATTTTATCCTCTGAAACTAACATTTCAGTAACAATATTAGAGCCATATTTCTGCAATGATTTATAGAGATTTGGTATCACTGGCCCCCACTGCCAAGCATGAGCGTTATGATAATGCAAAGGCTCATTATGAATCGCAAGAAAATATCCTTGCGCAATAAATACAAGCTTCTGCAACTGCATATTTGTTAGCTGCTTGCCTTGTTCTTGCGCTAATCTAATGAATTCATTCGCGACCGCGTGGGATGTTGTAGTCATGAATAAGATTTTACACGCATAAATGGCTATAGACAATTAATGTCTAGTCAAGCTTTAACCTCTTGTTTTGTATTTACCTCTTCTTCTATCTTCATAGTTTCTAAAGCATCAATCAACGCAACAACATCATTCATAGACAAAAGAATATTAGAAACATCTACGACCATTGCAGGGGTTATTTTTTACTGGGATCTTCCATATCTGAATCAAAAAGCGTCCAAAATTCACCGCTTTCACTGTCCAGCATGAACTTATTGCTGTGAATTATTTCTGACTTCAGATATTCAGAGCGGAATTCATCGGCCATGATTAAAGTTTCAACGTCAGAAATGCCCCGGTAAGTGCTTTTTACCAGCGGATCGGATTGATCTCCAAGCTGATATCCGTTTGCATTCATAACATCCTTGAGAGACCACCAGTAAGGACCATAATCCCGATATCTCAGCCGGTCCTTTGCAAGTCTTTCAGCAATCACGCTCAGGCCGAAACTCAGTAGATTTGAGAAGCCACGATTAGCCACCAAACCTTTCTTGCGCTCATGGATAATGTCGCTGATAACATCTTTATCAAATAAATATTCGGTGAAATTCATTGCAAGTATCCCTTGTTAGATTTTTGAGAGCGTTCCGTCTACCAAAACAAGAATGTCCGGCGCCGTGTTTGGCCTGTCAGTCATCAATTTATCCCATACCGGCTGATAAACATTCCATGCCTTGTTCAGCTTATCCCACTTATATCGACCGCCACCAACATCGTCAGCCGCCTCTTTTATGTATTCTTTCCACTCCATAATGACAGGCCACGAGGTTGTGTCAATCCGGATGCCGATTATCCTGGTGCTTGTATCTTCTTGCGTGGCCGCAGTTTCATTGTCGGTCTGCTGCGGAGCGCTTGCGATTGCGTCCATCAACCGCTTGATTGCAGCTTGTTTGAGAACGTTGAGATTGTATGGAAAGTAATCTACTAACGGATCTTTGTCGCCATAGTCGAACCAGAATAGCTTTTCGCGCATGAAAGCTCTCACTTGATCCTCTATTTCCTGCTGAGTTCTGCCGGTCAGTGCCTCCCCAAATTCATCCTCTGAAATAAGGGCACCAATGGTTTTAGTGAGATTGTAGGGCGATCCTTCAAAATCATCTAATGTTAAGGTTAGATTGTTAGCAATCGCATATTCACGCATTGCAGAGAGCATGATTGAGCTATCCAAATCAATTTTAACCACAGCAAGACTTGCTGGCGCCACAAATGATCCGTATTGAATCGACTTCACAATACTTTTTTGTGATTCTTTTATGCTCCGTCTTACAGCCGTATTGTCTTTCGTTATTACAAACGGGAAATATGGTTGAGGCAGCGCATAGCCGTGGGTTGAGTAGGAAGCCATCATTTCAACTTTTCTTCGTTGCGCTATTTCTGGAACGATATCGCTAAAACCGTTATCCAGAAATCCTTTATCGTTGATCTCATCCTCGATACTTGCCGCTTCATTCAAGAGCGTGTCGTATTCAGCAGAACCAGGATAGAATATTTGCCCACCCTTAACGAATTGAACTAAAGGTATCTGACGGATGCCATTATCACCTTTGGTGCCCCTGAAAGCGGATCTTTTGGAAACGCTGAATATCGCCAGGGAGCCGTCATCCTGACGAGAAATCGTGCCTGTAACGATAGGCTTTCCGTCAACAACAAAAGCGTTGCTTTCAGCCGTGACTTTGGCTATTTCAGCCGGGTAGCTGCCTCTTTCACCGGCTTGACGTGAGAAGTTAGCCACTGATTCCTCGATCATGGATTGAGCCATATCCACTTCCATCTGCCATTCGTTTGCTATTTCACTGCCGTCAATGGACTCAACATAGAAACTTGGATAGATTTGGCTTTTCAGCATTTCTTCCATTTTTTCATCATTCAGTCGGCTAACCCTTCTCGCGGACTGAAAGAAATCGTCTATTGAAACCGCATCCTTTTGACCGTTCTGATTTTGACTGCGGTGCCCCTGATAAATCTTGCCCGACGCATCTATTTGACGTCTCATTCCATTAACTCTGGCGGTCAATTCTGACAATATCTGCTTGTTTTTAGCAATTGCGGATTCAGTGGCCTTGGGGTTATTGATCCGGTCATTCAATATTAGAATCTGCTTTTCGTAATTGAACACGCTGATGATTCTACGGATAACGAAATCAGCCGGACTTGGGTTGTTCTCCAGGAAG
>NZ_PXXU01000102.1 GCF_003011925.2 Nitrosomonas supralitoralis
CGTTCATCACTTTATAACGAGATTTTTCGATCTTATGACGGCGACTTTCGTTGTGTTTATAAGGCATTGGCTTCTCTGCAGGTGAAATCCTGCAGAATTATGCCAGATGTGCCATCTTTTTACCGACAGTTCGATTTATTCAACAACTCCCAGTTTTGTTGCTCGGCTAGCGAGCTGTCATTTTCTCTTTCAGAAATTGACTTGCAGGTGCTGGTTTTCCTATGTAATACCCTTGCGCATAATCGATATCCATTTTCTCAATGATTGAAAGTATTTCTGCAGTCTCGACAAATTCTGCTGTAATTCTTTTACCAAAGCCTCTGGCAACACTGCAAAGCGCATTTACCAGAATCAGATCATCACCGCTTTCGGATAAATTACGAACAAACGAGCCATCAATTTTAACCACATCTACCGGCAATTCCCGCAAGTAATAAAATGACGAGAAACCAACACCAAAATCATCCAACACAAAACCGCAACCTAATTCTCTAATTTCTATCATCAATCCGCGTGCACCGGGCAAATCTTCCAATGCCGCGGTTTCAGTGATTTCAAACATCACACATGCAGGATCCAGTTTATGCGATGTCAATTCCGCCTTGAGGATGGGCAATAACTCGGGATCATTGAAGGCATGGGCAGACAGATTGATTGAGAAACTAACCCTGAATCCAGCTTGGTAAATTTGGGCCAGCTGCGCAATGGCTTTGCGCAGCACCATATGATCAATCGCATGAATTAATCCAGTATGCTCAGCCGCGGGGATAAAATCAGCCGGCGACAGCACCGTACCATCAATATCCAGCATGCGCAGCAATACTTCATAGTGTAAAATTTCCTTCGATTTCACATGCATTATCGGTTGTAAATACAAAACGAAATTATCATGCAAATGCGAGTACTCGATTTTCTCTTTCCAATAAACCAAGGTATGAATGCGTTCACGACTCCGATCTTTATCCGAAAATAGATACCAAGCATTCCGCCCCTTCGCTTTTGCCTGATACATGGCAAGATCAGCGGCTGCCAGCAAGTCATGTATATTGGCACCATGTTCTGGAAACAATGCAATCCCGATACTGGCAGAAATTTTGTGGGTACGATTATTGATCGTTAATTGCGCCAATCCCAACTGATCCAGCACCTTCTTGGCAACCTCTATTGCCCCATTGGGATTTATCTCCGGCAATATAATCGCAAACTCATCTCCCCCCAGGCGTCCTGTTATATCATTCGCACGAATAGTCTGTGCCAGCATGCTTGCAACCATTTTAAGTAATGTATCACCAGCCTGATGTCCGCTGGTATCGTTGATATACTTAAAACGATCCAGATCAAAGAATAATAAAGCACCGGGATGACGGTATCGTTCAGCCCGGCTTATCACCTGTTCCAACTCCTCGCTAAAGCGACGCCGGTTAAACAAATTAGTCAAAGGATCATGGTCAGCCAGCCAGGCTAGATGACCTTCGACTCGCTTATACTCAGTAACATCCAACCCGACTGACAAAATTGACGGCTCATCGGGTGATCTACAGGATAAATGTGAATGTAACCAGGCGACATGACGCGTTGTTCCATCCTTGCAATGGGTAATGGCTTCATGACGCAATTGCCCCCTCTTCCCGCTATGGACTTCCTTAAAGCGGGAAAGCATTTCATGTGATTCATATTCCGGAATCAAGCTATTCTGAAAAGATTTGCCCTGTAGTTCACTTTCCGTATATTGAGTTAACATCTCTCCATATTCATTCAATGACATAATTCTGCCGTCAGAATCCTGTGTCAGAACAATTGCTTGTGCAGTATCCAGCAAATGCTTTACGAAATCTCGCTCTTTACTAAGCTCATCCTTTTGCTCGATCAACATTTCGGTCCGATTCGATACTTCCTGCTCCAGTTTTTCCAATTGTAGCGACAAAGACACAGCTGCCTCCGACAACGTATCGACCTCATCCCTAAAACGCTGCACACGGCCTGTTGAAGCCAGCGACAAGCGGAATTTTTCAAACTGGCCACTAGCAAGGAGCGGAAGTACCATAGCAACATCTTTGAGCTTGGCCAATAATCTGGTGAAGATTAAGAATAATAAAATCTCAGAGCAAATCAATCCAAGCAAGCCAATGAATGCGATTTTCCATATGGAATCATGAATATTGATTACCGCAGACGTAACATCTGTGATGATAACCAGATAAGCTTTATCAGGCTCGTATGAATTGAGAGGAAACAATTTTAATTGATGATATTGATCATTCCAGCGCATCTGGATTCCTTCACTCAGTGCGGACATATCCTTATAGTCCTGTGCCACCTTGTTGAGAATCTCGAGATTTATTGCTTTATTGGTAAGTGCTGAGATATGAATATTCCAATGCAAGACAGCAAAATCATTTTGCATCAAATTATCTTGTTCTGTGATTAGCAAACCTATATCAGCGCCGGAAACTCGCTTAAAAGCCAAAAGCGCATCCGCCAGGGAAATCCCCATCACCACCACACCTGATTTCTTTCCTTCTACCAGCAGGGGCGCAACAATGTATTGAATGCAACTTTCCTGGCACAGCAGCGGATTGATCGGTCGTTCGGATTGATTTACCTGACTTACCCAAGTCGATAGTAAAATATTGTCGTCGATGTTTGTGGCCAGACTGTCCCAACTGGCACTGAGTTGATTCAATGGATCATAGAAATGGATAAACTCAACACTGTTATGAAATTGCAGCAAGGTCCAATGAGGATCAAAAACGCTGTCAATGTTTTCACTATCATTTATTAACAATGCTTCTTTCATGCCATCCAGAAATGGAATCATTTCTGCAAGCTGATATAAATTCTGCGAAGTGTTTATGATGAGGTTATTAACTTCTCTGGCATAACGTCGGTACTCAGTCTCTCGCTGACTGTCAAAATTAGCCATTAAACCCAAATAGCTAACAAAACAAAACAACATAACAACGGACAGCAATATCAAACTGCTGCTTAGTGAAATTTTCCATCTTAGACTGCGGAACCTGCGGTCCTTATGGTTCGATACAATAAGCGCTTTCTCCAATTTAGTCTCGGTACTGTTTTCCATCCGCAAGCCAGCTAAAAACGATAAGAGGCCTGGATCGCAAAAAGATGCCAGTGCTGACTAAGTGGACCTTCACTCGTTGGATTGTCTAATCTTGAAAGCCATGCTGTTCCATTTACGTAATGATACTCAGCACGAAGCATGAATTTTGGCGTAGCATCCCAACGAAGGCCCACGGTAATGTCTTTAGCAAAACGGCTTTCTGCGGGTCCTTTAGTGCGTTTAGCAAATTCGCTGCCGTCACGATCTGCTCTATCTGTGTAGAGGGCATCATACCTCAGAATACCCGTCCAATTTGGAGTAAAACGGTATTCGCCTTGGAAATAATAACTCTCGCCAACGAAATTTAGACCATTGAGCCCTCGGACAGTTGGATTGTTTCCAAAATCATTATTATATTGGAAAGAGCGTATTGCATACTCGGAAGTCAACGTCCAACGTTCTGCATTATATTGTGCAGAAAAATAGATTGGTGTGAACTGTAACGCACCAGGGCCTATTGAATCATTCAATCTTCTATTAGGATCATAGGATGTATTTAACCATATTCCACTAATACCTAAACGAAGTCGTTTGTCATTCGTTTCAAAAATTCCACGTCCAATGTACGACACGTCTCTTTCTAAATGGCCTGGCCGCGTTGTGCCAAGAAGCGCAGTTTCCGTATCTCTGTCACTCACTATAGGTAGAAATACACCAAATTGAGTTGAAACTGTGCCCCATTTGGAAACAGCAGCTTCTCCATACAATTGTACAGAATCTCCTGAAAGGCTAACATTACGTGTCCTATCAAAATAAATTGATTGTGGCAGCATGATAGTAGGGCGTGTAAATGGTACATCACGCGTATCATTATAGAAACCAAACGGATTCTTCAATCTGCCAACGCGTATGCCAAATTGATTCACTTCATGCGAATATACTCGGTAATCTAAGAAACCATAATCGAGGCGTGGCATACCTGAGCTTCCCTTACCTGCACGGCGTGACAACACCTGCGCTGACACTTGCAATCTTGGAAGTGGGCGCGCGGAAACATTCAATCCAGTTTCTGTGAGTCCAAAGCTGCCTCCGTTATCACTATTCCCAAAAACATCATTATCTGAAGTCGTAATATACGCCTGGCTGGCAAAACCATGAATCTGCAGATCGCCAGGAAGATCTGTTTTTCGAAACCAATCGATTGTGTTCTCCACCAATCCAGGTTTTGTTGCCTCACCATCTGACCCGGTAGCTTGCACGGGTAATTCCGACGTTTGCAGCCATTTGACGGGTGATTTTATAATTTCAGGTTGTTTTTGTACCTGAATAGGCTCTTGTGCATGCACTGAAAAGCAGCCAGCACAAAATAATAACAAGGTCCATCGCCTAGTTATTCTCTGGCAAGCGCCTAAAAGACGGCTACTTAATCTCGAGCACGTTAACATTTTCATTAATATTAACTCTCCATAAATAACCGATTGAGCCAGGCGTATTAGCCACCCTGGCAAGCATCTCTTCAGCTGAATTTACTGTAATAGGCGCTTGACCGGTTCCTGAATACACTAACCGGTCCCACGTGGATCTTAATTGATAAGGAAATACT
>NZ_PXXU01000103.1 GCF_003011925.2 Nitrosomonas supralitoralis
ACTGTTTCTGAATGATAGCTTGCTAGGAATTGTTCAGCATTTTCATATGTCAAGCAAGTAATGTGAATTGATTCAAGGACCATTTTAAGGCTGTCACGAATTGCCTCATCATCATCAACAACAAAAACGCAGGGTTTCTCATTCATGGCGCGATGGGCAAAGTAAAGTAAATGCATATACCAACATCGTCGTTTTCTTCAGCCCACATCTTTCCGCCATGAGCCTCGATCAATGCTCGACTGATGGCTAAGCCCATCCCTAACCCTGTGGATTTGGTGGTGTAGAATGCCTGAAACATTTTATTCAAGACTGATCTGTCGGACACTCCTTTCCCACTGTCCTTTACAGAAGTTAGCACCACATCTGAATCTTCAGGAGACTTGCAAGTGCTAATAGTCAACATACGATTTTTACGATATGTTTCCATCGACTCCATGGCATTTATCAAGAGATTGATGATTACTTTTTGAATTTGCAATGCGTTCGCGCGAATAAGCGGCAAGTTGTTAGCAAGATTTTGCTGAATTACAGTAGTTGAAAAATCATTGCTGGCTCTAACATACTCAAGAGAATGCCTGATTAATTTATTAACATCAACGAGCTCATAACTTATTTCGCCTTTATGCAAAAAAAACATTAAATGTCGTATCACATCAGCGGCACGCGCTATCTGATTATCGCATTTGTCTATAATGTCCGCTAGTTTTAATAGATCCGGATGGCTAGTAGTTAATAATTTTTTAGCGGCAAAACCGTAGAAAGTAAGCGCAGTAAGTGGCTGATTAAGCTCATGAGCAATAGCCGCCGCCGTTTGACTTGCCACATATAACTGAGTCGCTTTCTCGATCTTATCGCGCTGTTCTTTAAGCTCCCTTGATCTCATATAATCTGTCATATCCAGATTGATACCCAGAACACGATCGGGGTTTCCATGTTGATCCAGTATTAACACACCCCGTGAATGAATGTGGCGATAAGATCCATTTTGATGCTCTATTCGATACTGCACTTCAAAGTTGGGTTTTGAACCAGTAAGACAATCATTTTTTGCGCTCAAAACAAATTCTTTGTCTTTCGGGTGTACGCGTTCAACCCATTCTGCCCAGGTGCCTGGAGAGTGTCCATCCTCGAATTCCATTTGTCGATCCCATTCGGGCGAAGCGTATATTTTCCCAGAGCTCAAATTCCAGTCCCAATAACAGGCTTTTACCTCTTGAAGGATTAGAGACAATCGGGTTTGGGCCGTTAACAATTCTTCTTTAACGACATGCCGTGCAGTGATATTTTCGCTAGAAATAATTATGCCGCCGATCTCTCCATTATCATCTGTCCATGGATAGGCCATCCAACGGAACCATTGCCGGCTACCATCTTCTTTTATCCACATGTCCTCATTGTTTCTTACGAATTCTCCCGCTAATGCTCTTTTATGAATTTGTTGCCATTCTTCCGGAATGTTTTTGTTCACTTCATAGTAATTAAATCCTACTAAATCATCACTATCTCTTCCAAATTCTTCTTTCCAGTGGTCGCTTGCAACCAGAAATTTCATTTCTCGATCAAACATTGCAATACTGAGAGGCGCTTGCTGAATAAACAACCGAAGCTGTATCTGGCTATTATTCAGGGCTTGTTCGGCTTGTTTCCGTGCGGTGATGTCGCGAATCACAATGAGCTGGCCAGATTGCATGCTCCGATTGGCTTTAAGACGTGTTATCTGAGATTCAACATAAATAGATTTTCCATTGTTTTTGATATGAGTATTTTCACCTCGCCATTGCCCGTCAGTGGCGAGGATCTCATTCTTCGTTTTTTCATCATCTGGATTATGCCAATGACACCGATATAGTTTGCTAATATGGCATCCGATTATTTTGGAAGCGCTGATGCCGTATTGCTGCTCAGTGTAACCATTCACATAAATGATATATTCGGCTTCGTCAAGAACAATCACTACCTCACTGATTTTCTCCAAAATCTCACCACGAAATCGGTTTAATTCCGCGTCAAGTCCTTGCAATGTATAAATTTGCTGGCCAGACTGAGTCTCAATCAGGAGTGCGTCAACTTCGCCATGCCGTATCGCGCGCAAGGTTTCTTCCGCTTCATCCAGGCGTGCTCGCAGTTCTTCGATCTCGTTCATTAGCTCCCTATACAACTAACTTGCTATCTCGAAAAAGATTAATATTATTTCATCAACTCTTCTTATCTTTTGATATCAAGACCGCGCAGTATATGTTCAATGTGGCTCATATCACCGATAAATCGCCGGGAGGGCAACGGCAATTTCTTGATTAAGGTTGGAGTGGCGATAATCTGTTCTCCTATCGCCATCTCAGGAAACTGAGCAAGGTCAACAATTTCCAATTCATAGCAGTCTCGCAAGTGTTCGTCGCATAATTCTCGAATTTTCACTATCGCTTGCTTAGCGCGCGGGGTAATGCCGATGATGCAAAGTTTTAAGACGTATCGAATACTCGTGCCTTTATCTTCCATAACATTTTTTGATTCCTCAAATTCGCGATCGGTTAAAAGGCTCTTTTTCATAATTATCTCCAGACCTTACTTGCAAGCCAAGGCTTTCCAGCACGCGTGCTTCATTAGACAAATCACCTATGATTTTCTTGATCGGTGTAGGCATCCGTCGCACCAAGGTGGGAAGAGCAAAAATCTGATCTTCAGCAGCCAATTGTGGCGTGTCAACAAGATCGATAATATTTAATATGGATACTTCGGCGAGATGAGTTTCGCAGATGCGTTTAAGATTTGTGATTGCCGATAGAGATTTTAAAGTTTTTCCCGCGACGTATAGACGCAAGTCATAATTTATATCGGCCGTAATAGATAATGGATTATTATTCATAATCATAATTAAATCTTATCATTTCTGCTCGGACTACGACTGCGCTAACGCGCCATCCTTGCTTTAGTTTGCTAAATTGTGCGTTCATGTTTGTTTTTGTTGCGCAGTAGTGTTGTTCATTTCTGCCGCTAATGCCTCATCCTTGGCCTGCAATGATGTAATTTGTGCCGTTATTGCTTTCTGTTTACTGATAAGCCTATGAAGCTTACGTTCATGTTTCAATCTTCGCAGTTCATCTTTAGATCTCTGCTGTTCTTCCTGCGCCTGGCGGACTGAACCGGTAAGCACCTCGCGACCGTCAAAATAAACTTGAACAATTTCAATTCCGTTATTATTCATTACAAACTCGCGTACACGGTTGGAGCTTGCAACACCCCGCGATTTAACCACTTGAATAGTGCGGGTGCGTTCGCCATTAAATTCTATATTGCGTAGCAGCAACCAAGTATCCATGAGCGAGGAAATACCAACCTGCGAAGATTCAGCGGTAGTCTCCGGTG
The DNA here is from genome assembly GCF_003011925.2 of Nitrosomonas supralitoralis. Lineage (GTDB taxonomy): Bacteria > Pseudomonadota > Gammaproteobacteria > Burkholderiales > Nitrosomonadaceae > Nitrosomonas > Nitrosomonas supralitoralis. The sequence continues at coordinate 3,364 of NZ_PXXU01000103.1, forward strand.
AAGTCAAGCTGTTGAAGATTGAAGTAATCTGATGATGTTTAAGGAAATCAATAAGCCGCATCAGCATCGGTTTTATTTCATTCTCATCGCGCTGAATGAGAAGATTGCTGATCGGATCAACGACTACGACACTCGGTCGAAAGGCATGTACGATATCGTGAATCATTACCAGATGTTGTTCTAGTCCATATAAGGTAGGACGTGAACAATGTATCTCCAGCAGATTCTTTATTATCCATGGCTCCAGGTCAATACCGATGGAGCGCATATTACGGATAATTTGCGCGCGTGACTCTTCGTAGGCAAACAGTAATGTTCGCTCCCCATTACGGCAGGCAGTTTCGCAAAATTTTGCAGCAACACTGCTCTTACCGGTACCTGATGAGCCGGACACCAGCGTACTGCTGCCTCGATACACACCTTTACCCCCGAGCATCTCATCCAGTTGTTTAATACCCGTGGAAGCACATTCGGATGAAGCTTGATGATCGAGTTGCAATGAGGTGATCGGCAATACCGAAAAACCATTCTTACCGATGATAAAAGGATATTCATTGAGTCCATGCGCCGAACCGCGATATTTCAGTACTCGTAAGCGTCGAGTTGAAATGTGATCGGATACTCGATGATCGAGCACGATAACACAATCGGCTACATACTCTTCTAATCCATAACGGCTAATTGAAGCTTCACCTTTTTCGCCCGTTATAATTGCTGTCATGCCGCGATCTTTCAACCAGCGAAACAATCGACGTAATTCCGCGCGTAATATAGCCTCATTTGACAGACCGCTGAACAAGGCTTCAACAGTATCCAGTACTACTCGTTTTGCTCCAATGCAATCTATGGCATAACCCAGTCTTATAAACAGGCCTTCAAGATCATAATCACCCGTTTCATCTATTTCACTTGGCTCGAGATTGACATAATCGAGCAGGATCTTTTTCTCTGTGACCAGTTGATCCAAATTAAAACCAAGCGACTGGACGTTGCTAGAAAGCTCGGACGCATTCTCCTCAAACATCATGAATACGCCCGGCTCATTAAATTGCATTGCTCCACGCACCAGAAACTCTATCGACAGCAATGTCTTACCACACCCAGCACCGCCGCAAATTAGCGTGGGCCGACCTGTGGGCAAGCCGCCGCCTGTGACCTCATCTAACCCTTGGATGCCGGTCGGGGATTTTGGTAGAGATAAATCGATGTGCATTTATTCGTTAAATAAAATTGTCAT
>NZ_PXXU01000104.1 GCF_003011925.2 Nitrosomonas supralitoralis
ATATTGTGTAGTTAAATCCGAATCAAATAATGTGAAATAAAACTATGAAACTCCAAAAAGAACATGCCAACGATCGTGTGGGCTGGCGCTTCGACAATAGCTATGCGCGATTACCCGATTATTTTTTTGCCCAAATGTCTCCGGTACCGGTGCGCGCTCCACAGACCGTAATATTGAATCCTGTTCTCGCAGAATCGTTAGGATTGGATATCGGCGCGTTGACTGCCGAAGAAGTTGCCTTATTATTTAGCGGGAATGTAATGCCGCAAGGTGCGCAACCCATAGCACAAGCCTATGCCGGCCATCAGTTTGGGCATTTCACGATGCTGGGTGATGGGCGGGCGATATTACTGGGTGAACATCTTACTCCGACCAATGAGCGATTCGACATTCAACTGAAAGGCTCGGGTCAGACTCCATTTTCCCGGCGTGGTGATGGTCGGGCGGCTTTAGCACCGATGCTGCGCGAATACATCATCAGTGAAGCAATGCATGGGTTGGGTATTCCATCGACGCGTAGTCTTGCCGTGGCCACCACAGGAGAGCAAGTGATGCGTGAAACCTTGCTCCCCGGTGCGATTCTGACTCGTGTAGCAGCAAGCCACTTACGCGTCGGTACGTTTGAATATGCTGCCGGACAAAGTGATGTTAATGCGATTAGAATCCTGGCTGATTATACGATTCAGCGTCATTATTCCGATTTGAAGGATGCCACTAATCCTTATCTGTCGCTGTTAAATCGAGTGATTGAGCGTCAAGCGGCTTTGATTGCGAAATGGTTACTGTCGGGCTTCATACACGGCGTGATGAATACTGATAACATGAGCATCAGCGGCGAAACGATCGACTATGGTCCGTGCGCATTTATGGATGCATATAATCCCAATACGGTATTCAGTTCGATCGATCAGAATGGCCGCTATCGCTATAGCAATCAACCACTGATGGCTCAGTGGAATCTCGCACGTCTGGCCGAAACATTGCTGCCTATGATTGACCCAGTACAAGAAAAAGCCGTGACGTTGGCAGAAGAAGCCATTCATGCTTTTCCAGAAATTTATCAATCTGAATGGATGGCGGGGATGCGTAAAAAACTAGGATTAATTACGGAAGAAGCTAATGATCCCGAATTAATCACCGACCTTCTCACCTGGATGTATCAACATCAAGCCGATTACACCAACACCTTCCGTGCACTGATCTCAGAAGCTTTCCCTGGTGGTAACATGTTTCAAGATGCCGGATTCGAAGCGTGGTATGTTCGTTGGCAAGCCAGGCTGGCACGTCAACCCGAACCAAAAGAAATATCTTTGCGTCTGATGCAAGTCAATAACCCTGCAATCATTCCGCGCAATCATCGCGTCGAAGAGGCTCTATCCGCCGCTTCCGAACAAGGCGATTACACATTGATTCAGCAGTTGATTGCGGCAGTAGCCAATCCCTATGCCGATGTGGCGGAATACTATGAGTACCGCACGCCGCCAGCGCCATCGGAACGTGTATATCAAACATTCTGTGGAACGTAAGTCGCTGTTAAGAGCTAATCATTGACAGGAGAACAGAAATGGCAATTACTCTTAATCACACCATCGTGCCCTGCTTCGATAAAGTTGTATCTGCTAAATTTTATTGCCGCGTATTTGGTTTTGAATACGTTGGTGTGTTTTCTCATTTCATCGTGGTGCGCGTCAACGACACTTTAAGTTTGGATTTCGATAACAAAGAACAGTTTCTATCGATTCACTACGCATTCAAAGTCTCGGAGCAGGAATTTGACGCAATATTTGCGCGACTTCAGGCTGAGCAAATTCTCTATGGCAGCGGCCCAGGTAATGCGGACGACATGATGATCAACCACAATTATGGTGGTCGCGGAGTTTACTTTCGTGACCCCAATGGGCATTTACTCGAAATGCTAACAGTGGATTACGTTATCCCACCACAAAATTCTGGTGAATAAAAATGCGCCCACGCGACAATCTAAAGCTTAATATCCATGTTGCCCAGCATAATAAGTTACAAAGCCGACGGTAGCTTCTTGATTGAGCAAGTAGAAATACCTGATTATCGAATTAATCCGGCGCTTCCTGCTGACTTCTTTAATCAGACGCAACATGACAACAGAGTTTAAATTTGTCACAGAATGGCGTATTGACGCACCCTTGGTAGAAGTATGCGATACGATTATTCATTGTCTGGATTGGCCGATTTGGTGGAAAAATGTCAAAATGGTGGAAAAGATTGAAAACGGTGATGCGGATGGCATTGGCAGCGTGCATCGCTTTACCTGGAAGGGGCGAATTCCCTATCGTTTTACATTCGATATGCGTGTCACTGGCTTTGTTCCACTTTCCCTTTTGGAAGGTCACGCACTGGGTGAGATCACGGGAACCGGTCGGTGGAATTTCTTCCGTGAAGACGAACTAACCGTGGTGCGATATCACTGGCACATTTACACCAACCGGCGTTGGATGAATCTACTTGCCCCAATCGCATCGCCCGTATTCAAATGGAATCACCATCAAGTGATGTGGCAAGGCGCGAAGGGCATGGCTTGCCAATTGAATGCTCGATTGGAATACTTTCACACTTCAACCGAATGATTAAATGCAATCCAAAGATAACTTGTAATATATAATCCTATCTGACAGCGGTTAGTCTCAGAAACACACGAGTTAATCAGGCGTCTTGACGCTCATTGCCTTGGATAGCACTATTTCTATAGAAAACATACTTCACTGCATTTTCTTTCAGCGCTATGATTTTATCCTGCTCAATCTTTCCAGAAACTCCTGTAACTTAGGATCAATTGCTGCATTAACCTGTCACATAGCACAGCGCTAGCGCTCTGTCTTCATTGCGGTGGTGGAGGTGGCGGATTGCCCGGAGGTGGCGGAGGTGGCGTGAAATTTTCTGTTGGTTTTGTGACCCTTGGGCCGGTGCCGCTGTTAACCGATTGATTACCAGTAATCCTTCCTGAAACCGGAACCCGATGGCCTTTTGCATACATGCATTGAATATAGCTCACGTCATATCGCCGTTGACTCATATAGCCGGAGGTAGAGGCCGTGCCTGAGCCAACAACTCCACCCGCCAAAAGTCCTGCACCTGCACCGATTGCAGCGCCTTGCCCGCCACCCAAAGCAGCGCCTGCGGCAGCACCTAATCCGGTTCCAATCGCCGCGCTTTCTATACCACTGGTTCGAGAAGCCTGTTGCGGCGTTTCTCCGCCAATTTGCTGATAGGCATAAGCCCTGCATTCATAATCATCGACACGAAACTGTTCAAAGCTTTTACCGGTACCTGGCAACGTCATAACACTGGGACCAGTCGGCATGCTGACACAGGCAACTTGTAAACTAATCATTAATACTACGAATAACCTCCTCAGCATGATCATGCGCGACCTCTTAGAGTTATTGACCTGGGGGTTGTGGCGCCACTTGCAGCCAACCATCCGGGCATTTCTTGACATAGGGATAGTAGCCATCAGGATTCTGGCAATAGTACCAGTAATTGGTTTGTGGCTGCGCTTGCTGGATTGGCTGAGATTGCTGGGTCGGCTGCACTGCTTGTTGCTCGACATAAACCGGCGGAGTAACCGGAACAACCACAGTCGGCGGATAGGCATAAGCGGGTGGAAAGTAATAGGAAGGATATCCAAATCCATAACCACCAAATCCGTAACGACCCAATCCATAACCTCCATACCCGAAGCCTCCATAGCCGTAACCGCCATAAAACCCTGGCCCATAGTAGCCTAAACCAATACTTAAATGACTATGCCGGTGCCCATGACCCCAGACAGAAGTACCGGTTGCGATTATAAGCAAAGTCATTGTCAAGCGAATCCATTGACTATTCCGCATATGAATGCTCACTGAATATTTGTAATGTTGAAAACGTTAATTAGACTGATAGATTAACTCAGAATTCCTTTAGCTTGGGAATTACATTTACCGGCTATCGATAGTTTAATAATCCGGAAGTTACGAAATTATTTTCTACCTCCAAAATAGGATTATTCGTTCAATTCACATTCCCGTGCGATGCGTGCAAGTTCAAGCAAACTATTTGCGCCCGTTTTTTGCATGATCTTGGATTTATGAATTTCAACCGTGCGATGACTGATGCCCAGGCTATAAGCAATTTCTTTGTTACTATGCCCTTGAACCGCCAAGGCCATCACCTCCCGCTCACGTCTGGTGAGATTTATCAAGCACGACATCATCTCTTTATTACGCGTAATGTCACTAACCTTTTTTCGCGCGTCTGCAAAAGCAGCGCGCACGCACACCAACAGTTTCTCCCGCATCACAGGTTTAGTCAGAAAATCCACCGCCCCTCCTTTGATTGCTCTCACACTCATGGGAATATCCCCATGACCGGTAAGAAAAATAACCGGCAGCTCAATCTTGCT
>NZ_PXXU01000105.1 GCF_003011925.2 Nitrosomonas supralitoralis
GTAACTATTTATAGCGAAGCGACTAATCCCAGCTTTGAAACTTTTGGGCCGAGAACACGGCGTGCATTTCTCAACATTATATCTGCGCATGGCGCAAGGCCAGGCTAACGGGCTGTAGGGTGTGTTTAAACAAACGACAGAATTGTTTCATAGAAGTTTTATGAATGGCTTATCCAATAAGGCTTTCTGCCTGTTTTTGGTTCCCAAAGTTGACTAATAAGTTAGGGAGATAGAAATCCCTACGTACCAATTGGCCCTTTCCTAGCTTTTTACCCAATGAATGCTCAAAAAGGCGGCTTAGCTTCCTCCGGGTTTTGCATGTCCTACAAAGGGACAGAGAAAATTCATTCCACTTTTTTATGCTCTCCTATTGAAAGCAAAGGTATATAATTGTTGTGCCCATATCGTTTCCTCCAATTCATGTACACACTACTTATCGTTTTTTTTCTACTTTCGATTATTTTTTCATTTTTGTGTTCAATTTGGGAAGCAGTACTACTCAGTATCACACCATCATTCACTGAAAAAAAAGTGCAGGAGGGTGATGCTATCGGCCATACGCTGGAAGTATACAAGGCCAATATTGATCAGCCGCTGTCAGCCATTCTCACACTCAACACCATTGCACATACTGTTGGCGCTATCGGCGTAGGTGCGCAGGCGGCTATCATCTGGGGAACATCAATTGTGTCGACGACAGTAGTGCCTGTGGCAATGACCTTGGCAATTCTTCTGTTGTCGGAAATCATCCCGAAAACCATCGGTGCCAGTTATTGGCAGGAACTAGCAGGTTTTACTGTAAAGAGCCTCCAGCTTATTATGGTCGTCCTGGCTCCATTCGTATATATCAGTCAGATCATCACACGCTCGTTAAAAAAAGACAAAAACGCGAGTGTGTTCAGTCGCGAAGATTTCTCAGCAATGGCCCATCTCGGCGCCAAACAAGGGGTTCTCGATAAGGGAGAATCCACAATCATGCGTAACCTTATGTTGTTCGAATCTGTTCTGGCGCGTGATGTGATGACGCCACGAACAGTCATGGTAGCCGCTTCTGAGAAAATGACAGCACGTGAATTCCATGAAAAGTATTCCAATCTCAGGTTTTCCCGTATTCCCATCTTTGAGACCTCACCCGACCATATCACAGGTTATTTCCTGAAAAACGATTTACTCCTCCGGTTAGTAAATAATGAGGACAACACGCTATTATCGGCCATCAAACGCGACATGATCGCAGTGAAAGAAAATTTCCCAATACCGGAATTATTCAATCATTTCACCGAAAAACGAGAGCATATCGCACTGGTCATTGATGAATTTGGTGGGACAGCCGGATTGGTGACTATGGAAGACGTCATTGAAACGCTACTCGGTTTGGAAATCGTCGACGAGTCCGACCATATCGTGGATATGCAGGTATTGGCCCGTAAAAAGTGGGAAGAACGTGCGCGCCGACTCGGTTTACTTGAGGAACTAAAAGAAGAGATTGCCGAACAACATTCGGAAACTGAAGTCATCGAAGAAACGGCTGTATCTCACGACGATAAACGTTAATTCAAGCTATTCTCAGATACTTATTTGTTTCTACATATTTGAGTATTCCTTAAGACCGCCTAGCCAAGATCAGTTTTAATTAGGCTAACCCCAGAAATTAAGTTTTACTAATGACGATAAGTAAAGTACATCTTTACAATGTAATATTGGGTAAAAGATAGGAAAGGACAAAATGTTACGCAGGGATTTCTATTTCCCCTAACTTATTAACCCATCTGGTCAAGATTCCACAATCTAATGTGCAGAGCGTGGGGTGCTGTCGCAAATATTCGTAAAGTGCAAAGGCACACTTATCTACAAGCACAGTTATCCTGCTAAAGCCATAAACTGCTTATAAGCGGGTATATTTTCATCGGACAGTTGTCCTTTTCGGATCATGTGGGCGGTTTCAATGCCATCGATGGTTGCCCGCGCTGAATGAAAGGCTTTGAATCTCATCATGGGGTTCGTGATTTTCTTGAAGAACGATGGTCCTGCTTGATGATATTGTTCAAATACTTGATTTCAATAAAACTCAACAAACCTGCCAACAATAGCAACATATTAATGCTCTCCAAACCTGCATAGTTGGCGCTGCTTTATCACGGTACTTGAAAAGCATAAAATCAATAGTACCGCTAAATTTATCAACTACCCTTAACTGTAAGCGTCCAGCGCCACCATCTATTAATTAACAAACGTCGGTTACTGGAGCCGATTGGAAATATTCCGCCGGCAGAGTTTGAAATGGCATATTATCGCTAACTGGAGGAGCCAGCCGATGCTGTCTGACTCAAACAAAAAAGTCTCCGGAAAAACCGAACCGATTCAAATGCATTTAAGATTAATATTAAGATTTTTTGCCTTTGGTCGACTTTTTAGCACTACTTTTTTTTCTTTTTTTTTCGCTGACACTTTTATTTTTTTTGCCGCCTTTTTTGGCAATATCAGCTTCATGCATAGCTATAGCTATTGCTTGCTTTCGGCTTTTAACTTTTCCTCCTTTCCCTTTTTTTCCACTTTTCAAAGTGCCATTTTTATACTCATGCATGACCTTCTTTACTGTCTTCTTCTGAGCAGATGATTGTTTTGGCATAATTTATTTCCTCAATGAATTTCAATAAAAAGAAGCGAATTAAAAAATTAACCATTAATAATTTCGCCACCATTCGGATGAAGTACTTGACCTGTAATGTAACTAGCATCATCGCTCGCAAGAAATAAGAAGCAGGGCGCCACTTCATTGGGCATACCTGCTCGTTGCATAGGTGAATCGCTACCAAATTCTGACACTTTCTCTTTATCAAAAGATGAGGCAATAAGCGGGGTCCAAATCGGGCCAGGTGCCACTGCATTAACTCTAATTCCTTTTTTTACAAGATTATTAGCTAAGCTTCTTGTGAATGAAACTATTGCCCCTTTAGTGGCTGAATAATCAATTAAATTTGCACTACCTCGATATGCAGTCACAGAAGTCGTATTAATGATGCACGCACCTTTTGTTAAACATTGAATGGCATATTTGGTCATCCAAAAATAAGAAAAGAAATTTGTATTAAATGTTTTCAAAAGCTGATCAGTTGAAATTTCTTCAATCGAATCTACCTCCCAATGTAGGGCCGCATTGTTAACGAGAATATCTAAATGACCAAAATAATTAAAAGTATTATTGATAGCAGTTTCACAATTTTTCTCTTCTGAAATATCTAATTTAATTAATAAGCACCTACGTCCATAAGCTTCAACCTCCGACTGAGTTTGTTGGGCATCTTTATCTTCGCTTAAGTATACAATTGCTATATCTGCTCCTTCTTGGGCAAAAAGTAATGCAATTGCTTTGCCAATTCCACTATCGCCTCCACTAATTAAACAAACTTTTTTTGCCAACTTTCCTTTCTCATCATATTTCTTTGGAGCCGTTTCTGATGCTGGAATCAATTTACTTTCTTGACCTGGACGTTCTTGCGTTTGAGGTGGCCGCATCTTTTCTTTTGAATTATTTTCCATAATGAATGATAAATTTTTAAAAACTTTTAATATCAACATTTTCTTTGCTAATTATTTATAAATCTGTGTGGTACTTAACATATTTTATTTATTTTTTATAATATCCTGTTAGATTGTGTGGTCATGAATTATGAGATAGTTTTAGTGCAGGAGGATTTCATATTGCAAAAGAACATCTGAGCCGTAGAGCCGGTAACCGGACAAGTTTTAGGCACTACTGGAATCGGATTTACGTGGACGGTAAAATAACAGGGAGTGATATAGCAAGATAATGTTATATGCATAAAACAGTATCAGAGCTGCAAATGATTGATTTTATATAAATTAGCAATTAAGACCTAAATTATATAAGATGGCTTACAGGCTATAATAGTTTGGAAGAAGCAAAGGATTCATCGCTTTCTCAGGTATATATGCAGAATTTAAGAATTTGGGATGGGCATTACCATATTAACGATATCGGATCGTGTTGGAGTTTCATCGTGCGACGTCTTGCAAAGTTATAGATTACAATTTTCGCATATCCGATTTTCGAAAAACCTTGAACAAAGAGATTGAAGAAAATACACCCTCTGAAGATAACTTGCAATCTGCTAATCCTTTTACAGACCATGATTTTCCGGATGCAGAGATCAAAGAGGACAGCGCTCTCGGACTAAAATCACCTACTTTTCCGATTGTAGGCGTAGGAGCCTCAGCAGGAGGAGTAGATGCATTGCAGCGTTTATTCAATTCGCTTCCTTCTAACCACGGCATTGCCTATGTA
>NZ_PXXU01000106.1 GCF_003011925.2 Nitrosomonas supralitoralis
CCGTGGAAATTCAGCTTAGTTGTGTTCTTGGTTGATCTTCCGTAATCTTTAACAAAATATTCAAGCACGCTCCTCTATTGTCTTACACCAGAAATGATCATCTCTCCATTTACTCCTATGTGAGACATCGTACTGAATATTTTAAATAATAAAATATAATATTGTTAGGAGTTCTTCAGGCCCTCTAAGAATATTCCGTCCAGAAAAAACATTATTATTACCATGTTTCTTCTGTGATATTAGCTTTTGCACTCGTTTTAAGCAGGATCGATGGATATTGAAGCTGGGAATATAAAACAGCGTGGTGTTTTATTTTAGGAGTACGACATGAACAATGAAAAAAATATAGATTTATTAAATGGATTAATTGATATTTCGCGAGATGGGGTGGAAGGTTTTAAAAAATGTGCAGATGATGCACATGATTCACAATTGAAAATGTACTTTGAGGATCGGGCAAATAATTGCGAGGAAGCCGTTCAAACTTTAAGTGCGGAAGTAAGGCAATATGGAGGGGAACCAGACGCGAGTGGGACTACTAAGGGAGCGTTACATCGGGTTTGGATTGACATCAGGACAGCTCTCACCAATAAGGATAATCTTGCCGTACTTGAAGAATGCGAACGAGCAGAAGATACTGCCGTTACCGCCTACGAAAATGCGCTAAAGGAAGAAATGCCTGACAGTCTTCGTACATTGATAGTGCGCCAATTAGAAGGAGCTAGAAAAAATCACGAACGTGTAAGGCAACTTAGAGATGAAGCCAGGAATAATCCCGCTAAAGCTTAACTTGTGCCGATAATTGAATTTTATTGCCTAGAATGTAACCTTTATGCGGAACCCAGTATTAGCAATAACATATTGAATGCAGAATGAATATTGCACTCATTGAACCGAAGGAGCATGCAACTGTTGTATAAGAGTAAAAAATATGTCTCATCATGGGCTAAAGATCTTAAGTACGCCTTCCGCAGGCAATCACTTCGTTAAAGTATTCCAGAATTTAGCAACTAGAACACCGGCTGTTATTCATTTTATAGAAATAGGACTATCAAAAGGAATCAGTCACGTAAAAGATTATGCGGGAAGGGTATTATGGGTGATTATCTTCAGTTACTTAATAAGTTTGGAGGCATGTGTTGGTGGTGCTGAATTAGGGTTAAGATTTCCTAATATCACAAATATCTGATGTTATTAAAGTTCCCTTTACAAAAGTACTAGGAAAGAGATATTAGTTCAGATTTATAGTTTTTTCCTGAGTTAAAATGTGAATAAAATACAAAGGATATAGTACTTATATAAATACTGAAAAGGATGATACTTACTCTGTATGTTATTAATTATTAAGTGGAGAATGTTATGAAAAATAAATTAATGATTTTAGCGGCAATTTTTGCTTTTTCCTTTACTTCTGTAAGTTTTTCAGGATTGCTGGATAAAAAAGTTGAGTTGTCGACCTTGCCACCCATAGTTCAGGAAGCGATAAACCGATATGCAGAAGATGGAAAGATTGAAAGCATAGAGAAAGAAAAATCAAAAGGAGACCTCGCTATCTACGAAGTGGAAGTGAAAAAACCAGATGGCAGTGAACTTGAGTTTAAAATCGATGGAAATGGAAAATTAATTGAATTGGAAAGAGAATAAATAAAACACCTGCTGCAAAAGCAGTGATGTGAGAAAATCCAAGAACTTTAACTAAAAAAACAGTGGCTAGAAAACCATTGTTTTTTATACATCTATTACTCTATTGTTATTGGTAGGATAATTTTAGTTGTAATGCACCCCAGGACTTAAATCTCATTGCTCAGTGAACCAAGAATATTTGATCCAATAAATAAGGGTACAATACGGAAGTGGTCGCGATAATCTATAAGATAAAGTTCATCATTTGCCTCAACCAAGCGCAGGAACTTTGATAATGAAAAATAAAGAACATATAGACTCAAAAGAAGACAATTTTGTAAAAAGTAATACTACTCCTATAGTACCTACCCCAGAAGAATTAAGTTTTGAAGTCGAGCTGCTCAAAAATTCTCCTGGTTCAAATAAAAATCCTGAAGAAATTCCTATGAAACATCCTGATAATGAAGAACCTGCATAGAATATCCCCGTCTGAGTAAGTAATCCCCGAAAATGTTCCTTAAGAACTCATCTTAAAAATAGCTCTAGTGGAAAGGTGCCGATGAAATTATTTTTTGTGATCGACCAGCTTCATATTGTGGACACCCACTTTCTACCGATATTTTCCGGCAGACCGCATAAAACAACTCAGGAACGAGCATGCTGATAGCTCTCAAGAATAAACAAATCCTGTGAGGCTTTTGGTACCATTTATGCAAATGGAATCAATTTTTAAACTATGCGGTTTCCATTCCCCAAGAGTGCGAGTTAATTGGGAGTCAGCAGGTTGGAGAGCTCAGTTAATTCCCGCTGCTTGCGTTGGTAGGCTTTATTTCAGAATTAATTAAACACTGAAATATAAATAAGATTTTTCTACTTATGAATCTTTTGTATTCTCTAATTTTACGATACTAATTTTACCATCGCTTTCAAGTCGAATTTCTTTCACGGAAGTTAATTCTTGTAAACCTTCCTCCCTTAATTTGGTCAGTAATTCATCTTTAGTGACAAATTCGCGCCGCATATTTCGCCATAATAAGATAACGTCCTTATATAAAATTATTGAAGGAGCAACAACTACCCCTCTAATCAAAGGAAACCTAAAACTCAGGTAATCAAGCAATAGATTCCAAAAAACCAAGGTTCCAACTAACAACATTCCATCGGCAATATTTGTTGCATTAGCACTCATAGCGTTTTGAGCGGCATCCGCAACTATAACAATAAAAAGAATATCTCCTACTTCCATACTTCCAACATCTCTTCGTAATATAAAACGAAAAATAAAAAAAAGAAACCAATACATCAAAGATCCTCGGATCATAATTTCCCAAGGAGAAACGCTAAAAATCCATATATCTGTATTCATCTGAATCTCTAACATAAAGGTTAAATTGATACACTTGTTTTGGAAGCTTACTTCGCTGGTTATACTGGGGTCCGAATTAACGATTGCAATCAAATCTAACCGCTGTCAAATAAAACAAGACGTACTCGACCTATCGCTAGGTTCTGTTACCATTTCACATGGTAGCCATAGATAACCACCTGTTATAACAATCATACTTTCGTAATCTCTACTCTGCTTATCGCATCTTGGTGCCAACGCGCGATACTGATTTATTGTTGCAAATGCATTTTTACCAAATGCCGATATCTATACAAACCCCAATCCACATTATCCTTCAAATAATTACGCTTTCTTGGAATTACTGGCCTAGCTCCCTTCTTTGTTATCTGCTACCATATACAATCACTGTTATAGCCTTTGTCCGTTACAATCGCTTCCGTGTACGGGAATCTGACAATCGAATGGGATGCTGAAAAATAATAATTGGTTTCACCACCGGAGAGCGCAAACCCAACTGGCATGCTATAATTATCAACCGCCAAATGAATCTTTGTGGTATTTCCTGCACGGTTTTTACCAATGGCCTGCGGCTTCTTGCCGGCCGCTCCCGCACTATGCTGAAGCGCTTGAACTTAACTGCCATCAATAGATTCCCACCCAAAATCCGAGACAAAGAGAAGCTTTCTTGAAAATCCTGTCCTAATTGTTACGCAACCGCCACGAGTTAAATCCATTGTAAATGGATTTAACTTCCCAAATGCGTTTTGCATGCCTCTCCACGAACAATCAACCGCATTTGACACAGCATTACATCTATCGTCATGTGCAAGGTGCGCTTGTTATAAACGGCCTCTTTGAAGCAAATCGCATTCTTCAGTTTCGACAGAAACTCCTCGCTGAGCAACAAACTGAGCCTCGCAAATTCGTATTATGGGTGGTATCTGAACCCAATATAACTGGACTCTCTATAATATTAAAAAGTTACCAGAAATTACCACAGACTCTCGCGATTATGCATTTACGAATTAATAATTGTTAAAGGCGAAGGAGCTGGGCCATGCAATATTTTGCCATTAGTATCAAACCTTGAGCCATGACAGGGACAATCCCAAGAACGTTCTGCTGGATTGAAATGAACAATACATCCCAAGTGTGTGCAAATAGCGGAAACTTTATGTAGTTTGCCGTCCTGATCTCGATATACTGCTAACTTATGAACTCCCTCCTGAACAATTGCTCCTTGACC
>NZ_PXXU01000107.1 GCF_003011925.2 Nitrosomonas supralitoralis
TTTGCTATAGAGACGCTTCTGTTTGCTCCATCCGCTTTGGCTACATGTGAAGCAGGTTATGGTCTGCAGGAACGTAAAAATATTAAAGTATATTATGTCGAATAGATGGTGATTAGAACAGAGCGGAATCAACGCATTCGTTCCGCCCTTGAACGCTACCAAGAGGAATATTATCCTGAAGCCGGCATACTTTTTAGAAATGGGCAGCAGAAGCAGAGTGAATTATCCGGGAATTTTGCGAATAAACTACGGACAAAAGGCGATGAAGTAAAGCGGCGGAACGAATACGCACAGGAATTGCACAACATAAACCACGCGTACTTCGATGAAAGATTCACCCTGCATAAAAATCACACCGGACGGTATTGGAAAGAAGTTTATGCGACGCGCTATAATACACGCGACGTGCAACAAGCGTTATCCGCAATAAAAGCACACGATATCTATGAACTGAATGCGCACAACTGGCATCGGACAGCAAGATGGGCTTGAAGGAAAGAATACGAGATATACTGAACAAAACCATAATGCAGATAGGCAAAGATAAGCTGCCAACAAAAATACTATCCCCTCTAGTCTCGGAATATGAGGAACATACCACCATTACGTGGTCAACAAATTCCACACACTCCAGCGCATTGGCTGCTTCGAAAACGTTTTTCGATAGCCTGCTAAGTAGGGATTATCTATCGCTTCTTGAGTACGAAGATGAATTCAACGGATGTTTGAGACATAGACAATAATTTATTTCCCGTCTGTTCGGAAAAAACCTGAAAATCAATTATAGAGCCTGGATCGGTGGCAACGATTTTCAAGGTCTGCCCGCTAATCATGCCGGCAAGCAATTGCTTGGTGCGCAAAATAGGTAAAGGACAAACCAAACCACGCGCATCCAGTTCTTTATCTATTGTCTCAATTTCTAATGGCATAAATTAACAGCTACAAACTTTAAATTCGAACATTATCAGTTTTAAAAGATTATAGGGCTTTTGAGCTCAACAAAATGACCATTTTGATTGGCCACTCTTATTCCTATTCCACTAAGTTAATGATTAAAATGCGAGTTGCATGCGCGAAAACAAGATTTTTTCTGTAGGTCGATTGATTCCGCCAGTTGCGCCATGGGTAAAATGAGTCTGATTGTAACTTAACTGGAATTTAACATTGCGATTCAGATACCAGTTAATACCAACACCAAAATCCCGAGCCTTGTTAACTGAACGATCCAGGTTAAATAAGCCATGCGCAAACGCTTTAGTGTCCAGGTTGAGCTCCGAGTAGCGTGTGACCAATTGTAAAGCTCCTAACGCACTAATATTTTCAAGCGTTACCGGATGGTGAGGCTGCACTCTGCGAAAAGAAGCGTCGCCATTAAAGATTACCCATGATAATTGCACTTGGAAAGCATCATTTGTAACTTTATCGCTGGTAGCTCCAATCTTGATATTCTGTTGGGAAATTGTATATTCCCCCATGATCCCAAACGGACCAGAGTGGTAAAAAAGCTGCGGACCAATTCGTTCGCGGCTGCCGTCAGAGAATGCACCCCGTGCGTACGATGCAATCAACTGCTGACCCGGTGATATGAAGGTTGGCAGGTTTGCTTCCCCCGGTTGCGCATTACCATGTTGTGTTCCATAACTATATGCAACACCCAATCCCAATCCCTGGAGATATTCGGTTTGAACATGTTTTAGTGGATGAAAAAAAAAGCGTGCAACAAAATCAATACCGCTGCTGTTTGAATTAATAACACTATCGCGCAATCCTGAACTGTTATCAACATTTCCGCTAAATATGCCAATCTGATATTCAGTAGTATTCCAGAGAACATCGCCAAAAATTTGCGCACCAATTTCGCGATTAGGCGCTAGATTGGTGGGAAAAGCCCGTTCGTTCAGGGCTAATGCAGTTGCTGACTGCAGACGTTCCAGCCCAAACGGAGATTTGAACTTGCCAATACGAAGATTGAATGGCTTGATGAAATTGCTTTCAAAAAAAGCATCCAGAATCCCTGGATTCGATTCAAGGCCAGACATAATGTAAAAGCTGTAAATATCACCAAACCTGACTTCAAGCACCGGTCGAATGCGACGCAGGGAGAAATTATCATTACCTGTGTTGTCCGCATCATCAAAATAGGTACGTGAGTCGGCTTGAATAAACCCTCCTAAGCGTATTTCATTTTTACCATGACTCCATCGATATCCTGTGCCGGAATCTGTAACGAAAAATCCTGTTTTTCTTTGATTGCTTTCCGAAGATTTCTTTGTGATCACCGGCTGTAACCGGTCTGGGATATCTTCTTGAGCATAAGCTGCCGAACCCACATAACAAACAAACGCTATCGTAATAAAAATATTTATTAACAAGAGATTACCTATTTATTGATGTGACGCTGCATCACTACTTATAGTTAGTGCTGGAAGTCTGGCCAGGAATTTGCACGACACCTGATTGGGATAGCGTACTTTCAACCCCAGTCGAGCCATTAATTGGCGCACTGGAGAATACCCCGACTTTATGCCCACATCGCCCAACGCATCTGATAGCCGTGATAGCCATAGATTTGCTTATGCTCATCAAAAATCTGACGCGACTTGACTTCGGTATCTCCTGGTTTCTTGACCCACGCATAAAATGGCGCTTAAGGAAATACCCAGATGAACTGCCGCTTGCTAGTGAGCATAGCCTTTCTCAATAACTGATTTTGCTGCATCTTTCTTAAATTCCAGCGCGGAATTCAGAATCGATCGTTTTGTTTGTTATATGCTTGTTCACCTCTAATGACATTATAAATCTCTTATGTGCATGCTCAAGTGATAAAGAACACAAAAAGCTGTGTGAAATAAGGCCTTCCTGAAACCAGTACAAAACCAGGACAAACTTAGTACATTGCAACCACCCAACTGGCGCGACTTGTCAACTTAGATTGTGAGGTATTTGTGAATATTTATACAATGATCTAAAAGATAAAGTCAAAAAATTAATAATAGGCAAGGTTAGCATTGATTTCAGCAATTTATTTCATTTTTCCCTTCCCGGTAACTCAAAGATATTTCTGCTGCCCTTTTCAGAGTTAGCAGTCTGTATACATCTATTCGATTTAACTGAAAATCAGTATTCCTATTTTCCTCTATGTGAAGGAATATTCCTACATGCAATGGGGCACAAACAGTAAGCATGTCACTTTATCTTGTGATCAATTTGTGAATACTATAAAAAAGATATTCGCTTAAAAGAATATTAAAAGAGGACAGTTACCCATTAACAAGTACTTAATTTTATGGATATCAATTTAAGTTATCTAGAGTCAAAACACACTCAGTGTGAACTTTAGGTAAATAACTTATAGAGGGAATAAATCATGAAATTTGAGAATATTAGTCTAATCAGGGAAATACCATTGATTCGGAATCTCCAACCACTGAATCACGGCGTGAGTTTTTCAAAACAACGAATGCGACGATTTTGGCTGCACCGGCCATTTTAACTTCGCGCAAAAGTCAGTATCTAATCTAATTAGGGACGCAGTACACTGCTAGATTGCTGACACACCTCGAATGGATTTCATTATTTGTAGGGTAATAAAGCAGCACATCGATGAAACTTCGGGCATTAAGTGCAAGGAAGTTTCGCACTGTAATCATTCTCCGGCAATTTCAATCGCCATCGCAACAAGCCTTGGATAATTTCTGGGGCGACTAGCTAGTAGCCTGTTCATCACTTTTGATGCATGAAATATAACCCTTCCGTATCTGGGAATGAATATTCCTATGCCTACATATCAAGGTAAATAGTTCAACACTACTATCAAATTGCTGCGATCTGTCATTTATCTTATGAAAGCGACAAGACTATTATCCCATTGCAAAAAATGCAGAGGCGAATAAAAAAACTAAGGACGACAGGATAAGAGGTTCTGAACATAAACCGAAGAAAAAGATTGAGTAATCAATAGCTTTTTTATTTTAGTGTAGTTAGTCGACACAGTACGGAAGGTGTTTAACTTGCTAAATTCAAAGACAATTATGGGGGTAACATAAAATGGCAAATTTCAGCAGAACAGACTTGGATTTTATG
>NZ_PXXU01000108.1 GCF_003011925.2 Nitrosomonas supralitoralis
TTCCAAACCTACTTTATACCCAATGTGACGCCGGATGCCGGCTTGTCGGCTCCGTTCAATTCGTGGTTTACTTTTTTTGGCCAGTTTTTTGATCACGGATTGGATCTCGTCAATAAGGGCCAAAGCGGAACCATTTTTATTCCGCTACAGGATGACGATCCCCTGGTGACCGGCCCGGATGGAATACTCGGCGATGACCCATCAACACCCGCTGTTGATGAAAGTCTTGATGATTTGCCGGCGCATTTACGGTTCATGGCGCTTACGCGCGCAACCAATCAACCCGGCCCCGATGGCGTCATGGGCACCGCTGACGATGTACACGAACATGTCAATCAGACCACGCCTTTCGTTGACCAGAATCAAACTTATACATCCCATCCGTCGCATCAAGTCTTTTTGCGTGAATATCAATTGAATGGTGCGGGTAAGCCCGTATCAACAGGAAAATTGCTTGAAAACAGCGCGACTGGCGATGGCCTGGCTACCTGGGCGGATACCAAGGCGCAAGCGCATAGCAAATTGGGAATCAACCTGACTGATGTTGACTTAACCAATCTGCCGTTGCTTGCGACGGACACCTACGGCAAATTTATTCCCGGCTCCAATGGTTTTGTACAAATCGTCACCGCAAGTGGATTGGTTCAAGGAGATCCTACAGCGAATGGCGGACTCGGTGTAAATATTCCGGGTAATACGGTGCGTACCGGTCATGCGTTTCTGGACGATATCGCTCATAATGCCGTGCCGCGGAATACCAACGGCACCATGAAAACAGCGGATGCTGATTCGATTATCAATAACGGGCCAATTGCTCCCGGCCAATACGATGATGAATTACTGGATGCGCATTTCATCACCGGCGATGGCCGTGGCAATGAAAACATCGGTCTGACCACGGTGCATACCGTTTTTCATGCCGAGCATAACCGCACGGTCGATTTTGTTAAGAATCTGGTTGCCAACAGCGGGGATGCTGCATTTATTGCGCAATGGAAGTTGCCGAATGGGGCATGGGATGGTGAACGTTTATTCGGAGCGGCTAAGTTTGCTACCGAAATGCAGTATCAGCACTTGGTGTTTGAAGAATTTGCCCGCAAGGTGCAGCCGAATGTGGATGTTTTTATCGGTTATGACAGCACTATTGATTCTGCCATCATGGCTGAGTTTGCGCATGTGGTTTACCGTTTTGGTCATTCGATGTTGACCGAAAAAGTGGAAAGGATTAACGCGAATGGCAATCACAATGATATCGGATTGATTCAGGCATTTTTGAATCCGGTCGAATTCGGTGCTGACTACGCGAACAATTCCGAAGCGGCTGCTGCGGTCGTCAGGGGCATGACCAAACAAGTCGGCAATGAAATTGACGAATTTGTCACCGAAGCTTTGCGTAATAATCTTTTGGGGCTTCCTCTTGATCTGCCGGCGATCAATCTCACGCGGGGACGCGATACCGGTATTCCGGGATTGAACGATGCGCGGCGCATGTTTTTTGACGATGTCGGCCACCCCGCATTGAGACCGTACGACAGTTGGGCCGATTTTGGTCTGGATATCAGACATCCGGAATCGCTCACCAATTTTATTGCGGCTTACGGCAATCATCCGACTATTAACAGCGCAACCACCATGGAAGACAAGCGTGCCGCCGCAGATTTGCTGGTCAACGGAGGTCCGGGAGCGCCGGGAGATCGTGCTAATTTCATGAACAGCGAAGGCGGTTATACCACCGCGAATTCCGGATTGGACAGCGTTGATTTCTGGATTGGCGGCATGGCTGAGCAACAAGCGCCATTTGGCGGTTTATTAGGTTCGACATTTAATTATGTATTCGAAACACAACTGGAAAACTTACAGAATGGCGATCGTTTCTACTATCTGGCGCGTACCGCTGGATTGGATTTCCTGACGCAATTGGAAGAAAACTCATTTGCCGAAATGATCATGCGCAATCTGCCGAATGTGAAGCATTTGCCTTTTGATGTTTTCTCCACCCCGACGTACATCTTTGAAGCCGGTGCGCAGAATGCCAGTGGACCGATCATCAATGATCCTGATACTCCTTATAATGAAACAAATTTGCTGATCCGTGACACCTCACTCGGTCCAAACACCATCCGTTATACGGGTCAGGAACATATCGTGATGGGCGGTACGGAAAATAATGATCGATTACGAGCCGGCGCAGGTGACGATACGATCTGGGGCGATGGCGGCGATGACCGCATCGAAGGGGGTGCCGGCAACGATTCGATTAACGGCGGCGACGGTAATGATCGCATTACTGATTCTTCCGGAGACGACAACATCAAGGGTGGCGATGGTCATGATTACATCAATGGCGGTGCCGGCTTCAATTTGATTCTGGGCGGTGCGGGCCACGACTTTATCGTGACGGGCAACGACATTTCGGAGGTTTTTGGCGGCCCGGGCAACGATTTCATTTTTGGTAATGCCCCGAATGAAGTCATGCAGGGTAATGAGGGCGATGACTGGATTCAAACCGGAACGGCCGATGGCTCCACCGGTGATAATTTTGATCCGTTCAATCGTGATCCCATTCGTGGCAATGATGTATTTGTGGGTAGCGGCGGCCTGGATGAATTCATTGGTGAAGGCGGCGATGACATGATGAGAGGTCTGGCCGGTGCGGATAAAAACGACGGCGGCAGCGGATTTGACTGGACCCACAATGTGGGCAGCACCGTGCCTGCAGATGTTGATCTGGCCAGACTGCTGGTTCCAGGCCCCTTTGTGGATACTGCGGATCGTTTTGATCTGGTCGAAGCGGCATCGGGATGGGATCACAACGACATTATACGGGGCGACAACAAAACCAGTGTCGAGTTGGAGCTGATTGATCCGAACACCGGACAGAACAATGCACTGGATAACGTTAATCAACTCAATGGCACACATACGGCTGCTGAACGCATTGGCATGATCAGCGGGTTGAGTGCGTTACTGAATGGAGCGACCAGCTTCAGTGCAGGCAATATTTTGATCGGCGGTGGCGGTAGTGACTTGATTGAAGGTCGCGGGGGTAATGACATTATCGATGGCGATGCCTGGCTGAATGTTCGAATCAGCGTTCGCACCAATCCGGACAACCCTGCCACGCAAATTGCAAGCTTCCCCAACATGACGCCAGCATTGCGTAATGCGATGCAGGTCGGCACTTATAGTCCGGATCAACTGGTCATTGTGCGCGAGATTCTGACCACTAATACCGGCATAGATACCGCCGTGTATCGTGATGTATTCGCCAATTATGTGGTGACTGCGGATTCCAATGGTACTATCTTTGTTGATCATGTTAATCCTCCTGGTGGAGGCGGCGGTGGCGGTCTTGACGATGGCTCCGATACTTTGCGCAATATCGAGCGGCTGCAGTTCACCGACAGAATCGCCATTATCGGCACCATCGGTGATGATAATCTAGTCGGTACCGATAATAATGACACCCTTCTCGGCCTGGCCGGTAATGACACATTGAACGGTCTGCTGGGGGTGGATACGCTGATTGGCGGTACTGGTGATGATACCTATATAGTCGATAGCACGACTGACATTATTGTTGAATTTGCCGGCCAAGGTAATGACACGATTCAAAGTTCGGTGAATTTCGCGCTGGGCACTACGGTCAATATTGAGAATCTGACGCTGGTCGGAGCGGCGTTGACCGGAACCGGTAACAGTTTTGACAATATTCTGACTGGCAACAGCCTCAATAACACATTGGTCGGCCTGGAAGGTAACGATACCCTGGATGGTCAGGGCGGTAACGATACACTGGTGGGAGGCATAGGCAATGATTTGTATATCGTCGATTCCGCCTCCGATACCGTTACTGAACAAACCAATCAAGGCATCGATACGGTTCAGAGTTCAGTGACATTCTCGCTCAGTTCTACTATTAATGTGGAACACCTGACCCTGACCGGAACCAACGCAATCGACGGTACCGGCAATAACCGGCCCAATACGCTCATCGGCAACGATGGAGACAATACGCTGACCGG
>NZ_PXXU01000109.1 GCF_003011925.2 Nitrosomonas supralitoralis
ATATTTTATAACTTTCTAAAAAATAGTGAGTATAGTGTGCATATCGCTGAAACCATTATGAATAAAGGCGTGTAGCTGCACAGATATCTGTGCACTATCTGTGATATCTGTGCAGCTAACTTTCATCCCATAAGATTGGCCCTCCAATATAGCGCTCAAAGTCTTCACGGGTTTTCTCGAGTGATGGGAGACGATAACCCCGTTTTCTGCGGAGATTCTCCATTCGTTGTTCCGTACTTGCCGAAGGACACAGTTTATTTATATTCGCCTTAACCTCCCGTTCGATTACTTGCCTATATGCACGCACGCCTTTTTCTGATTCTTTAAATTCACTAAGCAAATTTTCTGTGCTAACGAACTCAGGCCAATCTATATCAGTTGCGGCAATGGCGCCAGTTGACAAGCAGTTAAACCACCACCGAGGAAATTTATCCAGGCTATGAAGTTTCTGTTCCGTCAATTCATGCGTATTAGGTTTAGCTCGAACATTGAACCCGCTTAAATCCATTGCTAATAAATCGTGAGCGAAAGCTTCTACTCCCCCATTGCAAATTTCTAAATCGAGTTTATCCCAAAAAGCAAAATCCCCTTTCCGATCCTCAGATACCTTCAAAACGAAATCTCTCCTGTCGTCACGGTCAGTACCCTTGAACCACTCGGCATTGGTAGCACTGAAGAACCGATGATAGCTTTGAATCTGCCGTGATGGCTGGTATTTCTCGTTTATGTTAACAGATGGTTCAGTGACAAGGCTTTTTAGTGTATCAGCGCTTGCTCTATCTCCGGCAAATAAAGCCTCATCAAGAAATACTACATATGCGCGTTCTAATGCTCCATTGAAATCCCCGACCACGTTTTTGATACGTGGGACATGCAGGTATGTTGCACTCCATATTTTTTGAAGGATACGGCCAAGCGTCCCCTTGCCGATTCCTTGCCCTCCCAACATAATGATCATTACACCAGGCTTCTCCCATGGCTTTTGTAAAGCATGCGCAATGTATTTCACAAGGTATTGGTACTCAGTTTCTCTACCGCCGCATAATACGTTTCTCAGAAATTCATAGATCAGCGGCCACTCGCCGCATTTCGGAGTAATTGTTTCTCCAACCCATAGATTGAGCGTGCCAGCAGAATTGCCGCGAGGGTTGAACTCGATTCTATCGTACATAGTTGTATTCCTATCGCGTAAGAACAAATTCGAAATCTTTCTACAATCAGCTTGTGGGAACTCATTAGATATATATCTTTCAAGCAACAACACACCGTCCGCTCGATTTATAACTTCCAATCTTGCAGCCGATCCCTCCACATTACGTAGGCCCAAATTACCCTTATCAATTACTCCGACCTTACCTCCCAATGTGATGAGCGCGAATTTATCCTGTGCTTTGGACAAGGCATCAATCGAACCAGAATCATTTACTGGGGCACCGTCAATATCAGCATCTGTATGATTAGATGTCTTCAATTCCGCTAACAGACTGCGGTACGTTCGTCCGGATGGATCGTGATCTTGACGATCCCATCGCGCTCGATTCTTATCATAATCGTAATTGCCGCCAATTTTCTGGCTAAATATATCAAAAATACCCCATGCCAATTCGTCCGGCCAGTGGCAAAGATATACTAAGCTTCTTAGTTCTAGCATCAAATTAAACCATTCAAATTCAACTGAACAATTTGTATGATGCATTCTGGCTTTGACTGCATTCCGCAATTTAATCGCATTTTCCCTAGTAGGAGGGAAATCATGTGATTTTATAATTTTCTTTGGTTGAGTTGTCTTTACTAAAACTTCTCGATTTTTCTTCCCAGTATTTTTATCCGACAATAATTCCGCATGAAGCCAGGCAGGCATTGCGAGGATTGATTTAGCTTCATCCTCTATAAACGAGTAATTGCCAGCACCGGCTTTACCGTCCTCTGCTACATAACTAGGTGGCATTACCACGTAACCACCCATAGCACGAATATCAACCCCCGCACATGGGATACCTTGCCCTGATTTGATGCCGGCACCCTTAAAATAGATATGCTGACCACCGGAGCGCGTCTTTACTCTGATAGTATGCGGAAGTTCCCGGCCATTAAGCCACGCTTCAAAATTAGCGAAACCATCAACTCCATTTTTATTATCAATATCAATAATCACGATATCGATCATCCCGCAATTCAGCCCGATGTTATAAGCCTTATCTTTCCACCATTGATAAATCTGGTTTTTATCAGTAGCAGCCTCATGAAAACCCCTTGAGCCGGGGAGCGGTTTCTTACCCCCCGCAATCAGAGGGAAAACAGGGAGCCCCTTCTCTGCATAAAAAAGCGCGCTATCAAGCAATTGCTTAACTGGGTTATTCATGGCCGCGCCCGGATAGCATTCCATTCGGGAGCCAGTAGAGCGCCATCAGTTAGTAGTTCGGCAATCCAATCTAGTTCGTCTTGATGTTTTGCCTCGCAGATCAGGATAGAGGATGTCCGTGGTTGATCTCCCCCTGTTTCACTCCACCGTCCACAATATGGTGCAAGGTTTGTTGGGATGCAAAAAGATGCTAGGCCCATGGATTGTAGAGCAGCCTGATAACCTTGTGGTAGATGGTAGGGTTCATTGAGTATAAATTTAGCCCCAGATTGAGCCTCTACCCAATAAGAAACGTGGTCGAGGTTCCTTGCCGGTCGCACTTTTTCCAATAGCCTAAGAAATCCTTGATTGGCTTTTCTTGGGCGTAGTCCTGAGTACCAACCAAAATCCTTAACCCTGCGTGCCCTTGCTATACGTTCCGGTATATCAGAGGAAGGTTCATAATAAGGATAATTTTCATAACCTGAAAGAGGATGTTTAGCATTTAAAGTTGAGATCATGGTTACACCCCCCTCAACATTCAATAATTGCTTGATATCAGAAGCTTTCCATGCGGTGGTGCGTTTTCCAAGTTTGTAGCTTGGGGGATAGATGCCAGATTTTACG
This sequence comes from Nitrosomonas supralitoralis, assembly GCF_003011925.2. Taxonomy (GTDB): domain Bacteria; phylum Pseudomonadota; class Gammaproteobacteria; order Burkholderiales; family Nitrosomonadaceae; genus Nitrosomonas; species Nitrosomonas supralitoralis. The sequence goes on from NZ_PXXU01000109.1 coordinate 2,969, forward strand.
CCCGCATACCAGCTGGAACGGCTTACTGGAAAAACAGCAAGAATTTGGGGTAGTCGGACATATCCTGTTGTTGGGATTGATTGTGCATTTGGTGCATTTGGTGCATTTGGCATTGTTTCGCTCCTATAATGTTCAAATAAATGCACGATATAGGCCCGATGAATGGATGTCACAGGATTGAAATTACAATTTCAGTCCGGCTTAGGTAAGTGAAAATCTCGTTTTCGCAGCTCAACATTCTTATTCCAATATGTTTTTAAAGTTTCTTCAGTCAAGCCAAATGCGTTAAGATCATTTTCTCCAATCCTAGCGATAGCTTGTTCAAGGGTTAATCCCAAGCCGCCATCTTCTATACGAGCTTTAGCTGTTGCAATCCAACCCAGCGATAGGCGCTTTTTTATCTCACCTTCGTATCTTTTATTTTGTGCGGTTTTGCTTTTATGTTCTCCCCGTTTAGCTTTTACGTTCAAAGCTTGGTTTGCATCTATACCATCAGCAATCTGTGATAAAGCAGTCGAGAGAAATTGCTTATCCGCTGATGATAAAGGCGCCTCGGTCTTGAGCTTATCCGATATTTTCCTCAAGCGTTTTTGTTCGTCGTGGACACTCATGCGACTCGTTCTGCCATAGGAATGATTTCAGCGCCAGTTTTTAGCTTGTCTAGATAATCCGCCCATTGCTGCATCATCTTGCGACGTGCTGGTAGGTGAGCGGTGCGATTATATGCCCGTCCATTGGGGTCACGTACAGCATGTGCAAGCTGATGTTCTATATAATCAGGACGTATTTGTAACACTTCATCCATAATTGTGCGTGCCATTGCTCGAAAACCGTGTCCACTCATTTCCTCTTTAGCAAACCCCATGCGCCGCAGTGCTGCCAGAATTGCGTTATCACTCATTGGTCTGCCATTGGTACGTGCACCCGGAAAAACGTAACGATCAGCGCCAGTTAGTGCATGGAGTTCGCGCAGGATTTCTATTGCTTGAACACTACTGTCCCGTTAACTTTCACAGCAAGTCCATCTGGCAATT
>NZ_PXXU01000011.1 GCF_003011925.2 Nitrosomonas supralitoralis
GTAACGGTTACTGTGCGTGCATTGGTGGAATCATCTTCCAGTACGTAGGTTTCAATGTCCGTCAATGTGGTGATGTTACCGTCACCGGAGATTGTGATTTGCTCACCATTTACGCCGGTGCCTAGCGCGGTGATGGTTCCGGTAAAGTTCTGGTGTTGTGCTGCAGACATTGTCACATTGTTGGCTCCAACAACACCTGTCGCATCAAAAATTAAATTTGTAAAATTGAGCACTGTTGCAAGTGCTATACTGGAGCCATCTTGCACACTTATAGTATTGATACCTGCGCCACCATTTAATACAACCGCCGTCATTATTAAAGGTGTCCAAGTTGACGCTGTAGAAATTGACAATATGTCATTCGCCGCAGTGCCTGAGAATGCTGTAGCATTTGTCGCTAAATAGAATATATTTGTAGACGGAGCAGGAGATCCTCCCCCGGAAGATGGTAGTAATAGATGTGCATCGGATTTTCCGTCACCATTCACATCACCCACCTTTGAACCCGCTTTTGTGATGGCGTTGGTGAAAAGTGCTCCCGTTGTGCTTCTCACCGTACTTGCGACATTTCCTTTAGCAGCCCCTGATTCCATATCAGCTTCGATGTTCTCAGAAACAATTTGTACTGCAGCAATATTCGCTAGTATTTTTAATTTATTCCCGCTATTTTGTGATGTATTAATAATGCTCAGATTTAAATTAGCGATACTTTGTGAAGCATCAGCTAATAAACCAGCCGATTTGAGTAAGACTGCCTCGTCAACACCTGATAACTGAGCAGCGCCCACAATGACTTTCACAATAATACTTTTGGAGGTTAGAGGAATTCTGTCCGTGCTGTTTCCAACCATTGCAGCCAAAGTATCATAAGCCCAATCAATTGCTGTAGTTTCATCAGGGGCTATACCTGCGCCATGCAATAGGGCAGCGATTTGGCTGACCAATATCTGGATTTGAACTGAAGCGACATGGATCTTAAGTGCATTATTAATTTCAGTCGGATAAATATCCGTGCGAATTGCTTCTTTGATGGGATCAAAATGGAGTAAATCGATACTTGTATTTAAATCGAGTGATGCCAGTACCTTTATAACCGCACTTTGCACTGAAATAGCATTATCTTGCACAATCTTGTCAACTAACGTGGTTAGTGGCGTGATGACGGTTGCACCCGCCGGTGCAGTCATAATCCCCTCAAAAGGCATGCCTGTGGCAATATCAATTCCACCGGATGCGATCAGATCGCCAAATCCGATGATGCTGGGTAAGAAAAAGTTGCCAAATGCATCCGTGATGGAACTTGCTTCTTCGGGATTAAGCAAATGATCGCCATTGAGATCTGCAAATACAAGCGCTTTTTTAACATAGCCATCAATGACTTTGCCCGCATTATTCGAGGCTAGCAATGTTTTGATTGCAGTAACCGTGCTGATGTCATTGGTAACTTTCTCAGTTACTTGCTGCAAAACAGATAGGCTAGTGGCTGATCCGCTTTGGTCAATCGAATAAAAAGCGGCTACTTCGATTTTATGATTGAATTGCTGGGCAGTCGCACCCCAGTGAATGTTGGTAAAATCAATCGACGCAAGTGCTGTTGCCGCCCAGTACAGGACATCCCCTCGGCTTTCGCCTGCATCCAGCATTTTTACTATTTCTGAGGCGGCCCATGCCTTATCCTCTTTGCTGACCAGTAAACCAGCGGTATTGTTTACAAATTGATCGGCAAACTCGGTATTGGATAATGTGTCTGAATAGAGCGATTGTTTAAATACATCGGTCTGTGCAAGAAAACTGGCCAGCTCTTTTACCGAGCTGCCAGTATTGTCAAGAAACAAAACGAATTCGTTTAAATAGCGTGCACCTGGTGCTGCATTGAACATGGCAACTACTGTTTGTAGCACTTCTAGTTGCTTGTCGCTCATGGTTTTCCTCAAGTTTACACAGGCAGCGTTCGTGAGCTGCCTTAAAATAAACTGATTCTACTCAATCAGTTGGTGATTTAATTTCTCAAATAGAGTAAATTAATTGCCTTATTTCAATGTAAAATTAAGGGGCTATTTAAAAAGGCAATTTAATCCCTGGTGGCAAACCTAATCCGCTACTGAGTTCTGCCATTTTCTCCTGAGTTGTTGCTTCCACGCGCCGCACAGCATCATTAAAGGCTGCCGCTACGAGATCTTCGAGCATCTCTTTGTCGTCTCCGACAAGACTGTCATCGATATTGACTCTTTTGACATCATGACGACAAGTCATAATGACTTTAACCATTCCAGCACCCGATTGTCCCTCCACTTCAATGGTGGCGAGTTTTTCCTGCATTTTTTTCATGTTATCCTGCACCATTTGGGCTTGTTTCATCATATTGCCCAGATTACCTTTCATCATTGCTTATCTCCTTTATCTTGATTGGGTTTAATTGAAGAAACGATTAATTTAGCATCAAATTGTTCGATCAGTTCTTGCACAATTGGATCCTTTTCAATTGCCGCAATCGCTTGCGCCTGCTTTTCTTCTTCTGCAATTTGCTGAATTGCTGCCGGTGTTAGTCCCGTAATACTTCCAACGAAAAAATTAAGTACCACGGGTTTATTAAAAAAATTATTCAAAGCAGATTGAATTTTATCCTGATATTTTTTCTCCAGCAGATGCTTATGGACTTCCGGAACACACAGTTCTATCTTGTCTGCTGAAAGACTCTTGGCTTCACTATGTTGTGCCAGCATTTTAGCCATTCCTGTCAGCTTTAATTGCTGAGTCAGTTGCGACCAAGTAAGGTCCGAACCGTCCGCTATTACTTGCTGAATGGTATCTCCAGAGACTGATTGCGGTTTTTGCTCTGCTTTTGCGGATTGTTGAGTGTCTCTGGATGGGATTTGTGGCGGCTGTTGATTGACGGCAAGATCCTCCGGCATGAAGGTGAGCATGCGCAATAGTGTCATGGTAAAGCCGGCATATTCATCAGGTGCCAGACTTAGGTCGCCGCGTCCGTGAAGTACGATCTGATAAAACAGCTGAATATCTTCAGGCGCCAGTATTTTCGCTAGCGCAAATATGCGCGTATATTCAGGGGTATCCTCGCCGATCGCTCGGGGAACCGCTTGTGCCAGGGCAATACGATGAAGGATGACCGCAAGATCCTGCAATGCGGTATCGAATGAAAAACACTGCATCTCCATTTCATCAGCCAATGATAATAGTTTCAGGCCATTCTTTTGTACCAAAGCATCCAATAGATCATACAGATAACCTTGATCTATGATGCCCAACATGTCTCGCACGTTGGTTTCTTCAATTTTGCCTGCTCCAAAAGCAATGGCCTGATCCAGTAAACTCAATGCGTCGCGCATACTGCCTTGTGCTGCGCGGGCGATTAGTTGCAGCGATACTATGTCATATGGGATTCTTTCTTGTGCCAGTATACTTCTTAGATGATCGGTAATTTGTGTTTGCGGAATTTGTTTCAAGTTAAATTGCAAACAACGCGATAAGACTGTAATAGGGATTTTCTGTTGATCAGTTGTTGCTAACACAAATTTGACATGTGTCGGCGGTTCTTCCAGTGTTTTTAACATGGCATTGAACGCTGACTTGGAGAGCATGTGAACTTCGTCTATGATATAAATCTTGTAACGACCGCTGGTAGGGGCATACAACGCATTTTCCAACAGTTCTCGCATGTTATCGACTTGGGTATTTGAAGCTGCATCCAACTCAATCAGGTCAATGAAGCTTCCGGAATCAATCTGCAGGCATGTCGGGCAAGTGCCGCACGGTGTTGCAGATACACCTGCTTCACAGTTAAGAGATTTGGCCAGGATACGGGCGATAGTTGTTTTGCCAACACCACGCGTTCCGGTCAGCAAATAGGCATGGTGCAGTCTGTTTTGTTCAAGCGCATTAGTCAGGGCTCTGACTACATGTTCCTGTCCAGTCAGTTCGGTGAAATTTCTTGGACGCCATTTGCGCGCAAGGACTTGTGTTTGAGACACTTTTTAGATTTGGGAAGCGAATTGCATCCGATTAAACCAGCCAATAATGGGTAAAGACAGATCTCAGTTTGTATTAGGTGGCGAGCCAGACCCCCGGCACTCGCAATAAATAGCTGTGGCTGCTTCCTTCCGGACCTGACCAGATTGACTACATTGCAATGCGGGGAGGCCCGCCATAAAACTTATCAAAAGTGCCGGGATTATACCAGCAGATGATAGTTTACTCCAATTTGATTGCGGAAGAATTCAACAGGCCTACGATAAACTCGAATACGATCTGGCCGTTATCAAATTTTGACTACTTAATCGAATGCTATGGTTCATCATGGTGACCTGTTGCCTGATTTAAATAACCATTATCCATGAGGGATAGAATTGTCAGCATTCACCGCGCTAAATATATTCAGTTAGCAGCACCTGACCAGCAGGAAGGATGTGAAACATTGAAATTGCCATCGGTAGTATCTAGGTAATACTTGTCGGCTAAATCCGCTAAAATAGGTAGTTTGTTCTGGGGCTTTTGAATAGAACCATGACTACCAATAAATCTATCCAAACGCTAATCAAACCGAGCGATGCCAGCGCATGGATTGCATGCCACCGGCGCGCGTGGTTGGATAAACACCAGCCCGCTAGCTATGAGCCTGATGCATTTAATCAGCTGCTCAGTGATCTTGGATTGGAGCACGAAGCAGCCGTACTGGCCCAACTGGAAAATCAATATCCGGTCAGTCATGCAACCTCCTTTGAGCATACCCAAGCTTTGATTCAACAGGGTATTCCGATTATATATCAAGGACGACTTAGGGATGAGTGTCAAGGATTGGTGGGTTATCCTGATTTTTTGATTCGGCATGAAAGTGGTCAATATCAACCTGCAGATGCAAAACTTTCACTCAGTGAAAACAAAAAATCAATTCAGATACAATTAGGCATTTATCGCCGATTGCTGAATAATGGATTGCCAGCAATGGTTTTTCTTGGCGATGGCCGGGTTGCACTGTTAGGTGATGAAGTTGAATCGTTGGTCGACGAATTTATCACTGGCCTAAGAGCTTTGCTGGATCTGCAGCACCAGCCACCGGTGCGTTATAGTCACAGCAAATGCCGTATTTGTCCTTATGAAGCCCATTGTCGTCCGGAATTTGAAGCACGAGAAGATATCTCGTTGCTATATGGAATTCATGGTAAAGCTGCCGACTATTTAACCGAAGCAGGTATTTCGACCATTTCACAGCTTGCCACAAGTACAATCGAAGCGGTGCCCGATGTGCCTTATCTCAAGGGCAATAAAAGAAAGCACCGTGCTATTTTGCAAGCCAAATCCTTTCTGAGCGGTAAAATATATCCACTGAACAAAGCTATATTACCGGAGGGAACCTGGATTCATTTTGATATCGAAGACAACCCGCTAACTCCAACTCGTGAACGTCATGTGTATTTATGGGGATTTTTGTTGCCGGCATATGCCCGGGATGATTTTGATTATGTCTGGACTGATGATGAAACAAGGGACTATGAAGGCTGGTTAGGTTTCCTGCAGAAAATTGAAGTATATCGTGCTTTGTATCCTTCGTTAGTGCTTGCACATTATTCGAATCACGAGAAAGCTACTATCCGAAAATATGCCGAACGCTACGCTATGGAAAATCACGCCACAGTGGCGTGGTTGCTCGGTCAAGACAGTCCTCTGTTTGATATACAAAATCCGATTCTGGATTGTCTGGTTTTGCCGCTGCAAGGTTATGGTTTAAAGGATATTTGTAAGCATCCGGGCTTGGTTAACTTTCAATGGGAAAATCAAGGATCAGGGTCGCAGTGGTCGGTAGTGCAATTCAATCATTTTCGCTCAGAAACCAATCTGCTTGAAAAGCAAAAATTGAAAACTGAAATTCTCGGCTATAACCGTGATGACGTAATTGCTACGAGAAATCTGGAATTATGGTTAAGAAGGTTATTCTGTTGATGAAAGCTAAACATATTAACGATTACTGAATCCTGCTCTTGTTCTTGTGAACTGATTCGACCGTAAGAATCTTCAAATCTTAAGATGTCGTCTTCTCCAAGGTAGGTGCCTGATGGTATTTCAGTTAAATGCAGTGTTTTCCTTGGGATTTTCTAAGCGATGGAGTTGCTTTGGAGCTAGCAGAAGCGTACTTACAAATATAATCTTGGGCTGAATTGGGAAACTTGTCGTCTGATGGATTTGCTGCTGAACTACAACAGCATATCAAATATGATTATTTCTTGTTTAGTTCTCTGAAATATTAGTGCATGTTCGGAAGAAATTCCATGCTTGGGTTAGAATACGCTCTATTTTCTTGATCTGCATTGTTTGTTACCAAATGAATCTTTGTTCCTCATCACTCATAAGCCTCTAAAGAAAGGATCTTTCTATGAAATACCAGACCGATGATTTGCGCATTATCGGCGTTCACGAGCTTACTCCGCCCGTAGAGCTTCATCGCGAATATCCCATGACGGAAATTGCAACCGAAACTGTTTACGCAGCGCGGCAGGCGACTCATCAGATTTTGCATGGTGAGGATGATCGCCTGCTGGTCGTAGTCGGTCCCTGTTCTATTCACGATGTCGATGCAGCGTTGGAATATGCAGCTCGTTTGAAACATTTGCGCGAAGTGCTGAAGCAGCAACTGCATATTGTAATGCGAGTGTATTTCGAGAAACCACGCACAACCATCGGTTGGAAAGGGTTAATCAATGATCCAGATTTGGATAACAGCTTTCATATCAATAAAGGACTAAGAATGGCGCGCCGATTGTTGTTGGATTTAAATACAATTGGCATGCCCTCAGCGACCGAATATCTTGATCTGATAAGCCCGCAATACTTATCAGATTTGATCAGCTGGGGAGCCGTTGGTGCACGCACCACCGAAAGTCAGGGTCATCGTGAATTGGCTTCCGGTGTATCTTGTCCTATAGGTTTTAAAAATGGCACTTATGGCAATTTAAATATTGCGATTGATGCGATCAGAGCAGCTTCTCGCCCACATCATTTTCTTTCGGTTACCAAAGAAGGGCACACAGCTATTTTTGCTACCAAGGGAAATGAAGATTGTCACATTATTTTGCGCGGCGGACGTAAACCGAACTATGATGCCGAAAGCCTTGCTTCTGCAGTTGAAGAATTAGAAAAAGCCAAACTACCGCCGCAATTAATGATTGATTTTAGTCACGCCAACAGTCACAAAGACTTCCGTCGCCAGACAGAAGTGGCTTCTAATGTGGCTGGGCAGATTGCAGCCGGGACCCGCGCCATCTGCGGTGTGATGATCGAAAGTCACTTGGTTGAAGGCTACCAAAAAGCTGATGGCAAGAAACGCGAAGAATTAGTTTATGGGCAAAGTATTACGGATGGCTGCATTGGTTTTGATACTACCGAGCAAGTGTTGCATCAGCTTGCTGCAGCCATTGAAAAGCGAAGAAAATAATTACTTTATAGCGCACAGATACCAGTGACGGGTTATTTATTTTTTAAATGCAATTAATTAACTCGTTGTGTTATTGATTTTCAATTTATCACTTCAAAGCCTGCATCCACTATAGCTTCTTTAATTTGATCAATTTTGATATTGTTCGAATCATACTGGATGATCGCTTGGGCAGGTTCGAGTGTTACATCTGCTTGAATTACTCCCGGAACATTCTTGAGAACTGTTTTGATGCTGTTAACACAACCCATACAGGTCATGCCTTTTATTATGATGGTGGCGGTTTGCATGGTACTTTTTCCTAATGAAAATTATTCGTGATTGGTCTGCCATCGCTTCAATAGCAGAGAATTGCTGATAACCGAAACAGAGCTCATTGCCATGGCGGCACCGGCAATGACCGGGTTGAGCATACCAATGGCTGCCAATGGAATTCCCAATATATTGTAGATAAAGGAAAAAAACAAGTTCTGGCGAATTTTTCTGAGTGTGGCGCGCGACAGAGAAATAGCATCAACGACACTCATCAGATCATTGCGAATCAATGTGATATCGGCAGCTTCAATAGCTACATCCGAACCGGCACCGATGGCAAAGCTTACATCCGCAGCAGCCAGGGCGGGCGCATCATTAATACCATCGCCGACCATGGCAGTGAATCTTCCACTGGCTTTTATCTTTGTAACTTCTGCGGCTTTATCCTGTGGCAATACTTCAGCGCGATACTGCGTAATACCGGTACGCTTGGCAATTGTTTCTACGGTTACAGTATTGTCACCGGTCAACATGATCACCTCGATACCCAAAGATTGTAACGCTTTAATTGCGCCAAAAGAAGTGTCACGAAGCTGATCTGCGATTGCTAAATAGCCAAGTACTTTGCCAGCGTTCTTGGTAATCAAGGCAACAACAATTACGGTTTTTCCTTCTGCCTGCAAGCTGCTGATTTTCTGCTCATCAATGGCAATATTATGTTGTTTCAGGAATTTTGGAGAGCCGAGCAGGTACTTTATACCATGTAAGCGAGCCGTAATGCCACTGCCAGTAATCGCGACAAAATCATCAATAGGCTGAAGCTGTAATTGTAATTTCTTCGCGCTTTCTAACACGGCTCGTGCCAGCGGGTGCTCGGAACCTTGCTCCAGGGAAGCTGCAATTTGCAATAAACCCTGCTCGTTTAGGGATTCCATCGGTACTATATCGGTAACCTCCGGTTTGCCCTCGGTAAGTGTGCCGGTTTTGTCAATTATGACCGTTTGAATTTTTTCAGCATGTTCTAATGCTGCTGCGTTCTTCACTAGGACTCCAATTTGCGCACCGCGCCCTGTGCCGACCATAATGGCGGTTGGTGTCGCTAACCCCAGTGCGCATGGACAAGCGATGACCAGAACGGCAACCGCATTGATTAGAGCAGTAACAAAGCCACCAGTAAGCCACCAAGTAATACATAAAGTCAGGATGCTAATCCCCACGACAATAGGTACAAAAATTCCTGAGATAGTATCTGCCATGCGTTGAATTGGTGCCTTAGATCCCTGTGCTTCTTCAACCAGATGGATGATCGCGGCTAGTTGGGTCTGTGCGCCGACACTGGTTGCGCGACATTTAAGCAGACCCTGCTGATTCACCGTGGCGGCAAAAACCTTTGCGCCTGGCTGTTTGCCAATAGGTAAGCTTTCACCGGTTAGCATGGATTCGTTAACACTGGAAGATCCTTCCATAACCACGCCATCGACCGGCAAGTTCTCACCGGGACGCACAATAAATACATCATTGACTTGCAGTGTGCTTGCGGGTACTTCGGAAATTTTCCCATTGCGCTCAATGCGCGCTGTTTTGGGTTGCAACTTGATTAGTGCTTCAATGGCTTCGGAGGTTTTTCCTTTGGCGCGCGCTTCCATTAATTTGCCCAGCAAAACAAGAGTGATTATGGCTGCGCTGGCTTCAAAATAAACATGTTGATCCAATCCAAAGAGAGTGACCGCGGCACTAAAAAAATAAGCCATGCTTGTACCTAACGCCACCAATACATCCATATTGGCGCCACCACCTCGCAGGGAATGCCAAGCACCCATATAAAAACGGCGCCCTATCCAGAACTGTACTGGAGTGGCCAAGAGCCATTGCAACCAATGTGGAAGCATGTTCATCTCATTGCCGCTAAACATAGCGCCCATTTGAAGTACTAATGGCATTGTGAGGATAGCTGAAATCCAGAATAAGCGTAATTCTGCTTGATAGGCAGCCTGACGTCGTGCCTTTTCTTCGGCATGGCCGGATTCACTGATTTCATTGGCCTCATAACCTGCCTTGACGACTGCATCAATTAAGTTTCCGACAGTTACCAAACCAGGGATGAAATTAACTATAGCGGTTTCGGTTGTGACATTGACAGTGACTGTGACTGCCGGTAATTTTGTTAATGCTTTCTCAATATGTCTGGCACAAGCTGCACAAGTCATTTTGTGTAGTTGTAGTCGTACCGTCCGTGGCGCAATATGAAAACCGGCATGCTCGATGACATTAACAAGCGTGTCTGTGCCTACTTGGTTTTCATCAAAATTTACATGAGCTTTTTCATTAGCAAAATTGACTGAAGCTTGTACACCCGAGAGTTTGTTTAAAGTCTTTTCAATACGTGCGGCGCAAGCAGCGCATGTCATACCTTCGATGGGTAGTTCAATCTGTTTGAAGAGCGATGAATTCAATGGTGTTTTCCGAACAGTAATCTAAGTAACTAAAGCTATTGACGATCCAGTATTAATGTACCATCAATCCATTTTACTCTATCTCCTTGTTGAAGGTTTGTTCCCTCAGGAAGAGCGATAATTGCTTGTCTGCCATCATCCATAGTGATGCCAATCTGATACTGATTTCCAGGGTAAGCGATATTTCCTTCATAATTGCCATGGTTGCCGCCTATGACCTGTGGATGACTTGTGGCGTGTGAGTGAGGGGTTTGACGAATGATCTCCCGAGCGACAGTTCCGGCAATAATTCCACCTGCTATAGCATTCATACCAGGGCCTTGTCCGATTGTATTGATGAAATTGATGATGCCGCAATTGGCACATCCTGATGCAGGCAACTGCCGGCGAATCATTCCGGCATCTGTGCTTTTAATGCTGATACTGTTTCGTGGTGCCCTGATCGCTGTGCCAATGCGATGAATGGTTCTTTGCGGTTTATTTGAGTCAGGTGGAGTTTCTGGTAAAGATTGAGTTATCAGATCTTGAGTTTTTGGTGGCAATGGATAGTTATGCTCGATTTTCGATGTCTGTGAAAAGATAGCATTGGCATAAAATGCACTTAAAAAAAAACTTATTATAATAATTAATGCCTTTAAATTAGCATCATGGCGTTTTCTTGACATCGCCAATCTCCTTCAAGATGAAGATCAAAATCAATTTATAATTTTTAGATTAAACCGGATCGGGATGGTTTCATTTTATTATGCTTTCTGTCAGTTCATTATGCTTGCGGGCATGCGTACTATCAGTTTATCTTTTTGGGTCATCATTTTGTTCTGAAGTGGTTTGCGTAGATTCGGGTGAGGTGTCTGAAAGAATTTTTCGGTTATATTTTTTGAGCATGAAGGCTGCGATCAATATCCCCAGTTCATAGAGAAGACACAGAGGTATCGCTAGCATAAATTGTGAAATGACATCCGGAGGTGTGAAAATAGCAGCAACGATAAATGCACCAACAATCACGTAAGGGCGTATTTCCTTGAGCTTCTCAATGGTGATTACGCCTGCTCTAACCAGTACGATGACAAAGACGGGCACTTCAAAAGTGACCCCGAAAGCCATGAACATAGACAAAACAAAACTTAAGTATTTGCTGATGTCGGTCATTACTGCTACACCTTCAGGTGCAAAATAAGTAATAAACTCAAATACCACCGGCAGTGCAGCAAAATATGCGAATGCCATGCCGGTAAAGAACAGTAAGCTGGTGCCAAATACTAAAGGCAGTGCAAGGCGTTTTTCGTGGGAATAGAGTCCGGGTGCAACAAAAGCCCATATCTGGTATAAGGTGTGCGGTAAAGTAATAACAAATGCCATCATCATGGCAACTTTCATAGGCACAAAAAAAGGTGTCGCTACATCCGTGGCTATCATTTGACCACCTAGCGGGAGCTTCTCCAGTAATGGCTGTGCCAGTATGGTATACAGTTCTCGTGCAAAAAAAGCACAGGGAATAAAACCAAGCAGGAGCATACCCAGTATACGTATCATCCGGGTACGTAATTCCACTAAATGAGATAGGAATGAACCTTCAAGCATGGCTCTATATTAGTAGTTGTAGAGTTGATAATGTGAGAAAGTATCGATAAATTTTCAATAGATACACCGCAAGTTGCTATTTCTTTTTCTGTACATCAACATCGTGCGAGGTTTCATTGTCGTCCAGCTTGGATTGCTGGGATTCTAAATGTGATTGAGGCATTGCCAGGTCTTTGGGTGATTTTTCCGCGGTTTGGGCATCATCCATAATAGTGGTTTTTAGTTGTTCAACATTTTGTTGAACTGAGGTTTCAAGTGAGTCAACTGTTTCTTCTAAAGAAGATTGCATTTTCTTTAGTTCTTCCATGCGCATTTCATTATGAATATCAGTTCTGATGCCATACATGAAATTACGGCAACGCCCATACAAATGCCCTAACGTTCGTGCAACAGCAGGTAATCGTTCAGGTCCGATCACGATCAAGGCAACCATCGAAATGATCAGTAATTCCATGAAACTGATATCAAACATGTTATTGCATCGATTGAGATTGTATGAATAGAAATTCGATCAGACCCTGGTTCAGTAGAAAATTAATAATTTAATTCTCAGATCTTGGTTTGAGTTTTCTCCTTGAATTCTGCATCTTCAGCCTGACCTTTGATACCGGTTGGTTGTGATGCATTTCCTCCAAACTCGGCGGCTGATTTGCTATCTTTGACGGTATTGGGAGTGGCATCTTTATTGGTGGTAACTTCAAGAGCTGATTGATTGGTAGATGCAGCAGGACTCTCTGTTTCTGATTCTTTCATGCCTTCTTTGAAGCCTTTCAAAGCACTTCCCAAATCACTGCCCAGATTACGTAGCTTTTTTGTTCCGAATACCAAAACGACAATAGCCAGTACAATAATCCAATGCCAAATGCTAAATGTACCCATTACTTCCTCCTATTAAATAGAATGGAACTGGTTTAACCTGGGTTAATCATTCCAGGCAAACGGTCCCGGCCACCGATGATATGGAAATGTAGATGAAAAATTTCTTGCCCACCTGCAGGCCCGGTATTAATGATAGTACGGAAACCATTCTCACATCCCTGTTTTTTTGCAAGTTGCGGGGCTAATAATAGCATCTTTCCAAGCAAGCTCTGATGAATGTCTTGAGCATCAGTAAGTGAATCTATGTGCATTTTTGGAATCAATAAAAAATGTATAGGAGCAGCAGGGTTAATGTCATTAAAGGCAAGAATATCTTCATCTTCGTAGATTTCGTTGGAAGGTATTTCTCTTTTTGCAATTTTGCAGAAAATACAATTATCCATAATTTAGTCCGATGTTCTTGAGGCTTTTTCCTGTATTCCTGAAACGCCTTCACGTCTTTCCAATTCTTTTAATACATCTTCGGGTGAGATTTCGTGAAAAGCGAGTAGTACCAAGCAATGAAACCATAAATCTGCAGTTTCATAAATAATTTGATCGGTATTGCCATCCTTAGAAGCCATGATAGTTTCAGCAGATTCTTCAGCAATTTTCTTGAGTATTTTATCCTGTCCGCCATGAAACAGCTTTGCAACATAAGAACTGTTTGCTTCAGCTGATTTGCGAGATTCAATAATTTGAGCCAAGCGGTGAAGAATGGTTACATCAGTCATTTATGGTAAATTTTCTCAGGATCTTTAATAATAGACCCGGTGGAAACCCAAGCATTGTTTTCTAATTTCTGGAAAAAGCAGCTGTGCCTTCCCGTATGACAAGCAATTCCACCGATTTGTTCTACGACAAGAAGTAATACATCTTCGTCACAATCAAGAAAAATATCTCTTATTTTCTGAATGTGACCAGACTCTTCACCCTTGTGCCAGAGTTTTTTGCGTGAACGTGACCAGTAGACTGCTTCACCTTTTTCTACCGTCAGCTTAAGCGCATCTCGATTCATCCATGCAACCATAAGGATGGTGCCGCTATCCGCCTCTTGCGCAATAACTGGTATTAATCCGTCCGCAGACCAGTTGATTCTGCTCAGCCAAATATCAGAAGGCATAAAATGGCAACACTTATAAAGTTAAAATTATCAGCTCGCTATGATTTTAACATTATAACCGTACTTCAATGCCGTGCTGTGCCATATATTGTTTTGCTTGCTGTACGGTAAATTCGCCATAATGAAAAATACTGGCCGCCAAAACGGCATCTGCATGCCCCTGTAGAATGCCATCGACCAAATGATCCAGATTGCCAACGCCACCGCTGGCGATTACCGGTATATTGATAGCATCAGATACTGCACGGGTTAAAGCAAGATCAAAACCGTTACGTGTACCATCATTATTCATACTGGTTAGTAAAATTTCACCGGCACCAAGAGATTGCATTTTCATTGCCCACTCAACAGCATCAATTCCTGTCGCTTTGCGTCCTCCATGGGTAAATACTTCCCAGCGTGGAGGATTGTCTGGCAAATTAACTTGTTTTGCGTCAATTGCTACAACAATACATTGAGAACCATAATGTTTGGTTGCATCAGCTACCAGTTGTGGATTTAGAACCGCGGATGTATTAATGCTTACTTTATCAGCGCCTGCATTGAGTAACCGCCGCACATCTTCAACTTGACGTACGCCACCGCCAACAGTCAAGGGAATAAAAACTTGCGTGGCTACATCTTCAATTATGTGCAGAATTAGATCACGATTATCTGAGCTGGCTGTAATATCTAGAAATGTGAGTTCATCGGCTCCTTGCTCATCATAGCGGCGAGAAATCTCCACTGGATCACCTGCATCACGCAGTTCAACGAAATTAATGCCTTTAACCACACGTCCATTCGTTACATCCAAACAAGGAATAATGCGTTTTGCGAGACTCATCAGTATAGAAAGCAGATTGTAAGTAAGGAAGAAGAATGTGGGGTATTAATTTTCAAAAGAAGAGAAAAGAAGAGATCTTTTATGAAATGCCGTTCTCTTTACTCAGTTTATCGGCCAATGATTGAGCTTCCTTGAAATTCAAAGAACCTTCATAGATGGCACGTCCGGTAATGGCTCCGATAATACCTTCAGATTCGATTTCGCACAGCTTTTGAACATCACTTATATTGGTGATGCCGCCGCTAGCAATGACCGGTATAGTGAGTTCCCTGGCTAACTCGATGGTTGCCTCAATGTTTATGCCATTGAGCATGCCGTCCCTGCCGATATCCGTGTAAATAATTGCTTCTACCCCATAACCTTCGAATTTTTTTGCAAGATCAATGACGTCATGACCGGTAATTTTGGACCATCCATCAACCGCTACCTTGCCGTCTTTTGCGTCCAATCCAGCCATAATCTGTCCCGGGAACGCGTTACAGGCATCTTGCAAAAAACCAGGTATTTTAATGGCTGCAGTACCAATAATAATATAGGAAATACCATTATCGAGATAACGTTCGATTGTATCAAGATCGCGAATGCCACCTCCTAACTGAATAGGTATCTGAGCATCGAGAGATTGAACAATCTCACGTATTGCTACTTCATTTCTTGGTTTGCCGGCGAATGCACCGTTTAAATCGACAAGATGAAGTCTACGTGCGCCTTGGTTTAACCAATGTGCAGCCATTTCTCCGGGTTCTTTGGAAAATACCGTTGCATCTTCCATAACCCCTTGCTTCAGTCGGACACAGTGGCCATCTTTAAGATCTATTGCAGGAATAATGAGCATAGCTTAATCAGAGTTAATAGTTGATTAAAAAAATCAGTTTACTACGATTTGATTTCAGAAATTCGGTGTCCATTTGGTAAAATTGCTTAATAGTGTTAATCCTGCTGATTGACTTTTTTCTGGATGAAACTGTACTGCGAAAATATTATCCTGTGCAATGGCACAGGTAAATGGAAAAGGATAATGGCTTTGAGCGGCGATTGATGCTCCAGCAGGAGTTTCGACATAATAACTGTGTACAAAGTAAAAGCGAGCATCTTCTGCGATGCCTTCCCATAGCGGATGCTTAATGGTCTGATAAACTTGATTCCATCCCATGTGAGGTACTTTTAATTTTTGTCCATTTGGCGTTGTCATGGCTGTGGCAGGGAAGTGTACTACTTTCCCCGGTAGAATGTTTAAGCTCTTGACATTTCCTTCCTCGCTTTCTTCAAACAGCATCTGTAAGCCGAGACAAATACCGAGATAGGGTTTATGACTGGCGGCCTCTATTACGGCCTCCCGTATCCCGCGATCTTCAAGCTCATGAATGCAATTACGCATTGAGCCTTGTCCTGGTACTACGACACGTTTCGCTTTCCGCACGATATCCGGATCACCGGTTACTGCAATCGATAAAGAAGGCGCAACATGCTCTAATGCTTTGTGAACGGAACGCAAGTTTCCCATTCCATAATCTACAATTGCGATATCAATCATATAATGATCTAGTTTAACAAAGTAGCTTACAAAGTGCCTTTGGTGGATGGGATAATTCCGGCTGCTGCAGGATCAAGCTCAATTGCCATACGTAAAGCCCGTCCGAACGCCTTAAATGTTGTTTCAGCCTGGTGATGTGCATTTCTTCCGGATATATTGTCAATATGCAACGTTATCAAGGCATGATTCACAAGTCCCTGGAAAAACTCATGAATTAGATCGACATCAAAATCGCCAATGCGTGCACGGGTAAAATCAATATTGAATACTAAGCCTGGTCGACCGGATAAGTCTATAACAACACGTGTTAATGCCTCATCAAGTGGAACATAGGCATGACCATAGCGGCGCAATCCTTTTTTGTCTCCTACCGCTTTTGTCAATGCCTGGCCAAAAGTAATACCGATATCTTCGACGGTGTGATGTGCATCAATATGTAAATCACCTTTAGCAACCGCTTCCAGGTCGATCATGCCGTGACGAGCTATCTGATCCAGCATGTGATCGAGAAAGGGTACTCCTGTTTCAAGAACAGATTTACCTGCTCCATCCAAGTTCAGATTAATGCTAATCTGAGTTTCTAGTGTGTTACGAATGACTTGTGCCCGACGCATAGGAAGATCTTAGAATAAGATAACGAATTTAAACTTTATTTTAAACTGTTTTACTCAGTATGGTTTGTAATGTTGAACAAAACTGAGAGTTTTCATCAGGTGTACCAATAGTTACACGTAAGCAGTTTTCTAATAAAGGGTGAGTGCCGTCTAAATTTTTGATTAATATTTTGTGTTGTTTCAGCGCTTGAAAAATCTGAGCGGCTGCATGGATTCGAAACAAAATAAAATTGGCCTTCGAAGGATATACTTTAATATTATCTATTGTGGCAAGAAATGTACTCATTTTTGTGCGTTCTGATTTGATGGCGTCCGCTTGTTTTGATAAAACTGAAGTATGGTGCAATACTTTCTCAGCAATTATTTGCGTCATTATGCCAATATTATACGGTAAACGCATCTTTTCCAGTTGTATCAGCCACTCAGATCTTCCAAGTAAAAATCCTAATCTTAATCCAGCCAATCCTGATTTGGATAACGTACGCATTAATAATAGATTGGGAAATTGATCTAACTCGTTGATAAAGCTTGCATCCGCAAAAGCCTGATAGGCCTCATCAATGATAACAATGCCAGAAGTAGCCTGTATTATGCTTAAGATCTCTGCGCGATCAAATAGATTTCCTGTTGGATTATTGGGGTAAGCCAGAAAAATGACAGCAGGTTTGTGTTTAACAATTGCAGCCAACATGACATCCAGATTCAATGAGAAATCCTGTGTTAAAGGTATTCCAACATATTGAATGTTCGCAAACGTGGCGATCATCCGGAACATCACAAATGAAGGTTCCACACCGATTATTACCGCACCGGGTTTTGCGACCGCCATTGCGATAATTTGAATGATTTCATCCGAACCGTTGCCGAGCAGAATATCGATGTCATCGGAAATTGCCAGCGTCTGGCGTAATTTTTCTTTAAGCGCAGCCGCACTGGCATCGGGATATCGATTAATGGGTGCATTTGCTGTCAATTGTGCAATTTCGTCACGCAGCTCCGGTGACAAAGAGTAAGGATTTTCCATGGCATCCAATTTAATCATGCCCGCAGCCGGCGGAACATGATAAGCGGAAAGTGCAAGAATTTCCGGTCGGATAATATGTTCGGGAAGATGTGAATTACTCATGGGTACTTATTTTAACTCAATCTATCAGCCATGACTCAAATTATCGCTGATAATCTGCTTGTACGCGTGAAATGCAGAGAGTGAGATATGCCGATTTTCGAAGAATTCAAAGTTGCATAGTCAGACCGGGTTATCTGTCACCAGCAGAATTTACGCAGTGATACTATATACAAATCTAGCCGCTGCTTAATAGCATGAACTCCATTATTGACAGCACACATTAATTTTTAGAATTTTTTATAATAGGCGGCTCATATCTCCGGTATTAAACCCGATAAGGGGTTCTGTAAATTTTTTTCCGAAAGCGATAACTTTGAATAATTCGCCCATTTCGGCAGGGTTGACCAGTTTCTGTAATTGATTGGATTGTGGCAAGTAGCGAGCAGTATCTGTGGCGGATGTTTGTGCCAGTATTTTGGTAATTCCAGAATTAATCAGAAAAAAGGCTTGGGTCGTATAACCCAGAAGTGTAAGGCCACTATCGCTTGCGGCACGAGTGATTGCACTGAAATCAACGTGACTGGTGATATCTTGTAGACCGGGAAGATAAAATGGATTGTCATGGGCGTGATGGCGATAATGGCACATTAATGTGCCTTGGCTGCGCTGCGGATGATAGTATTCATTACATCCAAATCCATAGTCGATCAATAGAATGACTCCTTGGTGAAGAATGCTTGCCAGGCTTCGAATAAATCCGGTAGCCGAAAGGCTAAATTCGCTGACATATTCAAAGTTTGAATGATTGTCTGGATTAATTTGGGGTGTCATCTGATTGGTAATCTCATAAAGATCAGTGTCTTGTATGCTACGATCCTGCCAGGAAAATTGATTGTTATGCCAGGTCACGCCACGTTCGAAGATGGCGTCATCATGCCATGCGACCAAATGTACTGGCATTGCATCCAACACTTCATTGGCAAGAATAATGCCGCTAAATTGATCGGGTAACTGCTCCAGCCATTCCACACGTTGCATGAGGTGAGGTATTCTGCTAGCAAGAAGCGTCTGTTGTCGTTGGCGCAGCTCGGCGCTTACTTCCAGAATCAAATATTTTTCCGGTAATTCAGCGGTTCTTTCCAGTTCGGTCAATATATCGAGTGCTAGCTTACCTGATCCCGCACCTACCTCAAGAATATCAGTATGTTTAAGATGTTGAGAGATTTGTAATAGCTGCAATGCCAGTGTACGACCAAAGAGTGAAGAAATTTCTGGAGCGGTGACAAAATCCCCGGCGCTGCCAAATTTAGTCGCGCCACTGCTGTAGTAACCAAGCCCAGGTGCATACAGCGCCAGATTCATATATTGTTCAAAGGAAATCCATTCACCTGAAGCAAGGATCTGTTCTCTGATCATCGTCAATACTGAGTGACTGTGAGCCAGTGCGCTTTCACCGGGGGAAGGGAAGGTGGTATATAAAGACATAAGTAACTGTAAGTTTGTTTATGGTAAATTGCAAAAGGAAATAGTGTAGCAGTACTTTGAGGGAGATGAGTGTGCAAGGGAAAGTGATATTGGTTACCGGGGGAGCGAAACGGGTAGGCGCGGCTATCTGTCGCAGGTTACATGCACAGGGAGCAAGGTTGATTGTGCACTATCGGTCTTCATTCGATGAAGCCAAGATATTGCACGATGAATTGAATCAAAAGCGCGCTGATTCGGTAGCTCTGGTGCAGGCCGATTTGTTGGATATTGCATATCTTTCCGAATTGGTGAGAAAAGCAGTCGACCGCTTTGGACAGTTGGATGTATTGATTAACAATGCTTCAAGCTTTTTCCCAACCCTGCTGCCTCAATGCACATTGGAAGATTGGAATGATCTCATAGGCAGTAATCTTCAGGCACCTCTTTTCTTGACTCAGGCAATAGCGCCATATTTGAAAGAGCAGCTGGGCTGTGTCGTGAATATTGTGGATATTCACGCTGAACGACCGTTGAAGAATTATGTGATTTATAACGCTGCCAAAGGTGGATTGTTAGCATTGACCAAATCACTGGCGGTAGAAATGGCACCCGAAGTGCGCGTCAATGGTGTTTCACCGGGACCGATTTTATGGCCACAAGACGGCGAATGGGCGGATGAAGCGGCGCGCCAGCATATAATTGCTGGCACCTTGCTGAAACGCTGTGGGGAACCGGAAGATATTGCCAAAACCGTACAGTTTTTAATTGCCGATGCACCTTATATCACCGGTCAAATTATTGCAGTGGATGGCGGTCGTAGCCTCCACCTATAGTATATGAGATGACATGTAAGTTGAATTGGTCAATCATGGATATTTCTATCGCAGTACTGAAATCTGCTCTCAGATTAGATAACTCAAGCGAGTTATTTCAATTATCGTTTAAATAACAATTAATATGTTGGATGTTAATACTTCAGTTCTTAATGAGTTGATCAGCCTCAAAGGTTTTAATGGGTTATGCCATTATAGCATTGAGACTATTGTATAATCCCGTTCCCACAATTCTTAGAGCAATTTTGCCTGATTTCAGTACATAATTACTCATCATGCAATTATTTTACTTACTTGCCTAGCCATAATGAATAAAGACCATCCACTGGCATGGCATGCTGCACTGATATCTGTTTCTCAACATCACCGGTTCTGGCTGCAGGATCGCGGTTCTTTAACGCGCCGTATCCAGAATTGTTGTGCGAAGTTCTGTGTCAAACGTGTTTTTCAGTCGCTCAGCAGGATTTATGAGGATGAACAGAGAGTAATGGGATTGCGTGCCAGTGAACTGGCACTGGTGCGAGAAGTGTATCTTTACTGTGGTGATACGCCAGTGGTATTTGCACATTCGGTGGTAGCACATAAGGATCTTCGTGGCGCATGGCGAGGGTTGAGTGGTTTGGGTAATAAGTCTTTGGGGACGGTGTTATTTACTAATCCTAAAATCAAGCGCACACCGCTGGAATTTAAGAAAATAAGCCGCGGTCATTTTTTGTATGATCGGGCTTGTGCGCGTTTGTCAGTTAAACCCCATAATCTATGGGCGAGGCGTTCTTTGTTTACGTTGCATGGGCAGTCGATTTTAGTAACTGAGGTTTTTTTGCCGGCTATTTTGGATTTAACATTGTGAATATTGCTGATCGAATTAAAACTTACGCGCAATTGATGCGACTCGACAAGCCAATTGGAATTTTGCTGCTGTTGTGGCCGATGCTTTGGGGGCTATGGTTTGCGGCAAAGGGATTACCCGATTGGCATATTTTGCTTATTTTTGTTTTGGGTACAGTGCTGATGCGCTCGGCAGGTTGTGTTATCAACGATTTTGCTGACCGCGAAATCGACCCGCATGTCGAACGTACCAAGAATCGCCCGATGGCGGCTGGCCGAGTTAGTTCTAAAGAGGCTTTGCTGCTGGCGACGGGTTTGAGTTTGTGCGCATTCTTACTGGTTTTGCCTTTAAATCAATTGACCATTCTGCTATCTGTGCCTGCACTTTTTCTGGCCGGAACATATCCCTTTACGAAACGCTTTTTTTCAATGCCACAGGCTTATTTGGGAATCGCATTCAGTTTTGGTATTCCGATGGCATTTGCGGCGCAAACGGATAGCTTACCTCCAGTGACTGGAATTTTGATGCTGGCTAATCTGTTCTGGGTAATTGCTTATGACACGGCATATGCTATGGTCGATAAGCCGGATGATCTGAAAATCGGCATCAAGACTTCGGCGATTACTTGGGGTCAGTTTGATGTGCTGGGTGTGATGGTATGCCATGTTTGTTTTATCGTGATTATGATTGGGATCGGTCAGTGGCAACAGATGAATCTGGCATATTACGCTGGGTTGCTGGTTGCAGCGGGGCTGATCGCATATCAGTACACATTGATTCGTAACCGCGAGCGAGCATTGTGTTTTAAGGCATTTTTGCACAATAACTGGGTGGGTATGGTGGTGTTTGCCGGGATTGCACTCGATTACTTGATTTTTCAGCATTAAGGATTTTTCATGCAATATAAAGATTTGCGCGATTTTATGACGCAACTGGAAGTGATGGGAGAACTGAAACGTGTGCAAACGGAAATTGATCCCATGTTGGAAATGACGGAAATCTGTGACCGTATCCTGAAAAAGCAAGGACCGGCGGTGCTCTTTGAGCATCCCAAAGGATATAGTATGCCGGTATTGGGCAATTTATTCGGAACACCGAAACGGGTTGCGCTCGGCATGGGGCAGGAATCAGTCGAGGCGTTGCGGGAAGTGGGTAAGTTATTAGCCTACTTAAAAGAACCTGATCCACCTAAAGGATTGAAAGATGCCTGGGATAAATTGCCGGTACTGAAACAAGTGCTGAACATGGCGCCAAAAGAATTAAGCAGCGCGCCATGCCAGGAAGTTGTGTGGGAGGGTAATGATGTCGATCTGAGTCGAATACCGATTCAAACCTGTTGGCCGGGCGATGTCGCGCCGCTGATTACCTGGGGTCTGACGGTGACCCGGGGACCGAACAAGACACGACAAAATTTGGGTATTTACCGTCAGCAGGTCATTGCTCGCAATAAAGTCATTATGCGTTGGTTAACGCATCGAGGAGGGGCACTGGATTTTCGTGAATTCAGCATGCTGTACCCAGATAAACCCTATCCACTGGCAGTTGCCTTAGGCGCTGATCCGGCGACTATTTTAGGTGCGGTAACCCCAGTACCGGATACTTTGAGCGAATACCAGTTTGCTGGCTTATTGCGCGGCGCTAAAACGGAAGTGATCAAATGTATTGGCAATACCCTACAGGTGCCGGCTACTGCAGAAATTGTGCTGGAAGGAGCGATTCATCCCGGTGAAACCGCATTGGAAGGTCCTTACGGCGACCACACGGGTTACTATAACGAGCAGGAAACTTTTCCGGTATTTACTATCGATCGCATCACGATGCGACGCAATCCGATCTATCACTCCACGTATACCGGAAAACCACCCGATGAACCTGCGATACTCGGCGTAGCATTGAATGAGGTATTCGTGCCGCTACTGCAAAAGCAGTTTCCGGAAATTACCGATTTTTACTTGCCTCCCGAGGGATGCTCGTATCGCATGGCGGTAGTCAGTATGAAAAAGCAATATGCAGGACATAGCAAGCGTGTGATGTTCGGCATCTGGAGCTTTCTGCGTCAGTTTATGTATACCAAATTCATTATTGTTACCGACGACGACATCAATGTGCGTGACTGGAAAGAAGTGATATGGGCGATTACCACTCGTGTCGATCCGGTGCGCGATACTTTGCTGGTTGAGAATACTCCGATAGATTATCTGGATTTTGCCAGTCCGATGTCGGGATTGGGAGGCAAGATGGGGCTGGATGCAACGAATAAATTTCCAGGTGAGACGAACCGGGAGTGGGGCACACCCATTATGATGGATGATGCAGTCAAGAAACGAATCGATATGATTTGGCAAGAATTGGGAATTTGAGCATCTATGAGAACGCCATGCTATTTGGCAAGTAATTCATAATTATTCAGAAAATTATTGCATTGACAGGTTTTGTGGCATTTTTGCTACTGTAATTTGAAAGAACCGTTGAAGTTGGATTATTTGCAAGCTCTGCTGTGCATGGTGGGGCGTGGTTTATTTGGTGTTTCGTACACGATAATGGCGATTTGGCTATCTTGCTGAATTATTATTCTGTTTTTTGATGGATTACCGGTTAAAAGAAATAGTACAATGGCCAGTAATTCGAATAACCATTTTCGCTAAATATTAAGATGATTCTGGCGAATCAATCAAGACAAAAGGAAAAACGAGCAATTGAATCAATTCCACCCGAATTTCCTGAACTAGTTGCAGAATGATGATACGAATTGCGCAAAGCATATTTTTTCTAATCTTGCTTAACTTACCGCTGACCAGCTGGAGTAATGAATCATCCGCCCTCAAGTCAAATAGTGAGCAGAATCCGATCATAAAGCCGCAGAAAAAACCGGTACTGATTGAAGCAGATAAAATTACCGGCTATTACAAGCAGGAAATCGAAGCGACTGGAGATGTGGTATTGCATCACGGCGATAAAGTGCTCACCGCTGAACGGATGAAATATTATCAGCAAACCGAAGATGCGGAAGCTGAAGGTAATGTGCGTCTGGAACGACCCAAAGATATTTTGCAAGGCGAACAGCTTGAGATTAATCTGAAAACCGAGATAGGCCATTTAACCGAACCGCGTTACTCGGTGAAAGAAGGGAAGGGGCGCGGGGCAGGTGATATTTTGCTGTTCGAGGGTAAAGATAATTACCGGATAAAAGATACCAATTACACTGCTTGTCCAGAAGGTAATCATGACTGGTATCTGCGCGCCAAGGAAGTGGAAATTGATAATAAAAAAGAGGTGGGTACTGCACGGCATGTCAGTGTGGTGTTTAAAGATGTTCCGATCCTGTATTCGCCCTGGTTAGATTTCTCTTATAGCGGTCAACGTAAAACGGGGTTGCTGACCCCGGTTGCGGGCTATAACGTTAGAACGGGCTTTGATGTAGGTTTGCCGGTTTATTTGAATATTGCGCCGAATATTGATGCCACCATAACACCACGGATTATGACTCAGCGTGGTT
Organism: Nitrosomonas supralitoralis; assembly: GCF_003011925.2. Classification (GTDB taxonomy): domain Bacteria; phylum Pseudomonadota; class Gammaproteobacteria; order Burkholderiales; family Nitrosomonadaceae; genus Nitrosomonas; species Nitrosomonas supralitoralis. Next base: position 24,377 of record NZ_PXXU01000011.1, read on the forward strand.
TTCTGCTGAGTAATGAATTTAGATATATTGGCAATAACCAAATGAACGGACATTTGTTATTTGACATCTTGCCGCAGGATATCGAAAGAAATCGAACACGCTGGGGCGTTTTATATACGCACACGCAAAATATTGGGAAAGGTTGGCAGGGTTTCTTGAATTATAACGCGGTTTCAGATGATCGTTATTTTCGTGAGCTAACCCCCAATTTAGCACAGACCAGTTTGGTTAACTTGTCACAACAGGGAGGAGTTAACTACAACGGCAGATTGGGAACGGATGGCGTATTGAATTTCACCGGATTTGCGCAACGTTTTCAGACGATTCAGGATCCTTTTGCATTAATTGTGTCGCCTTACGAAAGACTGCCTCATTTTGCTGTGAATGCAGCTAAGTATAATGTCGGTAAATTTGATTTTGAATTGCAGAGTAGCTGGACGAATTTTTTTCATCCGACGCTTGTTGACGGAAATCGTACTATTCTTTACCCCAGTGTCAGTACGCCACTACGAAATGAATATGGGTATATCACGCCCAAATTTGGCTTGCATTACACGAATTACAATCTAACTGCACCAGTGGATGCTAAAGGAGAAAATGTGGATCGCACGGTTCCTATTGTGAGTTTGGATAGTGGAATCGCATTTGATCGTCAATTCAACTGGGGTGACAGGAGTATAGTTCAGACGCTTGAACCACGTTTTTTTTATGTTTATGTACCGTATCGGAATCAAGGTTTTTTGCCGAATTTTGATTCAGCAGTCAATGACTTCAGCTTTGCGCAGATGTTGACCGAGAACAAGTTCAGTGGTGGCGATCGCATTAATGATGCTAACCGTGCTGTGGGCGCACTCACATCACGTTTTGTTGATAAAGAGACAGGAGTCGAGTTTTTGCGATTGGCTGTCGGTCAACTGATGAATTTTACTGATCCCAGAATTCAGTTACTGCCACCACAGGTGACCAGTGGAAATGCGGATTTTATTGCTGCAATATCAGGTCGTTTGACACAGCATATCAGCACGGATTCCAATGTGCAAATGGATCAATCCATAGGGGTGATTGAAAAGGTTCGCAGCGGTGTCAGCTATCAGCCGGAGCCTGGAAAAGTACTGAACTTTGGCTATCGTTTTACGCGTGATGTACTTCAGCAAGTCGATACATCGGTGCAGTGGCCTATTTATGGAAATTTGCGTGGTGTATCACGGGTTAATTACTCATTAAATGACGATAAAATTCTGGCAGGCCTGGCGGGACTTGAATACAACTCTTGCTGCTGGGCTTTAAGGGTTGTACTGCAACGCTTGACGACTGCGACACAAACAACGACTACAGCGTTTTTTCTGCAACTGGAGCTTAAAGGATTGATGGGGATTGGTAACAACCCGCTGCAAGTATTACAGGGAACAATTCCTGGATATACCAGCATTCACTGATCATTGGACTTAAATATCGCATCCATCACGTATCGTCATTCTATGCTTCAAAGAAACAATTTCTGGATTTTTCTGATACTGATCATTCTCATACCAGCTCATATTGCCGCACAAGAATTGGCTTTTGTTCCGGAAGCTAAGCCGATTAATCACATAGTTGCTGTTGTGAATGAAGATGTCATTACCCGACATGAACTTGATGAGGCTGTAAAAACAGCGATCGGTCGAATGCAGCAGCAAGGTATGCAAATACCTGATCAGCATACTTTAGAGGAGCAGGTGTTGGAGGCTGCTATCACCAAACGTATACAAATTCAACATGCACAGGAAGTCGGCTTGTCAGTCGCCGAAAATGAATTGGATGAGACTATTCATCGGATCGCCGAAGATAATAAATTGACCTTGTCTGAATTTCATGCTGTGTTGGAAAGTGACGGTATCAGCTATAACAAGTTTCGAGAAGAAATCCGGGAAGAAATGATAATAGCGCGACTTAAAGAGCGGGAAGTAAAACATCAAGTCAATGTTACAGAAGGAGAAGTTGATAATTTTCTGCAAACTCAGGAAGCCTCGGCGGAGGGCGATGATGAATATCGTCTCGCGCATATTTTAATCCTGGTACCGGAGAATATGACTTCAGATCAGATCCAGCAAAGAGCCGAGCGCGCTGAAATGGCATTGATAAAGCTTAAAGAAGGTGTTGAATTTGCACAAGTAGTTGCAGAATTTTCCGATGCAGCCGATGCAAAGAATGGGGGCATCATTGAGTGGCGCCCCATTTCTCAAATGGGGCCGACCTTTGCTCAAATACTAGAAGCACTGCAACCAAATGATATAACATCAATCGTGCAAAGCCCGAACGGTTTTCATATCTTCAAATTACTGGGCAGACGCACTCAAGAAACTCCGACAGTCATTATAGATCAGACGCATGCACGCCATATATTGATAAAAATTAATGAATTGACTTCTGAAAGCGATGGGAAACTGAGAATTCTTGCACTTAAGGAACGACTGGATAGAGGAGAGAGTTTTGAAGAAGTTGCCAGGCTGTATTCCGAGGATGCCAGTGCATCATCTGGCGGCGATCTCGGTTGGCTATCGCCCGGTGATACCGTGCCTGATTTTGAGCGCGTGATGAATGCTCTGTTACCTGGTGAAATCAGTGATCCGGTAAGATCTCAATTTGGTTGGCACTTAATTCAAGTTATGGAACGTCGTACTCAGGATATCAGTCTTGATCGACGCAGACAGTCTGCGCGTCAAGCGATACGGACTCGCAAGGCCGATGTGGTTATACAAGATTGGTTGCAGCAATTGCGCGATCAAGCCTATGTGGAATATCGTCTGGATCAGGAGTTATGAACCAAAAATTCATACCGGCATTGGTTCTGACACCGGGCGAGCCAGCAGGAATCGGACCTGATGTATGCATACAGATCGCACAGCAGCCATTGTCATGCAAGCTGGTAGTGATTGCGGATGGCGATGTATTACTGGCACGTGCAAGACAACTCAGACTTCCCTTAAATCTAATTGAAGGTCCTGCGATCTCACCAGCTCAGCATACTGCGGGCAGTTTGCAGATTTTACATGTTCCAGTTGCAGAGCCGGTACAGCCGGGAAAACTCAATCCGCTGAATGCACAATATGTTTTAACTACGTTGGATCGAGCCGTTGAAGTTTGTAAATCAGGGCAATTCAACGGTATGGTGACTGCGCCGGTACATAAAGGGGTGATTAGTGATGCCGGATTTTCCTTTACCGGTCATACGGAATATTTGTCGGAATTGATGCATTGTTCTGTTGTTATGATGCTAGCGGGTGGAAATATGCGTGTTACCCTGGCGACTACTCATTTACCGCTCAAGGATGTGGCAGCGGCGATCACAGCAGACACCATCGAAAGCAAATTACGCATTATTCAGCATGATTTAATTACCCGTTTCATGCTAGAAAATCCACGCATTGCAGTTGCGGGACTTAATCCGCATGCAGGCGAATCCGGTCATCTGGGACGTGAAGAAATTGATATCATTATTCCCGTGTTGAATAAACTACGAGCTGAAGGTATGCAATTAGCCGGGCCTGTTCCCGCGGATACGCTGTTCAGTCCTGCGCAACTCAAGCATTATGATTGTATTTTCGCCATGTACCACGATCAAGGTTTACCTGTTCTCAAGCATGCCAGTTTTGGTGGTGGTGTAAATATCACCTTAGGACTGCCGATTATCCGAACCTCAGTTGATCATGGTACAGCTCTGGAACTAGCTGCAACCGGACAGGCAAATGCTGGGAGCCTATTGGCAGCCATTGACATGGCAGCCCAACTCGCTACCAACCAAGTATCTTTTCATCATCATGCGACATAATCCTCGCAAACGTTTTGGTCAGAATTTTCTTGTCGATCAGCATATTATTGCGCAGATTATCACTGAATTTTATCCGCAGAAAGACGACCGCATCATTGAAATAGGACCAGGGTTGGGTGCGCTAACACGGCCTCTGCTGCAAGTAATAGATCATTTGGATGTGGTTGAAATTGATCGTGACATTGTAGATAAACTAAAAAATGAATTTCCATGTGAGAAGCTGACAATTCATACTGCCGATGCAATGAGGTTTGATTTTTCTATGCTGGGCAGTCAGCTACGAATTATCGGCAATCTGCCTTATAACATCTCTACGCCGTTATTGTTTCACCTGAGCCAATTTTCTGAACATATTATGGACATGCACTTTATGTTGCAGAAAGAAGTGGTCGAACGTATGGTGGGAGTACCGGCAACATCCGATTACGGACGTCTTTCCGTGATGTTGCAGTATCGATTCGATATGGAATATGTGTTTGAGGTACCAGCAGAATCCTTCCGTCCTCAACCGAAGGTTGAATCGGCTATTGTGCGCATGATTCCTCGACCTGCATCGTCACTGATGGCTATTGATGAAGCATTATTTTCTCGAATTGTATTAACAGCATTTTCTCAGCGCCGAAAAACCTTGCGCAATACTCTGCAGCAATTCTTGACTGCGGAGGATTTCAGCGCACTGGAAATTGATTCTGGGTTACGTGCTGAAAATTTATCAGTGGATAAGTTTGTTGCAATTGCCAATTTTTTAACCTGATTTATTCCGGCAGCCCAGCTTATTTTGTTATTCTAGCAGCAATAGTTTTTTGCAAAAGAGAATTGGGCAAGTATTTGTTAATGAGTTGACGTTACTAATTTCTGGAGAGAATGAATGATTCGCTATGGATCTCTGTTACTTGCCCTATCCATTCTATTCTTGCTTTCTGCCTGCGCCAGCAAATCCTTGGAACAGAAAACGATCAATGCAGCGGACAAAGTAAGGATTCCGACATCCTTTGAACAATTGACCTTCAAGTCGGAGGGAAGAACGGTTTTTGAGGATGAAGGTAAATTTATTTTGATTGAAGGAAATAAATGCACTCAGCGTGACAGTGGCTCAGAGGCTGCCACCGTGCTGCAATGGATTGAACTACCTAATTACGTGGATAGCGGCACAGTGATATTGAATGGTTGGGATATGCGTTTTCTGCATGGCGATCGCGAAGTCAATACGATGAGCGCAGACATTACACACAGTAAGATAGTTAAAAATGAGGGTTCGACTTTTTTAGTATTTGAAGCGCAAGGTAAGCTAAGCGATCAGAATCGCAAAGATGCCTATGAATTCTGTGTGTTCTATACCGCTTTCGGCTATCGCTCAGTTTTATTTGATGCTGTGATTGAGGGTGATTACAACGGAATTGAAGCTGCAGCGTTGCAGAATAAGAATCAAGGTGCGCTCGCTACGCTGGAAAACACTGCAAGCAGAGGTACGCTAAAAGGAAATGCTGCAATTGCAATTATTCCGCGCGGGTTTGATTTTCAGTTCGATAATGCGTTTGAATGTGAATTGGGATTCCCTCCTTGTAAGTGGGCGGATCGTACGGATTATCGCTTGCTGCAGTTGGCCTACAATCTTTCTCAATCCAGTACAACTCCAAGTTTGGATGGTAGCCTACATTGGGCCACACAGACCGTTTTTAAAGACAACGGCACTCGCACATACCGAATCAGAACGCGTACTGCTATGATTCTAGGCAATAGCGTCAAATTGCGCGCAGATTTTCTGGCATTGAATCCTCGTGCAGGAAAAACAGCCACCTGCAGTAAAAATGTAGATGGCGTTGTTCGCACCCAGACTTTTCGGATCAACGATTTATCTTTTGACTATGCTGTGCCACTGCTGACTGGTTGGGATCTCTCATATGAGTGTGAGCATCAGCAGGTGCAACGAGCTGGCATCTGGTTGCACGATATCCGTTTTGACCCGGATTCAAGCAGCTTAGAATACAAAGTGTCATCCATTTTGCGGGACAGTGATGGTGTACCCAGTTTCAACACTGCACAACGCATCACAGTATTGGGCTTAAATCGGAGAATCGACACCCCAATTCAGCGCAGTGCACCTGTAAATATCAAGATCAGAGAGTAATAATGGGGAATCTTGGTAAGCTTGTTTCTGGAGAACCAGGATTGATGCTATCGCCAAGTTCAATTTTCTAGAAGTTTCTTGTTATTCCGCAATCCGATTTAAATTGACGGATAGAAGTTTTGGTGCGAGTTGTAATTGATTAACTCTGCCCACAAAACAGAAACTAATTAAATCGGCTTTTGTTTTGCTTTTCAGATCTTAACGTGAGTTTAATTGCATTATTTAACTGTCGATTCCTGAATAACTTATGAAAACTCGGTTCGTTTGCTTTTACTAATAGATTGAAAAGCTGATGATTAGTTAAATCACGCCTTAATTGTAATAGCAAGGCAGTTAGGCCGGAAACATGCGCTGTTGCTAAAGAATTGCCCGATACAAAATCATAAGTACCTTTGGGTAAAGTCGTTAAGATTTCCTCACCGGGTGCGTATACGGTCAGCAGGTGATCTTCGTATAACGATTGAATGATACTATTGGTGTTGTTAATGCTGCTAACGCCAATGACACCTGGTTGCTGAGCCGGGAAGCCCGATTCTTCATCATCTTTATCAGCTTTCGAAGCAACAATAATAATGCCATGCTGAACGGCTTTTTCTATCAATCTGGCCAAGAGGGGATCATAGGGGCCAGTTAAACTCAAATTGAGAATATCGGCTTGCATTTCAATGGCTTTGTTGATCGCCAGTGCTAATGTAAAGCTATTGCAAATTGCTTCTAAGCTGCCTGCCTTAACTTCCCAGCAAGCTTTGAGTGCGATTATGTTGCTATCCGGTGCAATGCCGACGATGCCTTCACCATTATTTGCTTTAGCTGCTATAACGCCGGCAACTGCCGTTCCATGAAGTTCGCTGGAGTGTTCCTGTGATTTTTGTGCGACAAAATTCTTACTATGCTGAATTTGACCTTCTAAATCAGGATGCCTAGTATCAACACCGGTATCAATGATTGCGATTGTTACATCCTTGCCTGTAGTTCGTTTGTGTATTTCATTGATATTCATCGATTGAATATTGGTTTGCAGGCGATAATACGGATCAGTGTATCCGTTTGCCATGACTTGAAACGTGCTCATTATTTGAACATCACTAACGCGTTGGTCCTGTATTAATGCATTAATGACATCATCGATTGATTGATCTTCACCAACCGCATATACAACACAGTGTTCGCCAATTTCACTGATGGACCATTGAGTAAGAATTTTTAATTTATATTCATCCCTGATATTGGAGGCTATTCGTTTGCTCCAGGTCGAACTGTTATATTCACCTCTTTGGCGATATGCCAGATTGGCCATGCCAATGGGGATGCTATTGATATTCATGTCAGTGTAAGTCACTAATATGATGCGATTTGATTGATTGCTATCATAAAATTCAGGATCAATAAATATATCCAGACCGGCCTTGCCCGGGAAAGCAATACTCATTGCCATCAACAATAAGGCAATACTCAGAAAAATTTTTATGTGATTACTTAACATCGACGCATGATCCTATTCCGAAACAGATAGTCCTTGAGCCAACTCAGCAAAAATAACGGAGGAATGATCACGCAAACGTAAAATTGCATCATTCACCTGCTGAGAATCTGTTTGATGATTACCAATTTGCACTTCGTAAACGCCATTGGGAGATGGGCCTTTAACAATATGCCCTGAAACACTATTCACTATAACATCAATTTGCTCAGTATCAGGGTGGTCTGCAAAAACAATTCGTACGATATTGCTTGTATTATCGGTACTCTCAGTTGCGGCCGCTAGCGTTCTGTATGAACCTGCCATTTCAGGTTGAACAAACAATGAATGCAGCAAAAATGGAGAAGCTAACAAAAGTAAGCTGGCGGCCAAAGCAGTGTATTTTACAAAACCAAGGAATCGAATTTGGAATGGGAAAAATATAAGATCGCTTTTTGGCGCAGTATATTGTTTCTCAGAGCAAAGTTCAGGTTGCGTTTCAATCCGTTTTTTTAACTGGGCAAATGAAGCTTGTGATACTTGTTGTAAAAGATCGGCCTGTTGTATCTCCTTAAATACTTGCTCTTGCTGATTTAATTCAATTCTGCACGTGATGCAAGTTTTAATATGATTTTTTACAATCGCGTGCTCAACAGGGCCTAAGGATTGATTTATATACCAAGGTAAAAGATCCCATATTTTTTGATGTTCACTTTGATTGGTCATTTTGATCTGTGTAGACAACATCCGTTAACCTCTGTTATTAAGCTCTAGAAAAAATTTAGCTAAAATTTTACGCGCATGAAACATTCTGGTTTTTACTGTATTCTCGGGACATTGCATAATTTCTGAAATTTCACTGTAGTGTAATCCTTGAAAATATGTCATTTCCACAACGGCGCGTTGTTCTGTCGATAATTTTTCGAGCGCAACTTCAAGCCAATTACTATCTTCTAATTGAGAAACCCAATGCGAACCCCGATCAGGGAAGTAATCCAATTCATCATTAAATTCAACTGATTGATCTTCTCTTTTTGTACTTTGTTTGGCACTTTTTAATGATTTTAAATAGGCGATACCTAAAATCCATGTCGACGGCCGGCATGTTTGATCATATGTGCCGGCTTTTTCCCAAACTACATACATCACATCATTGATGATTTCTTCAATACAATCATGATGCCTGTTAATATGGAAAATAAACTGATATAGCCGATTAAAATATAGCTGATACAGTTGTTCAAACGCTTTTCCATTGCCAGCTGCGGCTTCTGCAATCAAATGACGTTCCTTAGCCTGTTGTTCTTGCGAGCTAAAGGATTTCTGAATCATTTTAAGTCAGGCGCTTCTGCATATCGCTGCCTATTAAATTTATCGTACTGGTTCTGCATTATCTAAAATTTGCCTGTATATTTCTTGTATTCAATGAAAGGTTCATTGATATATGTAATTTTAAAAAAAAATTAATACCCTACGGTAAAGGAGAATAATACACGATCATTGACAGCTTGAGGATGAAACTCCCAGTGTGATGCATATCCATAATTTCTGATCGCAGTATGTGTGGCCCCGTAATAACGCACATCGACACCTATGTTGCGGGCGAAATGCCAAGTTAATCCGGCACTCCAGTAAAGATAATTGTACTCCAATATTTGCTTCTGATTATTGTAGCCCAATGAACTCGATATCTGGATCGAATTAGTAATTGGGTAGCGCGCGGTAAACTCATAACCGAATGCCATATGATTTTGTTGATAGCTGTTTTCAGAAATAAAGAAATTGGCGGTCAGCAAGTCTCGGAAATGACTGGAAATATAAAATTCGTTATAGTCAACCTTTTGATCAAATATTTTTCCGCTAAAGATATAGCGCGTCCATTCAGCATTGAATCGCCAATCATCAGATAACTTATAAGCCCAACCTACATAAGGACGGAATTCCAGATTAGAACGATTCTCGAATCCAGTGTCAGCAAAATTGACGGTTGAAGCATAAGCGCCCAGGTATATACCCGATTTAAGTTCATAATCAATATTGGCATGTGCTGCTGGTTTTCCATCGCTCTTTGAATAACCGCGCCAGAAATAATCTGTTGTTCCCGTAATGCTTCCGCTTAATTGCGCATAACAGTCCAGCGAATAAGTAAGGCATGACAGTAACCCATAAATAATGTTGTTTAAACGAATTAAGCGCATTGGTATGTTATTTGACTTGATTCGTCCTTAGCAGGCCGTGGAAAAACGTTTTCGAGGCAGCTGATACAAGGCAAAAACAGGCGAAAAAGTGCAGTTCATGCTTAATAAATGAGCATTTTGAGTCTGTTTTTAACACCGTAGCAGCAACGCAGATAATTTTTCAACGGCCTGTTAGCTAAACACTAAGCACTAAGGATTGATTCGGATGGCTGCTCGGTCCTCAAAAATTATTGGATGAGTCCTTGTATTCTACTAAAGGCGAGTTGTGTTAATTTTTCTATTAGACATCCAGATGTTGTTAGTTTTTTTGCCATCTTATGTTTCAACAGCATATATGATTTTTATGCGGGCTATATCAAAAAGAGCAATATAAATTTAAATTATCTATTTGCCTCAATAAGATAAGTGAATGGCGTTGAGAAATTCTTGCTGCGTTTGAACCTTTTTAATTCAAACAGAATAAACACTGTCGAAAAAGAGGGAATTGGGTTGGTTGTTTAAAGGGGGATTGTTATATCTTCTAGATCCATTTTAAGTGCATATTTATATTGGGAGATTGCAAGAATGATTAAGCTCTACATAATAACAACCTCAGTAACATCATTTTTTCTGATGATGCCCATGACCATATTCGAACGAGGGTTGGGGGGGACAGGTTAAGTAAAGTACGTGGACATCAATAACTAGGACTAGGCAATTTAAGATTAAAGCCTACAAAGTGAATATTTTCTGCGATTTTTACGGCTAATAATTATTGCTATGTTATTTATTATCAATGAATCGCAGTTATTTTTAAGCAATCAAATTTTTACTGAGCACTGTGGTGACAATGTGAATGGCTGTTCGACGTTATACGGGATGGATACTATCGATTGTGCGCAAGATACGTTTTTTAGATTACTGTTTGATTTTGATGCGACTGTTGATATTGTATCGCACAGCCACTCAAAATCAGAAAGGACTCAAAAGACTTAATCTGGCATAATTTTTAGTATTTGAGTGAACATCATGGTTGACCCTGAAGCTCCAAAACGTTAACATGCGCATCTCATCAATTCCCTGATAGCTCAGTTGGTAGAGCGACGGACTGTTAATCCGCAGGTCCCAGGTTCGAGCCCTGGTCGGGGAGCCATTCAGATATAAATCGGGATCTTATATCTCAAGAATTAATTATAGATTCTTATCCGATACATATCCTCTTGAGCGAGCATTGAATTATTGCTCGCTTATATCAGCTTGATTGCCATTAATACGCAGTTCATTCGCAAGTTGCTTTAAATATTCCTTGTAGGGCCGATTGGACCTTATCACTTGAGACATAGCGCTTTTGTGTCGCCGCTGTTGTGCCAGGCGCGTGATCAAGTTGCTTATTTTTTCAGACCTTAACCACACCATGTTTCTGAGTAACGACTTCTTGGAACACTTTTTTCAATGGCTTGCCAGGAGTCTTTCAAGCTCGCAGAGGAAGAGCAAATAAGAAGACCGACCTGTTGGATAGCGCTTTCGTTTTACTTTCTAATAAGATCATGCGGATCTCAAGAAATAAAAATTCGAAGCTCATTCATGAAGTTCTAATCTTTTAACTTTAAAGGAGAATTAATATATGAGTGTCAACACTCAAGCTTTATTGAGAGTCAGTTTCAGAACACCTTTCGCCAACGAGCGAAATAACCGCACCCTTATATCATTGGCCTTACTATGGTTTTGTGTATGGCTGATCCTGGCCCCGCTGGGAGTCGTAGCTGCAACGCCGAACTCCTCTGCAGTCAAATGGCATCCCGGGCACTACTACATAATAAAAGGCTCACGAAAAAACAATACTGCATACTTATCAAAGGTGTACAGTGAACTCGATGCAACACCCGTATTAAATGGAATGATGATCCGGTATTTCTGGGCAGATCTGGAAGATTCAAATGGAGTGTATGATTTTTCATCCATTGATAAACGTCTTGCTGAACTGACCGACAGAGGAAAACGACTGGTTATTCAGGTACAAACAAAATCATTTAATGGCAGGCAAGTAGTGCCGAATTACTTGAAGAAAACTGAATATGAAGGTGGTGAATTTTATATTAGTAATTTTGGGGGTAATGAAATAGCTGGACGTAACATTAAATTATGGAATCCCCAAGTGCGGGATCGTCTGATTGCCTTATTCAAGGCAATGGGTGAGCGTTACAACTCGCATCCAAACTTTGAGGGTATCGGTATGATTGAAACCGCCATGGGGCAACCTATGGAACCACTCACTAATGAACAAGTGACCGCGTTCTACGACAATGTGATCTATGTGCAGAAGCAAATGCGTTTGTTTTTTCCCAACACGATGACGATTCAGGAAGTGAATTATCCGCGCTCAATCCTTGCAACATTCGTGGGTAGCCTCAAAGATGTCGGGACGGCATTGAGCAGTCCGGATACTTTTCTCGAGCAAAAAAGTTTGCTCTATCAATCAACAGAGAACGACCACAATAAGGGAATTTATAATTACTATTCAGATTATGCTGGGATGATTCCTATGGTGCCCACGATAATGTCTAAAAATTATAAAAACACGAAAAGTGATGGATCGGGCTATGTGCCAACTATTTCTCAAATCCTGGCATTTGCACGAGATACTTTAAATGCCAACTATATCTTCTGGACACGGGAGAAGCATTACGCGCAAGTATTGGAAGTTTTAAATATGAGTGCGCAAAAGAATGCTCCTGCTGGCGGATTAAATCCCACCTGCCCAGCCGCTTATTCATCTTGTGTTGATTAGAGGGTTCGTTTGATTTTGAACGACCGTTCATGCAGGGAAATGATTTCCATATGAAACGTGTTTTATGTTTTTAGGAGATTCTATTCTCAATTTAGCATCTGGCAAACTATGCCACCGTTCAGCAGGCAGATGAAAGGCTTTTTAGTTGCCGTTGTTGTTCTAAGTGCAGACTCAGAATGCTCATTTCAGTCATAAACTGTAACTTCCATTCGTTTCTACCTGGTAAGACGCCTTAGGACACTTTTTTCAATAGCTCACTGAGAGTCCGTGTGACTCTCAGAGCATGGGCAAATTCAGATCACAGAACTGTTAGATCGCGCTACTCGTTTTACTTTCTAATAACAATGCAAGGATCTCGAGCAAAAAATTCGCAGCGTATTCTCTCAGTTCCTATCTTTTTACTTTAGAGAGGAATTATTCTATGAATATCAATATTCATATCAGTCATTTAACACCGACCACAAGCAAGCCAAATGACATGGCACATAAACTGCTGATCGCAATATTGTTGTGCATCAGTATGATGTATGTGCCGTCAGGAGCCGTGGCGGCAACGTCAGATCCCACTGCTGTCAAATGGCACCCAGGTCACTATTACATCATAAGAGGTTCGCAAAAGAACAATGCCACCTACTTATCACAGGTATATAGTGAGCTCAAAGCTACACCTGCATTGAAAGGAATGATGATACGGTATTTTTGGAATGATCTGGAAAAATCAAAAGGTGTGTATGATTTTTCATCGATTGATAAACGTCTTGCTGAGCTGTCCTCCAGAGGAAAGCGCCTAGTTATTCAGGTGCAAACTAAATCATTCAATAAAAGACAAGTTGTGCCAAACTATATGAAGACGGCGGAATATGAAGGCGGTGAATTTGATATTAGTGATTATGGAAATAAAGTAGTCACCGGGCGTAATATTAAGTTATGGAATTTGCAAGTGCAGAATCGCCTGACCGCCTTATTCAGGGCAATGGGGAAGCGTTACAACTCGCATCCTTATTTTGAGGGTATCAGCATGATAGAAAGCGCTATGGGAGAGCCTATCAAACCACTTACCAAGACCCAGGTAACTAATTTTTATAACAATAAGATCATTGTGCAGAAGCAAATGCGTTTGTTTTTCCCCAATACAATGACGATTCAGGAAGTAAATTATCCGCGCCCCATCCTCGCATCATTCGTAGGCAGACTCAAAAATATTGGAACTGCATTGAGTAGTCCGGATACTTTTATTGAGGAAAAAGGTTTGCTCTTTGAGGCAACAAAATATGACCCCAACCAGGGAGTTTATAATTACTATTCAGAGTTTGCTGGCACTATTCCCATGGTTCCCACGGTTATGTCAAATAATTATAAAAACACGAAAGGCGATGGTACGGGCTATGTACCAACTATTTCTCAGATCCTGGCATTTGCACGAGATACTTTAAATGCCAACTATATCTTCTGGACACGGGAGAAGCATTACGCGAAAGTATTGGAAGTATTAAACTGGAAAGGGCAAAGAAATGCTCCTGCGGGAGGATTAAATCCTAAATGTCCCAGTGCCTATTCATCTTGTACTAGCTAGGCTATGCTGTATTGGGTAGTAATAAAAAGAGCTTTGCACAGCTGTGCGAATTTTTCTGTGGTATTGTAATGAAGAAAAATTTCCGGATGACACGGGTTATGTGTTTTTTCGGAGATTTTTCTTTCTTGTGCAACATAGAGTCTATGCCGCTGTCTGACCAGAGTTGTGAATATTGTTAACTTATCAAACGATCCCTGCCTTTTTAGTCAAAATTCATTATCGATTCGGTTAAATAATCTTGATATCAATTTTTTAAGGTAGATGCCATTCTTTTTCTGTATGTTCCTGTGCCGTTTTTTTTTTGTTTAAATCGATTTCTCTGTTTTTCTCTCGCACACAGTTAAATTTATCCTACAAAATAGGGCAAATTTCCTATGAAAAATAGGATATTTGCCCTATTTTTTTAAATGTTTAAATGAGATATGCTGGCGCCTGCTTATATTCAGCTAAAAAAGAGTATCAAACTCTATTAAACAGTAAATCTTGTAAAATCCAACGATCAATTGGGCGGAGCATTCGGAATCGTTTTATGAAGAATGCACGGAAAAGTTACTGTGAAGTAAAGAATTAACGACCTATGGTACGACCCTGAGACTTGTATCACTAGCAGACCGTCGAAAAACTATTTGCGTTGCAGCTAAATGATATTTGGAGCTTAGGTTAATTTATAATAAGGAAAAAAATATGAAGAAACTATTTGGAATTTTGGGAATATCATTAATATTATTCAATGCCGGCGCAGTAATGGCCAGCACTACATATACGTTTAACAGTGCCTCAGTATCGGATTTAATTTCTGAAAGCAGTGGAACCTATAACGGCTCCATAAATTACACCCCGAGCTGGAATCCAGGTCAAGTCACATCAGCGACATTGACTTTATATTTGTCTGATGACGCCTCAACCATTTTAAATCCATATAATGCAATAGATTTACCGAGAGAATGGGCTAAGCTGACGGATATCAGGGATGGTGGCTCAAGTATGGGAGCGCAGTCAGCCGTTGAAGTGCAAAATACGGGCCCATTGTTTGACTCCGCAAACTTCTTTCCATTTAATACGACATTTCCTGGCAGTGATGGATTTGAGAATCCCTTAACGACAAATCCCATTACTGCGCTTTCACTAATTCAGGCAGCTGCAGGTGTTGGAATCATACATCCCACTTCAGCCGGATATGATTTTGATGTTACTGCTCTCATGAATGGCAGCGGTTTAAGTGGACATTTAGAGTTTGATCTGATTGCACCGAATATGTACGGTTCAGTAATACTGCCTGCCCAATTTCTGACTGCAGTAGGTTTATTTGGTTTTAATCCAATGGATCCACAATCCACTTACGAAGATTTTTTATTCAATGGAGCACAACTGTCAATTAGTGCAGTTCCAGAACCATCCATGCTTTATCTGCTGGTTCTCGGTCTGTTTGGATTGTTCATGTCCAAAAAATGGCTTCGTCAGAATGGCTGATTCCGCTAAGTAGGATTTGCAGAAATAAAATCCAAAGACATTATTAACTTTAAGTATTACTCAGGGATGGTGCAGCGCTTCTTTAAAAGAAGCGCTGTTTTATGGAGCTAGTCCAGGATTCTTGGAATAAATGCCATTTTTCTCTCTACGTTCGGAATGAAAATATGACTTATTCAGAGCTTCCTGGGAATGAATAAACGTGTTACAGAAATGGCATGAGGAGAATCAGAAAAACTCGCTCTAAAGATGGAAAATTTCGTTTCTCGAGATCGCGATTTATTTCATTAATCATACTGATTTCGGTTTGTGCATTCAGTGCGTGGTTTTTCTATGAGGCGCTATATACCCAGGCAACTGATGATTGGTTTGAAAGCCAGGCGGGCATAAGCGATCGGGTTTCGCTGCCAAAAGATGATGCGCCTCATCAGGCGGCTATGGAATGGTGGTACTACAACGGACATCTAAGTTCAGAGTCTGGTAAGGAATTTAGTTTTCATTATACGGTGTTCCTGATAAATAACGTGATTCATCATATGGTTAGTCATGCTTCTTTGAATGATCATCAAACTGGCAGACACTATAAAGCTCAGCGTAGAACTGCGGGTAATCCATCCTCAAACAAGGAAAATAGCTTTGAATTTATCCAGGGTGACTGGCATATGATGGGAGGAAATGGTAATGATAAATTAAAAATCATTACCGACAAGTTCAGCCTCGATCTCGGCCTGACAAATACTCAACCCCCGGCTCTTCATGGAGGAAATGGCATTATTCCATTGAAGGATGCCGGGGATAGCTATTACTACTCCCGCACGCGCATGAATGCAGCGGGCGTTATAAAAATTGGGGACAAAACTGAAAAGGTGACAGGTATTTCCTGGTTTGATCATCAATGGGGAGAATTTTTAGTTGGTCTGCTAAAGTGGGAATGGTTCAGCCTTCAATTAGACGATGGAGCGGATGTGATGATTTATCAATTGCGTGATAAAGAAACAAACGAACCTATTCTCTATAGTGGCAGCATTAGCAAGCATGGAAAGACTGAAACGTTGCTGGCGAAGGATTTTGAAGTAATTCCTGGTAAAAAATGGATCAGCAATCAATCAAACATCGCTTATCCAACTGAATGGGTAATAAATATACCCTCCAAAAATATAAATCTTTCAGTCAAGAGCATAAATGAGAGCAACGAGTTTGATGCCATGTTAACTACCTACAATATTTATTGGGAAGGCGCGATTAAAGTGCAAGGATCTCATACAGGTCAGGGTTTTATGGAGCTGTATTACATGGATAAAATGCATTAAAACGTAAAAAAATAACTGATCTTGAGTTTTTTTATATATCAATACGATTATTTGGATAATTTGTAACTTGTTGAAAAATATGCTCGTTGTTTGTGTCGGGAATATATGCAGAAGCCCGATGGCTGAAGGATTATTTAAACAAACATTCATTGAAGCTGGTAAGTCGGAGTGCAGAGTGAGTTCTGCGGGTCTTAGTGCGCTGGTGGGGCATGCGCCGGACCCGAACGCATGTCAACTCATGATAAATAAAGGGATAGACATTTCAGCCTATCGTGCTTGCCAGTTAAATCAGGAGATGATTCGCAGATCGGAACTTATTCTGGTCATGGAATTGAGCCAAAAGCAAACTATTGAAGCAAATGAGCCAACTGCAAGAGGAAAGATTTTTCGCTTGGGCGAATGGGGGAATTTTGATATTGCAGATCCATATCAAAAAGAGATGCATTTTTTTGAAAGAACATTTTCCTTAATTGAAGAGGGTGTGTCTCAATGGATGGGGAAGCTATAGTTTGTTCTGTGAGCTGAACAGCTTGAGTAGCAGAGACATATGTAAGTAAATTGAAATATTATTCTTTCTTCTTTCGATTTGCTCCTGAAAAAGAATGTCTTTTCGATCATTAAATTTCCCCTGCTTGCAATAACCATGCAAAACGACAGAATAGATAAGGTATAGATGTATTAATTTTTAAAAATGATTAAAAATTGGAATTTCCGTTCGTTGAAAAGTTTCATTTTGTTGAATTATTGATTTGAAGAGGCAAAGTACATATGTGTGGAATCGTTGGCGCAATAGCAAATGCAAATGTAGTCCCCATTCTAATAGAAGGATTGCAACGCCTCGAATACAGGGGTTACGATTCGGCAGGCCTGGTAATTGCTGACTATGGATTAAAAAGATTACGTACAACAGGCCGTGTGAGCGAACTTGGCAAACTGGTTGAACACCAAGAGGTTCGAGGACTTGCTGGCATAGCGCACACACGATGGGCTACCCACGGCGCGCCTTCAGAGCGTAATGCGCATCCTCATTTCTCAGAAGAATCTCGAATTGCTGTTGTACATAATGGAATCATAGAGAATCACGAAAACATTCGCGCTTATCTGGAAAAACAGGGATGCAGGTTTTTATCAGATACGGATAGCGAGGTAATTGCACATTTAATAGCTATCAAGCTGCGAGAAGTAACTGATTTATTCAAGGCTGTTTGCTTGTCTGTTGCAGAATTGCAAGGATCATATGCCATAGCTGTTATGGAAGAAACGAACCCGGATTGTATTATTGTTGCACGTCATGGAGCGCCTTTAATATTGGGTGTGGGAAAAGATGGTCATTATGTTGCATCAGATGTGTCGGCTTTACTTCAAGTGACTCGCGATATCATATTTCTGGAAGATGGAGACATTGCGGAGCTCAGCAGTCATGGATTCAGGATTGTAAATTGTCTGAATAGCCAGTTTGGCGAACCGGTCAGCCGTAGCGTTCATCAAACGCATTTATCCAATGAAGATATTGGATTGGGAACTTATACGCACTATATGCAGAAGGAGATTTTCGAGCAACCAACTGCTGTAGCCAACACATTGGAAATGTTATCAGGTGCACGCTGCATCACTCCAGGTTTATTTGGGCGTGAAGATGAAAAAGTATTTTCCAATATTAACCGGGTTCTAATCCTGGCCTGTGGAACCAGTTATCATGCTGGCCTGGTGGCCCGATATTGGCTCGAGACTGTGGCGGGGTTGCCGTGTAGCGTTGAAATAGCCAGCGAATATCGTTATCGTGAACCAATTGCGGATCCAGCAACTTTGGTGATCGGAATTTCTCAATCAGGTGAGACGGCAGATACTTTAGCCGCACTGGCCTATGCAAAAAAAATGGGGCATCGTCATAGCCTCGCCATATGCAATGTAGCCGAAAGCGCGTTGGTTCGACAAGCGGAATTAAGCTTTTTGACTCGCGCAGGACCGGAAATCGGGGTTGCTTCGACCAAGGCATTTACTACTCAGTTGGTTTCGCTTCTATTGTTATCGGTGACACTCGCAAAAATACGGAATCGATTAACCCAAGAAGATGAACAGCGAATGATTGGAGCGCTCTGTCATATACCAAGTGCTTTGCAACATACCTTACAGGTCGAGCCACAAGTGAAAGTCTGGGCAAAAAGATTTGCACACAAACATCATGCATTATTTCTTGGGCGCGGCGTGCATTATCCTATCGCGATGGAAGGGGCCCTCAAACTCAAGGAAATTTCATATATTCATGCTGAGGCTTATGCAGCAGGGGAATTGAAACACGGGCCACTCGCTCTGGTGGATAAGGACATGCCGGTGGTTGCAGTTGCTCCAAATGATCAGTTGTTGGGTAAACTTAAGTCAAATTTGCAGGAAGTGCAGGCACGTGGTGGCGAACTTTATGTTTTTGCGGATGCAGATTCACAGATTTCATCGAGTGAAAATCTGCATGTAATCCGCCTGCCCGAACATGCCGGTTTACTGAGCCCAATTCTTCATGTCATACCTCTACAGTTACTGGCTTATCACGTCGCACTGGTTAAAGGCACAGATGTTGATAAACCAAGAAACCTGGCGAAAGCGGTAACAGTTGAGTAAATTAAGTCATAAAAAACGTGCCAAGCAGTCTTTGAGTCGCTGTCATTTCGTATGCAGCGTAAATCCATGCGACTGAACAAGATTTTGAAGGTTCCTCGCTAGGTTTGGAATGGCAAGTGTATTTTTTCAGAATTTAATGAGTGACATGATCCAAAAATTCATTTTTTTAACCAATAGAATAAGAATCTGATCACAGGCAGTGACATCAGTTTTTCATCACCTCGTATAGTTAAATCGAAACAATCGAAAGTGTGGCTGTTAAGCAACAAAGATGGATACATCTTTGTTGATTGTCTTCTTAGTGGCTGTATTTAAATTTATAATATATAAAATATTTAAAGAGAGTCGGATTTTTGCCGTGATCAAGCAATTAGCAGGCCGTTGTAAAATATTTTTGTGGCAATTGATACCAGACAGAAACAAGCGAAAAAGCGCAGTTTATGTCTGGTAAAAGATCATTTGAGCCTGTTGTTAACACCGTAGCAGCAACGCTGATAGTTCTTCAATGACAGTTAGATAAGAGATATGAATGTCTTGTCATAAACTCTGCATCATTCTGAAAAATAGGAAACAGGAACTGTCACTCTATGAAATTGTATAACTCGATAAATATAAGATAAATAATGTTCTCGCGAATAAACTTTTTTCTACTTCTAATTCTATTAAGCCAGCTTGCAGCATGTACCTTGATACCTGGGCAACATATGAGAGCTTTTTCCACTCAATCCAGTACGAAAATGCCAGTTACGGAAGATAACGAAACGGTTTTAAAAAAACTTAACATTCAAAGAATTAATGCTCAACTAATTATTGATATGGAAAGGGATTTAAATAATCGGAGCCTGGGTCCTGACAACGTCGCCAATCATTACTTTAATTATCGTATCGGTTCTAAAGCCATCAAAGGTACTCCTGAAAAAGAGCCTTACGATCAATACCGTGTAGGTCCCAGGGATATTCTCAATATCACTGTCTGGGGTCATCCGGAGTTGACGATTCCCGCGGGTGAATTTCGTAGTGCAGAGACAGCAGGCAATGTGGTCGGAGAAGACGGTACATTTTTTTATCCCTTCGCCGGTGTAATTCGAGCTGCTGGAAGAACGGTAGAGGAAATTCGCGCGGAATTAACCCAAAAACTTTCAAAATATATTGAAAACGTTCAGCTGGATGTGCGCGTAGCTGGATATCGTAGTCAGCGGGTTTATGTCGTCGGTGAAGTTGCGCAGCCAGGAATTCATCTAGTTCAGGATATACCGCTAACCGTGCTGGAGGCGATCAATAGAGCTGGCGGGGTAAAACCCGAGGCTGATCTGCGTAATATTACTTTAACCCGAGAAGACAAAACGTACAGTATTAACTTGCTGAGCCTGTACGAGGGTGGCGATATCAGACAAAACGTACTGCTCAAACACGGCGATGTAGTGAACGTTCCAGATAATGAATTTAATAAAGTTTTCGTATTGGGAGAGACGACCATTGGTCGTGGTTTCAACACGGGCAGGCCACGAAGCGTAGCTATGAATAAAGCGCGTATGACATTGACTGAAGCACTGAGTGAAGGGGGCAGTTTTGATCAGGAAACTGCTGATGCAGCCAGGGTATTTGTATTCAGAAGCGGCCTGGGGGAATCAGCCATATATCATCTGGATGCTAGATCTCCAGATGCCCTCATCCTGGCAGAACGCTTTCCTTTACAACCGCGAGATATAGTTTTTGTGGATCGCGCTGAAGGTATTCGCTGGAACCAGATTATTAATCAAATACAACCAACCGTTCAATTGCTGAATCTATTCGATGGCTCATTAAGAGTGCAACCATTTAGATCATTTCCTTGATATTTTATTATTGCAAACCACACTATGCTTAACTCGCCCGCAGAGAAAACTAAAGATCTGACACAGTACGAATCCAATAACGAGGATGATGTCATCGATCTGGGTGATTTGCTCGGCATATTGATTGATGGCAAATGGCTTGTCATGGTGATTACACTCGCTGTCTTCTCTATGGGTATAGCCAAGGCCTTTCTTGATACGCCGATTTATAAAGTTGATGCCATGCTTCAGGTGAATGAGAAGTCACAAGCCATGATGGGGATGGAACCATTAAGCGATATATTCGGAAACAAGCTCCCGGTGATGGCTGAAATTGAACTGATCAAATCCAGAAAGGTGTTGGGAGCAGTCGTTAAGAATCTGGATTTGGAGATTATTGCCAGGCCGAAGTGGTTTCCCTATGCGGGCAATGCGATTGCAAGAAGATTTGAACAACGTAACCCGGATAATGCGGTTTCCAGTCCGGTATTTGGCTTGGACCAGTATGCCTGGGGTGGTGAAACTATTAAAGTCAGTACCTTGACCGTGCCTGACCAATTGCTGGATGAGGAATTAATCTTGCTGGCCGGACAACATGGTCAGTTTCAGATCATTTATGAAGATGAGTTAGTGCTTGAAGGCGCAGTCGGTACGCTGGAAAGCCAACAAATTGAAGGCATGCAACAGCCTGTTAGCATTTTTGTATCCCACCTAAAAGCACGGCCTGGCACGCAATTTTCCCTGAAGCGACAATCCGGTAATAGTGCAATACGTCAACTGAGAGACAATTTGACAGTGTCCGAGAAAGGCAAGAACACAGGGATACTGGAGTTAACGCTTGAATCGCACCGCGCTGATCAGGCAGTTCGTGTTTTGAATGAAATAGCTAATATTTATGTGCAGCAGAATGTTGAGTATAAATCTGCCGAATCGCAGAAAACATTGGAATTTCTGGATAAGCAGCTACCTATACTCAAAGATCAGATGGAGGCCGCTACACGTGTCCTGAACGAGTATAAGAACAAAAAAGGGTCTATCAACCTGGATATTGAGACAACGAATATTCTGACCGGGGTGGTGGAAATAAAAACCCAAATGACGCTGCTGCAACAAAAACGTGAGGAATTGAGGCAAAAGTTCACCGAATCCCATCCAAACGTTATAGCAATTGACAAGCAGATTGCACGATTGCAGGAGCAGTTGCAATCTCATAGCAAAATGATCAAGGCATTGCCGGAAACACAGCAAGTCATTCTGGGGCTATCCGGGGATGTGCAGGTCAGCACGAGTCTTTATAGCACTTTACTCAATAATGCGCAGACAATACGAGTAGCCAAGGCAGGTACTGTTGGCGACGTAAGAGTGATTGATTATGCTGTATTGCCTGACAAAGCGATTAAACCCAACAAACCTTTGATTGTCGGAGTGGCCTTTGCATTAGGACTACTTTTAGGTGTGGTAGCGGTATTTGTTCGCAAATCGTTATTGCGTGGCATCGAAGATCCGGATTTGATCGAGAAACAATTGCATATTCCCGTGTATGCCACCATTTCACACAGTAAAAATCAGGAGTTGCTTAACAAAGAATTGAGCAAGTCTTCCACCTCGATCAGGAGGAACAGACCTGTCATTCTGTCACTGAGAAACAAGGACGATGCTGCAATTGAGAGCTTGCGCAGTTTGCGCACCACCATACATTTTTCCTTGCTCGAAGCGCAAAATAATATCATCGTGATTACCGGTCCCAGCCCGGGGGTTGGCAAATCATTCGTTGCCACTAACCTGGCTACAGTCATGGCGGATGCCGGAAGGAAAATATTACTGATCGATGCCGACATGCGGAAGGGTGCAATTAATAAATCATTGGGGATAAACAGGGAAAATGGACTGTCTGAAATAATTTTAAACACCGTATCCGTGCAGGATGCTACCCGCAAAATATCACTGGCCGATATCGATTTTATTCCTACGGGAACAATTCCACCGAATCCATCGGAATTATTGCTGCATGATCGTTTCGGTCAGCTCCTTAATGGATTTGCCGCACAATATGATTTAGTTATTATCGACTCGCCGCCCATCCTCGCGGTTACGGATGCTGCCATTATTGGCCGGATGGCGGGGGCCGCCTTCATGGTCATAAAAGCCGGATTACATACCAAACGGGAACTGGAGCAAAGCATAAGAAGATTTTCCCAGTCGGGAGCCGCCATCAAGGGCATCGTGTTTAATGACATGCCCCTGTCTTCATCACGCTATGGCTATGGTTATCAGTATGGCAACAAGTATGTATATCAATATAGCTATCAGAAATCTAAATAAAAATCATGAATATTCTTGTCGTTTTTGTATTTTTGATGAGCCTTCTTTTTTCAATACTGGCTATTCAGATTGCTATTTCATTAATGCGTACCCTTAATTTGACCGACAAGCCTGATGATCATCATAAACTGCATGATATCAATACACCGTTTGTTGGCGGGATAGGGGTGCTGGCGGTTTTGTGTTTTGCAATCACTATATTAATTAACCTTCATTCTGAGCAGTTCCAGAAATGTATTGCCCTGCTTATTTGTTCCATCCTTATCTGGGTTACTGGTTTCGTAGACGATGCAATTAAGCTCGGCTATAGACTGCGTCTTGCAATACAAGCCTTGGTTGCGCTTATTATGATTCTGGGTGGCGGTGTCGTGGTGGATGAACTGGGAGGATTGCTTTTTGGATTCCCTCTGCAACTGGGAGCGTTTGGTATTATTTTTACGCTTATTGCCACGATTGGTGGAATCAATGCACTTAACATGGTGGATGGTGCCGATGGACTTTCAGGATCAATTGCGCTGGTGAGCTTATTGTTAATGGGCACTACGGCATACATTGCACGAGATCAGCACAATCTGATATTGATTTGTGCGCTTGCCGGTGGTGTGTCTGGCTTTCTGTATTTTAACCTGCGTCATCCCTATCAAAAATACGCACGAGTTTTTCTCGGTGATAATGGCAGCATGCTGCTTGGAGTGATGTTTGCCTGGCTGCTGGTGGATATTGCGCAAGATCCCAATCCATCCATAACACCGGTAACAGCGATTTGGTTGTTTTCCGTTCCGCTCATGGATATGTTCGGTGTCATGTTGCGCCGGATATGTGCGGGCCAATCTCCTTTCACTCCGGACCGGCAGCACTTGCATCACTTGTTGATGAGATCCGGTTTCAGGGTCAATGAAATCGTTTTTACGATGGTTCTGTTACATAGTCTGATTGGAATAATCGGACTCGCAGGCATGTATTTAAATGTTCCGGAACTTGCCATGCTACTGGGTTTTCTACTGATCTTAAGCGGGTACTTCTACTTGACTTATCATCCTGAGAATTTTATATCGCTACTTCGGAAATTCGATACACTGCTTAATACTCGATTAGGGTTTGCACCTGTTTCGAATAGCAAAATTCTCATTGGCAGTTATTCGGCTAAAGAAACGGAAGTGCTTGCCAATTCACTCAGTGATGAATTGGGAGCCGAGATGAATTTCTGGATAAGGATCTTCAGGAAATCATCGGAACCCCATCATCCAGGAAAACGTTATGCGATTACATTTAGTATCTGGCTTGATAAAAAGGATGATATCTCGAGAGAAACACTAAGGCAGTGTATGGCGTCGCTACAATGGCGGTTAATAGAGCAACGAGGCATCCATCTACACCAATTTTTTAGTCGTAAAACAGACTCTGATCCGGAAATTATTAATGATGGAAGTGCCTTCGGTGAGTCCAAAGACAAGGGTCGTCGCGAGTTGGGACCACAAGCGCTGTCATTTGAAGTTTTACGTTGAAGTCGAAATGGTATTTGTCATTCCGGACGCAATGAGGAAACTTTGGTAATTAACACACTAGATTTTTCGCTGTGATGGAAATGACAGTTGTTCAGAGTTTCGTTAATTAACTTATATATTCAATAGAGGTGTTTTTTCATGAAAATAGCGATTGTTGGTCTTGGTTATGTTGGGCTGCCACTGGCAGTCGAGTTCGGCAAAAAATATTCCACGACCGGGATCGATCTTTCTGCAGGAAAAATTGCAGCATATCGCAATTTCGTTGACCCGACCGGCGAGGTCTCATCGGAGAATTTGCGTGCGGCAACGCAACTGAGCTATCACACCGATCCACAGGCATTAAACGACGCGGGTTTTATTATTGTGGCCGTTCCCACGCCCGTGGATAAAGCAAACCAGCCCGATTTCACGGCACTCATCAAAAGCTCCGAAGCCGTTGGGAAACACATCAAGCGTGGTGCGATTGTGGTGTATGAATCCACCGTCTATCCCGGTGCGACCGAAGAGGTGTGCATTCCATTGATCGAAAAACATTCCGGCCTGAAATGGAAAAAAGATTTCTTTGTCGGCTACAGTCCGGAGCGCATCAATCCCGGTGATAAAGAGCGAACTGTCACCAAAATCGTGAAAGTTGTTTCCGGCGACACACCGGAAACATTGAAAACTGTCACCGAAATCTACGGGTCAATTATCACCGCAGGCGTTTATCCAGCCAGCAGTATCAAGGTGGCAGAAGCCGCCAAGGTCATTGAAAATACCCAGCGCGATCTGAATATCGCCCTGATGAACGAACTGGCGATTATTTTCGATAAGATCGGCATCGATACGCTGGAAGTGTTGAAAGTGGCGGGTACCAAGTGGAACTTTCTGCCATTTCGCCCTGGTCTGGTTGGCGGACATTGCATCGGCGTTGATCCGTATTACCTGACCCATAAAGCAGATATGGTTGGTTACCACCCGCAAGTTATTCTGGCAGGGCGTCGTATCAATGACGGTATGACAGCCTACGTGGCACAGCAAACTGTGAAGCAAATCATCAAGGCAGGTGGAGCAGTCAAAGGATCCAAGATCATCGTGCTGGGACTCACCTTCAAAGAAAATTGCGCAGATCTGCGCAACAGTAAGGTTGCTGATTTGGTGAGAGAACTACAGGAATTTGGATGTGAAGTCAGTGTACACGATCCATTGGCTGATCCGGAAGAGGCGATTCACGAATACGGCATTACTCTCACCGAGTGGGATGCGCTTCCGAAGCAGGCGGATGCCATAGTAGCGGCCGTGGCTCATACTGAATACACAAACAAACCCTTTGATCTGATGGCGTCCAATTTAAAAGCGGGCGGAGTATTTGTCGACATCAAGTCGGCTTATCCTCAAGAAGCAATCGAAGCGGCTGGATACAAGTTGTGGCGTTTGTAACGATGACTGATTCGTATAGTCAACTCAAGAACCTACTTGCCACCGAGCCACACACATGGCTCATTACTGGCGTAGCGGGTTTCATCGGCAGCAACCTGCTTGAAACCCTGCTCAAGCTTAACCAGTACGTGGTTGGACTGGATAACTTCGCCACCGGCTACCAGCGCAACCTGGATGAAGTGCAAGCATTGGTAACACCAGCACAATGGGGTAATTTTCACTTCATTCAAGGTGACATCCGCAAACTGGATGACTGCCACCGCGCCATGTCATTTCGTCATTCCCGCGAAGGTGGGAATCCAGTAACGAATGCAGACATCCCCGTTGAATATGTGCTTCACCAGGCTGCTCTTGGTTCGGTTCCACGCTCAATCGAAAATCCCATCGCTACTAATGAAACCAACATCAGTGGTTTTCTCAACATGTTGGTTGTCGCTCGTGATGCCAAAATAAAGCGTTTTGTCTATGCAGCGAGCAGCTCTACCTATGGTGACCATCCCGGCTTGCCCAAAGTGGAAGACAAAATCGGCAAGCCGCTATCGCCCTACGCCGTCACAAAATATGTCAACGAGCTTTATGCCGATGTTTTCGCTCGCACGTATGGATTTAATACTATCGGCTTGCGTTATTTCAATGTATTCGGTCCACGCCAGGATCCTAATGGAGCGTATGCAGCTGTTATCCCCAAATGGATTGCCAGCATGATCAAAGGCGAGCCGGTATTTGTCAATGGCGATGGCGAAACCAGTCGCGATTTCTGCTACATTGAAAATACCGTGGAAGCCAACCTGCTTGCTGCCACCACTGAAAATCCTGACGCCACCAATCAAATCTATAATGTCGCCGTTGGTGACCGCACCACGCTCAATCAGCTTTATGAGCAGCTTCATATCAACTTGCTGCACAGCCATTCTCACCTGCAAGGCGTGAAGCCCGTATATCGTGATTTCCGAGCAGGGGACGTGCGCCATTCTCTGGCCGACATCAGCAAAGCTACCACGTTATTGGGTTACCAGCCCATCCATCGAATTGGCGAAGGCCTAAAGATTGCGATGTCGTGGTATGTGCAACATTTAACACAGCAAGGGAAAAATTGAGTATTAATCGAACCGAGCAAAGCGCATTTCTATCCCAAATATGAAGCTTCTCAAGGCAGCTAGGGAACGCATTACCAAAACGCATCCAGATCATCATGCCATTGCGTCTGGAATGGCATGGGTGATTCTATTTGTGTTCCTTGGTAAACTTGCCGGTGCAGCGAAAGAAATGGCGATTGCCTACCGCTATGGGGTGAGCGAAGAGGTAGATGCCTACCTTTTTATTTTTAACTTGGTGAACTGGCCTGTTAATGTATGGTTCAGTGTCCTCACGATTGTGCTTGTACCGCTAGCGGCAAGAATCAGGCAAGGCGCGCCATTGGAGCTTACAAAATTCAGATCAGAACTATTTGGCTTAGCGCTTCTGCTTGGTGTGATAGTGAGCTTAGTGCTGTGGATAGGGTTACCGTATCTTTTGCACAGCCAGAGTACGGGTTTGCCACCAACAACAGTGGCTATCGCTATCAGTATGGTGGCTGGTCTTGCCCTGTTGGCTCCGTTGGGCTTGCTCGTCAGCCTATTTTCTGTCTGGATGATGACAGCAGGTCGACAAGCCAACACACTATTGGAAGGTGTGCCAGCCATAGTGCTATTGGTAGCTGTACTTATATTTCCAAGCGGCGGAGCGGAACCACTGATATGGGGTACTGTGGTCGGCGTTGCTTTTCATCTTGTTAGCCTTGCCTTTCCATTGGCGAGAAGAGGTGAGATCGAACTACCTTGTTTCAAACTCAAATCATCCCAATGGCCTGTTTTTTGGCAAGGCTTCGGCATCATGGTGGCAGGTCAGGCGCTAATGAGCTTCATTGGCATCGTCGATCAATTTTTTGCGGCACATCTGGGCACGGGGGCTATAGCAACGCTAAGTTATACTAACCGCATCCTGGCGTTGCTACTTGGCTTGGGTGCCATGTCAGTGTCGCGTGCAACTCTGCCGGTCTTTTCCCGTGTTCAGGCACAAGGTGGTGACGGGTTACACCTTCGAAGTGTTGCGGTTCATTGGGTGCGTATCATGTTTGTGTTAGGCGTGGCCACCATGATTGTTGGTTGGTGGTTAGCACCTTGGGCGGTAAAATTGCTCTTTGAGCGCGGCGCATTCATCGCCCGTGATACACAAGCTGTAACGGAAGTTTTGCGCTATGGCTTAGTGCAAATACCATTTTACTTTGCTGGGTTGGTGTTGGTTTCGCTGCTGGCAAGCCAGCGGAAACACAAGTTGATTGCGACCAGTGCGATAGTAAACTTGTTCGTCAAAGTCATCGCGAACTTTGTCTTCATCCCATTGATGGGCATCAACGGCATTATCTCAGCCACGGCCGTCATGTACTTGTGCTCATGTGCACTGCTTTATTGGTTCGTTAGTGTTAATGCAAAGCAAATGGATGCATCCTGATGCGGTTACTTATTCTTGTCAACTCCATGGGTGGTGGTGGTGCCGAACGCGTCACTGCAACTCTCGCTAATTACTGGGCAGCGAAGGGATGGGAGATCAGCATCGTCACACTCACACCGCAAAGTGATGACTTCTACGAATTGAGTGCATCCATCAAGCGTGTGGCGTTAGAGTTGGGCGGCGAAAGTAGTAATGTATTTATTGGGTTGCTTCATAACGTGCACCGCGTGCTGGCAGTTCGGCGGGTGCTGTGCGACATCAAACCAGATGTAGCATTAGGGATGATGACAACGGCGAATATCTTGTTGGCGCTTGCTTCGTTGAGGTTAAGAATCCGAACTGTGGGATCAGAGCGCACTCATCCGCCACAGTACCCGCTAGGTGCATTGTGGGAGCGGTTACGAAGCTATGGTTATGGCCTCTTGGTTGCTGTGGTAGCTCAGTCAAACGAGGGGGCTGCATGGATTGACTTCAATACCAATGCAAAAAATGTGGTGGTAATTCCCAATCCGGTCAAATGGCCACTGACAAATCATCAACCGCTGCTCGAAGTCGACGAGGTGTGTCAAAAGGGGAGAAAGTTGCTGCTTGCGGTGGGGCGTTTGTCCGCTGAGAAGCAATTCGATTTATTAATAGATGTTTTCAAATCACTCACTAGTCGACATCCTGATTGGGATCTGGTCATCCTCGGTGAAGGACCTTTGCATTTAGATTTAGAAATACTAGTGCGGCAGCTAGGCTTGCAAAGTCGGGTCTTGTTGCCTGGCAGGGCCGGCAACGTGGGTGATTGGTATGAGCGCGCCGATCTTTTTGTATTAAGCTCACGATTTGAAGGTTTCCCCAACGCGCTTGTTGAGGCAATGGCCTATGGCGTGCCAACTGTGAGTTTTGATTGCGATACTGGCCCGCGCGACATCATTTGTCATGAGGTGGATGGGCTGCTTGTACCACCAGGTAATCAGGTTAGTTTGACCGCAGCGCTGGATCGACTGATGGACGATGCCGCTTTACGCCAACGCTTTGCCAATCGGGCAGTAGAGGTGCGTGAGCGGTTCTCAATCGACTTGGTTGCAGAAAAGTGGGCCAATTTATTTTTAGAGCGCGCAAAATAATCATCCGAATCACATAGGGAATACAGAAGATGAGCCAGATAAATCTTGTAAGCTACACAGCCGAATGAAAGAAATTTAAGGGAGTTTAGGAATTGAGGAGAAATTTGGAATTGCTCTCTTTAAGCGCAATCTTGCTAATAGTAGGAACCGGCTTATATACCCAGTTACCAAGTATTGCTTACATTCCCGTTTTGGCTGCGGTTGTGTTGGTGTTTTCAAATAAGCGATTTATTAGATCACCTCAGAAATATATTGAACCCAACATGTTCAAGGGGATTATCTTATTTAACTCATTTTTATTGATACAAATAGCCTTTGGACGGTTGGACCTGCAGGCATATTACTTCCAGTTTTTTGCAATAAGTCTATTTGTGCTGACTTACGTCTTGATCATACTCATTACTGATGAGAAACGTCCTCCCGATTTGCGAATTTTCAAGTATCTCGGTTGGATTGTGTTGTTTAGCCTGTTGCTGTTGCTTGGGGGGCAGATCGCACAGATCATGGGGTACATCAAACAGGTAAATTTTGAGGGTGCCGATCGTGATGTGCTTGTAACTTTGGCCAGACCAGGGGGGTTTCTCAATCCCAATGTCACCGCGGCGATTGCCATCGTATTTCTATTTACGCTAGACAGACTGAGCAATGTTGTTGGTAAGATGCTTATCGTGGTCGCTCTGCCCCTGGCTATAACAGTGGTGCTGTTAACGCAATCTCGTGCAGCATTAATTGCCCTGTTGGGTTTTTTGCTAATTATTTTGTCAAAGAACTCGTTACGCCACATGGTATTTACCTTACTGATGGCGTCGGTATTCGTATGCTTTATGTTAATCGCTTATCCAGATATAGTGATTAATTTGATTGATAATGTGATGCAACGTTTTGAGGGCGATGCAAGTAGTGAAGAACGGCACTATGTATTGCGCTACAGTTTTGACGCATTCGCCGATTCACCTTTGTTTGGGCACGGCAGCACATATTTGGTTAGTAAGTTAGAGGTGTCGTCGCATAACCAACTTGTTGAGATTCTGGTGAGTTATGGAATGTTGGGTTTGTTGGTTCTGATTCCATCGCTATTGTTATTGTATTTCCCCGTCTCTGCTTTGATGTTCGCATTCTGCATTCTGCCTATGTTTTTGTTTAGCCATAATTTCGTTGATTCTTACGGATTCCAAATTGGATTAGGGTTTGCGCTGGCCGTAGATCGAATAGTTAGATCAACTGTGTACGTCACGCAAACTGGCCGCAGCCATAAATCAAAACCACAATTCACATGAAGAATTTTGGTACTGCCGACCAGCGCGATTATGTACTTTCAGCATTCGTTCGCTCCCAAGAGCGCACTACTTTGGTGGCGTTCCCACTGCTGTGGTACGTTGCTGCATGTCGATATTGAGATAACGTGAAAATTATATTTCTTACTAGTTCGCTAGGTGCAGGCGGTGCAGAACGGGTGGCGACAACACTTTGCAACACATGGGCTGCGCGTGGTGATCGGGTGATTCTGGTGCCAACCTTCTCGGGTGGAGGTAGGCCATTTTATGAGATTTCGAATGATGTTGAGCTTATTTACCTTGCGGATTTGATCGGATCGACTGGCAAATCTCTATTGAACTATATAAAAAGATTGCTGGCGCTTCGTAGATTGATAGATACTGAAAAGCCTGATGTGGTCATTTCTTTTTTGCCCAACGTGAACGTTGCGGCCATTCTGTCGGCATTCCATCTTTCGGTCCCAGTCATTTGTTGTGAGAGAAGAGACCCTTCGAGCCAACCAACTACATCGTTTTGGGAATTGGCGTGCCGGATTACATATCGCTTTGCGGATATGGTGGTTGTTCAGACGGAGGCGGCATGCAACTCTATCGACGGTATTTACCCCGGTATCAAGTGTGTCCGTACGATGGCTAATCCGCTACCGGATGAAATACTGCAGATCGAATGGGGGGCGCAAGACAAGGTGCGGAAATCGCTCTTAAGCATTGGTCGGCTTTCTAGCGGGAAGCAGGTCGACAAAAGCGTGAGTGCATTCTCAAAGGTCGCTTCTGTCTATCCAGACTGGGACCTTCATATCTATGGAGATGGCAAAGTACGTGATGAACTTCAAAGTCAAATTTACCTCCTGGGCTTACAGGATCGCGTATTCCTCCTGGGGCGAACAACTTCACCGTGGTTGATTATGGAGGGAGCAGATGCTTTTGTAATGACTTCAAAATATGAAGGTTTTCCGAATGCCCTGCTCGAAGCGATGGGCGTTGGTCTAGCGTGCGTTGTCTTCGATTGTCCTAGTGGGCCAAGAGATATTACACGGGATGGCCAGGATGCTTTTCTTGTGCCACTCGACGATGAGACCATGCTAGAAGCAACTCTTAGAGAGTTGATGGGCAATGAGGCATTGCGCACTCAGATGGGTAGACAGGCACGAGATTCTGTAATTGCTCGGTACAGTTTGTCGTCTGTGATTGTCAAGTGGGATTCGTTATTCAATGAGCTTGGTGTTTTTCCATGAATGTCATTCACATCATTATCGGCCTTAACGTCGGTGGAGCTGAAATGATGCTTAAACGTTTGGTCGATTCTCATCACGACAATCCCGCTTTTCGGCATGCCGTTGTCTCGCTCACCGATATGGGCAAGCTCGGTGTGCAATTTCAAGCTATGGGGGTGGTGGTTCACTCGCTCGGTTTAGGTTCCTCATTTGGTATTCCTCTTGTACTTTGGCGACTAGTAAATCTGATTCGTGCATTGCGTCCAGACATTATTCAAGCCTGGATGTATCACGCAGATCTGTTGGGCGGTTTGGCAGCGCGCATGGCAGGCAATCGGCATGTGATCTGGGGAATCCGCACGACGGATGTTCAGGCTGGTGGTTCGTTGATGACAGTGTTAGTCCGGTGGCTCTGTGCAAGGTTTTCTCGCTGGGTTCCACAAGTGATTGTCTGTGCAGCCGAAGCATCGCGGCAATCTCACATTGCAGTTGGCTACGATGCGACGAAGATGGTGGTAGTGCCGAATGGCTATGACTTTTCCCAGTTGAGTGCGTCAGCCGATGAGCGGAAAACACTGCGCGAACAAAGCAACATCAACCAAAATGATGTGGTGGTGGGTAGTTTAGGCAGATTTCACGCGGTTAAGGATCAAGAAAATTTCGTGCGCATGGCTGGTTTGCTTGCTTCGCAGTATCCGCAATTGAGATTTTTGATGGTGGGGCGTGGCTTGGATTGGGATAACGCACCGCTTGTGGATTGGATCGATAAAGCGGGTTGCAAGGAGCGTTTCGTATTGTTGGGTGAGCGCAAGGATGTACCGCAGTGTTTAGCTGCAATGGATATTTTTTGCCTGCACTCACGCACTGAGGGATTTCCTAACGTGTTGGCCGAAGCGATGGCGATGGGGCTTCCTTGTATCACAACGGATGTGGGGGATGCGGCTATGCTGTTGGCTGATACTGGCGTGGTTGTACCCAAAGGAGATTCTGCGGCTTTGGCGCAAGGCGTGGCGCGATTGCTGGCGTTGGAACAGGATGCCCGGAATGCATTGGGGTTGCGAGCAAAAGCGCAGGTCGAGGAGGAATATTCCATGGATCATGCTCGCAAGCGATTTGAGGAAATCTACCGGCAAGTTTTGAATAAAGGGGCGTTTTGATGTGCGGTTTAGTTGGATTCCTCGGTAGTGGTGTTGGCGAGAGTGGTGATGAGGTTTTGACGCGTCGCATGGCGAATACGCTCAATCATCGCGGTCCGGACGATGGCGGGGTTTGGTGCGATGGTGAGCAACGTATTGCTCTTGGGCACCGTCGCTTGGCGATTGTGGATTTGTCGCCCGCAGGTCATCAGCCAATGATGTCGGCCAGCGGGCGGTATGTAATCGCATTCAATGGTGAGATTTATAACCATTTGGATTTGCGGAAGGAACTAGAGCAAATCCCCACTAACTCTACTTTAGCAAAGGGGAGAATCCTTTATTGGCACGGACATTCGGATACGGAAACGTTGCTGGTTGGGATTGAGGCTTGGGGGTTAGAGGCCACGCTCAAGAAATCGATTGGCATGTTTGCCATTGCTTTGTGGGATCGGCAAACACGCACGCTGTCTTTGGCGCGTGACCGAATTGGCGAGAAACCGTTGTATTACGGTTGGCAGGGAAGTAATAATGAGCGGGTGTTTCTGTTTGGTTCTGAGCTGAAAGCACTCAAGGCGCACCCGGCTTTTGCGACAGACATTGACCGTGACGCACTTTGCTTGCTGTTGCGTCATAATTATATTCCCGCACCCTATTCGATTTATCAAGGCATCGCCAAGCTGGGGCCGGGTTGTTTGTTGTCCATTTCGTTGGCGCAGCCTGAACCCAGAATTTGGAAGTATTGGGATGCAGTTGAGGTGGCGCTAGCTGGTGTGGCTCAGCCATTTGCGGGCACGGCGGATGAAGCGGTGGATGCGCTGGAAGTGTTGGCCAAAGATGCAGTGCGCCAGCAAATGATGGCCGATGTGCCGCTGGGCGCATTTTTGTCGGGGGGCATTGATTCCAGCACGGTGGTGGCGTTGATGCAGGCGCAGTCTTCGCGTCCGGTCAAAACATTCACCATTGGTTTTAACGAAGAGGGTTATAACGAGGCGGTTCACGCCAAGACCGTGGCACGGCATTTGGGCACTGAGCATACCGAGTTGTATGTGTCACCGCAGCAGGCGATGGAGGTGATCCCGCGTTTGTCTGGTTTGTATTGCGAGCCGTTTGCGGATTCTTCCCAGATTCCCACTTATCTGGTGAGTCAGTTGGCAAAACAGCATGTAACGGTGTCGTTGTCGGGTGATGCGGGCGATGAGTTGTTTTGCGGGTACAGCCGTTATCTGCGCACGCTTAATATTTGGAAAAAAGTATCGCTTGCACCAGCACCGCTACGCGCCTTAGCAGCTAGAGGTATCAAGTCCATCTCGCCTTCTACCTGGGATAGTTTTGCGCATTTCATTCCCGGCACAGGGCGATTGCGCTTTGTGGGTGATAAATTCCACAAGGGGGCCGGGGTGTTAGCTAGCACTACGGTAGATGAATTGTATATGGACATGGTTTCGCACTTGCGTAATCCGGAGGAATGGGTGATCGGCGGGCAGGAACCGCCTACGCATTTGACTGCCTTGCGCCCTGATTTGGCCGGGCTTGGGGATGTGGAGCGCATGATGGCTCTGGATACGATCAGCTATTTGCCGGATGATATTTTGGTGAAGGTAGATCGGGCGGCCATGGGTGTGTCGCTGGAGGGGCGCGTGCCGTTTTTGGATCGTCGGGTAGTCGAATTTTCCTGGAGCTTGCCGCTGGAATACAAATTACGCGATGGTCAAACCAAGTGGCCATTGCGTCAAGTACTGTACCGCCATGTGCCGCGTGAGCTGATTGACCGCCCAAAGATGGGTTTTGGTGTGCCGTTACACGATTGGCTGCGTGGGCCGATGCGGGAATGGGCGGAAGATTTATTGGACGAAACACGCTTGACGAGGGAGGGGTATTTTCATCCCGCGCCGATTCGGCAAATGTGGGCGGAGCATTTGAGCGGACAGCGTAATTGGATGGCACGCTTGTGGTGTGTGTTGATGTTTCAGGCATGGCTCGAAATGGAGAACAGGAAATGAGTTTATTAAGAACTTTCATGAACACGAATATAAACCTCAGGAAATGGTTTGATCAGCAATTCTTGCCATCATCTTTTATCAAAGATGGAAATAAGGATTTCATTGTTGAAATGGCCCCATCATATTTGCGACAAGGAATGAAAATCTACGATGTTGGAGGGGAAGCAGCCCTTCGTATCCACCAAAAAAAGACCGCTTTATGCTTAAATATTGTGGGAATAGATATCAGCCAGACAGAGTTGGATCGTGCGCCGGTAGGTGGTTATGACGAAACGGTGTGTGCAGACATTGTAAACATTCATGGAGCTGGTGATGGCGACTTGGTGATTTGCCAGGCCGTGTTGGAACACGTTAAAGACACTGAAGGTGCGTTGAGGTCCATTGCTTCACTGTTAATGCCCGGTTGGAGGGCTTTGATTTTTGTGCCGAGCCGCAATGCGGTTTTTGCTCGGCTGAATGTGTTGTTGCCAGAAAAACTTAAGCGGAAAATTTTGTATGGTGTTTACTCAAATGCTCGTGCTGCGCAGGGTTTCCCGAGCTTCTACCATAAATGTACCCCGGATGATTTCATCGCAATGGCAAAACATAATGGATTGGCAGTGATTGAATCACGCTATTACTACATTAGTAGCTATTTCAGTTTTTTGTTTCCCGTTTACTTGGTTTGGCGAATTTGGGTTGTCATATTCAAATCTATTGCCGGTCACCAAGCAGCAGAAACCTTCTCGATGGTGCTGGTAAAGAAAGCGTTGTGCAAGGGGATTGAGGGAAGGCAAGGAAAGGTTTTTTTCAGTGAGAATTTATGGTAAAACGCCGCAAGGTAT
Source organism: Nitrosomonas supralitoralis (assembly GCF_003011925.2). GTDB lineage: Bacteria > Pseudomonadota > Gammaproteobacteria > Burkholderiales > Nitrosomonadaceae > Nitrosomonas > Nitrosomonas supralitoralis. Next base: position 60,810 of record NZ_PXXU01000011.1, read on the forward strand.
TAATTGCTCTGAACTCAGCTTGGAATTTGGTCAATTTCCGTGCTGGATTGATTCGCGCTTTGGTTGCTGAGGGTTATGAGGTGGTGGCCGTTGCGCCAAACGATGCCTATGCGTCATGTTTGGCGGAATTGGGGTGCCGGTTTGTTGCATTGCCGATGGACAATAAAGGCACGCATCCAGGGCGTGATTTGTTGTTGTTCTTTCGTTTTTTGAATTTGTTGCGATGTGAACGCCCCGATGTGTTCTTGGGCTATACCATTAAGCCTAATGTCTATGGATCGCTTGCTGCCCATGTGTTAGGCATTCAGGTAGTGAATAACATTGCCGGATTGGGTACGGTCTTTATTCGCAATAACTGGCTGACCCGTTTGGCGCGACTACTTTACATGACAGCCTTTTCGCGTTCTCACCATGTGTTTTTCCAGAATAATGAAGATTTACAGATGTTTGTGGAGCAGGGTTTAGTCCCGGCAGATAAGGTGAGCCGATTGCCAGGTTCCGGCGTTGATCTGGGTATTTTTCATTATGTACCGATGCCGTCCTTGGAAAATCGGTCTTTTTGCTTTTTGCTGGTTGCACGCTTATTGTGGGATAAGGGTGTAGGAGAATATGTTGAAGCGGCGCGAATGGTTCGCCGTCAATATCCGACAACAACGTTTCAGCTGCTAGGTTTCCTGGATGTTAAAAATCAGACTGCGGTTTCCAGTGCCCAGATGGACGATTGGGTTGATGAGGGCGTGGTCGAGTATCTTGGCGTGGCGGATGATGTGAAGCCTTATTTGGCCGCTGCTGATTGCGTGGTGTTGCCTTCCTATCGCGAGGGGGTGCCCCGTTCTTTGCTGGAGGCTGCGGCTATAGGCAGGCCTATCGTCACAACAGATGCTATTGGGTGTCGCGATGCTGTGGATGATGGCGTGAATGGTTTGCTTTGCTGTGTGCGTAATGCGAGTGATTTGGCTGAGAAAATGCGAAGTATTGTCGATATGTCTCCGAGTGAACGAGAACTGATGGGAATCGCTGGTCGGAAAAAAATGGAGCTTGAGTTTGACGAGAAAATTGTGATTGATCGTTACCTGTGCATTATTGGTGATATCGTTTCAAACGGTGTTTCAATTTAGAGGTTTGAAGTTAATCTGTCATTTCGAGCATAGCGAGGAATCTTTGTTAATCTAACAATATAGATTTCTCGCTATGCTCGAAATGACAAGTGGGTTTGTAAGCCAATTAATATATGGTATCAATGGCATATCTGAGATTATGATTAAGGCGGTCAGTGACATGAGGAAATATTCTTGATGTTTTTTATTGAAAAGGTCGTTGCGCTTCTTCTGATGCCCTTGGGCATGGGGTTGTTACTGGGTGCTTTGGCCTTGGTAGCTAGCGTGGTGCGATGGCGTAAGCTGGGTTGGGTGCTTGGGTGTTTAGCCGTGGCATGGCTTTATTTATGGTCGACTCCTTGGTTGAGTATGCACGTGCGCGCGGCCATTGAATCCGCTCACCCGGCGCGACTGGCTGTTGATGTGGAGGTTGCGCCTGTGGCGGTTGTGCTGGGTGGAGGCGTTGCTTCGCCAGTACCCCCCGCGCGATTTATGCCCGATCTAGGCCGTGCAGCAGATCGCGTCTGGTTTGCGGCACAGCTGTTTCATGCCGGCAAGGTTGAACGGATTGTGCTCAGTGGAGGTGTTGATTCCCGACTCGGTAGTCTTTCCGAAGCGGAGTCGATGCGTATATTTATTCGAGATCTAGGTGTGCCTGATGCGGCAATTCACTTGGAAAGCACCAGTATCAATACTCGTCAGAATGCAGTTCATGTAGCGCATTTGCTCAATGACTGGGGAGTAGACAGACTGTTGCTGGTGACTTCGGCATTGCATATGCCCAGAGCAAAGCGACAATTCGAGGCGCAAGGATTGATTGTGTTTCCCGCCGCAACGGATCATGAGGCGGTGGATACTGTGTGGTGGGATATTCGCAGGTTGCTGCCAGATGCCGATTCGCTCGACGGAAGTGGCAGAGCTATCAAGGAATGGATTGGTTTGTGGGTAGGCAAATGATAGGGTATGGTGCTTAAATAAGCATTCATGCAGAACCGAAGGTTTCACCATCACATGTTTTGCAAGTGATGGATGAGATGGAAGAAAAGATTGTGCAACGCATCTTGTTTTAAAACCTAGTTATTGATGACAGAGTTTTTTTATCTGAATAATTCTTATCAATCCATTCCTTGTAACTGCCATCCAAAATACCACGCCACCAGACTTCGTTGTCGAGATACCATTGAATTGTTTTGCGGATGCCGGTTTTAAAGCTCTCTGCAGGTTTGTAACCCAGTTCACCCATGATCTTGGTGGCATCAATGGCATATCTGCGGTCATGTCCGAGGCGATCGGTGACATGGGTGATTAGTTGGGTATGCGGTGCGCCTTGTGGGTGGTGTTGGTCCATCTGTTCACAGATTAGGGTAACAATGTCGATGTTGGTCCATTCATTGTTGCCACCGATATTGTAGACCTCTCCCACTCTGCCATTCAAGAGAATACGTTCTATACCACGGCAGTGATCCTCAACGTAGAGCCAATCCCGGATCTGTTTGCCATCACCATAAATCGGTAAGGGTTTGCCTTCGAGGCAGTTGACGATAATCAAGGGAATCAGTTTTTCTGGAAAATGGTATGGGCCGTAGTTATTGGAGCAGTTGCTGATAGTGGTGTTGAGACCGTAAGTATGGTGGTAACTGCGCACTATGTGGTCTGAAGATGCTTTGCTGGCAGCGTAGGGTGAATTCGGCAGATATTGATGCTGCTCAGTAAATGCAGGAGCGTCAGGCGTAAGTGTGCCATAAACTTCGTCAGTGGATACATGGTGGAAGCGATGGGGTGTTTTGCCCGTATCAAGCCATATTTTTTTGGCAGCCTTGAGCAGTGAATGCGTGCCTTCGATATTGGTTTTAAGAAAGGCGTCTGGCCCGTGAATTGATCGATCCACATGACTTTCTGCAGCAAAGTGCACGATCGTATCAATGCACGCATCGTGTAGTAATTTTTCTACCAATGCTGTATCAAGGATGTCGCCGTGAACAAAACTATAAGCGTTGTTTTTTTGGATAGTCTCCAGGTTTTGTAAGTTTCCGGCATAGGTGAGCGCATCCAGTACCGTAACCTGGCTGTCAGGATATTCCTGTAACCAATAGTGCACGAAGTTGCTGCCAATAAATCCAGCGCCACCCGTCACTAATAAATGCTTAGGTTGAAAATTCATTGTTTTTTTTCCATTGAATTAATACTTGTTCTAGCCCTTTTCGCCAGTCAGCCTGAGAAATGAGGAATTCTTCTTGAATGAGCGCACATGCCAGCGCTGAGTTCTGTGGGCGCTTGGCGGCGGTGGGATATTCATAGCTGCTGATGGGTTTGATAAACGGTTTTTTTCTCAGTATGCCTAGCTCAAAGGCCTGCTGGCAGATGGTTTCAGCAAAAGCGTGCCATGTGATGGCGGGTGAGCCGGTGTAATGATACAGCCCCCAAGTGATAGTCTTACTTTGGTGTATTCGTTCCACAATTTCCAATAGGACTTCAGCGATATCGCCTGCCCAGGTTGGCGCACCGGTTTGGTCAGCAACAACACTCAGCTCATCGCGTTCTTTAGCAAGGCGCAATATGGTCCTGACAAAATTGTTGCCGGTGGCTGAAAACACCCAGGCTGTGCGTAGCGTTATGTATTTATTTAACGTGCGGGCAACAGCAATTTCACCTTCTAACTTACTCTGACCATAAACTCCCTGTGGATTCGGGGTATCTGTTTCAAGATATGGGGTAGGCTTTTTTCCATCAAATACGTAGTCGGTGGAGATGTGCAATAGCGGTATATCAGCCTTGGCACAGGACTTGGCCAGGTATAGTGGGCCATCCCGATTGACGGCAAAGGCTGAAGCAATTTCAGTCTCAGCGCGATCGACGGCAGTATAAGCAGCAGCGTTGATAATAACTGTTGGTTTTACCTGAGCAACAAAGGCCTGGGTGCTGGATTCATTGGTTAGATCAAGCTCGTTGTAATCGACAGCAACGGTGTCATATCCACGCACTTTGCTGCGCAAACAAAGTTCTGTACCTAGTTGGCCTGCTGCACCTATTATTAATACGGTCATAGTAGATCCCATACCCTGTGGGTATTCATATAGCGCATAGATTGTCTTGAATGGGTATGTAGTTAGGCAATTTTTCTACTGCTTGTTGGGAAAGATTGGGTGCAGATTGATCTTTGGTTGAGAGTGAGACATCGCTGACGGGCCACTGGATGCCGATTTCGGGATCATTCCAGGCAATACATTGTTCTGAGTCTGCATGATAATAGTTGGTGCACCGATAGATGAAATCTGCCTCTTCTGAAAGAACAACAAAACCATGTGCATAACCTGGAGGTACATAAATCATACGCAAATTTTCATCGTCCAATACAGTACCAAACCACTGCCCAAAGGTTGGTGAATTTTTTCTCACATCAACAGCGACATCAAAGACCTTGCCGCGCGATACACGCACCAGCTTGCCTTGTGGCTGGATTAATTGATAGTGGAGGCCACGCAGTATACCTTTTGATGAGCGGGAGTGGTTATCCTGGACAAAAGTTTCGTTGATCGCTGATGTGCGTAGAGTGGTTTCTCGAAATGTTTCTACAAAAAAACCGCGTTGATCTCTAAACACTTTGGGTTCAAAAATAACGACACCGGGAAGCCCGGTTTCAATAATTTTCATTTTTGAGGATTTTCATTAGATATTGACCGTAACCATTTTTTTCAGAAAGCTTGGCGATGGGTGAATACATGCCTAATTTAATCAACTTGCGATTCCCTGGATCTTGTCACCGAGTTGTTTATTTGTCATTTCGACCATAAATATCTTCAAAGCGCACGATGTCATCTTCCCCCAGATAAGAACCGGATTGAATCTCGATCATTTCAAGCGGCACACGTCCTGGATTTTCCAGGCGATGATTGGTGCCCAGTGGAATGTAGGTCGACTCGTTTTCTGTGACCAGATAAATTTCTTCATTTCGGGTTACGCGCGCTGTGCCCTGGACCACAACCCAGTGCTCGGCACGGTGATGGTGCATTTGTAATGACAGGGCTGCGCCAGGTTTAACCACAATGCGTTTTACTTGAAAGCGTTCGCCAAAATCAACGCTATCGTACCAGCCCCAGGGACGGAATACCTTGCGATGCAGATGCCCTTCTGAACGGCCTTGCTGTTTCAACTGATCGACAATTAATTTAACGTCTTGTGTTTTGTCCTTGTGAACAACCAGTATGGCATCCGATGTTTCAACCACGACAATATTTTCAATGCCGACACATGCCACCAGGCGGTTTTCTGAAATGGCAAAAGTGTTATTGCAGGCATTCATTATTACGTCGCCCTTGGATACATTGCCTGCATCATCTTTGGGAAGTACTTCCCACAAGGAGTCCCAGGCGCCGACATCAGACCAGCCTGCAGACAGGGGAATGACCGTTCCGGCAGGCAGTTCACTATTGCGGTTAAGCAATCGTTCCATCACCGCATAATCGATTGAATCACTGGGGCACTGCTCAAAGGCATTTTTGTCCACGCGAATAAAATCACCATCAGCTGATCCTAGATCCCAGGCGGTTTGACATGCAGTCAGTATATCTGCCCGACACTTGCCGATAGCAGAAAGCCATACCGAAGCACGCATCATGAATAATCCGCTATTCCAGAGATAGGTGCCTGCATCAAGATAGGCTTGCGCTGTTAATCGATCAGGTTTTTCTACAAAGCGCGCAATATGATAAACAGCTTCATCACTGTCAGCTAATTCACCAAACTGAATATAGCCATATCCCGTTTCAGGAGTATCGGGTGTTATGCCAAAGGTGACAATATTGCCATCGGATGCTTGTGACATTCCTTTAAGGACAGCGGCATGAAATGAGTCAGTATCGGTAATTACATGATCCGATGGCATCATCAACAAAATGGGATCATCCCCTCCGTGCGTTGCAGCAAGCGCAGCCAGGGTTAATGCAGGCGCGGTGTTGCGCCCGACCGGTTCAAGCAGAATGGTGCTTTTTCTATTCATGACCCGTAATTGTTCTGCAATCACAAAGCGGTATTCTTCATTGCAAACAATGATGGGTGGCTTGGATTGGATATCCTGAAAACCATCCATGCGGCAAACGGTAGCTTGTAATAAGGAGTCTTTGTCTATGAGGGATAAAAGCTGTTTAGGAAATTTTTCACGGGAAAGTGGCCATAGGCGTGTGCCTGAGCCACCCGATAAAATAACGGGTATGAGTGCATTCATTTAATTTGCCACATCAATATTGTCTGGGGATTTTAACAATCTGTTGAAAAACTATCTGCCTATCTGCATTACTGATACATATTTATCCGATCAATTAATAGTTTAATGTATTGTATTTTACATAAATTTTGTGGAAGTAAACAGATCTGGAAAAAAATGGATTATTAATGTAGATGAACACAACCGCCCCTACATGGTGTTGAATGCCAATGCCTTTCTGCGTGATTCCCTGTTTGGTTCAGGAACCATCAATCTTCACGTTTTTTGTCATCGTCCCATTATCGTCATCGATCTGAATACATTGCTCGGAAAAATAATCTCTCGTTTACAGGTGAATCCAAAATCCGAAGTTGACGATGTCGTCGTTAATGATCTTATTCTGCTCTGGTCGAATGAAAGAAAGGTGATTACGGGGGCCGACATTCTCGGCCGATTATTACGAGGCATTACAATACGTAATATCAAACCGCCGCAAAAAAATACAACGTTGTGATTATGCCCATCTCGACACTGATGTGTCAGACTGACTAATTATTTAGTGTTATAAGGAGAAATCTGCAATAAACTAGTTCGACCGTCGTTAGTTTCTATTCACAGATAAATGTTTCCGGTTCGATGGTGTGATGAAAAAAATATTTGGCAAGTATAAAAAAGAGTTGTTTCTCATGCTCGGTGCGATTTTACTGGTATTGAGTATTTCAACTTATTTTATGCACATCCAGGCAACCCAGTCATTAATAAATGAGCATTCGAACAAATTAACATCACTCAAAAACGCGCTAAAGATCTATATCGAAGATTATTTTGATCTGACGGCCGACGTTGTTTTAACGCTCGGCGCAAGTGAAACTGCTATCAATGCGATGCATCAGTTTGAATATGCTGTTAAAGAAGATAGCAGCCATTCTGATATCCATTTTAACCAAAAATTATTAACGGAAAACATTCAGTCCTTTCTTGAGCAGATTTCTTATGATGTGCCCCAAGCACATAAAAAACAACCTCTTGAATATTATTTGTCTGAATCACAAAACAGCAAGATACTGCAAGAACGTTATATTGCAAATAATCCTTTTAGCCGCTATCAGAGATATAAGCTTCTTGATTCCAAGACTGGCCTAGCCTACGACCGTATTCACAAAAAATTTCATCCCTATTTTCTGAATGAGCTTCAACAGTATAATTTCTATGACATTTTTCTGATTGATAATGCAGGCAATGTCATTTACACCGTAACTAAGGAATTCGACTTCGCCACCAATATTTTAAGTGGTGCGTATGCCAATAGTGGGCTGGCTTCTGCATATAAAAAAGCCATAAACTCACCTCGACATGAGGTGGTTTTTGAAGATTTTAAACCTTATGAGCCTAGCTATAATAAACCTGCCGCATTCATTGCTACATCACTTTATGACGGGGACACCCAGGTAGGGGTTTTAGCAATTCAATTACCGATTACTCAGATTGTTAAAACCATGACATTCAATCATTCTCAGGAAGAAATAGGATTGGGCAAGAGTGGCGAATCTTATTTAGTAGGTGATGATCTGTTTATGCGCAGCGATAGCCGTTTCATCAAAACAATGACGGACCCCCTGGTGGAAAAATTTTCTACTACAGTGGGTATCACCCAGGTAAATACCAGGGCAGTGTTGCAGGCGTTAAAAGGAAGAACATCAGATGAATTGATCGAGGATTACAGGGGTACTGAAGTGTACAGTTCTTATGCTCCTGTTAAAGTCTTTGATAAGAACTGGGCGCTATTGGTTGAGATTGACAAACAAGAGGTGCTCGACTCCGCCAGACAAGGTACTTTCATCTTATTGCTGACGAGCGTAATGATATTTGTAATTTTTGTAACGATGATATTGTTTTTGTTTATCAGAATGATACTCAAACCAATGCAGACTAATGAAGAGCTGTTAAGTGAGAATTTGAGACTTCAGAACAAAGCATTACTGACATCCGAAACGTTATTGAATGAGTATAAAAAAGCGGTTGACTTAAGTGCCATTGTATCAAAAGCAGATAAACAGGGAATTATCACTTATGTTAATGATGCGTTCTGCAAGGTATCAGGCTTTTTAGAGGATGAGTTACTGGGTCATTCGCATAATGTAATCAGGCATCCTGATATGCCGAAAGAAGTATTCGAAGAGTTGTGGCATACATTACTTAATAAGCAGGTTTGGAAAGGAATTATTAAGAATCGCAAGAAAGATGGCGGCTGTTATTATGTCAATACCACCATAGTTCCCATACTGGATGAGAATGGAGAGATTCAGGAATTTATGTCTATCCGCACGGATATCACTGACCTGATATTTAAAGAGGAGCAAATCCTCAGACAGACCACAGATCCTGTCACATTACTGCCTAATAGGCAGCAGCTTTTGGAAGATATCGGTCAACTGATGAATGATGCCATGCTTGCTTCGGTCATTATTAATAATTTCAGGGATATTAATGACTTTTATGGTGCCGAAGTGGCGGATAAGGTGATAAAAAATATAGCTGCAATTTTCCAGGAAATTACTTTAAATAAAGCCATCAAACTCTACAAGATCACGAGTGATGGGTTTGCGCTTTTTACTCGGGAACATATGCCCATGCCAGACTTTGTGAAGATCATGCAAAATCTGATTGATCACTTTGACCGGGACATTATCACCATTGATGAATCACAGTTCAATCTTTCAATTACGGTAGGCGCTACCAGTGGGAACAAGACCAGGCTTTTCATTAACTCGGAAATGGCGCTAAGAACAGCGATCGAAAGCTCAAAGAGCCTCATGTCTTTTGAGAAAAATTCTGAAATTGAAGCGCAATATCAGAATAATATTGCAATGACAACAAAGATAAAAAATGCCATCAAAAATAATGGCATACTTGTTTTTAAACAGCTTATTTCTGCAAATAAAAAAGGCAGCTTCCAAAAATATGAGTGCCTGGTTCGCATGCGCGACAATGATGAAATCATCTCACCTTTCTTCTTTTTGGATATCTCCAAAAAAGCACGGCTCTATCCGACCATTACCAAAATTATGATTGAAAGGACTTTTGAGTACTTTAGCGATAAAGAAGAGGAATTCTCCATCAATTTTACGCTGGAAGATATTTTAGCTGACGAAATCGTAAAGCTTCTGGTACATAAAATCAAACAATATAAGATCGGGAATCGGCTTGTTATTGAACTGGTTGAGTCCGAGGGGATTGAAGATTATGAAAGTGTCTGCGAGTTTATAACCGTTATAAAATCCTTGGGCTGCAAAATAGCCATTGATGATTTTGGAACAGGGTATTCTAATTTTGAATATTTAATGAAGTTAAATGCAGATTACATCAAGATCGATGGTAGCCTTATTAAAAATATTCATCTTGATAAAGATGCGGAAGTTGTTGTCCAGTTGATTGTGGATTTTGCAAGACGAATGAATATAAAAGTGATTGCAGAGTATGTTCATAACCAGGAAGTTCAGGACAAAATTCAAGCCATGGATATAGATTTTTCCCAGGGCTCATTTATTTCTGAACCGCAGGAGTTAACTTGAACGTGATATTTGTTATTGATACTAAGAGATAATTTGAAAATACAAATTAATTTTTTAAACTTAATAGCATTCTGAGAATACCTGAAATAATTCCAGAGAAGGCTGACATACAAACGAAACACTCAAAAAATGATAAGTCGCAGATAGGGTAAAGAGCTTCTGGCATTACTTAACCGAGCCACTTGCTTGCCTAAGCCCTTATTCCGAATTATTTTAAGTTTTATCCAGGCTCTTAAGAAACATCAGGAATTCATCACGATATTTCCGATCGTGCCGCCAGAATACATCCGTATGCGTTCCATCAGGAATTCTCCATATGGTTTTTGGTTCAATTAGTTGTTCAAAAATTTTTTCGCCTAATTCAGGCTCGACAATGGTATCTCTCTGTCCATGAATAACAAGAACAGGGATGGGTGAAATTGATTCCAAATTGTCGGGGGCCCAATGGTCACTTAATAAAATATAACTGAGTGGTTGCATCGGCCAAGTGAGCCAGTTGTGAGAAAGTTTAACTCTGGCAATGCGTTGAAAAGAATCAAATGTACTGTCCACAACGACGAGTTTTAAATTAACCTCAGATTTACTATCAATCGCAGTTCGTAGGGCAACAATACCCCCCATGCTTTGACCGTAAATAATAATCGGGACATCTTGAGATTTATTTTTTACCACCCAATCCAATGCCGCCTGACCTGCCTCCAAGCAACTTTTAGGTGTGGGTTTGCCTTCAGACAAACCATAGCCGGGATAATCGAAAACAAATAAGTTATATCCTTCAGAGGTCATCCAAGCCAAATGCAAGTAGTGCGAAGTCAGGTTTTCAGCGTTGCCATGAAAAAATATAATCGTTGCTTTTGGCGAAGTTCCGACTGCGGGAAACCACCAGCCATGAAGATTTCGCTGAGCGGTATCTGTAAAGTAAATATCTTCGGGAGATAAACCTACGGATTTAGGATCGTAATACAAGCGTTCTTTGTCGGGATAATAAAAAACACTGGAGCAGCTGCTAAGTAACATTACGCCCGGAATAATTAAATAAAGCAGTTGAGTAAATGCTTTATTCATGGCAGACACAACTGGATTCGACTGATTGAGTAATATTTTCTGCCAGTCAAGAATCAAAACCATATTAACTACAGTCAACTATTCAGAAACCTTCTTGTAGAGCTTGATGGGTTCCGTATTCTTCTTTCGCATGCGGAGATTAAGCATTTCAACGGTTATAGAGAAAGCCATCGCAAAATAGATATATCCTTTGGGTACATGCACGCCAAATCCTTCTACCATGAGTGTGACACCCACTAAAATGAGAAAAGAAAGTGCAAGTATTTTGATCGTAGGATGCGTATCCACGAAGTCCCCGATAGTTTTTGCTGCGACCAGCATCACCATCACTGCCAGAATGATGGCAATCGCCATGAGTGAAACTTGATCAACCAACCCAACCGCAGTAATGACTGAATCCAGTGAAAATACAATATCCAGAATTGCAATTTGAATCAGTACCATTCCCATACTAGAGGCGACCAAGTTCAAATTTCGTTGCTCTGCTACTCCTTCCAGGCTGTTATGAATTTCATGCGTCGCTTTTGCTATAAGAAACAATCCTCCTCCGATCAGGATCACGTCGCGCCCTGAAATCTCATAAGTGAATATTTTGAACCATGGTTCAGTTAATCCCATGACCCAGGAAATTGAAAAAAGTAATGCCAAGCGTGTAATCATGGCAAGGCTAAGTCCCATTTTTCTGGCGAAAGCCCGCTGACTTTCGGGAAGACGACCAACAAGAATGGAGATGAAGATAATGTTATCGATCCCCAGAACAATTTCCAACGCAGTTAACGTACCTAAAGCGATCCATGCTTCAGGGCTTGTCAGCCATTCAAACATCGGGGTTCCCCTTTTCTCTTTTGACAGTCATAAAAAGTGTCTGGTATGCAAAACTAATTGATTATAGTTGATCAGAATCAGAGTGGGTAAGGGGATTCAGTGCTACTAGCTCGTCTTTGTAAAGGTACTCAAACTTATTTTCTAAAGTCGCAAAAAAATTTTTCTACATCAATGTGCCTAATTCTTCAAGCCTTATAAATTCCTGCGTCAGATTTCAAAGACTATACAGAATTTTATCTTCTCTATAAAGAACAGCGATATATTAAGATTATCATCGAAGACGAAGGGAAGCTTATTGTATCGTTCAGTTGCCTTGAACTGACAGCCAGAGCCATCGCATCACCAGAAAGCCAAAAATGCTAATCATAACGACACCACTAAATGCTATTAAACCCAATATCCCAACAAAAAAACGGCTATGAATTACAGTTTTTTCGGGTTGTTCCAGATAATCGTTTAATAATTGAACATTTCGGTGGTTGGCTTTCCACATAAAATCTGAAACATCACCTAAGACAGGAATTATCCCCAAAATTGCATCTAATCCGATATTGAAAGCCATTTTCAGAAGAATTGACTTAGGAACACCCATCTGAGCTGCCTGGGTCAGAATATGGCTTGAGATGACTGCGCCTGCAGCATCGCCGATTCCAGGAATCAATCCAATTAATCCATCAAAGCCAAAACGGATTTGTGTTCCTGGGATACGAAAAGTGTTGTCCATTACCCAGGCAAGCCGGTTCAGTTTATCCTTTGTTTGTTCAATTTCTATTTTGTTCATGTAAACTCATATAGTTAGTTCAGCTATTCAAAATAGCTCAATAGATATCACACTTAATTAAATCAATATTCTCGTTTCAGACCTAATCTGCTGCTCAATTAGAGGCAAAAAAATCTGTAATAGTTAATGCTTCGCAAGCTTTGATAGCTTAAGTTGAGTCAGTAAACATAGCTAAAATGGAAAAACGATGTGGTTAGATATCTTTTGTTATCTTCTAGTCCTTAGTGCGGCGCTATTGCATAAGTCTGTATTTGACACGAAATTCTTTTAATCTTAAGAAATATTTAACTTGACTGACTTGTGCAACAGAGCCCGAAACTCTATTCAGTCCTCAAATTCTGGACTGCATATTTATAGGTAACACTAATTTAATAACGATCAGTGGCATCTTCAATCTTATCGCCGGCATCTTCGACAGCATCACTCACGGCATCTTTGCTATTTCCTATACCTCTGTCTATTGTCTCACCTGCGCGCTCGGCGGGCCCTTCTGCACAACCAGTTAATATAAAGACTGACAATATGAGAATAATTGATAAAATCAATTTGTTCATGGAATACACCTCGTTTAAAGTTAAAATGTTGGTTGTAAAATGCAAGTTGTCGTAAACGCAAATAATTAATATGCGTATATTTAAATACCTTATTTAATGATGACAAAATTCATTTGAATCTGGATGCGGCCGATTTGAATGCGTTGCTCAGTGAGTCCCAGGCATTTTCAAAACCCGATTTTAGATCTTCCCAAGCGTCATCACTAGAATCTTTCAGTTCGACAAGCTTCGCGTCGGCTGAGGCCCGCAAAGACTTTAATTCTTCAATTTGATTGTAATATTCAATCTGCGCATCAGCTTCTGCACCATCTGCTTGTGCCTTTAGCTTGTCGATCTCTGCATCCCACTCGTCTAACTGTGCCTGCAATTTCTTTTCATAGGCTTGTTTTAAGCTCATGTCTACTCCCATTTTGTGTGATCAATACTTACTTTGAAGGATGTAACTCGATTTAAATTGGAAGTTGTCTAGTGTTGGCATCTATCAATTTAAATCGAGTTTAAGACTGAACATATAGAGTTGCTAAAATAAAATAGAATGAAAAATTATTAATTAATAACTTGTTGCATCTCTTACCGTGTCAGCACGGTCTTCTATATTGTCGGCTTTTTCTTCCGCTGATTTTCTCAGCTGATCTGCTTGGTCTTCCATTCTGTCAGCCTTTTGTTCGCCCATTCTTTCGTATGCATCTTTGGCATTTTCATCAGCTTCCCGTATCTGGTCCGCTTTATTTTCCAATCGATCTGCTCTTGTTTCTGCATCATCCATTCTTGGAGCAGTGTATTGTGAATGGCTATAGGGCGCCGCAAAAATTAGTAATAAAGCGCTTAATGCCAAGGTGGCTTTGATAGAATTATTCATGTTGAATCTCCATTAATTATGATTTGAATATAAATATTTAATATTTGTCGCAAAAATCATCAACCTGTTTTTCAGCTTCTTCTTTGGCAATTCCATATCGCTCTTGAATTTTGCCAACTAATTCTTCACGCTTTCCTTCCACGATATCCATATCATCATTAGTTAGCTTGCCCCATTGTTGTTGGGCTTTACCTTTAACCTGCGTCCAATTACCTTTAATTTCATCCCAGTTCATAGTGATTGCTCCTTAGTTAATTTAAAAATATATGCTCAAAATAATGCTTTGCAGTTCTGTTGAGCGTTACATAATTAAGACTTTATAATTATGTCTAGGTAAATGCGTTGTATAAAAAACTACCGAGTATTGCGATTGTTATTTACCCTTATCAAACTGGCGGGGGACGTCGACCTAATACCCAGAATACAATCGCTAAAATAACGCCGATAACGAACAGAATCCAAGCCATTTCCGCTGCCATACCTGCAACGCCGGTAACGCCTAGTAAGCCAGCAATTATGGCTATAATTAGGAAAGTAATTGCCAAGTTAATCATGGTGTGTCTCCTTATTTTTGGGTTCCAAAGAGTGCATTAGTTCAATGCATCAATCTGGAGATGTGTTTTCAGAAAATGACAAAAGATATTAATCTTTCAAATTGATTATGTTACGCACATCACGACGTTACATGAAACACATGGTACAGCAGGACACTATTATGGTATGTGCGATGACGCACAAAGGAATAGGATAATCCGGCAATGGGTTGATAGGGCGCAATGGATCTTGGTAAATAATGATCTTCAAGATTATAAGAATCCAGATCAATAGGAAGCAGAAGTGAAGAAAATGGTTAATTGGATTGTCCGGGTTTAATTAACCACCGATTAGTCTTTTATTTTTTGTTCTTGATTGATATATCATGATACTTGTAGGTGCGGGGAAACTTTAATTAACATCGTTAATGAAAACTTAGCAATGAATTTACTCGAGAAAGGAAAGTTCATGAATATGAAATATCCCTTTAGGAGCGTTATCGCAATAGGCTGTTTTTTGGTAATGGCTACTGCTTGCAAATCGCTGCCGGATACGCAATTCTTAAAGGAAAGGTACATCGCGCAAACTATAAGTTTCAGTGATGCTTGGGGTCCCATTTCGGAGAAAAGAACCGCAGCCACCTTGGAAAAACTTAAGAGCAAATCGGATGCCAACAGTATTCTAGATAGACATATCGCACTTGAGCAGGATATTGTCGGCACTCCACTTGTAATGGGTAATAAAGTCAGTTTGCTACTAGACGGTCCGGCCACCTATCAGGCTATGTTTGCTGCTATCAATAAGGCTACTGATCATATTAACTTGGAATCTTTCACCATTGAAGAAAATGACATAGGCCAGCAATTTGCGGATCTTCTGATTGAGCGGCAGTCGAATGGAGTTCAGGTCAATTTGATTTATGACAGTTATGGTACGTTAGCCACATCAAAGTCTTTTTTCGATCGCTTAATGCAGGCTGGTGTTCAGGTAGTTGAATTTAATCCTATTAATCCATCTTTAATAAAAAAATCCTGGGAACCCAACAAACGTGATCATCGCAAGTTGCTTATAATTGATGGACAAACCGCGTTTCTTGGCGGAATCAATATTAGCAATGCTTACTCTACCGGATCTTCTATCAGGAATCATAAGAAAACAGCGGATCAAACAAAGGGATGGCGCGATACCGACATTCAAATCGAGGGACCGGTAGTTGCCGAATTTCAGAAATTGTTCATTCAAACTTGGTATAAGCAACAGGGCCCAGCATTAGCCCAAAAAAATTATTTCCCCAAAATTGCCTCTCAAGGCAAAGAAATAGTTCGTGCAATTGGCAGTACACCCGATGATTCTTACAGCTTGATTTATCTAACACTGATATCCGCTATTACTAATGCACAGAAACAAGTGTATATTACA
>NZ_PXXU01000110.1 GCF_003011925.2 Nitrosomonas supralitoralis
TGATTTGCCCATCAAATTTAAGCCCGTCTTCTCTCCTTAGAAAGTTCTAATGGAAAATCTGGGATAAACTCAACCGACCATCATAATTGTCGCCAAAGCGGCCAAGATAATTGACGCGAGACAACTACCCCTAGCCAGGCAAATAACATTAAAAAAACTGACAAGGAATGCTGGAATTGCATATATAGAAAAAAATTTGGGATTGGACACATTAAGTCTCTGGTATTCTATAAATTATTTGCATATTATTTGATTTGATTTAATAAGGATCATCATGACAAACACAAGCACACAAGAACGCGCTGCCGGTGCCATCATGGGGGCTTTTATCGGTGATGCTCTGGCTCTCGGCCCTCATTGGTATTATGATCTCGCTGAACTTCGACGTGACTACGGGGAATGGATTACTACCTATACCGATCCCAAACCTGGCCGATATCATAGTGGACGCAAGGCCGGCCAGCTCTCTCAAGCTGGTATTATTCTTACGCTCACGCTTCAATCCCTCGTTGAACACTGCGGATATGATGAGGCGGATTTTTGCCGTCGAATGGATGAAGAGTTGTTTCCGTTTCTCGACGGCACACCGATGAGCGGACCGGGCGGTTACACCAGCCAATCGATCCGTCATGCATGGCGGTGCCGAGTAGAGCAAAAATTGCCCTGGGGGAAAACGGGAGGGCATGCTGACACCACGGAAGCGATTGAGCGCACGCTTGCTTTAGCCGTCCGTTATGCATTTCAGCCTGCTGAGCTTGCCACCCTAGTTGCCAGAAATACCCGCCTTACCCAGAGTGATGATACCGTGATCTCGATGACTGTTGCTTATGCAGCGGTACTGGGCATGCTGATACGGGGACATGCGCTGGATAAAACGCTATCTGGGAAATTGATGGAATTGGTAAAATCCGGGAAGCTACCCTTTCATGCAGTCACTTTTGCCGATTTACAACCGCCGCGCCCAGGTGATCCCGATCCGCCACGTGCCGGACGATTCGCCTCACCAGACGCCCTGCTCACGCCGTCTTATATGGCTGAAGCTGCGGCAGATGCAGATATATGCATAGAACCGGCGTGGAAGGTATCGATTGTGTACGGCATGCCCTGCGCCATTTATCACCAACTCCCTGCTGCCTATTATCTTGCTGCTCGTTTCCGGAACGATTTCGAATCCGCTGTGCTTCATGCGGTCAATGGTGGAGGGCAAAATCAAGCCCGCGCTATTCTCACTGGTGCGCTTGTAGGTGCCCAAGTAGGTTTCTCTGGTATTCCGAAACGATTTCTCGACGGACTTGAAGATCAAGACAAACTCAAAAGTCTTGCTACAGCTCTCGCCTCGCAAGTAAATGGTGGCACGGATACTAACAATTAATATCTGGAAAGTAAGGTGTTTACTAAAAATTCACACTGAATACGACGTTTGCAGAGATTAAAAGCGTAAACCAAACCTTAACGCACATCTTATAGTAATTTTAGCAAGAACTAGGGTTTTCGCGCAGTTACGATACTGTAGTAGCCGAAGGCTTTGTGGATTTGAATGTCCTCAAAGCCAATTTCCTGTAGCATAGTTGATAATTCCAGACCGGAGTATTGCTTACCCTCGGTCCAGCCCATCATTATCATACTGTAAGCAGCGGATGCAAAAGGACCATTTTTTTCATCGTTATAGAGCATTTCATGAATCACAATGCGTCCGCCGGATTCAAGGCTATTGAAACTCTTTGCGGTCAGAAAATGACACTTTTCCGGCATCCAATGGTGATAGACATCTGAAAAAAAATGCAGATCAGCCGATGGCCAATGGTCACTCCAGATATTAATTTCTTGTGTTTTAATCCGCTCCTGCAGGCTATATTGATTAATATATTCCTGAGCCACTTCGCATACCTGACGAAAATCCAGAAATATAACTTTCAGATTTGGTAACTTTGATGCCGCACCAATCGAATGAGCAGCTGAGCCTCCTGCCACATCAAGCATCACCCGATGCTGGGAAAAATCCATGACCTCAGGCCAAACGAATGCTGAGGTTATGCTGAAGCTGTGCATTCCGCGCGTGAAGCGGTGCAGTAATTCGATCTGCTCTTCATGAGATTTAAAAATATCACCGCCGCCATAAACCTGAGGAGTATCTGTGAGAATTGCCTTTTCCAGTGTTGAAAAAGAACACACCTGATAATTATCGATCATCAGATCCCAGAAGAAACCAAAGTAGTAGGGGCTCTTCTCCAGCAAATATTCTTCGGTCACTGCAGTCAGAGAATAACGTCCTTCCTGTAGCGACAGGAAACCCAATGTAGTCGCGACCGTCAGAATTGCTTCTGCTGGGCGTTGCTTGATATTTAATGAATTGCAAATATCTTCCATTGTTCGCGGACCCGCTGCAAGCAAAGCAAAGACTTTTAGCCGATGCGCCAGCAGCAATGCCGGATAACCATAAACCGCAAAGACCACATCCCACACCGGACGATCATCGACTCGTGGTAACTGAGCGTTAGAAAAAGCATCTTGTGCCATCACTCCTCCTTTAACTTTAGCTGGGTTAAAACACCCAAATCAAGTGATTATTATTAAATACTTAGATGCTATGCCGCATGATTTAAAGTGATTCTTGACTAATCGAGGCTTTCTTGGATTTTTCTGCTTCGACCAAGCGCTTGATATTCTGAACCGTTCGCTCGGCACCATCCTTTATGGCGACTCGAACTAACCCTTCAAAAGGCCGCATAATTGCCAAAATTTCGAGCAGTTCAAAAGAAAATGTTACCTTGGTTGAATTTTCTGGATCAATAGCCTGCAATTCATACGTACAGCGGTAAGGGTCAGATACTCCAATAAGCGTCAAACGCACACCAGGTTCATACGTAGAAATTTTGAATTTGGATTCTGTGCGGCGCCCCTGATCAACACGCACTTGCCGCCCTTCAGTTCCCAGTTTTACCGGCCCAGGAGTGATTTGTTCAAGCTCTTTAACCTCTGGAGACCATTTGGGGTAATTCTCGAACAAACCTTCTCCGAGATACTGGAAAATCTCACTGGCTGGGCATTCTACTATTGTATGCGCCTTGCCTACGACCGGCTCAGTGGAGCCTAAATTGAGCATGGAGCCTAAATTGAACATATTGCTTAGTCCTTTTACTGTTGGATGTACCATCCAACTGACTGATTGGCAATTGGTTTAAACGTTAAACCAATAAAGCAAAGGAAATAATTCTAAGCACTATATCAGCAAGATAAACAAGAATAAAGGCATATTTAATCGCTCCTTAAAGATTATTTAAACGGAAAAACCATAGGATATCTTTGCAAAATATAAGATTTTTATTCTGTAGCGGCAGCGATGTCGCTATCTTCGGTCAACGTGATCGTCAATGTATTGAGGGCAACGCGCAGCCAAGCTGGCGTATATAGGAAAAGTTTAAAAGAACGCTTCCGAATTTTTACTCCTACACATAATAAAAAAAGAGTACTATCAGATTTTGTGAAAGTTTTAGTTAACAATCTCAGAAATCGGAGGTGTCGCATGGCGAAAATTCTTGTCTTGTATTACAGCATGTATGGTCATATCGAAATTATGGCGAACGCAGTAGCTGAAGGTGCACGCAACGTTGAGAATGCCGAGGTTGCCGTTAAACGCGTCCCCGAACTTATGTCGGATGAAGTAGCACGAAGGGTCGGTGCCAAGCTTGATCAGCCAGCATCAATTGCGACCGTAGATGAACTACCAAACTATGATGCCATTATTTTCGGCACGCCTACACGCTTCGGCAATATGTGCGCACAAATGCGCAACTTTCTTGATCAGACAGGTCGATTGTGGCTTGACGGTGGCCTGATCGGCAAAGTGGGTAGCGTATTTACGTCTACGGGTACACAGCACGGTGGCCAGGAAACTA
>NZ_PXXU01000111.1 GCF_003011925.2 Nitrosomonas supralitoralis
TTAATTTTACGCACCTTTGTTGGAATACAATTACGACAGATAGATGGTTCAAATCTCTATCAATTATAAATCACATTATAATTATCATTTAATATAAAACAAATTATCGGCAATAGATAAAACGAAGACAACAAGCTGATTATTTCATGGGTTCTGTCGCATTAACGAAAGAAAACTGATATTTTCTTGAATTTATCGAGAGTACAGTTGGTCTTGACGTGATTATCTTGCTAGAGCATAAAATTGTTCCGCAAAAGACATCTCGTCAGTTTCTTCCATCTTCCTCTGACCATTGCGAATCATGTGCATTAGTTCGATACCAGCCAAGATGTTTTTAGCTGATTGAAAAGATTTGAATCCAAGCGTTGGCTTCGTTATTCGCTTCACTGCTCGATGATCTTGTTCCACTACATTATTAAGATATTTGACCTGACGAACCACCATGGGTATCTCTCTGTGGGCATTGATCTCATCAATCGCTGCTTTATTGGCGCTACTTTTATCCATCGTGACCTTTTCAGGTACGCCATTGGCTAGCATGGCTTTGTCAAAGAAGCGTTTAGCAGCGGCCTTATCGCGCTTGGCCGTTAATAGAAAATCGATCGTTTTGCCATCCCTGTCCACAGCGCGATAGAGGTATTTCCAAACCCCTTTCACTTTAATGTAAGTCTCGTCCATCCGCCACCAACCGGGCGCTTATACTTTCTGAAAATCTTTTCCAGTAATGGGAGAAACCGGATTGCCCCACGGCTCACTGTAGTATGGTCAACTGTAACACCACGCTCCTCCATCATTTCTTCCAGGTGCCGGCAACTTAACGGATACGCCGCGTACCAGCGGATGCAGACCAAAATCACCTCAATCGGAAATCGCATTCCTTTTACAACCAGCATGTGGCTTCACCATTTTTTCGATGTCAACAGTCTACAAGAAGGTGTTGATGATCTCGCTTAATGCGACAGAACCGCCTGACGCACACTCAGGTCAAACTGAAAATAGTATAGAGGCATATTACACAATGACAGATTTCTCTGAAATGATTTCAACTTTCACCAAGATTCTAATTCTTTCAATGACTTTTAGGTTATTGGTGGTTGAGTAATATTCTTATAACTCTGCTCATAAGACAAGTGACAAGATGCAGTAATTATGTAGTTGTACTGTACTGATTATATCCTGGTATGTATGGAGGAATTCACTGATTTATATGGATATTTTTAAGAGAATTTGAGGGCGAGAAGATACTGCTTCGGCGGCCGAAGCTTAGGGATCGATCGACAAGTCGGGCATCAAGTTCAACAGCAGTCTGATATCACTGTAACCGGAATACTGAGGAGTTTTTTCCTGGTTATATCTAAGCAGAATCTCCACGGAAGATTTTTCCAAAACGCTGAACTTCTAATAAGGCCAGAAGCAGCGGGATTATCTTCAGCCCCGATCAACCCCATTAAACAAGACTGGAAGCAGGCAGGGACAAAAGGTCCGAACTACAATCCGGCAGATAAATGGCTGGCAGTCCGTACTGAAGATCATCAGATGGATTACAACGATTTTGAAGGTGTCATTCCAAAAAAAACAGTACGGTGCTGGTCCTGTCATGATTTGAGAATAGACCATAAACAATTTGAATATGGCAGCAAGGCCTCGATCGCCAGTACGGCGAAAGGTAATCTAATTGTTGAAGTTGTTAGTCAAGAACAAAACCTGCAGATAGCAACACATTACACGAGATTCTGAGTCATGTTGAAGCCTCACGCGGCAAACTAGCCAAGCAAGCCGTGTTTGATCGCGGCTACCGTGGCAAGCGTGAAGTCATTGGAACCCAGATCATTCTCTTTGGAAAGGCATTAAAGAAGGACAGCCGGAACCAGAAAGACAAAAAGCTAAAAAAATGCAGAAAGCGCGCGGCTATTGAACCCATTGGCCACCTGAAGTCGAATTACTGCATGGCGAGCAACTATCTGAAAGGCGCACTCGATGAGCACATCAATTTGCTAATGGCAACTGGCCATATTTTGGCTCTTTTCCCCGTGGAGAAAACTGCAGGTTTCGCGAATTCTTTTATGGAAAAAATCAAATCGTTCCAATTTACCTTTTGTAGACGACCATCTTTTGGAACTGCTGCTCTAAGAAAGCGATTGACGGGAATTTTTTAGGGACGACTAATTAATAATTTCATTGCAAGATCCCTTTATTTTAAATAAATTTAAAATGTACTTAAGAAATATTGTCATATGGAGTTTTAGTGAGTAGTGGTTTTGTTAAATTAATATTTTGTACCAGAAGACGCATCAGGATTTTCTACGGCAGATCCAGAATTTTTTGCTGGAGGGTATTCAATTCCTTTGCCTCTTGGAACATTCTTATCAAAATTTCCCTTGTTTTCTTCCGTTCTACCTCTTAAGTCAGCGTCTTTCTTTAATTGATTAGTTCTGCCAGATTCTAATACTTGAACATTTTGGGGTTTGTAAGTTTCTTTGCTATTGTTATCAGGTCCTGACAGTACATCAGTACTTGCAAAAATAAAAATAGTAAAAATTAGTACGAACCACCCAAACCTGTTTTGATTATTCATAATGAAATCTCCTTCTGAAATTTGAAATAACATATTCATATATATAGCTACGCTTGTTCAGGCCAAAAGCAAACATTAGATCCCTTCTGGAAGAAGAGATCTATGAAAAGTTATTTTTTATGAGGAGGGGTTTTGTTTTTTTCTTGATCTTTTTTTTTATCTTGATCTTTTTTGTCAGAGGAACTAGCAACATATATGTTCATTTTCGATCCTTTATAATGACGTTATAAAATATTTACACTAATTTATATTAATGAAATTGTCTGTGCGGTTTGTTACAGAAATGTTATTTTAGATTTTGGCTATGTCACAACTAGTTGTTGAAACTGCCTTGTTTTAACCTAGACGGTCAATCATTCTGTGCCATCCGAGGGAACTTCTAAGATAACGTGTTGCCACTCCATTAAACTTCCTCACCCATTGCTTGAGCCGGCTATCTTAAGCATTGACGTTCTGAATATGATAGATGTTGTTTATAACTCTCTGACCTGCAGCAATATTGACTGGACGGTGGACAATGTTTGCTTGTCAGGCAATCTGTTTGTAAGTGGGCAACCCATCAGTGCACAAGATTACATCCTTATTTAACAGAGGAATAAGCACTGGTTCAATTTGCTGCGCACTTGTGCCATGCAGTATACAGTTGGCAGTCTCACCATGAGGGTCGCGTACCACTAATACGGGCACCTGTTCTTTTGATGTCCCTTTCTTGACGGCTTTACCACCACGTTTGCGTGCAGATCTGGGTAATCGGCGCTGTCCTTTAATGGATTCCAGAAAATAGGTTTCATCTACTTCGACAATACCATTCATTTTGTCGGGTTGACGCGTTGCAGGTATTTGTAAAAAACGATGGCGCCACTTAAAGCTTGTGTTCTTGGCTATCCCGCAGTTGTCCGCTGACTTTCGGATGCTTAATCCCTCAATCTTCGTTTGCTCATATTCAAACCATTTGTCTTTGTGCCGTAACCGTGCCAGTGGTGTGCCCGTAAGTGCATTAAACGTCCGGTTGCATTGACGACAACGATAACGTTGTAGCTCACTGGCTTTTCCCCAGCGATATAGATTGATTGCCCTACAATAGGGACAAGCGGGATTGTCCCCCTGATTACGTTCGAATAATCCAATAACTTCATCAGTATTCTCTTTTCCTTCCAACCATTTTCGGAGTTTTACTCGCTGATTACGACACATGCGTTCAAACAATTCCAGCGATGCATTAAATTCCGTTTATTTCATTGTGCACCTCTATCTCTCAATGCACGTTGGACATACAATTCATAATTAATTAATAG
>NZ_PXXU01000112.1 GCF_003011925.2 Nitrosomonas supralitoralis
TTTCCTGGAGAACAACCCAAGTCCGGCTGATTTCGTTATCCGCAGAATCATTAGCGTGTTCAATTACGAGAAGCAAATTCTGATACTGAATGATCGGATCAATAACCCCAAGGCCACTGAATCCGCAATTGCCAAAAACAAGCAGATATTGTCAGAATTGACCGCCAGAGTTAATGGAATGAGGCGGCAAATAGAGGCATCGGGAAAGATTTACCAGGGGCACCGCAGTCAAAATCAGAACGGTCAAAAGGATGCGGTTTCAATAGACGATTTCTTCCAGGCAGCTAGAAAAGCCAGCCGGTTGAATGACGAAAAAATGGAAGAAATGCTAAAAGGCCAACTCTATCCAAGTTTTTATATCGATCCCATTGACGGCAGTGAAATATCGAACGAATGGCAGATGGAAGTGGATATGGCTCAATCCATGATCGAGGAATCAGTGGCTAACTTCTCACGTCAAGCCGGTGAAAAAGGCAGTTACCCGGCTGAAATAGCCAAAGTCACGGCTGAAAGCAACGCTTTTGTAGTTGATGGAAAGCCTATCGTTACGGGCACGATTTCTCGTCAGGATGACGGCTCCCTGGCGATATTCAGCGTTTCCGAAAGATCCGCCTTCAGGGGCATCAAAGGTGATAATGGCATCCGTCAGATACCTTTAGTTCAATTCGTTAAGGGTGGGCAAATATTCTATCCCGGCTCTCCTGAATACGACACGCTCTTGAATGAAGCGGCAAGTATCGAGGATGAGATCAACGATAAAGGATTTCTGGATAACGGTTTTAGCGATATCGTTCCGGAAATAGCCCAGCGAAGAAAAGTTGAAATGATGGCCTCTTACTCTACTCACGGATACGCTCTGCCGCAGCCGTATTTCCCGTTCGTTATGACAAAAGACAATACAGTCGTAAGACGGCATATAAAAGAATCGCAAAAAAGTATTGTGAAGTCGATTAATTACGGGTCATTTGTGGCGCCAGCAAGCCTCGCGGTGGTAAAAGCGGACGGAATAGACAGTTCTGGCATGATCTCTGCAATGCGTGAATATGCGATTGCGAACAATCTAACCTTAACATTGGATGACTTCGATGGCTCCACCTACAATTTTGGTGCAGCTATCAAGAACCTCATTTCCGTGGATGATTTTGGGGCTGCGATTACAGGCAGAACAGCGCAGGAGATACGCGAACAGGTGGGTGATTTTATGCGCAAAACTCTTTACTGGTTCGATTACGAGAGCAAGGATCCGTCAGACGATTATCTGCCATACGATCTTCGTGCGATTGTAGCTGCGGCAATAAAGCGATTAGAGGAAGCAAATGCTCCGCAGCAGCCCGAAAATGAGACTGCAGCCACGCAAGAAGATACGAACTCTAAGATAATCGGCATCCGGATTGACACAACCTCGTGGCCTGTAATCATGGAGTGGAAAGAATACATAAAAGAGGCTGCTAATGAGGTTGGGGAAGGTCGATACAAGTGGGATAAGCCAAACAAGGCATGGAATGTTTATCAGCCGGTATGGGATAAATTGATGACTGATAGGCCAAACACAGCGCCGGACATTCTTGTTTTGGTAGACGGAACGCTCTCAAGAATCTAACAAGGGATACTTACAATGAATTTCACCGAATATTTATTTGATAAAGATGTTATCAGCGACATTATCCATGAACGCAAGAAAGGTTTGGTGGCTAACCGTGGATTCTCAAATCTACTGAGTTTCGGCCTGAGTGTTATTGCTGACAGACTTGCAAAGGACCGGCTGAGATATCGGGATTACGGTCCTTACTGGTGGGCTCTCAAGGATGTTATGAATGCAAACGGATATCAGCTTGGAAACCAGTCCGATCCACTCATAAAAAAGGCTTATCACGGCGATACTGACCTTGAAACTTTAATCATGGCCGATGAATTTCGCTCTGAATATCTGAAATCTGAAATAATTCACAGCAACAAATTCATGCTGGACAGCGAAAGTGGTGAATTCTGGACGCTCTTCGATATTGATATGGAAACTCCCGAACGCAAGTAACCCAGCACCCTCAATTCCCCTGATAACTTCAATTTCAGGAAAACCATCCATAAAGCGGTAGCCGGCATCATTAATATTGATGTATGGCTACTATCACTGGCAACAACATTCAAGACATGGTTTCGCACTGGCTAAAGACCCCGGTCAATGGCTATCTTGGCTCGGATTACGGCCAGGACATCAAGTCTCTTTTGCAAAACCCTCTTTCGAGCGGTGAGCCGGAGGCTGTGTTGCAAAAACTGCGTGTTGATGTGCCGGTGCTGCAGTCCATTCCCGACGGATCAGTCAATTTATACAGCGTACAAACACCGCCTGATCGACTTGATCTGGTAATTGAGGTTGCCGGTCAAGGCATTCAGGTGCCGAATTTGTGATTATTTTCATATTTTATATTTAAGGAATAACCATGCCTAGTGAATATCTGGATATTGAAGGCACTGAAGAAATTAGCGGATTACCAACCCTCACAGCAAGCCCTGGCGCGACAAATGCACTTTCATGTGGTTTTTATGACGTGATTGGCACCGTGCCATTCGCTCTGATGGTGGGAATGGACGTGAGCGCATTAACTTACACCAATAAGAAAGGTTATTTGGTACCAGCCAATCAAACCGCCACCGTCAGAGTTCGCAAGGATCGCAAGATAGGCTTTGTTTCAGACGGTACCGAGGGTGTTATTCACATACACAAGATTGGTTAATAACAAGACTGTTTTATATCGATAACTCATTGGACGAATAAAATTATGCCACGTTTTATTTATATTCCACCTGGGGCAGGTGCCGCCGGTCCAGCCGGTCCAAAATCCGGGCCTCCCTTCACATTCAGTACCAGCCTGACGGATGCGAATCCGGGTATAGGGAAATTTCAATTAAGTGCCGCAGATATAAACGGTGCTGATTTTCTGTATATCCATACCACCACAAATGATGGATATGATATGACCGAGGACTTCAATGTATATGAAGTGGGCGGTCGGTTGTATTTTGAGCAAAGCGTGGGGAATAAGAGAGCTACATTCCAGATAACCTCGATAGAGTTCAAAACAACTTACTGGAAAATCGGCATAATTCGAATTTCTGGCGTGAATTTCATCGTAGGAAGCTACGTTTTAACCTATTTCGACGCCGCAGAAACCAGAACCTACGAAAATCTGAGCGATCCAGATTTGCCAGAAGCAGGCGCGAATCCTGGTATGGCAATCATTCTTAATAACGTCAGCGGAAATCCTGGTGGGCAAAAATGCCTGGCCGTGTCAGACGGCACTGTATATGGCGTGATTGGCAGGGCTGTGTTAGAGCATGACAACGAAACGCACGCGCTGGTGTTTCCAAACACAGGACTAGCCTGGACCGCCAGCAATGTCGGTGGGCTCGTCAAACTAACGTCCAGCGCAGCGCACGGACTTACTGGCGGCATGTGCGACGGCAAGGCATCGTTGCACATCGGTACGGCATCAACAGGATTTGGATTGTATGACCTGTTGCCAATAACTACCGTGATTAGCACAACCGAAATCCAGACAAGTTTTCCTTGGCCTGGTGGAACCCCCGCTAATCCGCTTATTACCGAGGTGGGAGTGACCGCACAACTTAAGCCAACCAAAACGCCACCGCTTAAGGCAAATAGCCGCATCATTATTGATGCAAACTATATTGCTTCGGGCAGCAACCAGAAAACGGTTATTGTCAAATTGGGTGGAAACGATATTTTTACTCCATCCGTCATTACCACAT
>NZ_PXXU01000113.1 GCF_003011925.2 Nitrosomonas supralitoralis
ATAATTCTAAGCACCTTTGTTGGAATACAATTACGACAAGATAGATGGTTCAAATCTCTATCAATTATAAATCACATTATAATTATCATTTAACATAAAAAAGATTATCGGCAATTGAATTTATTAAATATAACGCATTGATTTATTGTTGCTATTGGAATGTATGGCATTAAGTGTGATCGTGAGAAGCTACTTCTTTTACAACCAATAACAATGCACCAACAAGAGCGATAAGAGCAACTATAACAAACCATTCCATTATGTATCCTCCAACTCTTCAAGCCTACGATAGGCACGGCGATTAACTAATACTATAAGCAAAGCAATGAGAACTGATGCAACACAACCCGTCACCACCAGCAGTAGATTGGCTGTAGCGTAGTTCTGTGCCAGCCATGCAACCAATGACGCATCGAGAGCCACGCAGACAGCAAACACGACTTTCAGCCATCCAATTTCTTCCTTAAGCCTATCTGCCTTCGACATATGTTATTTTAATAATTATATAGATATGCTTCTGGGATTTGAAGTTCAACGGCGTCAATTGGCTTCTAATATTTTACAGTATCACCAACTAATTTAGTTGAATTCCAATTAAGGTACGTGATGCGTCATTATATCTTGAGCTCATTGATTTTTATTTTTACAATAGGCACATAGAATGGCGATCAATGGATAGTTCACCTCAACCACACCACCTGTCTTTATCTGATGATGCTCAAACAAATGCTACTCAGGAGCTTTATAACATTCGCTAAGCAAAATCAGTTGTCACATCCACCCCGACCAGCACCACCGCATCACCTTGCGTATAAGTATGGAAATTGCCGTGAATACCGCCATCGGCCCAACCATTGCTCAGCCCAACCACGCTATCGCCAGCATTGCCTTTGATCTTTAAGGTATCCGTGCTATCCGACAAATCCAATACATCCTGGGCCGTCAAAGTCAGCAAATTGTCTCCAACCCCATAAAGACTGATGGTCTCAATGCCGTGAATTTTGCCATGCACGGTACTCAAATCCAGATTAAAACCACTGCCGGCCAATCCCAGAGTGTCGGTGCCTGACCCACCATCAATCAGTTGAAAAGTCGCATCCGATATGCGAATGTAATCGTTGCCAGTACCACCATCAAACGAATCTGCGCCGCCCCGGCCGATCATCCGGTCGTTGCCATCACCTGTTACAAAACTTTCTGCGGCGGGAGTGCCGGTAAAATTATCATCGCCGGGTGTACCCAGAAAATCTACATCATCGTCAAAGCTGCTGCGACCAAATATCACGTAACTGGAGCCAGAGCTTTCTCCATTAGGGTCAGCCCCAGGTGCGCCGACAAGCAAATCATCAAACCCATCGCCATTCACATCGCCCGCGCCACTAACCGAAGTGCCAAATCTATCAAACGCTACAAAACCATCTAGGCGAAAACCGTCATTAACATCAAGTTTGGACAAATCCAGAATGGCGTTAAAACCCGATGCCTTGCCAAACACCACATAACTTGTTCCTGAATATTGATCAGAAGCATTTCGACCTCTAATCTCACCAACGACGACATCATCAAATCCGTCACCATTCACATCACCCGCACTGCTGACTGATATACCCAAAGATTCAATACCCGCTTCATCGCGCATACGGAAACCATCGCTGCCATCGAGTGCAAGCAAATTCAGCGTAGCATCAAATCCAGAATCCTTGCCAAAGACGACATAACTATTACCTCCATGATAGGAATCCGTATTATCGGAAGGTGAACCAATAATTAAATCGTTAATGCCATCACCGTTTATATCCCCTGCACTGCTAACTTGAAGTCCGGATGTATCATAGATATTGGAAACTGGAGCAGGCAAACGAAAGCCGTTACTACCATCAAGGCTGGCCAAATCAAATGCTGAGTCAAAATCGGAAGTCTTACCGAATATAATATAAACATCATTCTTATCGGTTATATGGCGATAACTTCTTTCGAAATTTATGCCAATAATTAAATCATCAATACCATCACCGTTAACATCTCCCGCGCTGCTGACCGAGGTCGATTGAGCTACCTCCCCGGAAACAGTGACGCGAAACCCCTTGCTGCCATCCAAACTGGAAGCCGGCAATACAGAGCTAAATCCGGAAGCTTTACCAAACACCACATATTCGACAGTAATAGGATTCTCAGGATTAGGAGAGTTATACTCTCTGGATACACCAATAATTAAATCATCATACCCATCTCCATTGATATCCCCTGCACTGCTGACTGCAATTCCAGAAGAATCACCATAACCGCCGCTCGATTCTCCATCTACACGAAAGCCTGTATCACCATTCAGAGTGGATGGATCCAGCGTAGCGCTAAATCCAGTAAGTTTACCAAACACCACGTAACTGGAACCCGAATTAGTACCATTCGAATCAGCTCTGGGAGCGCCTATAATCAAATCATCTAAACCATCGCCATTCACATCCCCGGCATTGCTGACGCTGCTACCTAACAGATCATCCGCAGTTAATCCATTCAGACGAAAACCATTGCTACCATTGAGACTGGACAAATTCATCGTAGCGTTGAAACCTGAAGCTTTACCAAACACCACGTAACTGGAACCCGAATTAGTACCATTCGAATCAGCTCTGGGAGCGCCAATAATAAAATCATCCAAACCGTCGCCATTAACATCTCCGGCATTGCTGACCGAAAAGCCTGAATAATTATTCGCCGCCATTCCATCTAGACGGAAACCGTTATTTCCATCAAGATCTGCTACATTAATACTATGCGTTGCCATTATTACTGCCTCTTGAATAAGAAGGGATTTTCAGGAAATGCTCCCATAGCAGTATGATTCGCCCTCATTTCTTTGCCATGAACCTGGTGATTTAATGACTGTGCTGTTGACTCAGCAGAGCACCAGATCGCATATACCCAAAATTGTTAATTTAAGTTGTCTATTATAAAAATATTTATAGCAAGAACTGGCACTGTGACATAAATATATTTTGATGTGAATTCAGAAAAATTCGGTAGTATCTGGTCAATTACATCATAGCTGTCATACGGGGCCAAATTTGGCTCTGCCGCATTTAGCGTTTTTCGTTCAAATCGATCATTGATCTCATTGAAGAAAAATTACCAAGAATCGCTTAATGCGACAGAGCCAGAGCCAAGTCGGTTAGGTGGTGCGGTTAGTTTTTGAGCCCGCCAACCATATAATTAAAGAACAGTACATTACCATTCAACTTTACCTGCAAGTGTCCAAGTCACTCCACCGTTGGTGGAAATGTAAGAGTTATCTCGAGCAACCCCTAAAAGGGTAGCATCAGTTGCAAAGTTAGGAGATATGCGGAACTCTGTAAATTGAATGTTTTGTTGCAGTAACACATCACCTACATTTTTCGAAGATATGATTTGTCCACTACTATTCAGAGTAATCCGATACAAACCCTTGCCATGAACGATGACAAAGATAAGCCCGTCATTAGCAAAGTTAGGAGAAAACTCAGCTTGCTGGATAGCTGTTCCCGGTCCTATGTGTTTTTGAGTCATCGTAACCCAATTATTTCCTCCATTCTTTGAACGGTATAATCCATTACTTGTGCCGACGAAGACCATTTTATCTGTGGCGAATTGAGGAGAGACGGCAATCGTAATATGTTGTTGCCCGGGAAGACCGCGCAGTGTAACTGATGAATCGAACTTAAGCGATCGTAGCCAAGTGTCACCACCATTCGTTGTACTCCAG
>NZ_PXXU01000114.1 GCF_003011925.2 Nitrosomonas supralitoralis
GTAACCATTCCGTCCGTTTCGACTCAACCCCTCCATGGGATAAGGATAATCCGGACAGATCATGCGCCACAAACACGGACAGTTTATTTGTCACCTACAATATCATACAGAATACTTGACACGGAATTTTTTCACATGCACCCTGAAAAAAGTGGGAAAATTTCACACGCTATTTACCCCTCAATATTTTGATTAGTGTTGAATGAAAAATGTGGTTATTGCGATGTAAGCATGTGACCCGTTGATTCTGATTAACAGAATTATGATCAATAAATCAATAGGTTATAGTATCTAATTGCAAACTTCGATCGCGTGGTGAATCAATCTTCGAAGCAAGCTGGTTCAGCAACAGCATGATTGGATCCCAAGAAGGAAAAGCTTGACCGGTTAACAACAAACCTGGAGAAAACTTATGAAAGACGCATCACTCCGCATACAAACTTTGACAATGGCTATATTACTGGTGGTTATCACCATACCTCAAACCTATGCTGCCGCGCCCGACGACAGCGCTGCATTGGCTGCGAGCTGTGCTGCCTGTCATGGCACAGACACTAATCGTGCCGAAGGTTTCGAAAATCTTCTGGGGGAGAATCACTATCAAGATTTGATTGAGATGAAATATCGATCAAATCCAGAATCCATTATGGATTGGGTAGCCAGAACTTATACTGATCAACAATTGAGCCACATTAGCCAATACTTCAAGACTCACGGAAAGAAAGCTGACAGTCATCACGGCAAGAAATCTGGCAGTCATTGAGATATCGGAAGCTAACAATATTGTAGGAGAAAAATTATGAAAAGACGTAATTTCTTCAAATTTGCGGCGGCAGTACCAGTTGTTGCAATGGTACCAGGCCTGAGCCACGCTGCTTTGGCGAGCGCTAGTCCAAAAAAGATTTTAGTGGTGGGAGGTGGTATGGGCGGCGCAGCAGCAGCCCGGTATTTAAAATTATGGGGAGGTAATGTTGTCGAAGTATACCTGATTACCAAAGATGCTAGTTATAGTACCTGTATCCAATCCAATCTCGTGATCACCGGCGCCCAGCCTCTCAGCAGCATTACCAGGAATTATAGTGTCCTTTCGAGCTCTGGGATAAATGTTCAACAGAATCAAGTAACGGGCATTAAGCAGGATGGAGCACAAGTGCTGGTTTCTTTCAGCACCCCACCCAAACTTCATACACCCTCTCAATATGATCATGTGATCCTATCGCCGGGCATGGGACCTATACCGGATTCCATCCCCGGGGAGACTCGCGACTTTTCGCTGAGCTTTTGGGAAGGCAACAAAGCTTTGGATCTGAAAAACGCTTTGGATCATATTCCCAATAAAGGCACCTTCGTGATCTCGATCCCCTCGGGCGCGTACAAGGGATCCCTGGCACCCTATGGACGAGCTTTTGCCGTAGCCGATTATTTGCAGAGCCGTAATTGTAAGATCATTGTGATAGATGGCCATGCAGATTTTGTTTCTCAGAAGAATGACTTTGTTGCAGCTTTGAAAAGTTTTGGAAGTCATTTACTACAAACACCGAGTAAGTACAGCTACTATGCCGGAGGAACTGTCGAATACTATCCTGGTGCGACTTTGAACTCTGTGAGTCTGAAAGATAAAATCCTACATACCAACCTACCGATCAACTTCGGATCGACAAAAGACGGAGATATCCCCTATCACGCAGCCAATGTGATTCCACCGCAAAAAGCGAACCTTGATTTCGCTTCTGCTTTACTTGAAGGGGGAGCTTTCGCCCCAGTTAATGCCCAAACCTTCGCCTCCACGGTAACTGGCTATTCGCATGTTTATGTGATTGGTGATGCCGCCTTCTTGCCATTGCCAACTACTCCGGCCACCAGTGTGCCAAAAAGCGGCCATGCCGCGGTCGACGAGGCCAAGATCGCCGCTGCCGCTATCCTCCGTAAGATTGCCGGCCGTTCACCAGAAACCTCTCTAGTGCTCTCCGCCGTTCAGTACAATGCCATCCGGTCCACCAGCGCCCATAAAGGGGTCTATGCGCACGCCGGGTATCAGTGGGATCAAACGCACGATTCTTGGGTAGCAAGTGGCGGCTTTCTCGGCGACCCCTCAAACACAAAGGATCAGGCGGCTAATATTTCTCAAGAGAATTATAATCAAGGCTTGACATGGCGAAATGCCCTTCTCGCTGATGCTTTTGGGCGTTAAGATTGATCAAAGATAGGTAAGAGTAAGAGCATGCAGAACCTCGGGGAGGCACACTCATGGCTGGTAAAATCATCGGACTTGAGGTGATGGGAAACAACAAGTGCTTCCAAATAAATCATTCGTTAAAGTAATAGATTCCGGACAGATCCCCAGTTTTGTATGCGCTTTAATAACCAATAGAATCAGGTAGGATGAAAAGCTGAGCAGGGAATTGCGACGACGTGCAACTTGCTCATTCAGAATGCTACTGTTCTATGGTATTGACGAATTAAACGAACCCAGGCATTAGCTACCATAACCGGCGAACTCGATTCCCACGTGGCGACACGAGAGTTTACAGGGTGAATATGATTTTGTGCGATCGGTAGTCAAATATGGTCAATTTAACTTGGATAAACTTCTAGCGTAGAAATCGGGTTAACGGGTGTTCTCTATACTTTTGGAGTTAACCCGTGCTTAGAAAAAGTGAATTAAACTTATAATTATGTCAATGACATCAGTGCTATCCGCTCCGGTTTTCTTTTGCTTATCTAGAGATAATCTTATCTTCAACTGCGTATTCCGCTGAAAGCTGCCACTGATTCCACGCCAAGGCTGCCACCTAAATCGGTGAAAGCTGCCACCCTATCGGAGCGAAGCGACGCAGGTTTTTTATTTTTACTTGGTTAGTCAGTTTCTGTCAATTTAGCTTGTTTCTTTCGCATAGATTCTCCTCTTAAATTGATCTTATAGGCGTTATGAACCAATCGATCCATAATGGCATCTGCCAAGGTTGCATCACCAATAATGGCGTGCCATTGATCCATGGGTAATTGACTAGTGATGATCGTCGCGCGTGATCCATGCCGGTCTTCCAGGATTTTCAGCAAATCACGGCGCTGTTCTGTATTTAATTTTTCCAGTCCCCAATCATCCAGAATCAGGACATCGGTTTTGGCCAGACGTGCCAACAGCTTGGCATAACTGCCATCGCCTCTGGCCAAGTGCAGTTCCTGCAACAATCTTGGCAGACGCTGATACCAAGCGGTATGGCCTTCTCTGCATACTTTGTTTGCCAGGGCACAAGCGATCCAGGATTTACCAACGCCGGTTGGGCCGGTAATCAGGATATTGATGGGTTTTTCACCCATTGGCAGTCACTCAGTTTTTGTAGCAGGGTTTTATCCAGTCCTCGACTCGCTTGATAATCAATGTCTTCCAAACAAGCTTGTTGTTTGAGTCGTGCCTGACGTAACCGGTTGGTCAGTTGGCGATTGTCGCGTTCGGTGATTTCTCGATCAACCAGAAGACCTAAACGTTCTTCAGTAAGCGTCCAGCGTCACCATCTATCAATTATTTTTTTCTCAGTATTTCAATAAATTCAGGTGGTAACGGTAGCAACTCGTCAATTCGACTATTAGGCCATGTGGGTAGTTTTATGAGCATATCTTTGAGCCAAGCAGAAGGGTTCAGTCCATTAAGTTGAGCAGTGCCAAATAGAGCTTGAATAGCTGCTGCACGTTGTGTCTCGCGTCAATTATCTTGGCC
>NZ_PXXU01000115.1 GCF_003011925.2 Nitrosomonas supralitoralis
AATTCAATCTCCTTATGTTATTGATCTCAAAGCATTTGAGCAGAAAATACTGAAAACAGTTCATAGGCATATAGAAAAATTGCGTAAGATTGATGAAAATAAATTTATAAGTAAGGCGCCTGCGAAGTTAACTTGGCAATAACTAGTATTGCTACTTAATTAGTAAGAAATCGTACAGACGGTTTTGTAGACCCTAGCTACTATCGATTATAAGATTTATATCTCTAATATTAAATAAAATGGATTAAACACTATGAAAGCAGTAGATAAAGTATCTGATTTGGCCCATCAAGCTGTTGATTTGGCAACCGAGAAAAATTTTCAAGTTGCTGATAAAATTGTAGATAAAGGGGATCAATTGAATTCCTTAGCCCATGTAGCCGTTGACAAAGCTACTAACAAAACCTATCAAGTGGCAGAGAAAATAGCGGATCAAGGAGATGAACTTAATAATTTAGGGCACGAAGCTATAGATAAATTCGCTAGCGCAACGAATAAGATAGCAGAAAACATTACCGAGCAAAGCGATAAATTAGTGAATACCCAGCAAAAACTAATTAATGATAGTTGCAAGTACATTCGAGAAAATCCCTTATATTCACTAGGGATAGCGTTTGGAGCAGGTTATCTACTGAGTAAACTACTACGTAATCGATGACACATAGAAGTGGCCTCACTTGATAAAGGAGTAGATGGATCAAATGAAGCATATTTCGCAGAAGCGTTGAGGAACGTCGTCGATGATAAGGTTGTTGATTCAGCAATTAAATAAGTGCAGATGTGCCTTTATTGTAATCTGTTTGTTCCGCTGAAGAATCAGAATTTTTTGTGCCGCTAGATAATTTATTAGGATATGGGCTTAACTTTATGATTCGATAAATTAAGCAAGAGATTAGTATGAAGGGCATCATAATAATTTGATAGATTAGAATAAATCATTAATTCAAACTATTAATGTTGAATCTAAGCCCTTAGTTTGGTGGTTTAGGTAAATTACTTACCGAATTGCCAAAATAATATAGTGATTTATATTATTGTTAGATCAATTTATGGCGCCTGAAAACCCTCAACCAAATAAAAAACTCAAAGTTATTGCCATCCTTTGTGTTTTTATAAAACTTTTGTTCTGATTATAATAGGAGAAAAAGATTTCTGGGGTTGGTAAGTAAATCGTCCTGGTTTCTGTGAAGGTTTTTTATTTTGAGTAAGCAGTATGGTAACCCCCCATTTTTATTGGGAGCTTACAATAGAGAGTTTTAGTTTAAAAGCTTCCGCCAGCTTTATCGCTGGTGTAATACCTCGGAGTGCCATATTCGAACGTTCCTTATTGTAAATCCACAACCATAGTGTTGCCGTAAGTTGCACCATTCTCAATGGTTCCAAATTCATTCATTTCAAATAGCAGAGTTGCATCCATTACTCCATACTTGCTGCGCCATTTATAAAAACTCGCACTGCTCGCCCCATGCTCTCGACATAAATCAGCCACAGGTACACCCCCTCACCTTGCTTAAATATCTGCATGATCTGGCTTTCCGTAAATCGCTACTTCTTCATCAGTAAAATTCCTCTTCGTTTAGGATAGAAAATTCTACTGTATTGCACCTCTAATATCGGGGAGGATTACCGGATCTGTGTCCTTTTTCTGTTGGCGACACTTTTCCATTTCAATCTGGCGATGAAATAACTCCAATAGGTTTCTATCCCGCGATTATTTAAACGGTCAATTAGCAACAATTTTCCGCCACTCCCTAGACGATTTTATGCAAGTTTTTATTACTTAACAGGATTTAGAATAAATTTTAAAATTTTTTAATTTCAACATCTTTGTAACGCTGCAATAAATCATTTAAACCATTTTTTTCCATCAGCGCCACAAGAGCTTGTTCAAAGGTTGTATGGTCGTGCACCCCTAATTGTTCTCCAATATCCTGAAATAGCTCTTTGATTCCTTCACGACACTTTAAATTTAATTGATTTTTAAAAGGAGACTGTGGTTTTCTTCTTCTTTGACTTTTATTTTTTCTACTTACGAAACCTGAATGTTCTGCAATTTTTTCAAGGTTTTTTAATTCTGTTTCTCGATTTCTTTCTTTTTTAACAGGAAGAAATTCGGATATATCGAGATCATCACTTAAATTTAAATGTGCACGTTCTTTAGTCATGGTTTTGGTCCCTTTTTCTCTTAATGCCCTTAATTCTTTCAATTACTTCAATCGCCAAGGCATGAGCATTTGCAATTGCTTTATCAATACCAGATACTTGTTTGGGGTCTAAATCATTGACAGTACCACCGAATGAGCGAATTGCTCTAAATGCTTCTCGATCAATCAAGCTAGCTTCAAAAATATCAATTCCTGCATCACGGAATTCTTTCATAATATGTTTTAATGTCCGTGGCGTAATTGCTGGATTAGTGCGCGTCATAAGCACAGCAAAAGGAATTAAGCGATTTAATACCTTTGCCTGACGATTAACTAATTTAATAGTTTTTGCTGCTTCGTCCGCGTCATCTTGAGATCCTTGACATAGCGTTATTACTAAATCAGCACGACTTATTGCACTAGCAACTGCCATGCTTGCCGTTCCTTCTAAATCTACCAGCACAAAAGCTGTTTTTTCTTGAGCACTATCTATATCATCTATAATCGTTTCTTCTGTGGACTTTTCAATGAGTTTAATATTCATTGGACAGCCATCTTTCTGAGCCCATTTTGCACTATGCTGGTTTGGATCTGCGTCAATAAGAGTAACGTTTGTATTATGACGTGCAAGTTCTGATGCTAGAATAATGGCTGCGGTGGTCTTCCCTGCCCCCCCTTTCGATGAAGCGAAAACAATTATCGGCATGTATTTATCCTAAATTATTAAGATAGCTATCTAGCAACTCATTTAAAAATGATATCTAAATAGCTATCAATTAATGTAAATATTATTGTCCTATTTATTCAAATCGACAACTTACTCTCCTTTGTATCCTGAAAGCAAACATATTGCTTATAACGATCCAGATTTAGAGGGTTATTTATTTACCTGGATAGCTATCTTGCAATAGATAACTTCTATAATCCATTAGTTCGATTTTTTTATGATACTTTTTAAGTTATTCACCTACATTGATGGAATGATAGCTATCTGGATATCTTCGTACATTAGTTATCTCGATAGCTATTTTGTATAATTAAGTATATCAAGAAAGCTATCGAATATAATTTACTTAAATATTCAAGTAAATAGATTTTTATAATAATATACATATAATTCAAGATGACACTATCCTTTATGTTTTCTAAAATCGTTAATATTAATCTTATATTTTAAATAAAGAATATTACCTGGATAGCTATCTTGGTAACTTTTTATTAGATAGCTTGTTAGATATCTATATATGAAATTTATTCATGAATAATATTGTCAATTGTTACAAATCGACAATTTTCTCTCATATGTATTTTGAAGGCAAGCATATAGTTTATAGCTATCATGATAGTTTATATTGATAAATATCATGATAGCTATCTGATGGTATTTTTGATATCTAGAAAGCTATCTATCTGTATTTGCCTAAATAATTTGCTAAATACAACTTGATAATAGGTT
>NZ_PXXU01000116.1 GCF_003011925.2 Nitrosomonas supralitoralis
AAATGTATATCTATTTAATCTAATAGCAAAAAACTATGGAAAATCGCAATGTATTTTTTTCTAGAAAGATATAAAAAATTGTTTACTTCGAAATAGATTACGAGACTGCTAAGCTAACAGAATATTAGCGTTAATTTTAGCATAAATAATTCAGCGACCCTATACGAACAACGCCATCTATTTTCATCTGAAATTATGTAACATGTTGAGTGGAATATCATTCAGACGTTATCGGAATCTAGGGTAGTGGATTTTTGTAGCTTAAAATAAGATTACATAATTATAAAGACAACAATTTTAGGGTAGGGCATCCTGCAAGAATTAACATGGCAATACCTCGCAGACAATTGGATACCTAAAGATAACTTCGTAATAAGGTCAAACATTATTGTTATAAATAATCATAATACGAACTTTCCTCGAAGTGGAAATAGTGATAACCGACTCATCAGATGCTGTAAATCCAAATTGTATTTTCTCTATCTGATAGAATCCATTGACAAGTCTGTCAAAATAAATCAATTTCTTCAGAAGGCGGGCTCTAATTAAAAGCTGATGAATTTCGCGTCTGGCCGAGATACCTCTTGATGTAGATCATTCATGCCACCAAAAATAGCGGTCTTCACCAACATACTTTCTTGTATGGATCGAACTTCAGCACATGGTTTACACACAACAACCTGAGCGTTTGGATTGGTAAATAATTCCGCAAACTTTGAAGGTGGTCCGAAAGGAATCATTTTCTGATGAGCCCCATCAAGTGCAATAGTTACCGCATCGTGAAATAGCATAATCATTACTGTGTCTCCTGCTTGCAAAGCAGAAGCTCCAAATATGAACGGTAGTGCAGCGCGCGTAACATCCGTTGGGCCCCAAGTAGTAGAAATAACGTAGTGCATGCAATCTCCTAATTCGATTTAAATATTTTCAAAAATCCAACTATTTAAAACCACCAGCTATATTTACAAAATACTACCGTAAATAATCATCTGGAGAAACAGTGTTAAACCACATCGTGAGCAAAAGACTATGGTTTTTCAGTAGGGTTGGTTTTTTCCAACTGATGGCGAAACTCATCCAATTGCCGTATAAGTTGATTACTAAAGGATTTAATTTGGTTTTCAATCAACGGCATTTGCTGCTCTAACTTCTTGTTAATGACATCGCCAATTGCCCGCAGGCTATTAATAACCTCTCCGAAAGGCTGGACTGAAAGGTTATTGAGCGTTTGTCGAT
The DNA here is from genome assembly GCF_003011925.2 of Nitrosomonas supralitoralis. Classification (GTDB taxonomy): domain Bacteria; phylum Pseudomonadota; class Gammaproteobacteria; order Burkholderiales; family Nitrosomonadaceae; genus Nitrosomonas; species Nitrosomonas supralitoralis. The sequence continues at coordinate 1,237 of NZ_PXXU01000116.1, forward strand.
AATCTACTTTCCATAGATCGTTTTCTTTTAATAAAACAGTATCGAAAGATAAGAGATTATTGCTTTCGGGATTTTTTAGCGTTATAAAAGTTGCAACCTTCGCAGTGAGGCCATCAATGACAATTACGCCCGTCTCTAGTGACGCTCCCATAATATTTTCTTGTTTAGTTACAAGATATTGCGTCTCCAATGACGTGTGTTTTTTAGCGGATTCGAGATTGCCATTCGTCATCGCTTTCCAGAACGTTGTGGTAGCCTGTTCGGGGCTTAATATCGTCTGGCAACCGCTGAGTATGAATAATAGACTGAAAACTCCTGTCAATCTTGACGCCCAAGGTTTTGTGTAACTCCAATAAAAGATTTTTAATAGATTTTTATATGTCAGCATTGAAATCTCCAAGGTTACTCAAACTACAATCATAATCCTACAATTTCATTGAATTCATGCTCCTCAAATATTACACAACATCTGTTTTAGTTGATCTTAGCAGTACAGCAGGAAAATATCTGTTCCATTTCATTACATGCAATGAGATTTCTTGAGTCAATCCCTTTTTTTATATTGGTAGGGCACCAGATTCGAACTGAGGACCAACGGATTAAGACGCATGGTAACTTATTGTTACATTGCAAATATAAACGATAGTGATCGCCAATACACGTCATTAATCTTTATATTTGTCACATTCTCTTTTTCTTTCTGGAATGATTTAGAAAACAGTTTTCTATCTGCTCCGTGTAACTATCTATAGGTTTTTTTGTATTAAGCATGATTTAACTTACTGATCTAAAACCAGACACCAGGTTTGAGTTAGCCTGTCAAAGTAATCTTGCGTAGCACAGTTTGTGCTCCTAAAAATATCTACACAAGAGCAGAGCTGTTATGTGTCTTCAAAATAATACAGTATCATAATACTTTGCCGTTATATTTATGTGGAAACTGATTTGCCAGGTGTAAGCTTTTTATATTATGGAAATTACATCTTAATTATTGACAAATTATCTGTATTAAAAATTAACGGATGACGATGAAATTTACTGCTTTATTACTCTTGGTATTATCGCCGGCAATCGCATTTGCTGAGAATGATCTGATCAATAGCAACAAGTTATTTAATTTTGCGGAGAAATCGTATCCAGAGTTCTTTACACCTGAGGGAATGACAACTGTTGGTTTTAATGATTATTTGGTACGCTACTATTCTGACACTGGCAACTATATTGGAACCAAAGGCGGCGAAGTCTATGCCTATGGAGATGTTTTTAACGGATTACTAAAGGCCGGAGCAATTTCAGATTTTGTTGCACTAGAACCTGATGGGGATGAACTTTTAGAAAAATTATTTGCGGATGGTCAAAGTAATGTGCAAGTTTATGGAACTGGAACTGTAATTTCCATATTATCTGATGACCTTGATGGTAGTCGCCATCAACGATTTATCATTGAATTAGAATCAAAACAGACGTTGCTAATTTCGCACAATATCGATTTGTCGCCAAGAATTGATGCATTATCTTTAAATGATCAAATTGAGTTCTTGGGTGAGTATGAATGGAATGAGAAAGGTGGCGTAATTCATTGGACACATCATGATCCTGAGGGGATTCATGTAGATGGTTGGATCTTGCATAATAATGTTATTTATCAGTAACTAAAAATCAAGATAAACTCTCTTGCGATCTTTAAGAGGGTGATTGTGCGCTGATTCATATTATTTATGAATCTTGCATTGTGTTGACTTGCTGATTACGAAACATAGCTATAGGTATAAGATGCATGTTAATCAATTGCTTATAATTCTTACCAAGCATGAAAACAGTAGCTGTGCTACCACAAACAGTATTACTTGAAGCATAGTTTGGTACAAATTTGCCACAAACAATTTTGTGATCTTCTCGGCTCATTGGAAAACCATGAAGGCGGTGCCTAATAAATTAATATAATTAACTTTCTAATTATATTATGCTCATCAGTGCTTATTTACTCACTTTATAATTATGAAATTTGTTAAGTTTCTTTTTAACCATGATTTGAGGGGCGATATCAAATACAATGATGTGGTAATTGCAAGATATAATAAATAAAATTATAGAATACTGGTCTGCTGGTTCTGTTGCAAAAAATAAAAAATAGCTATATTTGAATTTTTACTAAATGTTTCTCAACATCTTTTAAATTCATTTTTTATCAAAAAACAT
>NZ_PXXU01000117.1 GCF_003011925.2 Nitrosomonas supralitoralis
ACGGCTCTTGATCTCGCAAAATTTATCATAACCACATTCAGGACAACAAAATCCCTGCGGCCAACGGACTTGAAAAATAAAACTTCGACACTGCTGCTCATCCCCATACTCAGTCATGAAATCAGTTAAACTCAACCCTTTCTGGAATTGGACTTTGTTCTTACTCATAATCCTTCTCCTTATAGATTCAGTAGTTGTATTATCTATTCCGAGCTCAATACTGGCTGATGGAAGGTTCTACGTAATCAGGATTTATTTTAAAGTCAGTAGACAGAAAAAATTCATAATTTCTCCCAGTTTTCAATCTCACCTGGAATCCTGCTAAATAGAGGAAGCAAATCTATCACAACAGCATCTTTATATTGCTGATAGAGAGTCTGATCCCTGATTTTTAATTTTTTTAATAAGTGCTCGAATTCATATTGCACCTGTCCGTTTGTAACAGAAATTTTGTCTTTAAGAACCATATCTACGATTTTACTTTTGTTGAAATTGTAGCCTCTGTTATCCGCTTCTTCAGCGACTGATCTTAAATAACTGGCAATTGCGCTGGTTTGCTCGCCTGTATTTTTAAACCGTATTAATTGCGGATGATTTTTATATCCCTTGGTATGACCCAAAAGAACATTCTGAGCAAGCAGACCTTCTCTCCAGAGTGCAACCAAACCTTTTGCATCTAAATATTTTGGATGAACTGACCAAAGTCTCATGCCACATCACCCTTTCAATGCTAATTACCTTCAGCGAATATCAGGCTATCCGTATTAAAGCCCAGTTCTTTTGATTTTTTAACGAATTGCTCTTTAACTTCTTCACTAACCGTTGGTGTTCTGGATAAAAGCCAAAGGTAAGATGTGTTATAGCCAGATATGAAGGCATATTGATAATTTTCCTGATCCAGATCAAAGACGATATATGACCCATAAAATGGGCCAAAGAATGAAACTTTCAGATGCCCCTCATTTCGCGCCCCAACAAAATAAGCTTTTCCTTTCGCTTCTTTCCATTTGTTTTCTGCAGCTGAAAAGCCCCGATTGATAACCTCAATACCGCCATCACTCATCAACGCATATTCAGCCGTCACTTTGCTCAGCCCGCGTTCGAAAGAATGGTCGAGCCTGGCAATTTCATACCACTTGCCAAGATACCGGGTTTCATCAAAGTTTTTAACAGGCGCGACACCCTCCGGCATTCCTGTGCAGCTGATTAAACCCAAACAAAAAAGAAATAGCAAAAAAGGACGCATTTTATTTAACCTCATTCATTGGCAGAAAATTAATTTCTGCCCCGAATTGAAAAAGAATAACCACAGCGTTTAATCCTGCACCCTCCTTGCGCTGAATGCTTGAGAAATCTGGTGATTAAATGCAGGCATCGTAACTGTCAGGCTATCAGAATTGAAGGAGAAAAGCATTATTCGAGCTTTCTCTTGAAGATGACTTGTTTTATTGATTTATAAGCTGGACAAAATCGCTGTTATTTCTCTACGCACCATGCTAAAACGGCTAATTAAATGAAGCACGACAACTTTAATTAGTTGTTTTTACCATCTAAAGATATTTAACTAGAAATGTTGTTAATTAAATTAACGCTATGTAATTTAATTAATGCGATACGCTAATTAAAGATGGAAAACTTCATGAAGAAGGTTAGAGAAACGGGTGAATTGGTATCCTGCTCAGTGGCAGAGGAGAAATATCAGGCTTTTGTACCCGCCGCTCTGCCACCAAAACCGCCTGTGGATATGGGGCAGCTTAGCAACTTGTTGGCATCTGCCAGCGCTGCGCTTGGTCGTCTGGACGGTTTGGCAGGCTTTTTGCCGGATATTGGATTATTCATTTACATGTATGTCCGAAAAGAAGCGCTTTTATCCTCACAGATTGAAGGAACCCAATCGAGCTTCTCTGATCTCCTGATCCATGAAAGCGAAGTGACTCCCGGCGCACCTGCTGAAGATGATGTCCAGGATGTTTCCAATTACATAGCGGCGCTGAATCATGGCCTGGAGCGCATGCGCGATGGATTCCCGCTATCTTTGCGCCTGATCCGAGAAATCCATGAAATTCTGCTTTCAAAAGGTCGCGGTTCAACAAAGATGCCGGGGGAGTTTCGCCGGTCGCAAAAATTGGATAGGCGGCCCACGTCCATCAAAAGCCCGTTTCGTTCCTCCTCAACCAGATCGGTTAGAAGAATGTCTCGCTGCTTTAGAAAAATTCCTTCATGCGGATGATGATCATTTGCCGATCCTCATCCGCGCCGCGCTGGCCCAAGTGCAATTTGAAACCATCCACCCTTTTTTGGATGGGAATGGCCGTGTCGGGCGGTTGCTCATAACACTGCTTTTCTGTAACGATGGTGTTCTGAAAGAACCAATTCCTTATCTCTCGCTATGGTTCAAAACACGCCGCGATGAATATTACGATCAATTGCAATATATCCGCGATACCGGTGAATGGGAGGAATGGATCAATTTCTTCCTGCGCGGCGTTATTGAAACTGCCGATCAGGGGGTAGCGACAGCCCGGCGCATTCTTGATCTATTCGATGCAGACCAGCGCAAGGTTGAAGGGGCGCTTGGAAAAGCTGCGCCGTCGGCTTTAAAAATCTTGGCGCACTTGCGAAAAAAACCGGTTATTGCCCTAAAAGATTTGGTGGTTTCATTGGAACTGACCATGCCCACCATCAACACTGCCCTCCAGAATCTGGAGAAAGTATACATCGTTCAAGAGATAACTGGTCGTCAGCGGGATCGGCTGTTTGCATACAAATCTTATCTGACTATTCTGGAAGAAGGCACAGAACCGCTGGCATAATCTAAGGTGTTGGTTGTAAACATCTTGTAATCTCGTTCTGATAGAAAGTATGCCGTTATTTGCAGAAAAATAAAGACATTGCCCTATTGCTGAGGATATTTCGTTACTAGCCTGGCATTTTTGTAATTTATTAAACTTGGTAAGTTAGCAATTAAAAGAATAGATTTCCTCGAAGGAAACAAAAGGCTATGTAACAATTAACTGTTGAATTGGTTGTCGAATGTGCATTGAGATATAGAAATAGAGGTGTGCACAATGAAATCAACGGAATTCAAAGCATAGATGAAATCAATAGAGCACATGAGCCGAAACCAACGCGACAAACTGCGAAAAAGATTGGAAGGAAAAGAACACGCCGATGAAGTCATAGCATTGATCGAACGTAGTTCGGATGACAAAGTAGCTTGTCCCGATTGTAAAGCAACCGAGCTATTATTAGGCGACAATTATGGTAGTGTC
>NZ_PXXU01000118.1 GCF_003011925.2 Nitrosomonas supralitoralis
TTAATAATGCCTATCGTTGTAATCTTCATGTCGGACGCTCCTCTCAATTTGGTGGGCTTTATTGCACCACTACTTTGGCACGTTGATGCCGTTTAGGGTAGTGGGCGTCCATTCCATTATTTTTAAACCGCTATTTACATGCGCTATTACCGCTTGAATTAAATTCCGAGATAATATTTTTAAGACTCATCATATCTACCGGTTTTACAAGATGGTAATCAAATCCTGCAGCTTTGGATCGCTCAAGATGCTCTTTTTGTCCCCAGCCAGTTTGAGCAATAAAAACCGTTTTTTGCAGGCAAGGTTCTTTCCTCATAATTTCACAGATCTCATAGCCATTCATTCCTGGGAGACCAATATCAAGTAAAATGATATCGGGATGAAAATGTTTTCCTAGTTCAATGGCCGATTTACTCTCATGTGCGATTTCTGCGGTATGCCCTAACATTTCCACCATCCACATCATCGTCTTTGCAGACGCTACATTGTCGTCCACGATGAGTATCCTGAGGCCTTGCGGCTGCTCAGCGTTTTGTTCGTCAATGAGAGGCTGGGAAGCGTCGATTAAGTCGATTTTGACCACAGGCATACACACGGTAAATTCACTGCCCATTCCTAATCCTTGGCTTTGTGCTTTAATACTGCCACCATGCATTTCAATCAGCTTTTTTACCAAGGTAAGTCCTATTCCTAACCCCCCCCGTGACCTTTCCATAAAGCTGTCTATTTGTTCGAACATATCGAAAATATGCTTCAATTTTTCGGCTGGGATGCCAACCCCATTATCGCGTATGCTTACATAGACATTGCCATCAACTGGCATGGCAGATATTTCAATTATGCCATGACATTCTGTATATTTTGCTGAGTTATTAAGAAGGTTAGAGAATATTTGAGCTATGCGCGTGACATCCGCGTCGAGCCAGATTGCCTCAGCCGGAAGATTTACCTTAAGGGTATGCTGATTTTCTTTAATCAGAGGCTCAGCTATTTCAATGGCATTTTTAATGACTTCAGAAAGTAATACCTGTTCTTTACGTAATTCGATCTTCCCTTGCGTGATCCTAGACACATCCATCAGGTCATCCACAAGGCGTACCATTTGCTGAACCTGGCGCTCCATAATGTCACGGACATTTTCAAGAATTTCCAATTTGTTGCCGCTTATTTTTAGAAGTTGTATCGCATTGCTTATAGGAGCCAGCGGATTACGTAATTCATGTGCCAGTGTGGCTAGAAATTCATCCTTGCGTCTGTCAGCTTCTTTTAAGGCGTCCTCGGCTTTTTTGGCTTCAGTCAGCGCGTTGCCTAGGTCACGCCGAGCACGGTCTAATGATTCCGCCAGTATTTTGGCATCCGACGCTAATTCCTGTGCAATATTTGCTTTCGCTTTGGCATTCGTTACCATTTGCTCACCTTTGAAACCGGCGGCAAGCAGGGGCAAAAGCATTCTGACTTCTTCTACCTCATCTTTATCGGGAGCTCCGCCAATCAATGCAAGAATATTATCTTGTGGTTCCCAAACGCCCATTACTACCACAGACTCTGGAAAATCGACATATGAAAGTGCTGCCATGGATTGCCCGGTTATTTTACATTCATCTAGGAATTTCTTCCATTCACGACTATCCGGCAGCGTTTGAGGAAAACCCGGCGCTGGTAAATAAGCTTGTATATCGTCATCAAAGATAAAGATGGTAAGATCCATAGCCCCAAGAAAACGCGCCAGTTCCAGCGCCGTATTTCTGCGCATGGAAATGTCTGAGAGCTTAATAATTAGTGAGAGCTTTTCTGGCTGCAAAATAGCTCCCTAATCCGGTATGATGCCGATAACTGCCGTACAGTTATGAAATCCTCCGAACTGCCCTTCTGCACGCGCTATTTGGCCATAGGTGTTGCATCCGACAAACTGCGCGGGAAGCAAGGTATCCTGGAGCGCGGTCAATTCCAGACCAAAATCCTGTCCCGTGCGTAACCGGGTGGCGACGCAATCAAAGAAAAAGGCTGCTTTCGGTTTGTGATTGTTCAACTGTGCGAGAGCGGATTTTGTGGCCATTTCTGCCGCCTTCGTTGCTGATCGTTCGGTAGCTTTCATTATGCATATAGAACTGCCCACAAGAATGTCCGCCGCGCAATTGATCGATCCATCCTCATTTATGGTTAGTGGAACGCGTAGTCGGTAATTATCACGGGTAAGAATACCTAGGACGTTTGATAAAAAGAAAGGCAGCGGGTCCTCTTTTTTAAATATTTGGCCCGTTGATTTCGCATGTTCGAGGAATGCTTCGATGGCAGGGGCAGCATTAAGGCTTATCAATTTTGCACCTTGGCTCTCCGTTACTCGCATCTGCGGTCCGGCAGGTTCCCAGCCATGATGAACGCCGATACCTATTGGTTTATTGGATAGTATTTCCAATGCGACAGCAGCATCGGGGAACGCCTCTGTACCATAAAAAACATGAGTTCTCTGAAATTTAGCGTCGTCACCAGCACCGCCTCCAAATAATTGATAAGTTCCCGCCGTTTGTACGGTTATCTGCTCTATAAGGTTATCGGCATAACCGGCAAGCGCATCCGTTAGAATCATAGCGGAACGATACGCATAATCTCTATTATGGGGTCCTTTAAACGCTCCCGCCAACTCGTGAGCAACTGCACCCCTGTCAGCACGTAAACCTTTACCTAATGTCGCATTGAATAACATATCATTGGAAGATAAGGCCATTGCGCACACTGTGCTTATCTGCGGTGTGGAGCTAGTAAATTCTCCTGCAGAAGAACATCCAACTAGAAACTCTGGATTACAGGTTACCTCTACAGACTTGAGCAAGGTATTGTAATCATATTTCGGCGAGGCGAATAATATAACTACGTCTGGATTTTTTTGGTTAAGTTTTGACTTAAGTTCTTGACCGATAAATATTCCTGCCTCCTTGCTATCAGGCAAATTCGTTTGTGAAACAGCTACATCTGTCATAGACTCTTCCAGTTAATCAATACCAAAATGCACGAAAGTGTATATAAAATCACTACTGTCCCGTTAACATCTAATTGAGGCGGCCTGATTTGCCCTGAATTGGTATAATAAGTTTTCTCATAACTTTTTGAACCAGCATAGGAAATCAGGCCATGTCACATTATAATACGATCTTTTCACAAATACTAAAATTTGTACCGAGA
>NZ_PXXU01000119.1 GCF_003011925.2 Nitrosomonas supralitoralis
TCAAAAACGTGCGCGGCGGTAATGATGCTAAGTGGCACACCATCAATGAAATTAATCAGATCACCGGCAACCAGTCTTGCATTCAGATTGATCTTTGTGACCTTCTTCTGGATCAGGCACCGCGACATATTGTAAAGTCGCTGAACATTCTTAAATGGCGAGAATCGCACGCTACGCGGTTTTTTCTGGTTGCCGATTACAACCACGCCGGCCTCATCCAGAGAATAAAACCACGGGATCTCATGACGTTCCAGAAACCCGCTATCAACGTCGTCTGATGCATTGTTTGGTAAATCCATCACCGCTTTTGTCTTAAACAAGTCCGGCAAGCGAATAAAACTTATCGCGCCTTTTTTCCAGCGAACAATGCCGCCCTCTTCCTGCAATGCTCGGGTTATATGGAAACTCGGAGTATCTCCTATAGGGCAGTAGAATCTCGGCACCGGAAAGTCGGCATCAATGGCCTTTATGTTGGCACCCGCCGCACGATAGATTGAGGATAGCGCGGAATTTTCTTTGATAATCGCCCTGCTTCGCACAAATACAATGCTATGACAGGCATCCAGTATGGCCGTAATCTGAATGGCTGATATTTCCCGCTCACCCTGGACCATCCTGTTAATGACTCTGTTTGATTTGATAATACGCAGCGCGTCGCCAGATTCGCCGCCAATGGTCAATATTTGACCTTCGGACAGGTACCTGGTCATGTCGTCATCGGTCCTGATCTCAGCTTCCAGTGTTACCGGTACCGGCGACATATCAGAACGCAGAACGGCGGATTTAATCAAATCGCCTCTTATCAGGTTACCATTTGATAAGTAAATAATCACGGCAAGGTATCTTTAGACTGTAACGATAGGTTGATAGAAGGCATTCAGAGGCATGTTCAACTCAAGATTGGCGATATCCTGCGCAATCTCGCTTGTCGATCGCCCAAAAACATCCAGCCCCAGGCCCCGCGAAGCCTCTTGATGGATGGCCGATTCACGCTCGATGTAGAGAACAAAAAGCGGCTTTATTACAGACCACTCGGAATTGCTTAATTCGGTATTTTCTGTGATGGCAGGGAAGGGTGGTTCCGTTCCATCGTTGACAACGAGTTCTGCAAAACCCGCATAAAATTTAGACGCCACCACCGCCTGAGCAAGCACGGTGGCAGGGTCGAGCAATACGCTAACTGGCCGTTCAACGGTAAGATAGTTATCGACCAGTGAGGCGATAGTGTCCATCGTTAAGCGTCTGGCTCAATAATCAGGTAAGCAACGGTGCTGGTATCGGTTCCGCTACTGGAAGTGATTGTGAAGCTAGTGTCATCCACACGCGCTGAAACACGGAGGGAACCCGGAGATCCTCCGTCTAACTGAGAGGTTAGAAAGATTCGGCTATTGGCGGTTACTTTGTTGTTGGTCACTAACGCAGTGCCCCCCACAAGCGTTACCACACCCATAGGCTGATCCGCGCCATCTTTCAGTTTTGGCGTGGCTTTATTCACGTAATTCTTGTCAACATCGGCTGCTGAGATCACTTGGTTTTCGGTGGCTCCAGGTGGAGTTGCTGCAGGAGCTCCTAAAAATGATGGTGCTTTACTCATTCTTGATACCTCTTTGGTTGGTTAATAAAACTATGGCTATCAGGTGTAATCCAGTGAGTTACCTGGGATAATTTCACCGAAATAATGAAAAAATAACGTTCCGGTAAAAATCATGATTTGCGAACGATTCTCCCAGTCACGATCAGGATTATCGATTTGCACAAAACAGTCGATGTAACGCTTGGCACGCAGAAATTTTTGCGGGGTTCCTTCATAAACCGTGGCATTGAATCGGCCACCGCCGGTTAGCAAATTAACCAGCATGTTGTCGATAGATCCGGCGATTGTTTCCTCGAACGCAACCTGTCCTTGCATGTACGTTTTGGCTTGTTGCGGCTGATATGAGGCCATTCCCAATGGACCGGGCACCTCAATTTCACCGGCTGGCGAGACGATTGCCCAGGGCACCTGCTTTGCCAGCAAATAGTTTTGCTCAAAACCATCGACTTCAAACGTAAAATCGCTTGAAATGATCTTCGCGCCCATCGCTTTTGATGCTTCATGGAATTGCTTTAGATAAGCTGAATTTGAGACGGCCATGTGTTTATCCTCATTGGGTCAGTGTCGGTTGCAGATATCGAACTGTATTTCAAGCGAACAAACAAAAACCCGGAGGTTTTCCGGGTTAGTGGGGTTTTGCTGCAAATATAATGCCGTGTATCGATTAAGGTGCGGCGTATACCTTCGTGCACACCGAAGCGGATGATAGTCCGCCCTTGCGCACGCCCTCATAGACATACCTAGCTCGGAATCTCCACATGTTATCCAAAAGGAGGATATCGGCCAGGAACTTATCCACCTCTTCGCGTATTTGCTCGTGAGAAGCGTTTCTGATTATTTTATCTTCTGGTTTGGTGTGATAGATAACGCCCTCACCCGGTCTTGATGGTGGCTGAATAATGTCCACCTCGATATGCATCATTTCGTAGCGAAGTAATTCATAACAAGGATCATGCCAGCCCATAGCGCCCGGCATAAAGTCCCTGGTGTCAATGGTAGGACCGCTCGGACCATCCGAAGAATACCCTGGGGTCAGGTAGAACATGCCGTCGCGTGTCAGATTGATATTGTGCAGGTTTATTTCTCTGTGAGGACGCAGATTGCACATCGCCCAAAACGACTCTACTGAGCGGTATTTCTGCCCCTCAATGTAGCGTAATTTACTTGCTCTTGGTATTAGGTGCTGAGACATTTACGACCTCCCTCTTTTCTACAGTTTGCGGCACTAGATATCCGATGCCAGCGCCAGCCAGAAAAATATTGAACCCGGTTAATGTGTCCAGATAAGACAAGCCACCGGCGCCAGCCCATAACATGAACAATGTGGAAAAAGCCTTAACGACGGCCTTCGGATCGCCAAAAAGGTATGATTTAAGAGTTTCTTTTGAATCGCTATTTGCCCATCTGTTAACGTAGGCAAACAGCATCCCCAGTATGCTTGCAAAGGCAAACATAAAAAGCCTTATGGCCTCACCTTCGCTGATAAGAAGATCTGTTATTTCATTCATAGCGACTTGACAGTTATCCCGGC
>NZ_PXXU01000012.1 GCF_003011925.2 Nitrosomonas supralitoralis
AAATTAATTGCATACTTTTACCCATCTTGATTGAAATCTGATGAATAAACCAATAGTGAATATATCCCTTCTACTACCAGCGTAGCGCAATATAGCGTTGGGCATTACCTTCTCGGATCAATAACAATAATCTCTTGTCACCACTGCTTGCCTTAACGACCCGTTGAAATTCCTCCGCATTATCAATAGCCTTGCGATCCACTTGAAGGATGATTGTGCCAGCCTTTATACCCGACATGGCAGCGATTGATCCAGGTTGAACCTTGGTTATTACCACGCCTTCACCCGGTTTCGCATCGAATTGCTCTGCTAACTGCGGCGTAAGCGTCTGGACAGTTAAGCCGATATCAGCGGTACTCTGAGTTGCACCCTGTGCTACTTGATTATTCTTGGGAAGGTTACCAACGACTATTGTCACGTTCTTTTTCTTCCCTTCCCGTAGAATCGTTAACGTTATCCGACTGCCTGGAGGCATCAGTGAAATTAGATTTCTGAAACCACCTATATCTTTCACAGATTTATCGTTATAAGCAATAATCACGTCTCCCTGGTGTAAGCCCGCCTTATCGGCTGGAGAATCTTTTGTTACTTGAGCAATGAGTATGCCTTGAACAGAATCGATATTGAAAGATTCGGCAAGCTCAGTGGTAAGAGGCTGAATCATAACTCCAATATAGCCACGAGTCACTTCTCCTTTCTCAATCAGCTGATTAGCAATAGTTTTACCAAGATTGATTGGAATAGCAAAGCCCACACCCATGTAACCACCACTACGGCTGAAAATGGCCGTATTGATTCCCACTACCTCCCCATCCAAATTTACTAATGGCCCGCCAGAATTACCCGGATTGATAGCTGCATCAGTCTGAATAAAATCTTCATAATCATTGATGCCAAGACTAGTTCGTCCTGTAGCGCTAACCACACCGACCGTAAGCGTGTGACTGAGGCCGAATGGATTGCCGATCGCTACTACCCATTCACCAACCTCCAAGTTGGAGGAATCTGCAAACGAAAGCGGCGGCATTCCATCCACATTGATTTCAATGACGGCAATGTCTGATTGCGGATCACGCCCTGTGACTTTGGCTTCATATTCACGTCCGTCCTGAAATTTGACAAGGATTCGATCTGCATCCGCTATTACATGATTATTGGTAAGGATGTATGTCTTGTTGTCAGACAACATGCTTCTTTTGGTTGCAAACACAAACCCTGATCCCTGCCCTATGGCTTGACGTTCATTTGGAGATGTTTCAGAACGCGGCCCACGAGGAATACCCGGAAAATCATCGCCAAAGAAACGTTTAAATATATCGTCGCCAAAAGGCCATTCATCGCCGAATGGTGAAGAAAATCGTGTAATCGTCGAGTTTGATACTTTAGATTCAGTCTGAATAAACACTACCGAGGGGGAAACAGACTTTGCCACTGATGCAAAGGCCTTGCCCGTCTGCTTCAAGTTCTCGACTCCGCCGTCTTGCGCATATGCTGTAAATGCAACAAAACAGATCAAGAAAAGAAATAGTTGTATGATAAAAATTTTTCTCATTACATCCTCTCGGAAATAGGATTGTCTATAAATTCAATTATCATTGAGATCTATGCTGGTTCTATGCATCGTTACATCGAATGCCCGTTGAGCATTGAGTAATCAAACAAACCACATAAGCAGTTGTTCTCCCTATCTATAGCACAGTCAGGACAATGGAATGCTTTTAACTTTTCCAGCCGTCATTTTTGGCAGATGAATTTTTAGCACTCCATTCTTGTAGCTTGCTTCGACCTCATCAGCGTCAATATTGCGTGGCAGTGGGATAGTGCGCTGAAATGATCCATATGCACGTTCCATAATATGGTAATTACTGTGCTTAGATTCACGCTCAATGCGTTTTTCACCGCTCAGACAAAGCATGTTGCCATCAATCGTAATTTGTAAATCTTCCTTTTCCATACCCGGGACTTCTATCCGCACGACAATGTCTTTATCTGTTTCTTCCACTTCTCCTGCCAGCAAGCTCCAGCTTGGAAAACCAGGAAGCGGGTGACTGCTTTCTACGTTTTCTTCATCTCTTTTACGAGCAAAATGTGTAAGCGCTTCATTACTACGGCTCAGCAGCTCATGCCAACCTTCAGTAAGATTTTCCCATGTACGGCTTAGTTCGCGGCTAATATTCTTTCCGACTTGTTTAAAGGAATCTAACATTTTCATCTCCTGTTTTAGTAGACCCCGCAACGCAGTATTACGGGGCCATTCTGATTGATATGCATTCAGTTAATCATTTTCTGTATATCAGAATTAGGCTTGTCAGTGCGTTCGTCAAGTTTTTTCAGGGATTCTTCATTGTTCATGTCACATATTGATTGTAAATTAATGCCAAATTTTATTTTCTTGCAGGCAAATTAATTTGGTGCAGTTACTCAAACACCTCTTTGAGATTCTATCGCTCTCACACACTTCCATTTAATGGCGCAGTGGGAGTAAAGCTACAGTTTATCAACGTATAAAACTCATTTGCAAACACCCTCCATTACTCTATGTATTTAGAATACTATTATCATGTTAATAACAAGGTATCTCATCAATATCTTGACAGTCAAAAGTCAATAAAGTCTACTATCAGCAGGCTGTCAGGCTTTATACCATCTCGTTACAGCTCAAATTCATCTCCGGTTGTTGATCATGAAGGAATCATTGCGGTGTTTTCTGTATTTACAAATTTCAATATCATAACAACGCTCGGTTATCTGGTATTTTCTGTAAGCTGGCTCGCATTTGCTTACTTCTTCGGACGATTGATTCCGGATCAACAATTATGGTTTGCCTTGCTGGTAACGCTCGTATTTGGCTTACCAATTTATTTTGCTGCTATTTATGCGGTGACAATACAAAGAATTTATCTGTCCAGTCAGTTCAAGAAACCCGGTATTTTGCATTGGTTGTTCACTCGACGAATTTTAGCGTATATCTGGTGGTTACTGTGGTCAGTCATCTTTGCTTTTTTATTGTTGTTTTATCTCGGTTCAGCTGATAAACAGGAATGGCTTGCATTTTTCGCCACAATTCCTGCATTCGCCATCGTTTATGCTGTTTTCTTCCCACTGGCTGCACGTGAATACAAACCGTACATTGCCGTGCACAAATCTTTATCCTGGTCACGTTGGGTAACTTCATTTCTTATGGCGTTAATCTTTGTAGTGTTCATCAACCATAGCGATGTAAATCATCAATATGCATCACTGACTGAAGCGGTTGCGACGGAAAGCAAGAAATTGGATGGAACAACAAATAGTATATTAATTCTCGAAACCAATCGGTTATTAGGTTTTATCGAAGGAGTAAAAAGTTTTGCATTAAGCAGCTTATACTCCCGCAGCAATATGCTGTATGTAGGCGCAGTTTACCTGGGTAGCTTAGTGTTTTTCTTCAATCTGGCGTTGGGCGTTTCCAGCTTCATGGTTCCTTTATCTGAATACCGTCGCGTATTTGCTCCGATACAGGATAGCGATAGTCCACCTGCGGTTTCACCTTGGGCCTGGGGAATCACGTCAGCGTTTGCCACTTTCTTTGTTTTCTTTATTTACGTACCCTCGACTGTCTACGTCGATGCTTGGATGCGATCCAATCCTGAAACTATGGAAGAGCTGCGCACCTCCCAGCAAGCTGTTATTCAATCAGTGGAAAAGATTGGAGATGATTATTATAAGCCCGGAACTGCAGAACAGATTGAACTAGCTTATCTCGAAAGCTTGTACAAACTGGAAACTTCCATCAATCAATTGCGCAAGACCGCCGATCTCGGATTTAAGCAAATGACCGATAATGTGGACAATTATCTCGACTGGTACTATAGCTTGCCAGGTGAGTATGAGCGTATTGTGGCGCTGGCGACCGGCGTACTCGAAAACTGGATGACAGAGAAACTGCAGAGCTATCTAATGAAAGGCAATGCATTCGGTCCTGTTCAACAATCCATTGAAGAGGTATTACATAATAATCTCCAATTGCGCGCTGAGCATTTGCAGAAAGTTGAGCGAATACTCATTAAAAACCGCGTCGATCACATCGACAATTCACAACTTGAAATTGTCCGGCAAGCCTCGCTGAGTGCACTGAAAGAACCGCCTACGCACAGTGTAATTGTTAATTTGGAAAATCGCATGCTGATTTCCGGCGGCATAGGCACTGCGGGTGCAATCACTGGTGCGATTGCCGGAAAAATTACAGCGAAAGTCGCCGGAAAGGGCATCATCAAGCTGGGCGCACAAGCTTTGATCAAAGTAACTGCCGGCAAAGCAGTCAGTGCTTTAGGCGGAGCCGCAGCCGGAGCCGCCACCGGCATGGCATTTGGCTCATTCATTCCCGGCATTGGCACCGCCATTGGTGCAGCCATCGGTGGTATCATTGGCGGGATTACTATTGGATTAACGGTCGAGAAATTGCTCTTGATGCTTGAGGAAGCATTTTCACGCGAGGAATTTAAACATCAAATCCTTGAAGCCATTGAGGAAGAGCGCATCGAATTTGAAAAGTTTTTAAGCACCCCGGCTTTATTGGATGAAATCTCCGATGACATGATTGAAGTTCAAGCGCCCTGAAGTTTTTCTGAATCCAAAAACGCTTATTTATCTAATATTGACCTTGAACCTGAATGGAACATAACATTACCCTGATCACTACAATTGCAGCAGGCTTTGGCTTAGCTTTGATTTTTGGCTTTATTGCTGAAAAGCTAAAAACACCTGCACTGGTTGGCTATTTATTGGCCGGAATTGCAATCGGTCCTGCAACACCAGGATTTGTCGCAGATATCGGCATTGCCTCACAATTAGCCGAAATCGGTGTAATGTTGCTGATGTTTGGTGTCGGGTTGCATTTTTCCTTGAGTGATCTATTAGCTGTCAAGCGCATCGCTCTGCCGGGTGCAATAGTGCAAATGACTGTTGCGACTCTACTGGGTATCGCTTTGGCTGATTGGTGGGGCTGGGATTTTGGCGCAGGACTGGTTCTAGGCTTATCGCTATCCTGTGCCAGCACGGTCGTGCTCCTTAAAGCAGTTGAATCGCGAGGATTACTGGACACCATGACCGGCCGCATTGCGGTTGGCTGGTTGATTGTTGAAGATTTAGTGACGGTCCTGATTCTAGTGCTTCTGCCATCATTTGCAACTCTGTTGGGAGGATCAAACGGAACTGAAACTGCAGCAGAGCCTATGTGGCAAACGATTGGAATCACTTTGCTGCTGGTTTCAGCTTTTATCGCTTTCATGTTCATTGTTGGGTTGCGCGTATTGCCCTGGCTGTTATGGCAGGTTGCTCGTACGGGTTCACGCGAACTATTCACGCTGGCTGTTGTTGCCGCCGCCATTTGTATTGCCTATGGTGCTGCAGCATTATTTAATGTGTCATTTGCATTAGGTGCCTTTTTTGCAGGTATGGTCATGCGTGAATCAAAATTCAGCCATCGCGCTGCGGAAGAATCTCTACCACTACGTGATGCTTTTGCTGTGTTGTTTTTTGTTTCCGTTGGCATGTTGTTTGATCCTGCCGTATTAATCGATGAGCCTATGCGGGTTTTAGCTGTGGTCGCGATAATTATTGTGGGAAAGTCAATAGCCGCCATGTTGCTGGTTCTGATACTGCGATATCCGCTCAATACTTCATTAACAGTGGCTGCCAGTCTCGGGCAAATTGGAGAATTTTCATTTATTCTGGCAGGATTGGGGTTATCACTTGAATTGATGCCAGCTGAAGGAATGAGCCTGGTGCTTGCTGGCGCGTTAATTTCTATCGCTTTTAATCCGATTGCATTCGCGGTTATTGTGCCCGTCCGTAATTGGATTTTGAAACATTCTGCCGTGGCACGCAAATATGAAAGTCGCGATGATCCATATGCTGAACTGCCCATGAGTACCGAGCGCAAATACCTGCAGGGTCAGGTTGTTCTCGTCGGCTATGGCCACGTAGGTGAGCGCATTGGACAGGCCCTTAAAGACCAGGATATTCCGTTTGTCGTTGCTGAGCAAAATCGTGAACTGGTTCAGGATTTGCGAAAGCAGGATATTAATGCAGTATCCGGTGATGCGACAGAACCTTCGGTATTAATCCAGGCACATATTACAGATGCGGCAATGCTGGTTATTGCAACCCCTGATCCATTAAATATTCGTCAAATGATTGATACTGCGCGCACCTTAAATCCTGCAATCGAAATTGTATTACGTACCCGCAATGTAGATGAAACAACATTGCTTCGCAAGGACAACGTTGGCACCGTATTTTTCAGTGAAGAGGAGCTTGCTAAAAGCATGACTCATCATATATTGCAACGCTTTGATACAAAAACCTAAACGGACACAATAAAACACCAAGTAGAATTGTTTACATAATAATTCCAACAATAATGAGATCGACGTAATGATAGAACAGATATATGTAGGTATTGATCTTGATGAAAATGAGGGGCTCACCCATCTTGGTCGCATCGTGCGTGATGCCTGGGTGTTCAGTATTTTGCCGGAATCCGAAACTTGCGCAGGCTGGAGTGGTGCGCAAATGCAATCTTTGTATGAAAAAGTCTACGCTGCCTGGGAACCCTATGCACATCTGCCTAGCCGTTTACCAGATGAGCTACGTGAAAAACATGCACGACTATATGAACAAGCCATTATAAACGCGAAAAAGAAAGGCTGGGACACCGAGTTGGATGAAGATGACTAACGATTTGCCGGAAAATGAATGATTCGTGCCGGACCATCCAGCTTGGTTTTGTTGACCAAGCTCTGCAATGCAAGGGGCAGTTCCCTTTGCAATCGTGTCATAATTTCTGACATGTTCTCACGATAATAAATTGTTTCATAAGCGACCGGCTGATTCAATGCATCACGGTCTTCCCGTCTGAAATTGCACCAGGCGATATCAATCCAGCATTTACGCTCCCCATCTATAAACACAAACTCTTCGTTATCAATAATGGCCATATACTGCATCGCACGGACAGGTACAAACAGATGCCGAGTCGAGCAGCGCTTTAATAAAGTGATGGCTAGATTATACGTATTTGCAGGTAAGTGACGAATCTCTCGATAAATCTCAGGATCACGATAACAGGTAATTTCCATAATTGTCCTAGCTATAAAGTATTTTAGAGTTAGATATTACCCTAACAGGCTGTTGAAAACCGTTTTCGAGGCAACTGATTAATACCGCAGCTGCAATGCAGATAGTTTTTCAACGGCTTGCTAGAGATCTATACTTTCAACTATGCAGTTGAGAAGAAAAATATCCATACTTGTGTTACCTTACCGCCGATAATTCAGGAACTCAAGGTGATCGGCAATAATTTTTTCATCAACTAAGCCAAGAAGCAAGTTTTTTGACCGAGCAAGTATTCTCTGTGGCCTACAACAAGAATGAACCATGTCACTGCACAAACTTTTTAAACATTTTATTTCACGCTTGGGGCCTGGATTACTCTATGCAGGCGCAGCTGTCGGTGTCTCTCATCTGGTTCAATCCACGCAAGCCGGTGGCATGTTTGGATTTGAGTTAATTATTGCGATTATTATTATTCATTTAATCAAGTATCCTTTCTTTGAATTTGGCCCGCGTTATACCGCAGCAACTGGGCAGCATATTTTGCACGGATATCTAAGATTGGGAAAATGGGCAATATGGCTCTATCTATTCCTGTCGATATCAACCATGTTCATCGTGCAAGCCGCTATCACGGTAGTAACAGCAGGTTTAATTACAAATATCTTTGGCCTTGAAGGACTTGGCGGGCATGATCCACAAATAGTTGCATTTATAATCAGTAGTATCTTGTTGTTACTTGCTTTGATCCTGTTGGTAAGTGGCCACTATAAGCTACTGGATAAATTAATGAAAATAATTATCCTGGTGCTTACCGTCACATCGATTGCTGCTGTGATTATGTTGTTATTTAACAATCCCGGACACTATAAATCCGCAACTGTGTTTTTTTCATTTTCAGATACCGTACATTTAATTTTTCTGGCAACATTTCTTGGCTGGATGCCGGCACCTCTTGATCTTTCCGTATGGCATTCCATTTGGGCCAAAAGCAAAAATGAGAGTGTGGGTAAGCTAACCAGTATGCAAGACACTCTGTTCGATTTTAGAGTGGGTTATATTGGAACGGCTTTTTTGGCAATCTGCTTTCTATTAATGGGAGCGCTGGTGATGTATGGCAGCAATATCCCTTTTGCGGCTGGTGGCGCAGCTTTTGCAGGACAATTGATTGATATGTACGAACAGGCGTTAGGTCAGTGGGCTTATCCAATTGTTGCCATCGCAGCATTGGCAACCATGTTCAGCACCACATTAACCGTACTTGACGCTTTCCCGCGCTCAATCAGCGCTGCTCTGGAATTGATATTTCCCAAAAAATCACTGCTGAATAACGAGAAAACCTATCTGGTCTGGCTATTGATTATTATTACAGGAACGTTATTCATCTTATTCTTTTATCTCGCTTCAATGCGCGACTTGGTTAAAATTGCCACCATAGTATCTTTCGTAGCAGCGCCCATTTTCGCCGTATTAAACATGCAGGCCGTATTTAGTAAAAATATGCCCGATCAGTATCGTCCGGGAAAACTGATGTGGATTTGGTGCTGGCTCGGCGTTGCCGCTTTATCTGGATGTTCAATTACCTATTTATTATTACTTTAATTTGCTGGCAAAATAACATTTGATGCGCCCTACCCGCCTTGAGAAGCCAGCGGCCACCCGCAGCAATCTGAAAACAATTGCTTCACTGTTACCCTATTTATGGGAATTCAAAGTCAGAGTTGTTCTAGCGCTATGCCTGTTAATATTGGCAAAAATAGCCAATGTTTCTGTTCCATTGGTTCTAAAGGAAATTGTTGATGCTTTGGATCAGACTCGCGCTGAACTGGTGCTACCCGTTTTTTTGCTGCTCTGTTATGGTGTATTACGTCTGTGTAGTACTTTATTTGGCGAGTTGCGTGATGCCATCTTCGCCAAAGTAACACAACGAGCTATTCGGCGCGTAGCTAACAAAGTATTTACTCATCTGCATTCACTGTCATTGCGTTTTCATTTGGAACGACAAACTGGCGGCGTTTCGCGCGACATCGAGCGCGGCACACGTGGCATTTCATTCCTCCTGAACTTTATGCTGTTCAATATTCTGCCGACACTGCTGGAAATTGGCCTGGTATTGGCCATACTTATCAGCAAGTACGACATCTGGTTTGCCATCATCATTGCCTCGACCTTGCTGGCTTATATCGCTTTGACACTGATCGTCACCGAATGGCGCATGATTTTCCGCCGCACCATGAATAATATGGACTCAAAAGCCAACACTCAGGCAATCGATAGTTTGCTGAACTACGAAACAGTCAAATATTTTGGTAATGAATCGTGGGAAGCTCGGCGTTACGACGAGCATTTGCAATCATGGGAAAAAGCCGCCATACGCAACCAGACTTCGCTGGCAACACTGAATGCAGCACAAAGCGCAATTATTGCTGTTGGGGTCACACTGCTCATGCTATTGGCAGCTGATCAGGTAATTGACGGCCATATGACCTTGGGTGATCTGGTATTGATCAATGCTTTTATGCTGCAACTCTATATGCCATTACATTTCCTCGGTTTTGTGTATCGTGAAATCAAGCATTCACTCGCAGATATGGAACGCATGTTTACTTTACTGGAGGAAAACAAGGAAATTCAGGACAAATCAGAAGCACAAATACTTGATGCTAAAAATGCAGCGATCCATTTTGATCACGTCAATTTTAGCTATGAACCCAATCGTCAAATTCTGTTTGATGTCAGCTTTGATATTCCTGCCGGACAGAATATCGCCGTTGTAGGTCACAGTGGCTCAGGCAAATCCACGCTGGCCCGTTTGTTGTTTCGTTTTTATGACGTGCAGTCAGGCTGTATCCTAATCAATAATCAGGACATCCGTGATGTCACTCAGCAAAGCCTGCGTACTGCCATGGGTATCGTACCGCAAGACACGGTACTATTTAACGATAGTATTTATTACAACATTGCTTATGGACGGCCGGAAGCCACTGCGGATGAAGTTCATGCAGCAGCCAAATCAGCGCATATCCATGACTTTATTGAAACTCTTCCGGAAAAATATGAAACCATCGTCGGTGAGCGCGGCTTGAAACTATCCGGAGGTGAAAAACAGCGCGTGGCCATTGCCCGTACCATTTTAAAGAATCCAGTTATACTGATTTTTGACGAGGCTACATCGGCGTTGGATTCAAACTCGGAAAAACGTATTCAGGCTGAATTAAAGCGCATTGCAAAGAACCGCACAACTTTGACCATAGCGCATCGATTATCCACAATTGTTGATGCTGACCAGATTCTGGTCATGGATCAAGGGCGCATCATTGAACGCGGCACGCATCAGCAGTTACTGGCAATAAACGGTCAATATGCGCGCATGTGGGAATTACAACGCCAAGAGGCAATCCATCAAAATGTGCAACAAAATTTAACTATTAGCTAACCGCCCATGTTGCTATTGCCAACAAATCAATTATTATCAATTACTTGATGAATTGATTCTTATAAACAACTGAATCCTTTTTTTCACATTACAAGTATAAAAAAAGAAAAACACTGGGAAAACCAACCTTTTCTTCAAGAATGATTAATCTCGTGATGTGCTAACTTCTCACTTCAGAATTTGCCATCAAACAATTGCGTAATTACATTCTAGGGAGTCATCGCAATGCTCGTATCGGTTGGTTATATCATTATTATTATTTCAATATTTGGTGGCTTTGCATTAGCGGGAGGTCACTTGGCATCTTTATGGCAGCCTGTGGAAATTCTCATGATCGGCGGTGGCGCCATTGGTGCATTCGTAGTCGGTAACTCAAATAAAGCGATTAAGTCCACCCTGAAGGCATTGCCTACAGTTTTCAAAGGCTCTAAATACAATAAAGCGCTTTATATGGATCTGATGACATTGCTCTATGAAGTCCTTGGTAAGATTAGGAAAGAAGGACTGATGTCCATTGAAGGAGATGTAGATGATCCATCGAATAGTCCCATTTTTACCAAATACCCAGATATTTTGGCTGATCATCATATCACCGAATTTATTACCGACTATTTACGGTTAATGGTAGGCGGCAATCTTAATTCTCTGGAAATCGAGAGTCTCATGGACAGCGAATTGGAAACGCATCATCAGGAAGGAGAAGTGCCCGTCCATGTAGTCGCAAAACTGGGTGACGGGCTACCTGCTTTTGGTATTGTGGCTGCAGTTATGGGCGTAGTGCATACGATGGAATCCGTTCATCTTCCACCTGCGGAATTAGGCGTTCTGATCGCGGCAGCTCTAGTGGGTACATTCTTGGGAATTTTACTGGCATACGGATTTGTTAGCCCCCTGGCCGGCAAGCTCGAGCACAATCTCCATGAATCCAGCAAAATGTTTGAATGCATCAAAATTACCTTGCTAGCCAATTTAAACGGTTATTCACCGGTGCTTGCGGTGGAATTCGGCCGGAAAGTTTTATTTACTACCGAAAGACCTTCTTTCATGGAACTGGAAGAACACGTTAAACAAAGTAAATCCAGGTAATTAATAATTTTCCCACCCTAACATCCAATTTAATTTACGAGAATATTTATGGCTGATGATCTTTCACAGCGCCCAATAGTTATCAAACGGATTAAGAAGGTAGCTGGCGGTCATCATGGCGGTGCCTGGAAAATTGCCTATGCAGATTTCGTAACTGCCATGATGGCTTTCTTTTTGCTGATGTGGCTATTGGGATCATCGACTCAGAGTCAACTGGAAGGTATCTCTGAATATTTTAAAACACCCTTAAAAATTGCCTTTATGGGTGGCTCCAGCATTGGAGAAACCAACAGTTTAATTAAGGGAGGCGGTACAGATCTAACGCGTCAGCATGGCCAAGTTAAGAATGGAGAAATTATCACCAACGACCCTGCCAATAAGCAAGCAATAAAAGTTATCAAAGAGCGGATTGAGTTAGAGAAGCTCGAAGGATTGAAAAAGAAAATAGAGGAAGCTATTCAAGCCAATCCCCAGTTGCAAAGGTTTGCAAACCAACTTTTACTGGACATCACATCTGAGGGATTGAGAATCCAAATCGTTGATGAGCAAAACCGCCCTATGTTTGCCCTGGGAAAAGCCGAATTACAACCCTATACCAGAATCATTTTACGTGAAATCGGCAAAATGCTTAACGAAGTAACTAACAAAATCAGTCTTTCCGGGCATACGGACGCGAAGCCTTTCCCGACCGGTGACAAAGGCTACAGCAATTGGGAGCTTTCCGCTGATCGTGCCAATGCTTCACGACGAGAATTGATCGCAGGCGGAATGGATGCCAACAAAATGCTGCAAGTTATTGGATTGTCTTCCGCAGTATTATTTGACAAGAATGATCCGCTTAACCCGATTAATCGGCGGATCAGCATTGTTGTAATGAATGAAAAAGCTGAGAAAGCCATCACTATGGATAACCAGACCGTTGATATTGATATGCAGGAAGCACCCACTAAAAAGCTGCTACAAAATCCGGGCACCGATTAATCATAAAACTATCAGTGATTCTTCAATTATGTCCAAAATAAAGCACACAGTTACTATCGCCTTACTCATCCAGATATTCACATCATTCTTGATCGCTTTCTCGATTGGATTCCAATCAGTCATAGACTTAAGCATTCTCGATTGGGCTATCTTACAGGGATTGCTGGCTGGGTTGGTGAGTCTCTTTCTCAGAATGCCAATGTGGTGGATTCCGATCCATTTGATTTTTATGCCTCTAACAATTGCTGTGTTAGCACTGAATATTTCATCAAATTGGTTCTTAGTATTATTTCTTTGTTTACTATCCATCTACGGTAAAACCTATAAAACCCAGGTACCGTTATATCTATCCAGTAAAAGCGTGAACCAGGCGTTAACAACATTATTACCCCAACAAGGTATTTTTTCCTTTATTGATCTTGGAAGCGGGTGCGGAGGATTAGTAAACAACCTGGCAAATACTCACAAGAATGGTTTGTTTTATGGCATCGAATATGCGCCCTTACCTTTTCTGATCAGTAAATTAAGAAGTATATTTTCCGGTTCGACCAGCAAAATAGTTTGGGGTGATTTCTGGAACCATGATTTCTCGAGCTATGACGTTGTTTATGCTTATTTGTCTCCGGTTCCAATGGCATCGCTTTGGCAGAAAGCCACCAAAGAAATGCGCCCGGGTAGTTTTCTAATCAGTAATACTTTTATTATTCCTGATATACCGCCTGACAAAAGTATCAAGCTCGACGATTTCTCTAACTCTACGTTATATCTTTGGAAAATTAGAATTTAGATTTCGATGACCTATATACGACGCCAGGTAGTTCCTTGCGAACTATCCTCAAGAATGATGCCCTGTTCTTGAAGCTTTTTTCGTATCGCATCGGCATCTGGATACCGCCCTTCTTGACGCGCACTTATTCGCTTCTGGATCAACTGTTCGATTTCATCGTTTGCTACGGTGTTTAATTCATTAGAGACAGTTTTATTTTGCAAATAGTCTTGCGGGTTTTGTTCCAAAAGACCTAGCAAGCCACCTAGTGCCTTAAGTAAACCCGCGTGTTCGACTAAACCCGTTTTATTGATATCACTTGCAAGTTCAAACAAGATAGCGATAGCTTCCGGCGTATTAAAATCATCATCCATTGCATCTTTAAATTTTTTCGCATAAGTGTTATCCCAATCTATCGTTGAGGCATTATCAATAAGCTCAACTTCTTTTAATGCGATATAGAGACGATCCAATGCAAGCTTTGCATCTTTAAGATGATAATCCGAATAATTTAAGGGACTTCTATAGTGCGCACGTAAGATAAAAAAGCGTACCACCTCAGGTTGGTATAATTTCAATATTTCACGGACAGTGAAGAAATTACCTAGAGATTTTGACATTTTTTCATTGTCAACACGAACAAAGCCATTATGCATCCAGTAGTTCACGAATGGATGGTTATGTGCACCCTCACTTTGAGCAATTTCATTTTCATGATGCGGGAACTGTAGATCTTGCCCTCCTCCATGAATATCAAAATGGACGCCTAGAAATTGCTCGCACATAGCAGAGCATTCAATGTGCCACCCAGGTCGTCCCGGCCCCCAAGGAGATTCCCAGAAAGGTTCACCAGATTTTGCTGATTTCCACAACACAAAATCTAATGGGTCTTTTTTGTTTGAATCAATTTCGACTCGCTCACCTGCTCGCAGATCGTTTAAAGATTTACCGGAAAGCTTGCCATAGTCAGGAAAATTATGAACCGAATAATAAACATCTCCATTATGAGCTCGATAGGCAAGTTTTTTTTCAACCAGCGTACTAATCATACCAATCATGCTTTCAACATGGTTTGTTGCTCGTGGTTCATGAGTAGGCGATGAAACTCCCAATTCCGCACAGTCTTCATTCATAGCGTGAATAAAACGCTGCGTTAGTAACTCAATTGATTCATTATTTTCTTTTGCACGTTTAATGATCTTATCATCGATATCTGTAATATTTCGTACATAGCTGACATCAAAATTGTTCTCTCTAAACCAACGAACAACCATGTCGAATACAACCAGAACTCTCGCATGACCGAGATGACAGTAATCATAAACTGTCATCCCGCACACATATATTTTAACTTTACCAGGTGTGATCGGAACAAAATCTTGTTTTTCACGAGCAATTGAGTTATATATTTTGAGCATAAAACTGATGGATAAATTTTGGAATTACTTGTCTTCTTGATAGAATCCAGAACCTTCTTGGATGAAACCCGAATGGTCGATGAGTATAACATAATGTAGTTTTGAATCTCTGTTTACCACTAACAATTAGGACACCTAGCAATGCATTTTCGTCAAATCTTGATTTTCCTTTTTTTATTTTCATTTCCGCTGTATGCTAACGCGGAAAATATTAAGGTCGAAATAAAAACAAATGTTGGAAATTTTGTTCTGGAGCTTTATCCAGACAAAGCGCCCAAAACCGTTGAGAATTTTCTGCAATATGTTGACGATGGTTTTTACAAAAATACGATATTCCACCGAGTAATACCCGGCTTCATGATTCAAGGCGGAGGGTTCGATATCGAATTAAACCAAAAACCGACACGAGCGCCTATCCGAAATGAGGCTGGTAGTGATTTAAAGAATGTAACCGGAACGATCGCAATGGCGCGTACATCGGATCCTCATTCTGCAACAGCACAGTTTTTTATTAATGTTTCCAATAACAAATTTCTTGATTTTAAGGCACCTAGTCAAAGCGGCTACGGTTATGCGGTATTTGGCAAAGTGATTTCCGGCATGGAAATCGTCAGCAAAATTGCATCAATGCCAACCGGTTCAAAGGGTCCTTTCCCAACCGATGTACCCAAGAGCAATGTTATTATAGAAGATATTATTAAATTACCCATTAATATTCAATAATTACAATCGCAAATTAACAAAGGATAACTAATGGTTAGATTACAAACCAATTTAGGTGTGATAAAAATTGAGCTTGATAGCGAAAAAGCACCCGAAACTGTACAGAATTTCTTAGATTATGTAACCAGTGGATTCTATGACAATACATTGTTTCACCGTGTTATCGATGACTTCATGATTCAGGGGGGTGGATTTGAAACTGAAATGAAACAGAAAACACCGCGCGCGCCTATTCAAAATGAAGCAGCTAACGGACTCAAAAACGATACTTATACCATAGCGATGGCACGTACGGCCGATGTGCACTCTGCGACTGCACAATTTTTCATCAATGTAGCCAATAATGGATTTCTGAATTATAAAGATTCATCATCACGCGGATTTGGATACTGCGTTTTTGGTAAAGTGGTCGAGGGCCAGGAAGTTGTAGACGCGATCAAGAAAGTTAAAACTGGAAATTACGCCGGACATCAGAATGTTCCCGTTGAAGATGTTATTATCCAAAAAGCTGAAGTAATTTAATTGCGCCATCATCCTTTTTGACTGATCTGAGTGCTAAATTCTGAAGCTATAGCGCTAAACCTCGAGCTAAATCGGCTTGAAGATCTTGCACTGACTCTAATCCTACTGCAATACGTAACAATCCATCGGTTATTCCTGCCGCATCTCGCGCTTCTTGGCCAATCCGCGCGTGAGTTGTCGTTGCAGGATGTGTCAATGTACTCTTCGCATCGCCCAAATTGGCAGTGATTGATATTAAGCGCGTCGAATCGATAACGCGCCAGGCAGCTTCTTTACCACCTTTAACTTCAAAGGAAACAATTCCACCGCCAGACTTTTGTTGTTGTTTTGCTAACTCATATTGCGGGTGAGACATTAAGCCGGGATAAAAAATACGCGTCACATTTGGATGAGAGTCAAGCCATTGGGCCATTAACAAAGCATTTCTGGAATGAGCCTCTACACGAATTTTAAGTGTCTCTAGCCCTTTAAGTATAACCCACGCATTGAATGCACTAAGCGTCGGTCCAGCCGTACGTAAGAATCCATATATGCCACCGTCCATCAATATATCGCGTCTACCTAGAACAGCGCCTCCTAACACTCTGCCTTGCCCATCCAAATATTTGGTAGCGGAATGAATGACAATATCTGCACCAAGCTCAAGTGGCTTTTGTAAGATAGGAGTACAAAAACAGTTATCGACAACTAGCCAAATGCTTGATCTTTTCGCAATCTCAGATAACGCTGAGATATCAGATACTTCTGTCAATGGATTAGAAGGTGTTTCCAGAAAAAATAGCTTGGTATTTTGTTGTACGGCAGCTTGCCAAGAATGTACATCGGTAGCCGATACAAAAGTCGTGTCAATATTAAACTTCTTAAGTATGTTATTGAATAAATTTACTGTTGCGCCAAATAGACTCTGTGATGCCACGATGTGATCGCCGGCAGATAACAATCCCAAAACACATGCAAGTATTGCTGACATTCCAGAAGATGTTGCAATACATGTCTCGGCGCTTTCCAGTACAGCAAGTCGCTCTTCAAATGCTGTTACGGTAGGGTTAGTAAATCGTGAATATATATTACCAGGTTCGTCCCCGGCAAAACGCGCAGCGGCTTGCGCAGCGCTATCAAATACAAAGCTTGAGGTTAAATACATAGCTTCAGAATGCTCATTAAACTGGCTGCGATGAATACCAGTATGTAGTGCAAGTGTTTCTGGCTGTAGGTGGTCGGACATGTAAGCAAAACCTCAGACAATAATTACGTTTAAAAAAATATTTTAGCAGATTGAAGCTGGCCGGATTTTAATCAAAATATCAGGTGATTTTATTTATTGTTCTCAAACAAGCTATTCGGAAAAAACCAAACTTAAGTCCAGTTGAGTTTTGGACCTAGTATAATTCAATTGCCGATTGGAATCGTTTTGAAATTCCAGTGAATTTAAATATT
This sequence comes from Nitrosomonas supralitoralis, assembly GCF_003011925.2. Taxonomy (GTDB): domain Bacteria; phylum Pseudomonadota; class Gammaproteobacteria; order Burkholderiales; family Nitrosomonadaceae; genus Nitrosomonas; species Nitrosomonas supralitoralis. Next base: position 17,465 of record NZ_PXXU01000012.1, read on the forward strand.
CTGGTGTTATATCTCCAGTAATATAATCTCCATCAAAACATGAAGTCTCAAATTTTTTTACATCCTGAGAAACAATTGAAACGGAATGATTGAGCGCATTCAGATCTTGAAAAATTAGATAATCAGCACCAATTTCAGCACAGATCTCATCCGTATCACGGTCGGTTGCGATTAATTCCTGGCGGGTTGGCATGTCGATACCATACACATTGGGATATCTTACCGGAGGTGCTGCGGATGCGAAATAAATCTGGTTTGCGCCAGCTTCGCGCGCCATCTGTACAATCTCACGACTTGTAGTGCCCCGTACAATGGAATCGTCGACCAACAAAACATTTTTACCGCGAAATTCTATACCCATTGCATTTAATTTTTGCCGTACCGATTTACGTCGTTGTTGTTGTCCTGGCATAATAAAAGTTCGACCAACATATCGATTCTTAACAAAGCCCTCGCGAAAATTAACTCCCAGACAATTAGCTAACTGTAAAGCACAGGGACGACCTGAGTCTGGTATTGGAAAAACCACATCAATATTTAAATGAGACATTGATCTTTTAATTTTTTCAGCCAGATGTTCTCCCATATTTAACCGGGTTTCATAAACGGAGATACCATCAATTACAGAATCAGGCCTGGCTAAGTATACATATTCAAAAATACAAGGGTTTAATGAAAAGTTGTCAGCACATTGCTTATTATAAAAGTTACCGTCTTCGTCAATAAAGATAGCTTCCCCAGGTGCTATATCACGTATCAGTTTAAATCCAAGTGTATCCAAAGCAACACTTTCAGAGGCAACCAGATATTCATCACCCATTTCATTTTCTGCAGATCCAAATACCAAAGGACGTATCCCGTAAGGATCACGGAAAGCGAGCAATCCATATCCGGCAATCATAGCAACAACCGCATATGCACCTTTACATCGCTTATGTACGCCGGCCACTGCAGCAAAAACGGCTGCAGGATCAAGTTGACAATTGCGTGTGCTCTCCTGTAATTCATGCGCAAGAACATTTAAAAGCACTTCTGAATCGGAATTAGTATTGACATGCCTGAGATCAGTTCTAAATAATTCTTGGTTAAGCTGCTCCGCATTCGTCAGATTCCCATTATGACTCAGTACAATACCAAATGGAGAATTCACATAAAAAGGTTGAGCCTCCGCTGGAGAACGTGCAGACCCCGCAGTAGGATAACGCACATGGCCGATGCCCATATTCCCAGTTAGAGCTCTCATGTTTCTCGTGCGAAATACATCCCTTACCAGACCAAGCCCTTTATGCATATGAAAGGTATTACCCTGCGCTGTTACAATTCCGCTCGCATCTTGTCCGCGATGCTGCAGCATTAATAGGCCATCATAAAGCAATTGATTAGCTGGTGATTTTGCAACAATGCCGAGAATTCCGCACATAGAAATACTCCGTAAATTCTGCTTTAATCAGATTAAAAATGGGGATAAATTTGCTTAATGAAACAAATATTTGCAAGTAAGATAAAATTTTACTGGTATAGGTTCATTCTAAGAGCTTTCTTTTCGTTCATAACTTATATGCTTAGATAAGTCATTGGGTAACCATGGTAAAATTTGCAATGCTATTGCCTCCAATGGCTTACTCAAAACTGCTTGCTGCCAAAAAACCTGGTTTGGAATCGTTGTTAAGCCCGCAATCAAAACTAATAGCATCACAATAATTAATGCCCGGGAAAACCCAAATATTGATCCTAATAGTCGGTCAATAAATCCTAACCCAATACCTTTAATAAAGGCGGCCAATAACATGGTAATCAATGCCGTAACTAGCAACACAGCAAGAAAAGTTAAAACAAATGTGATGGAAAATCTTAGCGTTTCTCCAGTTATTTCAGTAGGTAAAAATTGTTCAAAAAAAGATGTATATGCACCAGCCACAATAAAAGCAACCACCCAACCTGCAATCGCTAATGACTCTCGAACAAATCCGCGAAAAACACTTAAAATTATAGATACAAGAAAAATACTGAGAACAACATAGTCAAAAACAGTCATTGATCAAAATAAATACAATTCGCTTGAATAATTTTATTTAAATAAGTAGATCTAATTAATATCATAAAATTTATGACTTATGTGCTACCTGGGAATTATTACGCCGTCCAATCCAATTCTTTTTAATTTTTTCATTTCATTATCAGCTGCACCTCGAGTCGCAAAAGGTCCAACTCGTACACGTGTTACTTCGTTAGTGCCAGTTTGAAGTGTTTCGGTATAAGCCTTAAAACCATTTGATATTAAATTCGCATGTTGTTGTTTGGCTTTTAATTGATCTGAAAATGCACCTAACTGTATAACAAATCCTTTTGCTAAATCTGCAGGGATTTTTTCTGTTTCAGTTGCGTTTGTTGTCGCGGCAGTTTGTGTATTTATGGCCGTATGCGCAGAATTTACATTGTTCGTACTTAATATTGCAGCGGGCCGATTGTCAAATTTTGGTTTAATGCCAGGAATCGGGATACTTCTTTTCCCAGAAGTGGGTGATTCAATAATTTCCTCTATATTTTGAGTATAAATTTCAGGTTCATTTTGTAACTCAGTGGTTGCATCCAATTCATTAAATGTCTCTCGAATCATTTGTTCTGTGCTCGGAACAATAGCACTCTTATTAACTCCTGGTAAATTTATGGCAATTTCATGCATCTCATTGTCTGGTTTAGGCTCATCGAATATGGCTGGTAAAACAATGATGGAAACAAGAACCAGAACTATTGCGCCAACCAAACGTCTTCTAGCACGTTTTCGAAGTAATAATTCTTCTTCAGTGATATTTTTAGTCATAAGCAAACCCAATTATTACTTGCTCTGATGCGTGTTTAGATATTGCAACACGTCACTCACCGTATAGAAAGATCCAAATACGCAGATTCTATCATTTTTACCCGCCTGTTCACAGGCAAATACAAAGGCGGAAACAGTGTTGGGAAATTTTCGAATATTTTCATCCTGTGAAGTCTCAACCCTATGGACTTCATTAGTCAGACAATCTACTGTAGCAGCTCGTGAAGCCTCAGCCTTATGTATTTCATTAATCAGATAATCCGCCGTAGCAGCTCGAGAAGAGTTGGCGGAAGATACGAGCCAGTGATCAATATCATTTCTCAATACGTTGATAACACCATAGATATCCTTATCTTGCAACATAGCTATAATTGCATAAGTTTGTCCAGTCGTCCTTGTTGCTCGTAAGTTTTGTGACAGCACCATTGCCGCACTAGGATTATGCGCGACATCCAGAATAATCAGCGGTTGAGTTGACACGACTTGAAATCGCCCTGGAATAACTGCTTCAATCAAACCTTGGCGTATGTTATTCATACTGACGGGTAGTACTTCCCTCAACGTATCTAAGGCCGCCAGACAGGCGCTAGCATTTTGTAGTTGTTTTTCCCCTCTTAAAGCAGGGAATGGCAGAGAATAGCATCTATTTCTGGATCCCCAAAAATCCCAATGTATCTCTCGCTTTGAAAAACCAAATTGTTCGTTAATCTGAAATAAATTGGCACCATTCTTCTCAGCCTGCTGAATAACGGATTGTGGTATATCAATATCTGCGCAAATTGCCGGTTTGTTTTTTCTAAAAATCGCGGCTTTTTCATAACCTATTTTTTCCCGCGTCTCACCCAGGTAATCAACATGGTCAAGCTCGACACTAGTCAAGATTGAACAATCAGCATCAAATATATTAACCGCATCAAGACGCCCTCCTAACCCAACTTCTAAAACTGCCGCATTGACGCCTGCCTGGACAAAACAATACATTGCGGCTAATGTGCCAAATTCAAAATAGGTTAACGAGATAGCCCGGGACTTGCAAGCTGCTAATATTTGCGCAAAGGCATTACACAGTTTTTTATCATCAATGTCTTTTTTACCGATGCGTATCCGCTCATTATAGTGCAGCAAATGAGGAGAAGTGTAGCAACCAACTTCATAGCCTGCGCAATGTAATATGGATTCAAGCATTGCGCAGACTGAGCCTTTACCATTAGTTCCGCCGACAATAATAATAGGGAATTGCGGGTGCAATGCAAGCTCTGATTGAATGCGACTGATTCGATCCAGTCCCAATTCAATCGTTTGGGGATGAAACACTTCAAGATAACTTAACCAATCCGCAACTGAAACAGGGAGTTTACCTGGCGTATCCATTGCTTTTGATTGATCTGAAATTAAGATATTGGTGTTGGGATACGCATCAGTTGTGTACAAATATTGATAATTTTGTCGCGCATTTGCCTTCGATCGACAATCATATCAATCGCGCCATGTTGCAATAAAAATTCAGCGCGTTGAAATCCTTCTGGAAGTGTCTGTCGAACAGTTTGCTCAATCACACGAGGACCAGCAAAACCAATAAGTGCTCCTGGCTCCGCAATTACAACATCCCCGATAAAAGCAAAACTTGCCGATACACCACCCATGGTTGGGTCTGTCAGAACAGAAATAAATGGGAGCTTATTGTGACTCAATCGCGTTAATGCAGCAGTAGTTTTAGCCATTTGCATTAAGGAAAACAGTCCTTCTTGCATGCGCGCACCACCACTCGCGCTGAAACAAATAAACGGCATATGGTTATCAACACAAGTCTTAACACCCCGAACAAATCTTTCGCCTACTACAGAACCCATCGACCCCCCCATAAAACCAAATTCAAACGCCGCAACAACAACTGGAACTGTTTTTATGGTTCCTTGCATAACTACTAGAGAGTCATCCTCATCCGTATTTTCCTTGGCTTGCGCCAAGCGATCGACATAACGTTTACTATCCTTGAATTTCAATGCATCGGTCGCAACCACTTCGACACCAATTTCAGACCGCCCTTCGTGATCCAGCAGCTGATCAAGACGAGATCTTGCAGAAATACGGTTATGAAAATCACATTTAGGGCAAACATTTAGATTCTTTGCCAGATCTGTGTAGTATAAGACTGCTTCGCAAGTCTTACACTTACTCCACAAACCTTCTGGAACTATCTTCTTTTCACCGGCTTCTTTGCGTTTAATTTTGGGTGGAATTATATTCTGGAACCAACTCATGAAAACTGTTCCCTACAATGTATTGTCAACATTTCTTTGAATTTCATCAATAGCAACACGTATTTTTTTTATCAGACTTCCGACGTTATTCAATAATTCTGACTCAGAACATTTCTCGATCTCCTCAATAATCCAACTACCTACAACCACGGCATCCGCCAGTTCTGCTACCGCCTTGGCTGTCGCGCTATCGCGTATGCCAAATCCGACGCCAATCGGAAGCGAAATGTACTGACGCAATTGCATCAACATAGTATTGACATCTTGCAGATCCAAGTGCGATGCTCCAGTAACTCCTTTAAGAGAAACATAATAAATAAATCCTTTCGCCATCTTTGCCACTTGCTCAACCCTCTGTTGATGCGTTGTGGGAGATAATAGAAAGATCGCATCAATTTCATGTTGATCCAAACACTGCACCCATTCACTTGACTCTTCTGGTGGGTAATCGACAATAAGAACACCATCCACGCCACAATCTCTTGCTTTAGCGGCAAATGAAGCATGACCTAATGCTTCAACAGGATTTGCATATCCCATCAACACTATCGGTGTACTGGTATTTGTTTTTCTGAATTCAGCTACTATTTTCAACACATCGCTCAGACTGACATGATGTTTTAGCGCACGTTCGGAAGATCTTTGGATAGTAGGTCCATCTGCCATGGGGTCGGAAAAAGGAACACCTAATTCGATAATGTCAGCACCTGACTGAACCAGTTGATGCATCAATGGAACGGTATACTTAGGATGAGGATCGCCTGCTGTAATGAAAGGAATCAAGGCTTTTCGATCTTGTTCTTTTAATCCCGCAAATGTTTTAGCAATGCGATTAGTTCTTTTAGTATCACCTTGCCTATTAAAAAGATTTAGTAAATTTTTAATACTATCTAGACTCATCTGCTCAATCCGCTCTCAATTCTTTTTTTAGAAAAATTACTAATTAACGACCCTGATGGCAAATTGATTACAGCGTTAAACCGGACATTTGTGCAACTGTTGCCATATCCTTGTCACCACGACCCGATAAATTAACTAGCAACAGTTTGTCTTTAGGCAAAGTAGGTGCATATTTGGCTACGTAAGCCAGTGCATGGCTTGATTCCAGTGCTGGCATAATACCCTCGTACCGGCACAATGTGTGAAATGCTGCTAGCGCCTCATCGTCAGTGATTGCAACATACTCAGCACGTCCTGAATCTTTAAGCCAAGCATGCTCTGGCCCTACACCAGGATAATCCAGACCGGCAGAAATTGAATGCGTTTCAATAATCTGACCATTGTCATCTTGAATAAGATAAGTGCGGTTACCATGCAATACCCCGGGCTTGCCCATCGATAAGGTTGCCGCATGTTGATTGGTATCGATCCCTTTTCCCGCCGCCTCGACACCTATCAGTCGAACATTGACATCATCAATATAGGGATAAAACAAACCAATAGCATTTGATCCTCCACCGACGCAAGCAATAAGCGCATCCGGTTGTCGAGCGAAATCTTCTTGCATTTGAGTTTTAGCCTCATTTCCTATTACAGCTTGAAAATCCCTCACCATCATCGGATACGGGTGAGGGCCGGCTACTGTACCAATAATATAAAAGGTATTTTCAACATTAGTAACCCAGTCACGCATCGCCTCATTTAATGCATCTTTCAATGTTCGCGACCCCGATTCTACTGGCACCACGGTCGCTCCCAGAAGTTTCATGCGATAAACATTGGTTGCCTGACGTCTAACATCTTCAGAACCCATATAGACCACACATTCCATGCCATAACGCGCCGCAACCGTAGCACTAGCCACACCATGCTGACCAGCACCGGTTTCCGCGATAACACGCTTTTTCCCCATGCGTCGAGCCAATAGAGCCTGCCCGACTGTGTTGTTTATTTTATGCGCCCCGGTATGATTCAGGTCTTCACGTTTTAACAGTATTTGTGCGCCGCCTAAATATTCAGACCATCTCTTAGCGTGATAGATGGGGCTAGGACGCCCAACATAATGTTTTAATTCATCAGAAAGCTCCGACTGGAAATCCGCATCATTACGATAAAATTCATATTGCTTTTGCAAATCCTCCAGCGCTGAAATTAATGTTTCAGCGACAAACACACCTCCATACGGGCCAAAGTGACCTTTTTTATTTGGAAGATCATAAACACTCACAGTTGTTTTACTCCTTGCATGAAAGCAAAAATCTTTTTTTCATCTTTAATACCTTTAGAGATTTCCACTCCACTGGAAACATCGACTGCCCATGGCTGGGTCCTTTGAATTGCCATAGACACATTGGTCGGATTCAAGCCACCAGAAAGGATAAGCGGCAAAGGCAGATGTTTGGGGATGAGATCCCAATCAAACGCATGTCCGGTACCTCCCGGCATACTGGATACATAAGTATCAAGCAATAAACCTTTTGCGGTGCTATATCGTTCAGCATATTGTAACAAATCTGTACCTTGTTTTACTCTAATTGCTTTAATATAAGGTTGGGAAAATTGATTACAAAATTCTGGTGTCTCATCGCCATGAAATTGAAGCAGATTTAACTTGGCTACTCGAGCAGTTTCCTCAACCCAGGCAATATCTGGATCAACATAAACACCAACAGTACAAATGAAAGGCGGAATATTTGAAGCTATATGGCGCGCCAAATTAGGATCAATATAACGTGTACTCTGGGGCCAGAAAACAAAACCGACAGCATCAACACCTGATTGAATTGCTGCTGCGGCGTCTTCACATCTAGTAATTCCACACACTTTTACGCGTACTGACATACAGTGATTAATAAGCTTAGAATATTTAATTATATAAGAATAGGTTTGGAATAATGGGCATTTCAGCTAATTCTGGCATACCCCAACTGGGGTCATATCTCACACCTTTTAAATATAAACCTGCAGCAGAGAAAGTCGGTGCAGCGTATGTTCGATCGCAGCTTTCTAGCAACTCAAGCATCCATTCTGAGGAATATTTCCCCTTTCCAATATAAACTAGACAACCAATGATATTTCTCACCATGTGCTGCAAAAATGCATTGGCACACAAATCAAAAATAAATAAATTTCCATGGCGAACAATTTTTAACTGTGTAATTATACGTACAGGAGATTTTGCTTGACACTCAGCTGCCCGGAACGAAGAAAAATCATGTTCTCCAATCAAGATATTAGCGGCTTGCTGCATTACTTCCAATTGCAACGGCTGATGAAACCATCCGACTTTTTTATGATTAATCCCTGGACGCACTGGCTGATTAAGTAACAAATAGAGATAACGTCGCTCAAGTGCGCTATACCTAGCGTGAAACTTGGCGGATACTTCAGACGCCCACAAAATAGCAATATCGTCAGGCAAAAGCGCGTTTACACCACGCACCCACGCATTGATAGAGCGTTGAGCAAAGGTATCAAAATGTACCACCTGATAGAGCGCATGAACACCTGCATCGGTTCTTCCTGCAGTGATTACGCGTATTTTTTCCTGTGCTATTTTGGATAAGGCAGCTTCCAGCGCATCCTGTATCGAACAATTTTCCGGTTGACTTTGCCATCCACAATAACGACTACCATCATATTCTAGAACCAAAATTATTCGCACAAATAAAAACTGCCTTTACAAATAAACTACAATAAACTAAAGAACAATCATTGCAGATCTTTTAATATTTTCTTTGCAGCTTTTTTTTGTTTTGCATCACCGTCTCGAATAACCTCTTCAAGCATTTCTTTAGCGCCTTCCTTATCATCCATTTCCTGATAAGCTTTTGCCAAATCTATTTTGGTCTCAACCTCCTGCCACAGCTCATTTTGATCGCCTAAATCCTCATTTTTATTTTCGCTTACTCCAGAATCTTCAAGATCCAAATTAATGGCGGTCAAATCAAGCTCAGGGACTATCGGTGATGAATTTGACTCTTTAGCATTTTGTTCAATATCTGGAGATGGATCGAATTCCAAGGGATCATGATCGGAAACAGGCTGTCTTGTATCGCTGCTGCTAATATCATTACTGAGCGCAGTAATTTCAATCTCGTTTTGGTTTTGGCTATCTGTCAGGTCAATCTCTGAATGAGAAAACTCAAAATCTTCATTATTTTCTGCTGCATTTTTGTCTTTTAGGTTGACAGAGTCAAGAGATTGATCTGGCTCATCAAAATTAATCTCTACCGAATAATCAGAAATTTTTTCAGTTTCGTTTAATTCCTTGCCATCACTAAGTTCAGTTTTTCCTCTCGCCACAATCTCATTAGCTTCATCACTCAAATCAAAATCAATTTGATTTGCAAATCCGGTAGAATTTTTATCTTTTGTGGAATCAATCGATGGACTATTTTCCTCTTCAGAATCTTCCTTTAAGTTTCTGTCGATAGCATTGCCATTTTGATCTAAATCTTCCGAAATAGTCTCATCGTTGACCAGCGATTCCGTGATCGATTCAGTTTCAGACTCAGATGGCAATGCATACTCGGTACTATGTTCATCAGATGACAAATCAACATCTTTATCAAACCCCTCTGAATCTTCTGCTTCAGAGTATGAGTCAGCATGTTGGAAAGACTGGTTATGATCCATATTTTCATAAGCTTGATCTACCTCAGTAACAGGTACAGCCTTTGCGGCAGCCATTGAGGCTATTCGAGAACGCATTGCTGAAGAAAATTTTTCTTCATTACCACCTACATCTTCATCGTCTTGTGATTGGTTGCGGCGTTTTTTTACAATTAACAAAACAAGTAACAGCAGAAGAATTAATACTGCACCAATATATTCTATATATTCATACGCCTGATCAATCAAGGATTGATCTGCCTCTTGATCAGGTATTAATGACGGATTGATCGCAGATTCTTCCACGGTTGGTTGAGTTTTCGCTGTTTCGTGCTGCATCGATGTAGAATCCAATTCTACAATTTCATTTACCGAAACCCCATCTGTATGAGATTGTGATTCTGGTTCACTGGTTGTTGTTGGAATAGATTCCGCCTTAATTTGTGCCTGAGCTAATACCGAATCCTTCAACTCTAATAATTGCTTCAAGTTCTCAACACTTTTTTCCAACATGGCTACACGTTCATTAGCTTCTTTTAATGCAAGATTTCGTGCAATCGCATCCTCTTCCATCATACGAAGACGATCAACCAATGTAGACTCAGTAATTTGACCATCTTCATCTAGTAACTGTGCTCCGCTAGAAAGTTTCAGAATTTCTTTGGGTGCATCCGGAGTAGACTCGGACTTCTTATCAATACTGGTTGTGATCTGCCCCTGATCTGATTGACTGATTGTATGAGGCGCTGAAGATTCTTTATTGATTGTTGCCAGTCGTTCCCGATAATTACGCCAATCCGCTATTTGCGTTTTTATTTCAGCTCTAGCAATTGATGGATCAATTGCTATTAATTCATTTTTCTCAGGCACTTTCAAAATTGCGCCTGCCTTGAGTAAATTCATATTGTTAGCGATAAAGGCATCGCGATTAGCTCGATAAAGCGCAACCAGCATTTGATTAAGATCGACACCAGCCGGAAGCACCTGTTGCGCAATCGATGATAAGGTATCTCCCCGATTAACCGGACCATAGGTCTTTTTAGATCGACTAGAGGTATCGGCAGTCGATTGAATCGAATTTGTATTCGGATTATTTTTTTCGATACCAGACGACCTTTCTGTATCAAATCCTGACGTACCAATTATGGATGTGGAATTTGTATTTGCAGCTACCAGATTCCGGGGTTGTGACTCAACAGGATCGAGTAAAATGGTATATTCCCGCAAAATGCGCCCTGAAGACCAATTTAACTCCATCAATAACATTAAAAACGGATCATTGACAGCTTGAGGCGAAGTCAATCTGATATAGGGATTACCATTTGCCCTCGATTCGATTGAAACTTTGAAAGCCGATAAGATAGATTCATAATTGATACCGGCTTGTACAAATGCTTCACGAGTAGCCACGCTGGCTTCTAGAGATGGAATTTCATCACTATTGGTCGTTACAATATCGATTTCAGCGCTAAAGGGCTGCCCTAACGCTGAATTGAGGGTTAACTTTCCGAGTCCGGCTGCTTGAACCGCAACTGAAGATAACATCAGAATAATTGCAAACAAGCTTACTTTAAAAGATGTTTTATACACCGAAGTACCCTCTCTAGTTTTTTGGAAATAAATATCGAAAAGCTAGCATTACAACATACTCACACAAACTTCGATTATGCCTCAAATTATAGGTTAATTCATTTTAAACAAGCTCATACTAGAAAAAAACACCTCACTAAATAAATGCAAGCTGCAAATTATATGCACTTCAAGCTGCTGGTTCTATCTATCAATACTGGCCAATGTAGTATCGAAAGATTAAACCCGGAAATACTAAAAATACTTTGGCTATTGAATTAATGATATCGATAAAAGATATTTAGTGTGCAATCAGTATGCGCAGCATTCTACGCAATGGCTCTGCGGCACCCCAAAGTAATTGATCGCCTACGGTAAAAACAGATAAGTATTCACCACCCATTGTCAGTTTGCGTAATCGCCCTACCGGTATTGATAAAGTACCCGTTACCGCAGTTGGCGTTAATTGTGAGGTTGTTGCCTCTCTCTGATTGGGAACGATTTCTACCCAATCATTCGAATTTGCAATAATTTCTTCTATTTCATCTAACGGTACATCTTGTTTTAGCTTGATGGTTAACGCTTGACTATGGCATCTCATTGCACCGACACGTACACAAATACCATCAACAGGAACTTGCTGATCACTTCTTCCTAGAATTTTGTTGGTTTCGGCTTGTCCTTTCCATTCTTCTCGACTTTGTCCATTAGCGACCTCCTTGTCAATCCATGGAATCAAACTGCCCGCTAGCGGAACACCGAAATTTCCCGTTGGGAATTTTTTATCACGTAGTGTACCTGCGACTTCACGATCAATGTCTAAAATACTGGAAGCGGGATTATCAAGTAAATCTTTTGCAACTCGATGCGCTTCACCCATTTGTTGCAGCAATTCACGCATATTTTTAGCTCCAGCACCCGAGGCAGCTTGATAAGTCATGGCACTCATCCAGTCCACCATGTTTTTCTCAAAAAGACCGCCAACTGCCATTAGCATCAAGCTAACTGTGCAGTTGCCACCAATATAATTTTTTACCCCCTCATGAAGCGCCTGCTCAATAAAAGGCTTATTGACCGGATCCAATATAATCACAGCATCTTTTTCCATGCGCAATGCGGAAGCAGCATCTATCCAATATCCCTGCCAGCCCGACTGACGCAATTGTTTAAAAATTTGATTGGTATAATCTCCTCCCTGACAGGAAATGATAATATCCATCGCGCCAAGCTGATTAACATCAAAAGCATCTTTTAGTGGGGGCACTTCCTTACCAATCTCAGGGCCTGAGCCACCTTTTTGTGAAGTTGTAAAGAAAACAGGATCAATCAGAGAAAAATCTTCTTCTTCCCGCATTCTCTGCATTAGCACAGATCCGACCATCCCTCGCCAACCCACAAAACCAACTTGCTTCATTGCTTATCTCTTTCTCTAAAATTGACAATCCGTTGATCAAATATAAAATAACGCTTAAATAGTAACTTACTTTATAAAAGGCCACAAAAAGATTAACGCATCAATTACCCGTTTATTTCCTAATCATGCACTAATTTGTTATTAAGTAAGCACATTTACAACATTGCCAGAACCGTATCACCCATGACTTTTGTACCTACAGATTTCATACCGGCTTCATCGATATCTTTCGTCCTGTAGCCCGCCGCTAAAACTTTTTTAACTGCATTCTCTATGCGCTTAGCGGCCTCTTCCTGATTGAATGTGTAACGTAGCATCATGGCTACTGACAGTATTGTCGCAAGCGGATTCGCTGCATCTTTGCCGGCAATATCGGGCGCTGAACCATGAATAGGTTCATACAATCCCTTATTATTGTCATCTAACGAAGCGGAAGGCAACATGCCAATCGATCCAGTTAACATTGAAGCTTCGTCAGATAATATGTCGCCAAACATATTTCCGGTAACTATGACGTCGAATTGCTTTGGATTTCGAACCAATTGCATGGCAGCATTATCCACCAGCATATGCGATAAACTCACTTGCGGATATTCCTTGGCGACCTCAGTAACAACATCACGCCATAATTGTGTACATTCCAACACATTCATTTTATCGACTGAGCACAGTTTACCCTGACGTTTCAAAGCAGCTCGGAATGCTACGTGCGCAATGCGTCGTATTTCAGTTTCACTGTAAATCATCGTATTAAACCCAACATACTCTCCATTACGCATTTCGATCCCACGCGGTTCGCCAAAATATATATCCCCGGTTAATTCACGCACAATCATAATATCGAGACCTGCAACTACGTCATATTTTAAACTTGAGGCATTGGCAAGTTCGGGGTACAGTATCGCGGGACGCAGGTTAGCAAATAAATTAAGCTTCTTGCGAATCGCAAGCAAGCCGCGCTCAGGACGTTGCTCGCGCGGCAAAGCATCATATTGCGGGCCTCCAACAGCGCCTAAAAGAACTGCATCCGCTTGGCTGGTTAACCGATGGGTCGCTTCAGGATACGGCTCCCCAGTAGCGTCAACTGCGCAGCCTCCGACCAGTCCATACTCCAATTCGATACCCAAACCATCAGTTCTTAAAGCATCTAATACACGCACAGCTTGAGCAACAATTTCCGGTCCAATACCGTCGCCCGCTAACACAGCAATTTTCATTTCTATCCCACTCTCAACACTGACGCTCACAAAAACAGCCAAGGCTGTTCAATACGTCGTTTCTGCTCAAACTGACTAATTTTTTCCGCGTGCTGCAAGGTTAGGCCAATATCATCCAAACCATTTAACAAGCTGTGTTTGCGGAAAGTATCAATTTCGAATGTAAATTCCTCATTCTGGGGTGTAATTACGGTTTGATTTAGGAGGTCTACCGTCAAACGATACCCTTCTGTTGATTTTACTTGTTCAAATAAGTAATCCAGTACAGCTGCATCAAGGACAACAGGCAGCAAGCCGATCTTATAACAATTGTTAAAAAAAATGTCAGCAAAACTGGGAGCAATAATGACGCGAAAACCATAATCCTGGAGCGACCAAGGGGCGTGTTCACGGCTTGATCCGCAACCAAAATTTGCTCGTGCCAGCAATATCTGCACGCCTTGGTAACGAGGTTGGTTTAATACGAACTCTGGATTCGGTTTACGTTGCGACGAATCCATTCCCGGTTCGCCATGATCCAGATAGCGCCATTCATCAAATAAATTTTGACCGAAACCAGAGCGTTTAATTGATTTGAGAAACTGTTTCGGAATGATGGCATCGGTATCAACATTCGCTCGATCCATTGGTGCCACCAGAGCAGTCATTGTTTGAAATTTTTCCATTGATTTAATCGTAGTTATCAAATCGTAATTGTGGCTCGTAAATAGCTGCAAAACTGCTATTCATTATTAGTTACTAAGTTACGCACATCAACAAAATGTCCAGCGATTGCAGCAGCAGCAGCCATTGCTGGGCTGACCAAATGCGTTCTGCCTCCGGGTCCTTGACGGCCCTCAAAATTTCGATTGGAGGTTGAAGCACAGCGCTCACCTGCAGTCAATCGATCGTCATTCATTGCTAAACACATAGAACACCCAGGTTCACGCCATTCAAATCCAGCTGCGAGAAAAATTTGATCCAATCCCTCTTGTTCAGCTTGTTTCTTAACCAGGCCTGAGCCTGGAACCACCAGTGCCTGCTTGATATTAGCCGCAACATGTTTCCCTTTGACAATGTGTGCCGCTGCGCGCAAATCCTCAATACGCGAATTGGTGCAGGAACCGATGAAAATTTTATCCAGAGTAATCTGCTGAATCGGGGTATGGGCTTTTAGTCCCATGTAGTTCAACGCTTGCTGCATATCATGACGTTTTACTTCATCAGCAATTTGCGAAGGATCAGGCACGATTCCATCAATTGTTGTTACCATTTCAGGGGAGGTACCCCAAGTCACCTGAGGTTTGATCTTAGCAGCATCTAATGTCACTGTTCGGTCAAACACTGCATCGGTATCGCTATGCAGTGTGCGCCAATATGCAACGGCGCTATCCCATAGTTCGGTTTTGGGAGCAAACGGTCGATCTTTGATATAATCGATGGTTGTATCATCGACAGCCACCATACCCGCACGTGCGCCTGCTTCAATCGCCATATTGCACAGCGTCATTCGTCCTTCCATCGATAACGCGCGAATAGCGTTGCCTGCAAATTCAATTGCATAACCAGTTCCACCCGCAGTACCAATTTCACCGATGATCGCTAAAGCAATATCCTTTGCAGTAACCCCCAACCCCAGCTTTCCTTCCACCAGGATGCGCATAGATTTAGATTTTTTCATCAACAAACATTGCGTTGCTAATACATGTTCTACCTCTGATGTGCCAATACCAACTGCCAAACATGCAAATGCGCCATGAGTACTCGTGTGTGAATCTCCGCAAACCACCGTCATGCCCGGCAAGGTCGCGCCTTGCTCAGGACCAATGACATGCACGATACCCTGACGCAAGTCATTCATCTTAAACTCAGTAATACCCAATTCATCGCAATTCTGATCCAGCGTACTGACTTGTAAGCGGGAAACAGGGTCATGAATACCTTGACTACGATCGGTAGTCGGAACATTGTGATCTGCAACAGCAAGTATAGAATCAAGGCGCCAAGGCTTTCGGCCGGCCAGTTTCAGACTCTCAAACGCTTGCGGGCTGGTTACTTCGTGCACTAAATGGCGGTCAATATAAAGCAGCGTCATACTGCCCGGATCGTCAGATTCAGTATGCACTACATGTTGATTCCAAAGCTTGTCGTATAACGTTTGCATCAGTAATTAAAAATTAAAATCGGTTCTAAACGTGCAATTATCCCATAAAGTATACTGATTCAACAAACTAACTATACTATTCGATATTAGCGACTGAAGACTTCATTTTCCATGTAATTAGAATCAAACCTGCCAGCGCTGCGGCGGCACTCATAAAGAAAGTGTTGTCCGCCCCCAACCAATCCCAAGTATAACCGCTGAATACCGCTCCCAACGCTCCACCCATTCCATAAGCGATACTAGTATAAATCGCTTGACCTTTCGCTTGATGACGCCCCCGAAAGAATTGATGAATCACCATCATGGCTGCGACATGGTGCGCCCCATAGGTTGCTGCATGTAAAATCTGCGCCATGACAATAACCACCGGCCATTCGACGTATTGACCTATTAATACAAAACGAAGTATGGCGCAAGCAAAACTAAAAATCAGAATATGCTTTAATCGAAAATGCCGCATTAACCACGGCATGATAAAAAAGATTCCAATCTCACAAATCACGCCAATCGCCCATAACCATCCGACAAATCCTTTGTCATAGCCATGCTCAACCAGATAAATGGAGAAAAATGTGTAGTATGCGCCATGCGCAAACAACATCATCATGCTGGACAATAAAAATGCCATAACTTCTGGGCGCAGGCAGATCTGCCGTATCGAAAGCAATCCTGTGGCATAGTGCATGATTTCTTTTTCTGGAATTTGATAAGAAAAAATCACAATACCCAGTTTAAGTCCTAAAAGCACCCAAAGCAGCCAGATAATTTCCACTTCTTCCAGCAGATAACCGATTCCGATCACTGCCACAACGAACCCGACTGACCCCCAAGAACGAATCCGTCCATACTTGTCGGTATAATCTCCCAGATGAGACAATGTAATCGCCTCCATCAGAGGCAGTGAAGCACTCCAAAAGAAACTCATCAGCAGCATGACGATAAAGATCAAGGTAAAAGATTCTCCTGCGAAAAAACCGCAGAAACTCACAAAACCGCTTATTGCCGCGATCTGCACCACCCATACTCGCTTGCCTGTATGATCGGCCAGCCATCCCCAGACAGCCGGTGAAAAAATACGCGTAACTAGCAATAAAGACATCAGAATACCGATCTGCAGTGCGTTAAACGATAATGACTGGAGATACAGACTCCAATACGGTGCAAAAGCACCAATAAAAGCAAAGTAAAAAAAATAGAAACCTGAAAGGCGCCAATAAGGAAGTGATGGCATACTGTGGAAAAATTGATACAGCGATTAAACAAAAGATTGTCGAAATATGGATCTGTAAAACTCAGTAAATCAAAGAATAGCAGCTAAACAATCTAGTGCAATCAAATTCAAGTAATTTTATAACAATACAAACCATCGACGAATTTAAGCAAAGTATTTTTGTAACACTTTTACCCGATACGAGTAAATTATGCTCACATAAATTTCGATTAGAAATTGACCAGTTAATTTGTCCGCTCTCATGCATGAAACCTCGTTCTGGACGATCTTAGGGCTTCATTAAGAAAAAACTTACAGACATGAATAGGCCGACGGATACGATAATAACTTGCAAGGCCTGTTTAGAAATACGATATGCCAATGCCGCACCAAAATATCCTCCGACAATCGCAGCCGCACCCATCACCAGAAATTGTTTGCTGACTATTACGCCACCAATGGCATAGACCATGACTGCGATAGCAGTTAAAAAAGATGAAACAAGATTCTTGAGCCCGTTCATACCAAGCAGATTTGTTTGACCCATCAATCCAAGCACAGCAAGCAGGATAATGCCTAAGCCACCATTAAAATAACCGCCATAAACACACACGACAAACAGACAGAATATCGCTAGCGGCTTTCTTAAGCATAATCCTGGACGGGAATTCGTTGGCCTCTGCAATGAATGTATTCTGCTGTCATTTGCGCGCGGACCGACAACAAATAAGATCGTGGCGAACAAGATGAGCCAAGGTATCAAAGTTGAAAATACTTGTTCACTGGTATGGAGCAAAATACCTGCACCCAGACTGCCGCCGAACAGTGTAACCATCACCATAGCTGCACAACTTAATCCGGCAGGAAATTCAATATCACGCTTGAATCGCCAGGTACTGGCGATATATCCGGGCAGAAGTGCTGCGGTACTGGTTGCATTTGCTAATATTGGCGGCACTCCTACCAGGATTAAAGCGGGAAACGTGATAAAGCTACCTCCTCCGGCCAATGCATTAAGCATTCCTCCCAGAATTCCCGCCACAACAATAATAATCCATTCGGTCATGTTAGAATATTTGAGCCTCAGTATGATTTGTGGATGTGCTTTGCATACCTACATCCGATATTTCCTTGTAATAAATTGGGCATCACGCACGTTATCGCCAGAATCTGGAGGTCGATTTTTGATCCATTTTCTGCTCATACTGCCGAACTTAAAACGGAGTCAGAAATGATACGCCATTTATTCCAACGGCCTCGCCCTTCTGTAGGCGCTGCGCGAAGTGATTTCCATGTATTTCGCTCTCATCACCCATCACTCGAATCACTCTGTTTTTGTGAAAACTCGACAATTGTTGTCGAAACGGAACGATAAAATTCGTCTCGTTGCCATACAGTGATTGATGAAGATTCGGCAACTCATACCAAGGAGTGGTAGGCCTTGCATGATGGGCATTATGATATCCAAAGTTAAGCGTAAACAGATTCAGCCATGGATTGTTGATTGAAATCGGATTGCTGAACGTATGAGTCTGCTCATACTCATGCCCACCTCTATGCATCATTAAATCCGGTTTATTATCGTGTCGCATAACTATGTCATAGTTATGCTGGAACGCATCCATAAAACGTAAAATCGTTAAAAACATCATATAGGCGAGCAAATAGCATGCGTAGGCGATTGGCGAATACAGAAATAATGTTAGAAGCAAACTGAATCGCACAACGATTACCGCAGCTGCGCGTAGCCGCTGATCTTTTTTATGCTCACAAACGAACGGAGCGATAATAAGGATTCCGTGCATGATAACTTCTATTGCCGGTATATAAAACCACTCCAAAATCTCCACTAATTTGCGCTGTATCGGATGACGAGCAAGGTAATCCCTATAATTAAACTCGATGATATCTGCGTTATGCATGTGATGCATCATATGCTTTATCCGTAAATCTTGATAACAACCATAACAACCACCGGTAAGCCAGTTCAATGCGCTTCCGATGAAGGCATTATGATGAGGCGACTTGAATAAAGCGTTATGTCCACAGTCGTGAATCAGATAAGCCGCAATCAACATACCATGCGTCAAAAAAAGCGTGCCGATTATCATCCAAATGGGGTTCGAGGACAGAATGAGCACGACTCCGCCGAAATAGGCTAATTGGCAATATAGTATGGCTGCAACATATGGACGCAAGCCTCCCTTATACCGAAAGAATGACCCCTCAAGCTTATTTAACATGATCTATCGCTCCTCAAACCAACATGAATACAGAATAAATTTAAAATGTAACCTTTAAGCAATCGAAAACTTTGTCACGCATTTTTTAAACAGTAATTATACATGCAATTTTGCATGCAATTATATAGTATGATCCCCCACTGAACAATTTATTTTTATTTCATATGATGAGAAAAACAAGAAAAGCAGATGGATACACATCCTAAGCAATCGAACACAAGGAGATGCCAGTTCATTCAGTTGTTAAGCAATGTTGATGGATACTGGGTAAATGTGCTCGGAAACAAGATCTTCCATGATCTTAATTATTACGATCTTTTTACACAAATGTGGCTGAGGGTCAACACAACTGCCAACGATTCATTCAGAAAATCTGAGCTATACACGCTTATGCCTAATATCAGCCAGCGAACAGCCGTCAAATATGTACAGATTGCAATCGATCACGGTTTGCTTTTAGAGCATACGGATTCAGAGGATCTGCGATCTAAGCGAATTACTATGTCCCACGACCTCAAGCAGAAAATTGAAAAATTCCTCGATTATTCAATTTCGGTTTTCGAAGCACTGCCTTCGGCATCTTCGAAAGAAAAACTTTAAATCCTATAGATCCGCTCAATAAATAATTCTAATTTTTAATGATTCTGCAAACCATAAATTGACGCAAGAATCATTAAAGACAAGACACTGCATGAACGTGGCAGGCAAGTAATTCAACCTTCGCGAGCGCAGCGAAATTCTGCGCAAATATTATAATAATGGAATTGAGCGACATGCTTTGAAGAAAGTTATCTCACTTAATCAAACAGGTAGCAAACCCAGTTTAAACGAAGAGCGGAAGTTGAAATTGTAACGACTTTTTTTATGATTAAGTCCTGAGAAGCTAAAATTAGATTTTTCATCTGCAGAATCATGTAGCGGTAAGTCTATGATTGAACGGGAACGTGGCATATCCCTGCTGATACGCACTGTAGGTATTTATTAATCTTGTAGCCTCACCCGCAGAAGGAATTCCAACGCGATTCCATCTGCTTGTTTTCAAACGACTCCAGCCAAAGAAACAGGAATTTTGATCCTTAGGGTTTCAATTTACTCTATCTTGCTGCAGACGCTAGGGATCCAAACCTAAAAAACATAACACTACTTTTTCTGATCACGTTGACTCCAATCCCGATACTCCTCTTTTCAGGAAGATACGGATAGTTGACAATCCCCAAGTCCTTCGATAGTCTCCATGCACAGATTGGATTTTGTATTTATGCACACTCACCATGTTCTGAATAAATTGAAGAAAGTGTTGTCAAAGTGCCACAACTATTATCTCATGCCTTCCATAATCAGCTAACCTCGGTTTTGTGCAATACGTAAAATACATTCATTTCATCGAATCAACCACAATAATATATTAATTTAAAAAGGAGAAAATGATGGAACTTAAAGGATCTCAAACTGAAAGCAATCTTAAGGCCGCTTTTGCTGGAGAATCTCAAGCTAATCGGCGTTATTTATATTTTGCAGCTAAAGCGGATGTAGAGGGACAAAATGATGTAGCTGCTGTATTTCGTTCTACCGCTGAAGGCGAAACCGGTCATGCACATGGTCATTTGGAATATCTTGAGAGCTGCGGTGATCCGGCTACCGGCATGCCATTCGGTGCCTCACGTGACAACTTAAAAACCGCCATTGCCGGTGAAACGCACGAATATACCGACATGTATCCCGGCATGGCAAAAACAGCTCGCGACGAAGGTTTTGACGAAGTTGCCGACTGGTTCGAAACACTGGCTAAGGCTGAACGTTCACACGCCAATCGATTCCAGCGCGCATTAGATAGCTTGACTGATTAATTCATTGCGCTATCACATCGTTCCTAGTCAGAGTCAGCGGGGTTTGACAGATTGAGCTTCTGGTTAAATCCCGCCAATACTTTATTCGAAATTTTTGATACGAAAAAAACATTATGACCACCCGTGAAGGCAGTCTCGAAGCTCCCAAACGTTATCCAATCGATTGGAAGAATCCTGATTTTTATGATGAAACCAGCCTAAATCAGGAACTGGAACGGGTTTTTGATATTTGTCAGGGATGCCGGCGCTGCGTCAATTTATGTACAGCCTTTCCACGTCTGTTTGACCTCATTGATGATAGTGCGACAGGTGAATTGGATAGTGTCAATAAAACACAATTCTGGGAAGTGGTTGATCGCTGCTATCTCTGCGACATGTGTTTCATGACTAAATGTCCTTATGTGCCGCCACACGAATGGAACATTGATTTCCCGCATTTAATGCTCCGTGCAAAAGCAGTCAAATATAAGTACAAAGGTGCAGGATTTCGTGACAGACTGCTTTCAAATACCGATTTAATGGGTAAATTGGCCACCATTCCTGTCGTAGTTCAAACAGTAAATGCAGTGAACAAAACGCCTATTACTCGCAAGTTAATGGATGGCATGCTGGGCATTCATGCCGATAGAAAATTGCCAGAATATGCGACCAAAACATTTCGCTCAAGTGCTGAGCCTGGTCCTGCTTTCCCCGTTATCAATGGAATGCGCACCCCTGGAAAAGTTGCTATTTACGCAACCTGTTACATTAACTATAACGAACCCGGTATTGGACACGATTTATTAAAAATCCTGGAACATAACGAAATCTTCACCTGCTTGGTAGAAAAAGAAGCCTGCTGCGGAATGCCTAAGCTGGAATTGGGTGACTTGGAAGCGGTAGAAAAGCTTAAAAATGAAAACATTCCACATTTATTAAAACTCGCTCAAGAGGGATATGCCATTCTCTCTGCAGTGCCTTCTTGCACGCTGATGTATAAGCAAGAATTGCCACTATTATTTCCAGATGATGAAGCAGTGCATACAGTTGCTGCTGCAATGTTTGATCCGTTTGAATATTTGGTATTAAGGAATCAGGATAATTTACTCAAAAAGGATTTCAAGAAACCCCTTGGCACTGTGGCTTATCATATCCCTTGTCATCAACGAGTACAGAACATTGGAAAAAAAACGCGCGATATACTGCAACTCATTCCGGAAACAACCATAAATACCGTTGAGCGCTGCTCAGGGCATGATGGCACCTGGGGTGTTAAAAGCGAGCATTTTGCAGATTCCATGAAAATAGGCCGCCCCGTCTTCAAACAAATGGCTGCGTCGGATCCAAATTACATCAGCTCAGACTGCGCTATTGCTGCGCGGCATATAGAGCAAGGTATTGGTGAAAGTAAAGCAGAGAAGCTACACCCACTTACTTTGTTGCGCATAGCTTACGATGCTGACGCTGAAATGCAGCCCACCGAAGACCTTAAACCGATTACCTAAGTTCATTTTTAATAGAGAAACACATGGCTACAATTACTCGTGAAGATTTGTTGACACTGGAAGCCTATTCCAAGATTCGTAAGGATTTTCGCGCTCAAGTGATGGCACATAAAAAAAAGCGCAAAATTTCCCTGGGAGAAAATATTACGATTATCTTCGAGGACGCTGTCACCATTCGCTATCAAATTCAAGAGATGTTGTACGTCGAACGCATCTTTCACGAAGATGAAATCATGCACGAACTTGAAACATACACACCGTTGATTCCTGATGGACATAACTGGAAGGCTACGATGTTGATTGAATATCCAGATCCTGCAGTACGCGCCGTTAAACTGGCCGGTTTAATTGGCATAGAAGATAAAGTGTGGGTCAGCATTGCTGGGCATACACCCGTATATGCCATTGCTGACGAAGACCTGGAACGGGAAAATAGTGAAAAAACCTCATCAGTTCATTTTCTTCGCTTTGAACTCACTTCCGAAATGATCCAATCGCTTCATCATGGTGCAGTCTTAAGTATTGGCGTTGATCATCCCGCCTATCAAGCATCCATAGATTCTGTTGACAGTCATGTTCTCACCTCATTGTTGAAAGACTTATCAGGCGCATGAAACGGATTTGCTTATTACTCTGCGCCATATTGTTTGCCTGTGCCAAGCCTCCTTTCAAGGATCAATTTGAAAGCGATAAGCCATGGATTGAGCAATTAACTCAACTCCCTGCTTATCCGAATGCCACAGACCTGATGGAGTTCGACACAGGAGCTGTCTCCAGCAATCATTATTTGGTTGACAGAAATTCCATTAGTATTGGTGAAGATGGCGTGATTCGCTTTACTTTAGTCGTCAAATCGTCATCAGGTGCCCTCAATGTCAGTTACGAAGGCATACGCTGCGCTACCAGCGAACGAAAATTGTATGCGCTCGGTAGAGATGATAAAACCTGGATACAACCCCGCGAATCGGAGTGGCAAAAGCTTGAATTGGTCCGGCAATTTAACGCACAGCGTGAGTTGGCCAAAAATATCTTTTGCCCGCATCGACAAATTGTAAGTAGCACAGAAGACGCGATTCAGGCTCTAAAAGCCGGGATACATCGCAACATTTTCCGTTAAAGAGTGAAGTTAAAACTCATATCTTATTGATATTATATAATATCTTTCAGTAATCTTTATTCCAATAAACAATGGCTTTTCTTCTGTGCCAGTAGGTTTGTGTGGCGCAGTCTTTAATTATTTCCCTAATCCCTATTGTCTTTAAGGTAATTAAAGTTCACACTCCCTTTGGGGTTTCTAATTGTCTTAACATCTTACACCCCTTCCTCTGAATCTCGTCGAGGATAAACCCGAGAAATCACTAAAATAAGGAAGAATCACATGAATAAAAGCTTTAATTCGATAATATCGGGAGCAATCAGTCTGCTTCTCCTGAGTTTCAGCGGCTTAGTCAGTGCAGAAGCGCCCGTTTTAAGTGAAGCGCGTGTTGTCGCGCAATATAATTACATCATTCATATTTTAGCCATGCTTTTGATTGGCTTTGGTTTCTTAATGGTATTTGTGCGCCGATATGGCTTTGGTGCAGTAACCGGAACTTATCTGGTTGTCGCGGTAGGGCTTCCACTCTACATTCTGTTACGTGCAAACGGAATTTTTGGACACCAGCTATCGCCTCATACACTTGATTCTCTGTTATTTGCTGAATTATCCGTCGCCACAGCCCTTATCGCCATGGGTGCGGTCTTGGGCCGTTTACGTGTGTTTCAGTACGCATTGCTGGCAGCTTTAATTGTTCCGCTTTATTTATTGAACGAATGGATCGTACTTGATGATGCGATCGGCTATACCACTGGGTTTCAGGACACTGCCGGTTCGGTGGTGATTCATGCTTTTGGTGCTTATTTTGGTCTGAGTATGTCAATCGTCCTGACCACTGAGTACCAACGCAGCAAGTTGATTGAATCCGATCATACTTCTGATCGGTTCGCCATGTTGGGTTCTATGGTGTTATGGCTGTTCTGGCCCAGTTTTGCCACTGCGCTAGTGCCATTAGAGAATATGCCACAAACGGTAGTTAACACATTGTTAGCATTGTCTGGCGCAACCATCGCTACATATTTCCTAAGCTCCAAATTGCATCACGGCAAAACCTCCATGGTAGACATGGCTAATGCTGCATTGGCTGGTGGCGTAGCTATCGGCTCCGTATGTGATGTAGTATCTCCTACCGGAGCATTCGGTATCGGTTTGCTCGCCGGAATACTCTCCGTTCTGGGCTATGTCATTTTGCAACCATTACTGGAGTCAAAATTTAAAATTATAGACACCTGCGGTGTGCACAATTTGCACGGCATGCCCGGATTATTAGGCGGCCTCAGTGCATTCCTGGTAGTTCCCGGTATCGCAATTGCGCAGTTTAATGGCATAATGATAACGCTTATCATCGCGATTGTAGGTGGCTTGATCGCAGGCGCCATCATCAAGGCAACCGGCACCACTCGTGAGCCTTATGAAGATAGCGTAGAATTTACACATCTTGCTGGTCCTGAGACAGAAAAACTTCCGGAGCAACTGCAAACGCGTGTCGAAGCTCTGGAAATTCATACCTCTGCAGCAAAGCCGCAATCTCCGGTTGAATCTCCTGAGACCAAGGCATTGATTGCTCGACTGGAGTCCCGAGTTATGCTGTTAGAAAACAATATTGCTGCGACACAAAATCGTGAGGCTGGGGAAAAGCCGGAGCCCACTGCATAATCTTCCTAGCTAACCGGTCGTTGAAAAATGTTTTCGAGGTAGCCGATACAAGGCAAAAACAGGTGAAAAAGTGCAATTTATTCTTAATTAATGAGCATTTTGAGCCTGTTTTTAACTCCGTAGCAGCAACACAGATAGTTTTTCAACGGCCGGCTAAACACCCCGGAGCTTAACGTGGGATGCTGAACCACATTTTAGTGGATTACAACCTGTTATTAGGGATATCGTCGAAAAATCCAGCGACAAATTAACGGTCATGGCACCAGCAGACTTCAAGAGCAAGAAATCTTTGCACTCAGCAAGCAAGATATCAATGCACTATCTGCAACGCTCGGTAGCAAAAAATACTTTCCGGGAGATCAACCAACAACACCTGACACATCTGGATTCGGACACCTCATCAACATCATCGGTTGCCCAATCGAATCGCCGCTTAAAGAATATGGATTAACAAAAAAGAATTTGAATAGCTACGTTAATCGGATTAAGTAAGAATTTTATCCGAACTTATTTAAGTTTCTGGAACTCGACGGTACTTTCAGCTCTGAAATGAGACCTGAAAGCTCAGATGCATTCAGATCGAATCTGCACGCTGTTACAAACATCAAAGCTTATGCACGAATAATCAAAACAACATAAGCTTTTAATCGCAATAATTATATATAGAACAGCAAGTTATTAATTATCATACTTGGTCATAAATAAATTCATACAAAATTCTTGACATATACAATTTCCGCATATAGAGTTCAATTGTATGTGGGTATTTTTCCCGCGTATTTTTTAAAGTATAAAAAAATGAAGAAAAGAATTAAAGAATACTTATTTTTCAGGAGAATAATCATGAAGTTAACGTTTATGAAATCCTCAACAGTTTTGGGTGCCGTATTAACAGTATTAGTTACATCATTACCCGTAGTAGATGCAAATGCTGCAAACATACGCGTAAAATGTGACGCAAGAGGAAACCAATCAAAAGTTTCTGTAGATGGTAATAATATGGTAGCAGGAAACTACATCGCTAAAATTATATCGGGCAGTCACACAAAAAAATCCCCCCCTAAACATACTGTAGGTGATGAAATAGAATTTGATTTTAGTAGCGATCCTGGAGATGTTGCTGCTGGTGCTACTCGAATCGTCCGTACTTTCGTTCAAGGGCGAGTAACTGGTCAACTTATCAACGAGCAAGGATTTACAGTAGCTCATGCTACTAGGGTCTGCCGCAGGTAAGAAAACAGAGGCTTGTTGATTACTGATCCACAAGCCCAAATAACCAAAACCAAGCCTTGGAGTATCGTTAACTCATCCGGTAACTACTTCAAGGCTGTTTTGCTGATGTTTGGTTGATAAGGTCATGCGCAAACAAACTCTCACAGTAGTGCAACTCAAATAAGCTCAGAGTCTCAATACGAGCGATCTCAGATTAAACCAGTTAAAATACAAATCGTGTCACTGGCATATTTCCATAAAGACGGATAGTGCTATGTGCTAGCTAACAAAGTGGAGAAAAATCATAAAGCTATTGAGCTGGAACATCCAATGGGGGCGTGGAATGGATGGTCAAGTCGACCTCGCGCGCATCATCCGCACGGTCCGCCAACTGGGTGATTTTGATGTCATCTGCCTGCAGGAAGTCGCCGTCAATTTTCCTGGCTTGCCTGGCAGCCTCGGTGAGGATCAGGTTGCTGTAATTTCAGCGCAATTGCCCGGCTACACCACAATTTATGGCATAGCCACTGATGTCCCGAATGACCGTGGCAACCGCAACCAGTTTGGCAATGCCATTTTTACCCGTCTGCCTGTCGGTCAGATTTGGCGTCATTTGTTGCCTTGGCAAGCGGAACTGAATACACCCAGCATGCAGCGTATATTATTAGAAGCCGTGGTGACAACTGATATCGGACCGCTGCGTATCATGACCACACACCTGGAATACTACTCGCAACGCCAACGCGAGATTCAGATAAATACTATCCGCCAACTGCATCGCGAGGCATGCGCCATGTCACAACGAAAATTTCTAGCTGAGGAACGAGGCGGAGCTTTCGAAGTCTTTCCCAGACCCCCAGAAGCTATTATGTGCGGCGATTTCAATTTTCCAGCAACTGGACCTGAACATGCGCAAATTATTGCACCTTTCAACGATGGCACATCGAACTTTCATGATGCCTGGTCGGTACTGAATCCCGGCATACCACACGCACCAACCGTAGGTATACGCCCGGTGGATTTTGTTGATCGTCCGGAATGCTACGATTTTGTGATGATTACCGATGGATTAGTGAAGTATCTCAAAGTACATGGCATTGATGCTGAAACAGAAGCCTCGGATCATCAACCGGTGTGGGTTGAGCTTGGGTGAAATACTTTTAGCTAATTCAATTTAAAAATGGATGGAACTTATCTTGCAATAATTGCGAATATGCTGAAAATGACTCTCGTTATTTGATTCGCGTCGTTGGAGAAACTCAGTCTTTTTAGAAAATTCGGACACCAAAATACTCAAAATAATACTGATCGATCTCATCACGAGAAAATTGGTGATTTTGCCCGCCGCGCTGGGAGATTTTTAACGAACCCATGAGGGAACCCAATTGCCCGGTGGTTTGCCAATCCAGGTTATTAGAGATGCCGTACAACAACCCAGCGCGATAGGCATCGCCGCAACCGGTTGGATCAACGATTTCCTTCGGTTTAACGCTGGGAATTTCAAATTTCTTGCCATCAGCGTAAATAACGGAGCCTTGCGCTCCCAGAGTGATGATCAGTGCCTTGGCTTTGCTCGCCAAAGACTCAAGATTGATTCCTGTACGGTCTTGCAACATCTGGCCTTCATAATCGTTGACGACAATGTAATCGGCTTTATCGATGAAATCGAGCAGTTCTTCCCCGTTATACATCGGTAGCCCCTGCCCTGGATCAAAAACAAACGGAATACCGGCTTCGTGAAATTCACGGGCGTGTTGCAACATGCCATCGCGTCCGTCTGGCGCAATAATGCCTAACCGAATATCGCGGCATTCTTGCACCGAATTGAGATGAGAGAAGTTCATTGCACCGGGATGAAATGCGGTGATCTGATTATCATCCAGGTCAGTAGTGATGAAAGCTTGCGCAGTAAAGGTACCCGCAACATGCAGCACGTGCTCCTGAGTCAGACTTAATTGCTCAAAACGCGCTGCATATGGCGCATAATCATCCCCTACGGTGGCCATCATGACGGGGTTCCCGTCCAGCATCTTTAGGTTGTATGCAATATTACCAGCACAACCGCCGAATTCGCGACGCATTTCAGGTACCAGAAATGCAACATTCAACACGTGAATTTTTTCCGGCAGAATATGATCCTTAAAACGATCACGGAAAACCATAATACTATCGTACGCGATAGAACCACATATCAATGTGCGCATTATTCGGTTTCCACTTCGATTAACAATGCCGAATTATTGAATCAAGCATCCGGTTTCCAGGCTAAATCGGGCTCACGCGCAGCCTTGACATCATCCAATTTACGCACCGGCATGGTATGCGGCGCACCTTTCACCATATCAGGTTGCGACTCGATTTCATGCAAAATTTCTTTCATCGATGTGACAAAAGCATCCAGTGTCTCTTTAGATTCTGTCTCGGCTGGTTCAATCAATAAGCATTCGGGCACCAGCAGCGGAAAATACGTTGTCGGCGCATGATATCCTTTATCGAGCAAGCGTTTGGCCAGATTCATAGCGGTTACGCCGGTTTTATCCTTGATATCTTTCAGCGTAACAATGAATTCATGACTGGCACGACGATTAGGGTAAGCAATTTCAAATCCTGCTTTGCGCAACTCTGCCATCAAATAATTAGCATTCAGTGTTGCGAACTCGGAAATACGATGCATGCCATCCAATCCCAGCAAGCGAACATAAATATACGCCCGAAGCAACACCCCGGCATTTCCCATGTGTGCGGATAGCCGGCCAATGGATTGCGGTTTGTCTTTCTCAGTCACCCAGCGATAGGAATCGCCTTCCTTGGCAACAATTGGAATCGGCATAAAAGGCAACAAGCGTTCGGCCACTCCTACCGGCGCAGAACCTGGGCCACCACCGCCATGTGGAGTCGAAAAGGTTTTGTGGAGATTGATATGAATCACATCAAATCCCATATCGCCAGGTTTCACTTTACCCAATACCGCATTCAAGTTAGCACCGTCGTAATACAGCAATCCTCCGGCTTTATGCACCACACGACTCATTTCAGCGACATTTTTTTCGAACACGCCTAATGTAGATGGATTGGTCAGCATCAATCCGGCCGTTTTAGGTCCAACGGCAGCTTTCAGTGCGGCCAGATCGACATTTCCATCTTTATCGGTGGCAATCTCCACCACTTTGAAGCCGCACATTACGGCTGTCGCCGGATTAGTGCCATGCGCCGCATCGGGTACGATAATTTCGGTACGGTCAAAATCGCCGCGCGATTCGTGATAGGCGCGAATCATCATGACACCGATCAACTCTCCTTGCGCACCCGCCATCGGCGTCAGACTGACGCCAGCCATACCTGTGACTGATTTCAGAATTTCCTGCAATTCATACATGCAAGCAAGATAACCCTGCCCGGTATCTTCCGGTGCCAGCGGATGCCGGGATATAAACTGCGGTAACATGGCTAACGAGTTACACGCACGCGGATTGTATTTCATCGTGCAAGAACCCAGTGGGTAGAATTCGGTGTCAATCGAGAAATTCTTTTGCGATAAACGGGTGAAATGACGTACCGTATCCATCTCGGAAACTTCCGGTAGAAGCACTTTCGATTTGCGCAGCAGATTCTCCGGAATCGCAGTCTTACTTGCCGGTTTTGCCGGTGATTGGGAATAATTAAGACGCCCTGGGCGCGAGTGTTCAAATATCAACATGGTCTATGGGTTCACAATCTCAATTTATTGCTTTAAGGCAGCCAAGGCTGCTTCATAATTAGGTTCGTCCGCAATTTCCGGAACCAGTTCGACATAAATTACTTTGTCAGATTCGTCCAACACAATTACCGCACGTGCTGTAATACCTCCGAATGGGCTATCGGCGATCAAAACACCGTAATCCTTCATGAAATTGGCACCGCGCATGGTCGACAGTGTAATCACTTTGTCCAACCCTTCGGCATCGGTGAATCGACTCATGGCAAAAGGCAGATCAGCGGCAATGATCAATACTACGGTATTGTCCATATTGCTCGCTTGCTGATTGAACTTGCGTGTCGAAATCGCGCATACCGGCGTATCCAGACTGGGCACAATGTTCAAAACTTTCTTTTTACCGGCAAAATCAGCCAATGTAGTATCCTGCAGATCTCGATTGACTAATGAAAAAGGCGGCGCTTTTTGACCGACCTTGGGGAAAGTACCTTCAATTTTGATGGGGTTTCCTTTGAGAGTAACCATAATTTTTCCTTAACGATAAAGTTGAAAAGTAATAGGTTCTTAGTAAAGCGGAACTAATTAGCCAAGTGCTTGTTGCATGGCAGCAGCATAATTCTGCAAATCCGAGTCAATCTTGGTTTCCGTCGCACAAACGAGTAGAGCATTACCCAATTCGGGATAATGTCCGTGCAGATTGTATCCTCCCAGGATGCCTCTCTGCTTCAATTTGTTCAGAACATCTGCAACAGGTTGGGACAATACTAGTGCAGCTTCGTGAAATATGGGCCCACTGAAAGCTCTTTTTACGCCATCAATTTTCCCCAGTTGATCGACCAATTCCAACGTATTGGCGTGAGATTGTGCTGCCACCCTGCGCAATCCTTCCGGTCCTATTAATGACATAAAAATAGTGGCGGCAGTCACCATCAATCCTTGATTAGTACAAATATTGGATGTTGCTTTGGAGCGACGGATATGTTGTTCGCGCGCTTGTAAAGTCAACACAAACCCTTCTTTGCCATCCAAATCCGTAGTACGGCCAATGATACGCCCCGGCATCTGGCGCACTAATTCGTTCTTGCAGGCCATAAATCCAAAGTACGGGCCACCGCTGGACAATGGTATTCCAAGTGGCTGACCTTCACCGACAGCAATATCGGCACCTTTGCTACCCCACTCTCCCGGAGGAGTCAGTAATGCCAGTGCGGTTGGATTGACGACACCGATAGCAAAAGCATTTTTACTGTGCGCCCAATCGGTCAATGCATCAACTTGTTCCAATACCCCAAAGAAATTGGGTTGCGGGATCACCAATGCGGCAAAGTCTTCACTGGCAAAATCGGATAACGATTTCGGATCAATTTGCCCAGATTGCGTATTAAACGGCATTTCAATCACTTCAATCTTTTGATTACTGACAATAGCACGAACCACTTGCCGATATACCGGATGCACAGTTTTAGGAATCAAAATGCGGCGTGACGTTTTATGTGAACGAACCGCCATCAAAGCGGCCTCAGCCAAAGCAGTAGCACCGTCATACATGCTGGCGTTAGAGACATCCATGCCGGTCAGTGAAGCCATCATCGATTGATATTCATACAATAACTGCAGGGTTCCCTGACTGGCTTCCGCCTGGTAAGGTGTATAGGAAGAATAAAACTCACCGCGCGTGGTAATTTGCCACACCGCAGCGGGTATGTGATGCTCATAAGCGCCCGCTCCAATGAAGTTTTGATAAAACCCATCCTGGGTGGCACGCTCCATCATCAGTCGAGAGATTTCCATCTCGCTGAGTCCGGGAGGAACGCCTGTTAGCTCGCCGCTGATTAATTCTTTTGGAATTTCATCAAAAAGCTCTTCAATTGTTTTCGCACCAATGCTAGCAAGCATTTCGGCAACATCTTCTTTGGTATGTGGAATAAACGGCATGATTTATCTAAAAAACTTTAAGAAATAAGGCATTAAAATAGTCGAACAAAAACACATTTCGATTCCAGGATGATTTTAGTGATCTTCGTGCTCAACCAAGTCGGTATAAGCAGCTGCATCCAGTAATCCATCCAGTTCTGCCGTATTGCTCGGTTTTAATTTAAACAGCCAGGCAGAATAGGCATCTTCGTTTATTTTTCCCGGTTCGTCGATCAATGGAGAATTCACCGCAGTGACTTCACCTGAAATGGGCGAATACACATCTGCAGCTGCTTTAACTGATTCTGCAACTGCACATTCTTCTTTTTGTTTAAGGACCCGCCCTACTTCTGGCAATTCAATAAACACCATATCCCCAAGTAATTCCTGTGCATGATGGCTAATACCAACAGTCACAGTGCCGTCAGCTTCAGGTTTCACCCATTCATGAGATTTGCTATATTTTAAATTTGTTGGAATATTCATTGTTTTCACTCCAGATTAAGGTAATGTAATATTTTCTAATTAATTGTTAGTTAAACCAATACTTTGCCATTTCGCACGAAGGGATATTTTACCACTTTGGCACGCAGCTTTTTATCGCGCACCACGACATCGACTTCATCACCGATAGTTATTTGCACCGGTATGCGTGCCAGAGCAATTGATTGATTCATGGTAGGCGAGAATCCCCCACTGGTAATCTCACCCAGGTATTCAATGCCGTCTTTCTGTCCGACAACCTGCTGATGGCCTCGCAGCACTCCACGATCAACCAATACCAACCCAACCAGCTGTTGTGTCACGGCAGTACTCAACAATGCTTGTTTGCCAACGAAATCTCGTTCGCTTTTCAGATCGACCGTCCAAGCCAGACCCGATTCCAGCGGGTTCTTGGTTTCATCCATATCCTGACCGTATAAATTCATGCCGGCTTCCAGGCGTAACGTATCACGTGCTCCCAATCCGGCAGGAGCGACACCGGCAGCATGCAACGCTTTCCAGAATACTGGCGCATCCGCAGCGGGCAGAATGATCTCAAAGCCATCCTCGCCGGTATAGCCCGTACGCGCAATGAAATATTGATCAACTACTGCGGATTGAAATTGCTTTAATTCTTCGGTTGCTGATTGGGAACCTGGGATGATTTGCCAGACTCTGGTGCGGGCATTCGGGCCTTGCACGGCAATCATGGCAAGTTCGCGTCTTGGTGTAATCTCTAATTTGGGCGCTAGTTCATCACGTTTTTTGAGCATCCAGGCGACATCTTTATCGGCTGTGCCAGCATTGACCACGATACGGAACCAGGTCTCGGACAGAAAATAAATGATCAGGTCATCAATGATTCCTGCTTGCGGAGTCAGCATGCAGGAATATAACGCCTTACCAGGAAGCGTCAATTTATCAACATTGTTTGCCACCAGTCGACGTAAAAAATCGCGCACATTATCGCCTTTAATGTCAACTGACAACATATGTGAGACATCAAACATACCCGCATCCTGGCGGACTTTGTGGTGTTCGTCTAACTGTGAGCCATAATGCAATGGCATATCCCAGCCACCAAAATCCACCATTTTGGCATTCATTTCGCGATGGGTTTGATTAAGGGGTGTCATTTTCAGCACGGATTATTCTCCCGGAAATAAAAAAAAGTCATCTCAGATGACTTCGTACCCCTCTGTCCTTTTTACCTGAGAGATTTACAGATAGCATCTGTGTGCCCCTTCGGTGGCCAACGATAATTTTTTGGCGCTCTCCAGATTGCCCGTCACAAGCGGTTCTTAAGGAACAAGTCTGACTTGACCATGCCTGAGCGATTCCGGGGGGGTTACGCCTTCGGCGGCGCTTCAATATAATTAGCGCGCTCTCCTGCTTGGACTTCAAATGGCTGAGTGCGAACTATACTCTAGTAACAGTGTTTTATACAAGCCATTCAAATAAATTTTGTTGTGGATTAATGCCAAACCATTACTCGAAGTAAGTAAATGAATTGAGGGGAACAATAAAAAATGCACCACATCCATTCAAAAGATACAATAATTATTTGATATCAGTCTCTTGCAAATCTTACTCCAATAGTAGCATTCGAATCCGATGCGATCAATATAGCTGCAAAATGCTCGTCTATTTGAACCCATTGTCCATGACCGAATCTGACATTGGCCAGAGTAAGAGGGTCGCAAGCTCTTTCATCTTTCAGCGCTTCTGAAACATTCGTACAAACTAAACGATAAAGTTGTTGTGCCATATCGAGATCGGACTCAGGTATCGGCGCATCACGCGATGTGGGGCTTTTGATCCGCCCGCCACTCATGCCTCGATAGTAGGTGATTTGACGAAATGCCGGACTTTCATCGATTTCCACACGAGAAATGGTACTCCGTCCTTTATCCGCATACTCCTGCTTTGTATACAGCGATTCCTTAAGTTGCGTGTAATCTCGCGCCTGTAGAATGCCCGCAATCTTTTCCAGTGGCGTATTAATTGAAATCCCCTCAATTTCAACCGTTTCTAAAGTTTGCTTTTCCGAACCGCCAGCCCATCCGTGCGATGCCGCAATACATAATAACGCGGCAATCCAAAACAACATGAAGCTTCGAATAAAACAACCCTGCCTTAAATTTTTCCATTTCATATCGTTCATCTTAGGCTCCTTGTAAAAACATTAATGCGCATGTTCACCTGGCGGTGGCATGATTTCATCTTCCTGATTAAGCTGCTTCAATTGCAGTGTCAAAGCATCCAGATTTTGCCAACCGAATCCCTCGAATTGAACCACCCATCGCGCACGCAAGTAGCCGAAACGATCGGTAATAAATTCCATGTGTCCAGGAAACATCCCTTTGCCCGACAAATCTGGAACGGCTCTAACCCGCCGGTAGAGCCAATAAGTATCTTTGATCTCTGACCAGCCTTCTACAATCACAGGGAAATTTGCAATTTCAGCAACTTGCTCCAAATCCGATTGCTTCAGGTCATGAATTGGAACCGCCAGAATCTCGGTATCAAGCGCCTTGATTCTGTCATAAGAGGCAGCCAATTGAAAAAAACGATCTTTCGATTGGGGCCATGAAAACAACACTAACAACACATTCTTTTGTAAACGAAAATCTTTTAAATTGCCACTAGAACCATCATCCGCTGAATAATTAAACACCGGCGATGCGATGACAGGCATCTGAGGTAAAATCATGCTTCCCAATAAGCGCGCATCAAAACCACGCGACAATGCATGGAGAAAATTAATCAAATCCCAGCGATCATCTTCGGATAAAGTTGTTGCATAACCCGGCATCTGCGTTCCCGGGATACCATGCGTTAGCAGATGAAAAACGTTACCTACGGTATATTTTGCCGTATGTTGCTGCGTCAATAGATCGGTAGGGTCACGTGCGTCGAGATCAGCAACAGGCTGTGTGCCTTTGCCTTGCGGACCATGACAGTTAGCGCAATTTTCTGCAAACAGCTTGGAACCATTAGCAATGGAAATCGCATCAAAAGGAACCGTCGATTTCAGATAAGTCTCTGGATAAGCTTTAATGGCCAAAGGCGGCAAAGCAATCGCCATCGAACTAATGCCCAGCAAACCTGGCACTAAAATCTTAACCATCCTGCTCCAGTGATTCTTTTTACCCAGCCAAATAGTACCCAATGCAATGAAAAACAACCCAAACCCAGACCATACCATTTCCTGCACATACGGCTCATCCCACGTTGCGTTGATCGAAAAACGAAACGGATAAGGCCAGTTTTCAATCATCGTATGCTTGGCAGGCAGCGTATTGGCCAAAACGGTTGCAAGCAGCACCAGCAATAATGCCAAAAAGAATTCGATACCGATCCAATGTTTTAAATGTTTGGCACTGCGATTATTTAGTTCAGAATCATTCTTAGAAAGCATGGGAAGCCATCGATATCGTGCTTGATATGCAATCACCAGAATGATCGCCAAAACACTCAACTTGGCGAGTAACAACCAACCGTAAGTACTGGCAACCAGGGTATGATAAAAAGTTTCAACCAGGCGATCGGTCACAATCAGACCGCTTATGGCTAGTAACAGTATCACAGGCAATGCAGCAGCAGAGAATTTTTTCAGATAATTTGCAGTTGTCAAACTCTGCGCTTTATCGGATTCCTTGTGATTGCTGTATAAAATAAAAAGAACAGCCGGTAACGCGCCGAACCAAGCACCTGCCAGCAATATATGCAACGCATACGGAGCAATCGCAGCAAATGACATCTCATCCGCACTGGAATGGCTCATCAGCGTACCCGCTACCAAAGGCAGCGAAGCGGCAACAGCCCATAAAAAATAATGCCATCGCTCCCGCTTACCACGTCTGAAATAAAGAATAAAAATCAATAATACGCTTGCCAGTAGCGTACGAGCCACCCAAATATAACCAATCTGTGTTTTCAGCACGATTTCCATCCAGGCTGATGGGTTCCATACGTTAGCAGCAACTCCTGTTGCTTCACCCGTCGTGGTGGACAGAATGCCAATCAACCCAAGCAAAACGACACCAGCCATCCATGGAAAACATTTTTCCAGTCGAGCAATCCACGTGGCTTCAACTAATGTTTTCTGTTGACCAATAATTACCAGAAAAACACAACTTCCAAATAAGATTAAATTGGCAGTCAACTGTGACCACCGTGCTAATGCAGCAAAGGTTTCAATCATGGCTTTACAATAGGAACATTCAGATTATTGTGATAATAATACCAGCGAAATAGTTTGTAACAGGAACAAGTCGGCCAGCCGGTAACCGAAGATTCTGAGTTGAGAAAAAATTGTTTAAACATTCTACCCCGAGTTCAAGGATATTCAAGTCTGCTCATTGGGCGCTTTAGCAGAAAGCGCTTTTATTACGTTTCGCAAGAGCTTTGACCAGAATATGTCACTGAACTGAGATTGGAACATCACAAATTCCTCTTACGAATAGTGTGTCACACCGCAGCAATTGTCTGAATAATGCCACGATTATGATACACAAACAGAGCAGCAGTGGATAATCGACTTGCTGTATCAAATTGATGATTACACAAAGAAAACAATGATAAATTTAGCAGGCGAATTTTGCTTGTATTGTGCTATTGCTAGTTAGATTGTAGAAAAAGCTGAGAGATAACAAGTAAGGCTTGTCACCGCTGATTTTTGGAACCAGACTCTCTCATTCAATTCAGAGCAAAAACCTTGACTTAAAGAAATAGAAACGATTTATTTTGCTTCTAATGTACGCTACCGCGCAGACTGCAATTGGTTGGCAGATTAATATATTAACCCAATTAAGGAATCGGGGAATCTTTGCCAAGTTTGCAGAGTGTTTAAAAAAGGCATTGAAGCTGTCAGCCCATGACGAATATCAGTATATTATGATAATTGCTATTGATGTAGTATGAATGGAAGGATAGTTATTTAATAACAATTAATAGGAGATTTGATCATGAAATATTTTATGAAATTATTTTTTGCTTCTTTTTTGGCTTTCACCTTGGTAACCGCCATGGGATGCGCATCAACGCAGAGTCGCGAGGGAACGGGTGAATATTTCGATGACACCGTCATTACCGCTAAAGTAAAAGCCGCCATACTGAATGAACCAACGCTGAAAGCTACTGAAATCAATGTAGAAACTTTCAAAGGCGTCGTTCAATTAAGCGGATTTGTAAGTTCCTCAGCCAGTATTAACAAAGCAGTGGAAGTAGCGCGAAGTGTTGGCGGCGTTAAGTCTGTGAAAAACAGCCTGCATCTCAAATAAGACGCAAAGCTTTTACCATAGTTTTCACTGATGCCTAAGTTACTAATGACGCTATTATTTCAATAATGTAATGACAACATAGCAAGTCATTCGTGAATGAATACAATCATTCACGATTGCTTCTGTGTCTATTCAGGAGGCACATTGCAATGTTAATCAAAGGAATATTTTTGTTCCTGGTTCTGCTACTTTCTATGCCAATAAGTGCCTTGAATAATGAGCTGGTACCTAAGAATGAAGCATTAGCGATACAACAGATCTCACAGATCGTTGAGGAAACTATTCGAACTGAAGCCAAGAATAATGGCTCTGCTCACCGGGATGTCCACTTTAAAGCTCATGGCTGTGTGAAAGCGGAATTCAGTATCCTCACTCTACCTGATGCGCTAAGCGTTGGAATCTTCGCTGAAGCACGCAAGTATCCTGCCTGGATCCGTTATTCCAATGCCTCCGGGAAAGTGCAGGATGATTCGATCGGCGATGGTCGTGGAATGGCCATTAAACTCATGGGTGTTAAATCCAGCCAATCCGGCACACAAGATTTCGTGATGATCAACCATCCGGTATTTTTCGTTAAAAATGCAGCAGATTATATTGAATTTCAAAAAACAGTTGCGCAGGATGCCGCTTACAAATTCTTTTTCCCTGGTTTTAATCCATTGAATTTCCGCCTACAGGAACTTGCGATTGCCATCGCAATCCGCAGCAGGAAAGTTGACAATCCGCTGGATACTCAGTATTGGAGCACAACGCCTTACCGCATGGGTGATACTGCCATAAAATTTTCTGCACGTCCTTGCGCCAAGGCCATTCATTCTTCATCTGCCGAGACCACTTCTCCTAATTTTTTGCGTAGCAATATGCAAAAACAACTGAGCGACAATGATGCATGTTTTGATTTCATGGTGCAATTACGTACCAAACCATTAGAAATGCCCATCGAAGACCCCACCATCGAATGGAACGAACAAGATTCCTCCTTTATTCCTGTAGCAAAAATCACCATTCCAGCACAAACGTTCGATACGCCCGAACAACAGAAATTCTGCGAAGATCTATCTTTCACTCCCTGGCACGCCGTGCTTGATCATCAACCGCTGGGAGGAATTAATCGAGTGCGAAAAGCAGTGTACGAAACTTCTTCGCGTGTTCGCCATGAACTCAATGGTATCGAACGACATGAGCCGACTGGTTTTTAGCCGGTATAGATTGTTAAGGACTGATTAGGATAGGTTTCGTTTTTCGACACGACACAAAGCAATATAAGCGTGCTTGATCAGCTCAAAACCATAGAGATGTCAAATCTTTGCGATTAAAATGACACAAGTCATGTCTCGGACTCATAACAGAAACATCCATGCTTACGACAAGTCTGTCCGTATGCATACGCACGCCTAACCACTAATCTCCAGTTGATTCGGAATGATAAAATTCCAGATAAATCTCTATTTTCGTAATATTCAGAAAATTGATCGGGCAAGATTGCTTTGGCGCAATTGACGAGTAAATACTGAAATTGTACAGCACTAAACAACTTACAAAACACGAAGGCTTTCGGCGTTATAATGAATTTATTTGCATGTGAATTCAAATCTAAAAATATCGGGTTTAGCTACGACGTCGTCAACTGCACAAGGGAGCACAAGATGCCATCTATTATTTCGCCAAACCAACTCAGATTTCTGATCAATCGATTGCATGAACGCCTCTGGGTGAAGCCGTTGCTGGCTTGCCTGCTGTCGATCTCTGCAGCTCTCGCCGCCAAACTCGCAGACGGCACTGAGCTGGGATCAATCCTTCCTGCAATTAAACCCGAACCTGTTGAAACCATGCTTTCCATTATGGCCGCAAGCATGCTGGTCATTGCCACTTTCGCAGTGACCTCCATGGTGTCAGCCTATGCCTCGGCAAGCAATTCTGCAACACCGCGTGCTTTCAGTCTGGTTATCAGTGATGATGGATCACAAAATGCGCTATCGACATTCATTGGCGCCTTTATTTACAGCATCGTAGCGTTGACGGCGATGAAGAATGGTTATTTTGGGGCGGCAGGACGTTTTACACTCTTTGTTCTCACATCAATAGCGTTTGGCGTTGTGATTCTGACGCTGGTGCGCTGGGTGGACAGCATCGCTCGTCTTGGTCGCGTTGGAACGACCATCACCAAGGTTGAGCAAGCAACCGTCAGAGCTTTGCTGCAACGCAAGCAAACGCCAACTCTGCACGGAATACCGATAGTGTCACAAGCCCATGGATGGGCGATATTCGCGCCAAGTGTAGGTTACGTGCAACACATCGATTTTGCTGCACTTCAGGCATGGGCGGAAAAGACTGACGGCGGGGTCGAGATTGCAGCTTTGCCAGGCACATTTGCAGCTCCCGGTCGGGCCTTGGCATACATAAGAACCCGCTCAGGGGAAATACCGGCGAGTGACTGCGAGCAGGTGGTTCAGTCGTTTCAAATCGGCAATGACCGATTATTCGACGAAGATCCGCGATTCGGCCTTGTGGTCTTGTCGGAGATTGCCTGCCGCGCGTTGTCACCCGCGGTCAATGATCCAGGTACAGCTATTAATATTATCGGAACCTTGGTTCGGCTCTTTGTTTTGTGGAATGAGTCTCCAAAAAGTGAGAGCGAAGATAAAACTGCTCCCAAGTATAGTCGCGTGGAAGTGCCTCAGATCTTAGTGCGAGACATGTTCGATGACGCCTTCACGGGAATCGCTCGTGACGGCGCCGGCATGGTGGAGGTAATGGTTCGGCTGCAAAAGGCGCTTCAATCCCTGGCTTTGATTGGCGATGCGCCAATGAAGGAAGCTGCCAAACATCACGGACGGCTGGCTTTGGAACGTGCACGACTCGCAATGAATTTGGCGCAAGATTTAGCGGTCGTGCGTAATGCCGCTACTTTTGCAAAGACGGATGCATCTTCGAAGAATTCCCGAGATTTATCCATTGATGTACCTCATGATTATTGATGGTATGACAGCATTGCTTAATAGCTCATGGTATCACTCATTAGTCTTTTAAAAATGACAAGCACAGCAATGCAAAACTTGTCATCTATGATTTTTAATACTTGCGGATTCTGAGAGACACCAATGAGAAAGATCTTCACTATATGCATATTTACCTTTCTATTTTGCTTTTCCTTCAGTGCTGTATACGGTGCTGATGGATTTGTCTTAAAAGCAGGTGAAGGCGAAGCGGTAATGAATGGAATGGTTATCAAAGCATCTCCATCAACTGGAACGGCTAATTCAATCTTAGTTGAACAGACTTTTCAAAAGGGGGGCACCACTGGATTGCATATACATGACCAAGGAGATGAATTATTTTATGTCGTTTCTGGGGATGGCTTGGCAACTCTCGGCTCTACTATCAAAGAAATTAGTGCGGGCGATGTAATATTTGTGCCCGCGGGTATAGCTCACAAAATTGAGAATTTGAAGAATTCATTGCCATTAGTAGTCGTTTTCTTCATGGATAGTCCCGAGCTGGTCGAAGAATTTAGAGCAATTCAGAAAAGAACAGCATCTCAACCCGACAAGCCGTTAACATCTGAAGAGCTCGCGGAAATTCGACGTATCATAGGTGGATCCAGGGTTGTCGAAATGCAAATCAAGTAGTCAGATTTTAAATAAACCCAAGCAATTAGGATCAAGAAATTCCAAAATCGTCCAACAAATAATGCATCATGCTTCAATTCCTTGAAATTGAAGCTCCGGTAACGGTGAAACCATTAAGAATTGAAACATCTGCCGAGATATCATATGGCATCGCAATGAGATTGTCTGGAAGACATTTTGAACGTGCTGCCAAATATATTGAATAGCGATATCATTAAGACAAAAAGTTCTCATACTTAGGCGAAGAACATGAAAACAGTACTCATCACAGGTACCAATCGTGGCATAGGATTTGAATTTGTGCGTCAATATGCTTTGGATAAGTGGCGTGTCATTGCCTGCTGCCGTAATCCGTTGTCGGCCAATGCACTGAACCGTTTAGCTGCACAATATCCAGACCAAATCAGCATTTACCCGTTGGATGTCGCCAACCATTCGCAAATTGAACAACTGGCACAAACGTTAGCCCATGGAACAATCGATTTGTTGATCAATAATGCCGGTGTATACCCTTCAAAATCGGGTGACGCTTTTAGAATGACAGATTACGACGCATGGGCTCATACCTTTGCAGTGAACACCATGGCACCCCTAAAAATGGCAGAAGCATTTCTGCAGCCAATTGCCCGCAGCAGCCTGAAAACCATCATCACCCTTACCAGTAAAATGGGCAGTATTGCAGATAACCGGGGCGGTGGCAGTTACATCTACCGTTCCAGCAAAGCGGGCGTCAATATCGTGATGAAAAGCTTATCCATAGACTTAAGCTCCAAGCAAATCACAACTGTACTATTGCATCCCGGTTGGGTAAGAACCGATATGGGTGGCCCGAATGGGCTAATCTCAACCGAGCAAAGCGTCACCGGTATGCGCCGCGTTATCAGCAACTTAAAATTCGAAGACTCCGGAAAGTTTTATGCCTTTGACGGTCAGATGGTGCCTTGGTGAATACAGATTCCGATAGACACTTCTCGCTCCACACCTTGCACTACCCTTCATGTTGAATCTAACTAAAAACTGACCATCTGTGCTAATTCAATATGGTCGGGATCGATAGTAATTACGCAGGGGTTTCACCAGCATCGACAAGCCAAATACCAATACGTTAAACAACACAATGGTTGTACCCGAAGCAACATTAAAAATATAACTTAAATACATACCAATTACGCCAGTCGTCGCACCAATGATGGTTGAATAAATAACCATACTGCTAAAACGATCCGTCAGCATTCTCGCGGTCATGGCTGGTGCAATGAGTGTGGCAGCGACCATGGTAACGCCGATGACATTCAGGGAAGCAATGACTGAAAATGTGAGCAATAATGAAAAAAGCAATTGCACAGTTTCGGTTTTAATACCAAATACACGAGCCGCTTCAATATCAAATGTGGAGAAAAGTAATGTACGGTACGTGATGAACATGGTAATCAGTGTAAAGAAGGCTACCAGTCCGATGATCATCAAATCGTGCTCAGTAATTCCAAGAATATTGCCAAACAAGGCAGCTTCGAAGTTTTGTTTAAAGTTACGCATCTTGCTGACGATGGCCACACCCAAAGCGAACATGGCCGTGGTTACAATCCCGATCGCAGCATCCAGTTTGATTTTGTTGTTTTTAGTAATTTTATTGATGATCAATGCGGCGAGTAATCCCATCGCGCATGCGCCCGCATAAAAATTCAGATTCAGGGTAATGCCGATCACTGCTCCGCCAATTGCCGCATGGGACAATCCGTGACCCACATAACTCATGCCGCGTAACACTACGTACACCCCGATTAGACCACCTGATGCCCCCACCATGAACGCGGCAAGTAAAGCATGGCGGAAAAATTCATAGCCAAGCGGTTCAAGCAGAAATTCCATCAGAGAGTTTCAATCAATAAATTTTAGAGGAGTGCTGTTAGCAATCAGGAGATGTCCTTCATATTTAACAATGACAATATCACCCCCATAGGTTTTAGTCAGGATTTCATTGGTAAAGATAGTATGTGGCCGACCTTGGGCAATAATTCCACGATTAAAACAAATAACCCAAGGCAAATGAGAGGCCACCGCATTTAAATCATGGGTAGTTAATAAAATGGTGATGCCTTCTTTATTGAAATCGCCCAATAAATGCAGAACCTCATGCTGAGTTTTGATATCCACACCCGAAGTTGGCTCATCAAGAATCAGAAGCTTGGGGTTGTTGATCAAGGCGCGTGCCAAAAATGCGCGTTGTCGTTGACCACCTGATATATCGCTGATGTGATGTTGCAAACAATCATTTACTCCCAATCGACAGGCAAGATCCTGAATGCAAGCCCGCTCCTGTTTACTCAGCCAGGGCCATATACGCCCATTGGTGTAGAGTCCCATAGAAATCACTTCTTCCACAGTTACCGGAAAATTCCAATCAACACTGCCTAGTTGTGGTACATAGCCAATCGTACCTGGCCGTACCTTATTGACCGGATGGTTGTACAGCTCTACCTGCCCTGCACTCGCAGAGTGGATTCCTAGAATAATTTTCAGCAGCGTCGATTTACCGCTGGCAGTGGGTCCGACAATTCCAGCAAACTGGCCAGCAGCAATTTCCAAAGAAAGATTGCCAAATACCTCATTTTGTTCGTAACGAGCAGTGACACTGGACAGTCTTACAGCAGGAGTACTGAATGAATCAGAAAGAGATATTGCTTGCATCGATATTTGCCATACAATTTGATCGCCCTCCGAGTGCTTCGGTCA
The DNA here is from genome assembly GCF_003011925.2 of Nitrosomonas supralitoralis. Lineage (GTDB taxonomy): Bacteria > Pseudomonadota > Gammaproteobacteria > Burkholderiales > Nitrosomonadaceae > Nitrosomonas > Nitrosomonas supralitoralis. Next base: position 61,930 of record NZ_PXXU01000012.1, read on the forward strand.
TGATGTTCATGTTTCTGGCCATCATACCAATGAAAGAGTTATTGGGGGGATCAGGCAGTTCATCATCGGACAACTGGTCAACAAATTTCACTTTAGCTTCGCGTGCAATTTGTTCCATCACTTTGCTGGGAAAAACTTCTGAGCCGAAGATTGCAGGCACACTTGTTTCCCTAATTTGCTTAATAATGCTGATGACTTCCTGGGGACCCGGTTCGGAAAAATCAGAGGGTTGCACAGCTGCGATTACTGTCATGCCGTAACGAGGTGCAAAATAGGCAAAAGAATCATGATACGTGACTAACTTACGATTATTTTCAGGAATCGATTCCACACATTTGAAAATTGCCTGATCCAACTTCTTGAGTTTAGCCAAATACGTTTCAGTATTTTCATGGTAGCTCGCCTTATTCTTCGCATCAAGCTTAATTAAATTGTCTTTGATTATTTCTGCATAACGCATTACCAATTCAATATTCAGCCATAAATGAGGATTAGGGTGTCCGTGCTCACGTGGGAAACTAAAATCATACCGCCAGTCCGATTCTTTGAGAGTGAGATTTCCCAATTGTAAAATTTCCGTTCCAGGCCTTTTTACTTTTTTCGCCAGGTTTAATGTCGGCAATTCCAGATCAAGGCCATTCACAATAATCATGTCGGCTGCTTGTAATATTTTTATATCAGAAGGAATGGGTTCAAATGTATGAGAATCGGTTCCATCCGGCACGATTCCGGTTACTTTGATATGTTTTCCACCAATATTTTGCACCATATTCGTGATTGGCGATACGGTTGTAACAATTTCAGTTTTCTTATCAGCATCTGCTGCGAGTATAGGATTTTGAAAGAGTAGTAGCAGTAAGCATAAAAATAATCTTGTAATTCTGAAGGTTGGAATCCTCATAATAGAATATCTCCTCAGTTTTTACTATTTTTTGTCAGAAAAAAATTACAATCTATCATACTTTTTCTATTAAAATATGAACTATACAGCTTTGAACTAATAAATCACACGAAACTTGGGAAAGGGAAAATGTGCAGAAATTATCTAAGCTGGCTACTACGTTACAGTGGCTGATTAAAAATAGCTGTGTGATATCATTGGGTTGGATGCCATTATTGGTCCATGCGGCTGGCGTTCCAACCCTGAAGGAAATGGTTATACGTGCCAATGCACGAGAGTTAATCGGTACTGCAAATTCCGCCAATGAAGGCACTGTTCTTAAACAGCAGCTTGATTCTCGCACCGTTTATCGCCCGGGAGAATTACTGGAAACAGTACCGGGATTAATTGTTACCCAGCATAGCGGTGAAGGTAAAGCCAATCAATACTTTTTGCGTGGCTTTAATCTGGACCACGGCACGGATTTACGAATTTCTGTAGATGGAATGCTGGTCAATCAACGCTCACATGGCCACGGGCAAGGCTGGGCGGATACTAACTTTATCATTCCTGAATTGACAGGCAATGTACTGTACTTAAAAGGGCCTTATTACGCCAATCAAGGCGACTTTTCCTCAGCAGGTGCTGTCAGTATGAGCTACGTTGACAAATTACCGCAAGGCATTGCCAGCTATGGACTTGGACAGCAGGGCTTTATGCGGGGATTGCTGGCTAAATCACATGAAGTAGGCACGGGTAATATATTGTATGCGTTGGAACTACTGACAAAAGATGGGCCATGGGTTAAACATGAGGATTTCAAGAAATTTAACGCGGTACTACGATATAGCCAGGATAGTGGGTCGACTAAATTTAACGTAACGGCAATGGGGTACGGTGGGAACTGGAATTCAACCGATCAAATTCCGCAAAGAGGCGTCGCCACCGGTTTTGTCCCACGACTGGGTGCCATTGATCCGAGCGATGGTGGCGAATCTCATCGTTTTAGTCTCTCCAGTGCACTACAGCATATCAGTCGTTATGGCATCACTCAGCTAAATCTGTATACGCTGCATAGTAATTTGGCATTATTCTCAAATTTCACTTATTTTCTCGCTGATCCCGCAAATGGAGATCAATTCTCCCAGTTTGATAAACGTTTCCAATCAGCGATGAATGCAAATCATCTTTGGACCAACAAAATCAGTGGAATCGAGATCGAGAATATGGTGGGTGTTCAATTTCAGAATGATGTCATCGACAATGGATTACTCAGCACAAAGGAACGTCAAATCTTATCGACTACTCGCAAAGATCATATCAACCAGAATAGCGTAGGGATTTATTATCAGAACAGCATCCAGTGGCTGGAAAAATTCCGCAGCGTTGCTGGCGTACGCACAGATTACTACTGGTTAGATGTTGAAAGCAATATCAAAGCTAATTCGGGGAATCGCTACGATAGTATGACCAATCCCAAACTCAGTCTGATTTTTGGGCCTTGGGCTCAAACTGAACTTTATTTTAATTATGGTAGCGGATTTCATAGCAATGACGCACGGGGAGCGACTTCTACTGTTGATCCAAAAACAAGAGACCCCATTAACCAGGTCAATCCCCTCGTGCGTTCAACGGGTTATGAAGTTGGACTTCGTACCGCTATCATTCCAGGTTTGCAGGCTTCTTTTGCCGCATTCCGGCTGGATTTTGATTCAGAATTGTTATTTGTAGGGGATGCCGGAACGACTAAGGCCAGTCGTCCGAGTAAGCGAGAAGGATTTGAGGCTTCATTGTTTTACATGCCGACGGATTGGTTGACGGTCGCTCTGGATTACGCATTGGCGCGTGCACGTTTCAGCGATGCTGATCCGAGCGGCAATCAAATACCCGGGGCGATACGAGGCGTAGGAAAATTAGCCGTCGCGGTGGATAATATCGGCCCATTATTTGGCAGTCTGCAGTTTCGCTATTTCGGGAAACGTTCATTGATCGAAGATAATAGCGTACAGTCCAACCACACCATCACGCTCAATGGCCAAATTGGTTATAAGATCGGCAACAAGGTGCGAGTGGCCATACAAGGATTTAATCTGCTCAATACTCAAGCACATGCAATAGATTATTATTATACTTCGAGACTTCCGGGTGAACCCCTCGCCGGCGTGCGTGACTTACATTTTCATCCGATAGAAAGTCGCTCGATTCGTGTTAATTTAGTGGCGAATTTTTAATCGATGCAATTAATTTAATCTGTGCAGATTTATAGTTTTATTTAGATGATTAATTTTCAGTGATAATTCACGAGGAGTCTTTATGGAACGCTTTACTATTTCGATGGATAACCAGCTCTTTGAGCAATTTGATAAAGTTTCCCATGCACGTGGTTACGATAATCGCTCAGAAGCTATTCGCGATCTCATTCGAGACTATCTAGAAACCACACGGCTGGAAAAAGATAACAAAGGTCATTGTATTGCGACACTCAGCTATATTTATAATCACCACCAAAGAGACCTCGCCAGTCAAGTCACTTCCGCGCACCATCATCATCATGATTTATCTTTATCCAGTATGCATGTTCATATGGATCATGATAATTGTCTCGAAATCACCATTCTTCGCGGCACAATTCAAGATGTCAGGCGTTTCGCCAATCAAGTGATTGCCACCAACGGCGTGCGTCATGGCAAGTTGCATATTGTGCCGATCGAACTATCACAAGAGCTCCATCCTCATTCTGCGGTTCCCCATACGCATTGTAGTCCACTCACTTGATGATCTCTAACGCTCTATTGGCTATCAATAAAAAGCCCCATCATTCAACGGGGCTTCATCTCAAAGAACAGCTAATATCAGTTAGAATTTCCCCAATATCTGGATCGGCTAGCAGCAAATAAAAACATCCACATGACCAGAACAAAAGGAAATGTAAGCGTCGGCAAGCCAATCGGCGCAAGGAAATTAGCCAGGCCAGCCTGACAGATGACCGTCAGGATGCCCGCAAGTAAAGCGAGTAGTGCGCTACCGGTAGAGGGTTTTAGAAAAACCCAGCCGACTGCCATCATCGTCAGCACAGGGTTAAATGCGTAGAGCCCCATTTCGATCAGCGTCTGATCGGCTCCTAGCAGGATTGGCACAACAACACCCACGATTGCTCCTGATAATGCCATGAATGCGCCACGCAGCGATGTAATTGCAATACCAACCAGAAATAAAATACCGACGATGATGCTATCCGCGAACATTACTTCAGCAACACCCTTGGTGATTGCTGTATACCAGGCAACAGTGACATCTTGAGTGAAGGTAGCAAACCAGGCACTGGTTGAAGCCACAGAATCGGCTACGATTTCGACAGGTATACCCTGTGCTGGCAGTACCGGGCCGCGTGAGAATCCATCGAATGAATATACGGCGACCATAAACATCCAACAGGTAAGGACAAACGGTGACGTAGAAACCGGAATGTTATAGGGCTGTAGAATGCGCATCAAAGCAGCCATTACAACTGTAGATAACATCGATGCAAGTACCACAAACAACCAGAGTTGCGGTGTGTTCTCCAGAAACAAAAATAAACAGGGACCTACCAGAGTGCCATTAAAACCGTATAGTCCAGCATCAATATCATCATCTGAAAACCCTAATAAATAAGCGGTGACAGTACTGCTGATAACTCCCACAGTCGCAGCCAGTCCTGCAGTAATCCCACCGACATATAAGGCAATTAGGAAAATAAGACCAGTGACCGCATTGCAACAGAAAAATACTTGCCCTGCGCCTCTGAAGATTACACGCAAAGGTTTGGGTATTGCCTTGTCAATTGATAAAGACCAATCCATGATAATTAGCTCCTAAAGTTTATGTGGAAAAGCAACTACAGTAACTATCAATACAATCTAATTAATCATTCAGGCAGGGTAAAAACCTAGATTGCGCATGGGCATGTATCAACCTGCGCGTTGTTTCACTTCTTCCAGCAATCCTTGCTTAACAATAAATTCAACAATTTGATCCACACCTTCACCAGTTTGCAAGTTGCTAAACACAAATGGACGTTCGCCTCGCATTTTTTTTGCATCTCGCGCCATCACTTCCAGATTTGCTCCAACATAAGGAGCAAGATCAATCTTGTTGATGACCAGCAGTGCTGAACGTGTAATGCCAGGGCCGCCCTTGCGCGGTATTTTCTCGCCAGCTGCGACGTCAATGACATAAATGGTTAGATCGGAAAGTTCGGGACTGAAGGTGGACGCCAGATTGTCGCCCCCGGATTCAACCAGAATAAGGTCAAGATTGGGAAAATCGGCCGTCATACGCGCAATGGCCTCCAGATTAATGGACGCGTCTTCTCTGATGGCTGTATGCGGACACCCCCCCGTCTCCACACCCATCAAGCGTTCTGGGGGCAGTGCATTGGCGCGTAATAAAATCTCCATATCTTCCTTAGTATAGATATCGTTCGTAATAACCGCCATTTCGTAACGATCGCGCATTTTTTTGCTCAGCGCCTCACATAAGGCCGTTTTTCCTGATCCTACCGGACCGCCGATACCCACTCGAAGCGGGTTTGATTGTTTATTCACGTGTATTACCTCAAAAATTATGACCGATAAATTCTGCTATATTGTGTTTCGTGCTGCATTGACAGTAATGACAATCCTGGCGCCCAATTCGATAGTTCGTCATCATTGAGCTGCTGCGCACGTAACGATACCTCTTCGATTGTTGCATGCAACGATAAGAGCAGACTTTGCCCGGCAACCTGGCCCAGTGGCACTGATTTAACGCAAACAAGCACTTGATTTTCAACTATTGAGAATAGCATTCCAAGCAGTGCCGCTTCATGGGGCACCCCAAGTGCTTCCGCAGCACATGCAAACGCGGTAGGTAAAGGTATTTCTGCTTGATTTGCTAAAATCGCACGCAGGGAATCATCTGCAATCTTAAGATCCATGATGAGTTTTCCTAAAGAATATCCCATCTGGATAGTTTCCGCACGAAACTCAGTGGTATCACGTGCCGCAATAAAGCACTCGGTCCAGTAACTAACAATTGCCATATCGCGTTCGGCAAATGCTTTAAGCAAACGCCATGCAATCGGTGCTTCAAAGTCTGCAATAATATTTAATGATTCTGAAATCCATGCATGTGCAGAACTTTCATCATGCACAGCGCCCTTCTCGATAGCTGACTCAAGGCCTTGCGAGTATGTGTATGCGCCAATCGGCAGCGATGGGCTTGCTAGTTGCAGTAAACGAAGCAATAAAGTGGATTGCATCATGAATGAATCCTAAGACTGCGGATCGGAAGGTCTGTGAATCTTTTGACGTGCTGGTATGGGCGCAAGCGGACCATGCGCATGATAATGACCATCACCATGGTGATGGTGCCCTCCTCCCCCATAAGCACCCGATTCCGGTTCAAATTGTTCATCTTCTTCTATGACAGAAGCGCCCAATCCTTCCAGCATTTGTTTCAAAACAGTATCTTGATGAATCCGCAAAAAAGCTTCGCCAACCTGAGTTTGCGTATGCCGATTTCCTAGATGAAAGGCGCAACGCAATAAATCATAAGGTGTCTTGCAAGTAATTCGATAAGTGGGTTCATGAGCGGCAATGATCTCTACTACACGTCCGTCATCGCTCCTCAGCAAGTCATTATTGCGAAGTATTGTGCCTCGCACAGTAAAAATTGCCACTTCCTCACCCGATGCAAGCGTCGTCCTGAGTCGGCTGTTCTCGCGCATTTCGTAAGGCAAAACCAGTTGTGCAAACACTGCGTCTGCATGATCTATTTTAGTATTCAGCGTAAGCATTTTATTATTACGATCAGTTATTGTTTTTGTAGCAGCCATCACTGCAATAAATGCTGGGATAGCTGCCCAAAGGTTTAAAAAACTATTCACTCATAGGGCACTTGTTACAAAAGCATAGCAAAAATGCTTCTAGAACAGGAAATAGCGTTGTGCCATTGGCAGCACGTCTTCAGCACCACAAGTCAATAATTTCCCATCAGCACGTACTTCATAGGTTTCCGGATCAACTTCCATCTTAGGTGTGGCATCATTGTGAATCATGTCTTTCTTACGTAAGTTGCGAGTATCTTTGACACCAATTAAATTTTTATCTAGTTTTAATTGATCAACTAAACCGGCATTTAACGCTGCCTGCGAAGCAAAAGTGAAACATGACGTTTTGATCCCACCACCATAGCCACCAAACATATAACGATAATGCATGGGTTGAGGCGTTGGAATTGATGCATTGGGATCACCCATTAATGCTGCAGCGATCATTCCACCTTTTAAGATCATGGAGGGTTTTACGCCAAAGAACGCTGGTCTCCACAGCACCAGATCCGCGTATTTTCCATTCTCTATGGATCCAATCGCATGCGCAACACCATGAGTAATAGCTGGATTAATTGTGTATTTGGCAATATATCGTTTTACGCGAAAATTGTCATTCCTTGAGGTGTCTTCTTGCAAAGTGCCGCGCTGTATCTTCATTTTGTGCGCGGTTTGCCAGGTGCGCAATACAACTTCACCAATACGCCCCATTGCCTGAGAATCTGAAGACATCATAGAGATAGCACCCATATCATGCAGAATATCTTCAGCGGCAATTGTTTCTTTCCGGATGCGTGATTCTGCAAAGGCAACATCTTCGGGGATATTTGCGTGTAAATGGTGGCATACCATGAGCATGTCCAAATGCTCATCGAGCGTGTTGACGGTATAGGGCCGGGTAGGGTTAGTCGACGAAGGCAGAACATTTTCCTGTCCTACCACTGCGATGATATCCGGTGCATGACCACCCCCCGCACCTTCTGTGTGAAAGGTATGAATGGTTCGATCTTTCATGGCAGCAATGGTGTTTTCCAAATAGCCACCTTCATTGATGGTGTCGGTATGAATAGCCACCTGTACATCATACTTGTCCGCAACATTCAAACAATTATCAATGGCGGCATAAGTCGTTCCCCAGTCCTCATGCAGCTTCAAACCGCAGGCGCCGGCAAGAACTTGCTCTTCTAAAGGTGTTGGCAGACTGACATTACCCTTACCAAAAAACCCTGTATTCATTACTAAGCCATCTGAGGCTTGTAACATTGAATGAATATGCCAGGGTCCTGGCGTACAAGTAGTTGCTGCCGTACCGACTGCGGGGCCTGTGCCGCCACCCAGCATGGTGGTTATTCCGTTCATCATTGCATCTTCGGCTTGTTGCGGACAAATGAAGTGTATGTGAACATCAAGTGCACCAGCCGTAACAATTTGCCCTTCGCCAGCGATAATCTCAGTAGCTGCCCCGATAGCAATGGTCACGTTAGGTTGGATATCCGGGTTTCCTGCTTTGCCGATTCCCGCGATTTTGCCGTTCTTGATACCAATATCCGCTTTAACAATACCCCAATGATCAATGATAATGGCATTGGTAATAACAGTATCCATGACATCAGCATGATTAAGTTGTGACTGGCCCATGCCATCCCGAATTACTTTGCCACCACCAAATTTAACTTCTTCGCCGTAGGTGGTAAAGTCTTTTTCAATTTCTATAAAAAGTTCTGTATCGGCTAAACGGACGCGATCACCCGTCGTTGGACCCATCATTTCAACGTAGGTTTTACGGGAAATTTTTACGCTCATTTTTCTACTCCTGTAAAATTATTGCGATACAAACTATTTGAGTTTGCCCATTACTTTTTGGTTAAATCCATAAACGATCCGGTCTCCCGCAAGCTCAACGAGCTCAACGGTTCTCTCTTGCCCGGGTTCGAAGCGGATAGCTGTTCCAGCCATAATATTCAGACGCATACCATAGGCAGCATCCCGGTCAAATTTCATGGCAGAATTAACTTCAAAAAAATGAAAATGGGAACCTATTTGTATGGGACGATCTCCGCCATTGGAGACGGTTAGTTTTTTAGTATTTCTGCCGGCATTTATTTCAATCTCACGCGATTCAGTAAACACTTCGCCTGGAATCATTGGTACTCTCATGACGATCTCCTGTTTTTAATGATTAAACTATCGGATTATGCACAGTCACCAGTTTAGTCCCGTCTGGAAAAGTTGCTTCAACCTGAATATCCGGAATCATTTCGGGAACACCTTCCATGACATCAGCACGAGTCAGTATTTTCTGACCGGCTGTCATCATCTCCGCAACCGTCCGTCCATCTCTGGCACCTTCCAATACTGCGCAGGTGATCAATGCAACCGCTTCTGGATAATTGAGCCTCAAGCCACGCGCCTTACGTCGTTCAGCAATTAATCCGGCAGTGAATATCTGTAACTTGTCTTTTTCTCTAGGCGTTAAGTCCATAGTTTTTCTCCTCGGTAAAATAACATTTCAATTTTTCTAAGTTACTGCAGCGTCTGATTCTTCTAGAAAATCACCTTAAGTCAACGATGTCATTCATCAAGTGTTCCACATACGCGGAACAATTTCAGCACGCCCAAGCATTTCTGGACGAAACAAACCCCATACCCGCAGCATGACGTGCCGTGCTACCTCACTTGAATTTCCTAAATAACGAACTGCGACTATCGATTTAAGTTGAGATATGCCAATCTGACCAACATCTTTTGTGATTTTAGCGGCTTCTTCTCGGGCCAAATCTATTAAAGGTTGAGGGATCGTTTTTCCAGTCAAAATGAGCGTGGCACAGACTGTCTTCCCAGATAATGTTAAAGCACCGCTCATAGCGGAACTCTCACCCTGAAGACGTATTTGCTCAAGCCAGATCATTTTTCCATTTCGTAGAATACGGGTGCGTTGCTTGATTTGTCCACTATTGAATGTTTCACCAAATGCAGTGCGGCCAAAACATAATATTTCACAACCCACATAAAGTGCATCTTCTTCCAGGGTTACTTGATGATCGATTTCTACGTTTGCATTGTTGTAAAAAATAGTTTCCTGGGGCACCCATTCGAGAGCACCGCCTTTGCTTACGTTGATCCTGATTTTTTGCTGTGATGTATGACCGTTCGCTTTGTACCATTTGGCAGCGCCGGGTGTGGTAATTTGCGCATTTGCAGATGCACCTACCTGGGCTGTAATAGCTAATTGATCGCCGCCCACAACACCACCCGGTGGATGAATAATTACCACATGACAGATTTTACGGTCTTCTGGATAAAAAGGTTTCTGTACCAGTAAAGGACCGAAGTGTTCCCGCTCCACTAGACGCGTGGTTCCATCAATTTCCGCAAACTTGAGTGATAACCTGGCTTGAAGTGGTTTGTGATCAGAATTTACAATGGGATCGGATAAAACGGCATTACTTGGCTGCTGAGGATCATTCAGAATAGTAGAACTCCGTTGTTTGATTGCTGATTCTTCTGGGTGAGTGGATAGCAGCATGGTTTTTTATATGAATGAAGCAACGATTCCAGGAAATTTCTAAATCTGTAGTTGGAAAGAGATTTTAAAAACATCAAGTGCGGGTCCTGAGACACCGGGTGCGTAATTCAATCCTTTCATCAACAGATCGCCATGTTGATAATACGCTGAAATACGCGCATTAAAGCCATCGATAATGTAATTCACACCCGTTTCAATTTCTTCTCGATTGCTGCTATTGTTGGGTTGAATGCTGGTAAATCTGCCGTAGGGTTGAAAGTGTCCGATGCCAATTTTAGTTGGCAACATATAAAGACCGGTTACTGTCCACGACTTGCCATCAAACATGCAGAAGCAATCACGATCAGAAAATGCGGCAGTCGAATAGTCAGCATAAAATTGCTTATATTCAGCGTTCAAAGTAGTCACGCCCATATTTCTAGGCAATACTTTCTCAAATAGCAAATCCCCTGTAAAGCCGAGAAAATCACTGCGATGGGCGAATGACCCGGCACCATTCTTTTGGTAAGACATACCAAACGCCAAGGCTAAAATATCACCGGCCTTACCATAATAGGTACTGGAAGTGTAATAGCCGGGATTTTTTTCCGGATTCAGAAAATTATAAGTAATACGTGCGGCTGTCAGAATAGTACCGTTTGGATTGGGTCCCGCTGCAGGCGATGAGTCCAGGCCACGAAAAACTCCCATTGCATATCCCAGTGTTCCAGGAATAATACCTGGCTCTGCATTACCCCAGAAAGTTACGCCGTCATCACGACCATAACGGCCTGCGCCACCATCACCAAATTTAGTACTGAAATCTTGAGAAAAGAAAGGTGTTTTGAATGCATCATGGGTAGCCTGAAAGAAAGGGCCACTTAATTCTCCCCGCTCCGTGGGCGCCAGCATACGCCCTCCCCAGATATTAAAATAGCGGTTGTACTCTAATTTGACAATCGCATCGAGAATGTTGTAAGACATCCTTGGATTATCCCCTGAAGAGGTATTGTTACAGAAAAAACATTCGGTATTGACTTCGAATTTAAGATACTGATTAAATTGCCCATTGAGATAAAGACGCGCATTGTCGTTGCTGTAGATGCCATTGTTCAGATTTCCAGAATTTGCATTTTCGGTCCACAATCCTGTTCCGCGATAACCTGCACCTAAACTGATCCATCTGTATTCATCAGTTTGCACCTTGAGCATCTTTTTAATGGGTGCGACTGCACCCGCCATCGAATGTGCATTCGATGCAAATAAAACAAGAGCACTTATAAGCATGAGCAACAGGAATAAATGCATCCCTATATAATTGACCGTTCTTTTGTTACCGGTATAGAAACCAAGCTGATCAAGAGTGATAAATGACTCCAAATTTGTATTCTTAATTTTCATTTGAAAGTTGTCATTGCTTTTATACATGATGTCGCCCGTCTCCTAATATGGACTTACCCAATTGGCTGGTTAGCCTGTCGATATTGCGCTAATACAAATAACAGGCGGTTCGATTCTCTCACAGAATTTTTGATAATCGTATTTGTTCATACTTTCCATGTATTTCGTATGATTTTTCGAGCAACCACCAACTAACGAGGAGCTTCCACTTAGAAAGATCTCTGCATAATCCCAGATTTCCCGCGTTGTTGAATAAATCGAACTGTCGGTAAAAAGATGGCACATCTGGCATAATTCTGCAGGATTTCACCTGCAGAGAAGCCAATACCTTATAAACACAACGAAAGTCGCCGTCATAAGATCGAAAAATCTCGTTATAAAGTGATGAACT
>NZ_PXXU01000120.1 GCF_003011925.2 Nitrosomonas supralitoralis
AATAAGGCGATGCCGCAGTCAGGAGGAAGCGACTTGAACAAGTGCTGCAGCGCCTCTACACCTCCGGCAGAGGCACCTATACCAGCAATCGGAAACGAAGGTAAATGATGGCCGCCAAAGCCTTCTTCCCATAATAGGGCATCCGGAAGGGTACTGTCCGCAAATGGATTCGAGGATTGCGAGGCATCTGGAGATGTTTTTTTTCTTCAGAGTGTGGCATAAATAGGTAACTTCATGAACAGAAGCTCAAATGTGTTCGTCAGTATTCTGTTAGTTGGTATCCCCGATGGTTTTTCTTTCGAAAAATTATTAACTGCTCTATTGAATATTCTTACTAGATAGATAGGCTCACGATAATGAAAAAAAGATGCATAACCTGTTCTAACAAGTTTGCAATAAAGAATTCGCTGCAATTTCTCGAAAAAGATTGCGGTGCCCGCAACTTTCTTTCAGCGGAGTTTATTTAAATAATAAGAGAATCGGGTCTGAAGTCCTGTAGTACATTGCGCATACGTTAAGGGAAATGAGCCCAATTCTCATTATTAAAATCATTTAGACCTTAGGTATTGCAGCATAATATCAGCACCAGAAGTTTCAAAAGGATCAGTGGGACAATTGTCTGTAAAATCGGATTCAACGAACATTTTTTCTATCTCTTTGTTTTGAACAAGCATAGAATATCGCCATGAACGCATACCGAAACCTAAGTTCGATTTGTCTACAAGCATCCCCATCTTTCTAGTGAACTCTGCATTCCCATCGGGAAGCACAAATATTTTCTCGACTCCAAGATGTTTGCGCCATTGATACATAACAAATGCATCATTCACGGATAAGCACACCACCTCATCAATACCCAGAGCTTTGAAATCATCATAGTGTTTCTCGTAACCAGGCAGATGAGCAGTTGTACACGTCGGTGTGAACGCGCCAGGTAACGCAAATAATACAACTCGCTTGTTCTTAAAAATATCGTCCGTGGTAATATCCTGCCAGCGAAATGGATTGTCGCCACCAATTGATTCATCATGTACTCGGGTTTTAAAAGTTACGTTGGGTAGCTGCCTTTGTTCTGTCATGGTTATCGCCTTCTGATTTAATTGAATAGTCATTTACTTGAACTCAAGAGGATATATAACATTCTACCCTTTAAATGGATCGTGGTAGAAAACGAAAAAACCGCCCCGCTGGAAGTACCGGTCCTTTATATGGTTATGATCTGAAAGTGCCATACTTGGATTTTGAGAACGGTTCTGGCTTTTTAAAGTATGACAATATCTATTCAGTAAGTCAGGCTGCTGTAATTGGTGCGCAGGTTGTTTAAAGTTTTGCAAATGTTTTGGATCGAATGATCGATATATGTTTGTTGATAAACACTGCCAATGCCTTGAGATTCCCCAGATATCACGAATGGGCTGTTACTATTCCGCTGCAATCTAGTTAGAAAAATACCAATTATGTGCAATTTGTGCGACTGGTAAAGCTTTTCCGAGAGAAGTCGAGTTACTTATCTCTGAACATATGCAATACACCAGCCTTGAGGACTAACATCACCTTCCACAACTTTGCATTCCCCGTTAGCTTCTGGTGAATCGCTGGAGATGAACTGCGCACAGTTACTACATTGTTCCTTACCGTTAGGTTTATCGCGATATTGCATAGCTTCTTTAGAAGCTTTCGCTGCTTGCGCTTGGCCAATAAAAGTATTCAAAATGGGAGCGGTGGCACCTAATGCAATGAATTTTAATATCTTACGCCGCGAGAATTTTTCTTGAAAATGAGTCATAGTTTCTCACCTTATAAACAGTAATCAAAAAATAAAGTTATACTTTTTATAACTTTATTATAAGAATATAAGCAGAAACAAGATAGTTCTGTACTGCTACGCACAGTAATGTCATAAAACGTCGAATATGGACATCATCACTATTATGCAAAGTTCTCTAGTCGATTTAAACGCTGTTTCGATTTGGCTGCAAAAGTATCGCGATAGCGGAACATCTCTGCTAATATAAATCTTCTTCCGATCAGTAGCTTAATTATTTATAACATAAGCAAATAAACAGATATTTTATTACAGAAGAACAACTGTTTAGCACTTGATCATATGCATCGACTACGTCTGCAAATGAAGATATTGTATGTTCCGATCCTCCGACGATACCCCTGATGATTGGACGATGATTGATTGCCTATTTTAGGTTATCTATCAGGATTGATGTTAGTGAAGAGAAGTGGGATTTTAATAAGCCGTGATAGATGGCATTGCTAAATTAATGATTGGTCGGGAAGTGGATGCGGTAGTTAGTAGCCGAGAATAGTCCATATCCGATGGGTATAATCGGCGAATCGTGAAGCAGATAATCCAATATAGAAAGACCGCTTTCTGCTGGATGTGAACCTTGGGATGGTTCGCCAAATTGCATTTTGTAGCCCATTAAAATGATATTGCAGGTGGCACGCGGCTATGCCAACGAGTTTGTGAGATCAAGGAAACATTCATCAAGTGAATAAATTTCTTTATTTGAGCAAAAAGTGGAAAGCACAGTTATAACTGGCTTGCTCATGTCATCTTAAAGGATGTAATTTGATGAATAAGGTCTTTCAACTAGAACCAAATGAATGCGTGGAGATACGGTCAGGTTCTCGTGAGAGAATTCGTCTATTTTAGAAACAAGTCAGAATCTACGGCACATAACTTGCTATATCAAAAGGTTATCCAGGACCAACATTATTTTTTATAAAAAATCCGTAAACTAGTTTTCAGCCTCTGGGGTTCCGCTGCGCTCGCTGACTATGGCGCTAATCTAAAACGACTGAAGCTGAAAAAGACCTCTTGTGAGTGGCAGCCATTATCGAAACAGATGAAACTTATTCCCAAGAGCTCTTTAAAGGACAGCACCGATGCCCTGATCTGCACGCAAGCGTGATGGTAAAGGCGTCAAGAAAGGGGCATCAAAAGAAAA
>NZ_PXXU01000121.1 GCF_003011925.2 Nitrosomonas supralitoralis
TATCAAGCCATGTGGGAGAGTCTTACCAAAGTTGGGTATTGGCGCGGAGAAATTTGGAATCGCCGTAAGGATGGTGAGATTTATCCTCAATGGCTGACAATTAGTACGGTATGTAATGACAGAAACGAGCCTTGTAATTATGTTGGGGTATTTGCTGACATTACACAAATAAAACTATCTGAGGCACGTCTGGCACGCCTTGCGCATTATGATCCATTAACCGGCTTACCTAATCGTTTATTGGTGAAATCCCGACTACATCATGCCATTGAACGAGCGCAGCGTCATGGCAATCAAATTGCGACACTGTATCTTGATTTGGATCGATTCAAAAACGTCAATGACAGCCTGGGCCATCCGATTGGGGATGAACTCTTGGTTATGTTAGCTTCACGTCTGAAACAGCGGCTTCGCGAAGAGGATACATTGGCGCGATTGGGGGGTGATGAATTTCTGGTCGTGCTTGAAGATATCAGAGATTCCAATGAGCCGGCCGTAGTAGCACAAACTTTGATTGATTTACTTGCCACACCATTTGTTCTCCCTAGCGGTCATGAGATTTTTATTAACGCCAGTGTCGGTGTTAGTCTTTTTCCTGATGATGCGAGTAACGTTACAGAACTCATTCAACATGCAGACATGGCGATGTATTTGGCTAAGCATGAGGGTCGCAATACCTATCGCTACCATACCAAAGCCTTGAGCATTGCTGCAAATGAGCGTTTGGTGTTGGAGACAGAGTTGCGCCAGGCATTAATTGCTGGTGAATTTGTGCTCCATTACCAACCTTTGGTTGATGCAAAGAGTCGTCAGGTGGTTGGTGTTGAAGCTTTAGTACGATGGCAACCACCCGGTAAAGCGATGGTGTTACCTGGGAAATTTATTCCGATTGCCGAAGAAACTGGCTTGATCGTTCCGCTGGGTGAATGGGTACTGCAAACCGCTTGTGCTCAAGGCCGTGCTTGGATGGATGCAGGGTTGCCGCCGCTTGTCATGGCTGTTAATTTGTCGGTTCGACAGTTTCGATCTGAAAATCTGGTCGAATTAATACGGCAGGTATTGGAGAAGACAAAGCTTCCTGCAACCTGTCTGGAACTGGAATTAACTGAAAGTATGTTTATGGAGCATGCAGATCAATCGATCGAAACGATGGAAACTTTAAAATCCCTTGGTGTTCGTATGGCGATAGATGACTTTGGAACGGGCTATTCTTCTCTGATTTATTTAAAACGTTTTCCCATTGATAAATTGAAAATTGACCAAAGTTTTGTGCGTGGTTTGGCCTACGATCGTAATGATCGCGAAATTGCGGCTACAATTATTGCCATGGCGAGAAGCCTAAAGCTCGATGTGCTGGCGGAAGGCGTGGAATCTGCGCAACAATTAAATTTTCTGAATCAGCATGACTGTGATTATTATCAGGGATATCTGTTTCATCGGCCGGTACCCGCTGAGGAACTAGAGACATGGCTTCGGGAAAATAAATGTAATCAAGTTCTTAATGAAACCCTGAATACAAAAAATTGATAATGATTGAAAAAATCAACACGGTTATGCAAGATCAATCGAGCCTATTGATTTTTTGAGTGATAAGCTTATGAAGCCCACTACTATTCTTTATTATATTCATGATCCGATGTGCAGCTGGTGCTACGCATTCAGACAAAGCTGGATTGCATTGCAGCAGGATCTACCGCGAGACATTGCGGTTGTTAATCTCGTTGGCGGGCTCGCGCCGGATTCTATCCAGCCGATGCCGCTTGCAACGCAGAAAATGGTGCAGCAGGCATGGCAACGCATCGAACTTACCGTTCCAGAAGTTCACTTCAATTGGGATTTCTGGTCACGCAATATACCCATTCGTTCAACTTACCCATCTTGTCGGGCTGTACTGGCTGCTAACAAGCAACGCGCGGATGCTGAGGCGGAAATGATAAGTGCTATTCAGAATGCTTATTACCAACAAGCAATGAATCCATCTCTGCCAGAAACCCTGCAAGCTTGCGCGCGCGAGATTGGACTGGACGTGCGCGCTTTTATCGAAGATCTAACAAGTCCGGCGATTGAAAGTGAATTGCAACATCAAATTCAACTGGCAAGAAACATGGATGTATATTCATACCCCTCCTTGCGGCTGGCGCATAATGATAAGGTGTTCCCCATTGCTATTGATTATCTGAATCATAGAACTATGCTGGATGAGATAAGAATTGCCAAATCCCAGTAGTAGACAAATTATTCAATTTTCCTGAGACTAGCTGCTATTCGCTGTCTTTTCATGGCAGTAATAGCCGAAAAATGAATCGATAGATACTGTTATAGCTTCGATGAAACAAAATATGACCGCGCTGCTAAGGTGCCAGAAAGCGAGAACAATATAGAAGACGAACAGCAAGAGGATTCAGGCTCGGTTGTCTAAAAGATGCGTGGCGATCACATAGTAATTCTACTGAAGGTCGCCGCCGCCGCTTGGAATCTGAGGCAAAGGCTGCTAGTCATTGTTTGGTTTACTTGGTGAGAAAAGACACAAACTTGCTCGAATTCTCCTGAAAAAACTTATTTCGTCGAGAGCAAACCATGTATGGATTGCTCTCTTTTCTGTTTTATAAAAATAATTGCTGAGTATTTTTAGGGTCGACGCGCTACCATTCAACTTTACCTGCAAGCGCCCAGGTCGATCCTCTATCGGTTGAAATGTAAGCGCTTGTTCGTGTAACACCTAAAATGGTGCTATCAAGTGCAAAGTTAGGAGATATGCGGAATTCGGTAAATTGAATATTTTGTTGCAGCAGTGCAGCACCTATATTATCCGATGATATTATATGTCCT
>NZ_PXXU01000122.1 GCF_003011925.2 Nitrosomonas supralitoralis
TTTATTTTATTTTATTTTATTTTATTTTATTTTAAGGAAGCTTATATACCCAGTAGCCTCCTTGTTGATAAATCAATTGTGCAAGTTCCAGTTCCGTCGGTGCTGGCTTATCTACAAATGGCAGCATCCTTGCCAGTAACGTCTGCCCGCTTTCCTCATCACTCAGAAAAAATACCCGGATCTCATTATCCGATACAGATTGGAGTGTATAGGTATCAAAATTATTTTCCTTTACCTGTACTTTCATTTGATTGATCATGCCGTGCATATTGCCCGTCATCGGAAAATTCTGATACGCTACACCTATGCTTTCCGGGTACATAAGTCCTAGTTTATAGAGATCAGTAACATGTACAATCAGGTAGGCTTCACGGTCAGAACCAATCAGTTGCCGCAGTTGTTGAATGCCTTCTTCCGCTGGCGCTGCCAGTGCTTGGCTGAAGTGTTTAAATCGGTCCAATTCCGCCGCATCCGCCTTGCTTTGCCAGAATTGGTTTTCATAGGCCTGAATCGCTTTGCTGTGGTCCAGCCACGGCGCAGGGATCATAAGTGGTTCGTTCAGGTGATTGGTAAATAGCGTGTCGCGCCCTGTAAGCAGTTTGATTTGCCGGGAGGTATCCCACCAGGAAAGTATCAGTGCGTCTTTCGGTGCGTACTTGCTGATCGCTTCAGCTAATGTGGTGAGCTCCGATGGCTTTCTGTCAAAATTATAAAGTATTTCATTGGTGCTGTTCTTCCAATAGATCAGTACCGGCGCTCCGTCTTCCTGTTTCGCAACAATGAATTCAGCGATTGGCTTATCTACTCCGTCAGCTTGTACTTTGTATTGGCCAAGCTTCAACTCCGGCCAGCCTTCCAGGTCCATTTTATTAAACGTGCTACTGCTGCCTTCCTCTATCAATTGATATTGATAAGGTGCGGGTATCGGTTTAAACCAGAGGTACGCGAACCAGCCCAATAAAAGCAATCCTCCCGTCACCAGGAAAATTCCTAATGACGGGAGTAGTCTGCCGCCCGATCGCACGACCACCTGGGTAGTGCGATCTGTCGTGTCAGAGCCTATCAAGCTTCGCTTTGCTTACGTTTGCGCCAGCCTGCCAATGCCAGTGTTCCGGCCAGTAGCATGCCGCCTCCTAAACCGCCCAGTGAGATCTTCTCAGCTGTGCCGTCCAAGTCGAGTAAGCTGGTACGTTTGGTTTCAAGATTCTTCACTCGTTCTTGCAGCGCAATCATCTCGCGAATACGAGTATTCTCGTCTTGAATTTCAACATACGCACGGTTGATCGGGCCCCAGCCTTCCGTATAGGTCCATCCACCTGGGTTCACGTGAGCCAGGCCTACGTGCATCTTAGCCAGGTCATTTTCATGCATTTCCAGTACCTTGAGCTCAATCGCTGCCGGACTGTTGCCTTTTGACCAGAATAGCTGTGCAAAGTATGCATAGCCTTCTTTCTCAGGTGGCGGTGGTGCAGGACGATTGGTTTTCTGACCCGTCAGCAACCCTTCCTTATACAGCGTATGCACGATCTGATTAGCTTCTTGGTATTTAGCCAATCCTTCCAGCGTGCCTTTGTCCATCAGGTCCAGGTATGAACGTGCAAATCGCTCTGAGTGACATTGGGTGCAGGTAATTACCCATGAGTCTAAACGTGCTTCAGACCAGTCGCTCGTAATGTTTTCTGCTATGCCCGGAACAAATGGATAGTTCGCCCAACGTATCTTCCTTACCATGTTGTGGCTGTACTCGCCTTCGTATTCCATGTGACAGCCCGCACAGGTCGGTGCGTTTTGTCCGCCCACTTCATACGCGTCCTTCAGTTGCACTTCCCAGTTCCATTTGTCTCCCAGCATCGATACCATCTTGCCGTGCTTTGACATGGAGTAGGCTTCCCAGTTGTTGTGATCTACGCCACTATGGCAAGTTGCACAGGCTTCTGGTTTGCGCGATTCCGCAGCTGAAAATTCATGGCGTGTATGACATGAGTCACATTTGTTCTGGTTGGTGTGGCACATCGAGCAGCCTTCAGCTACTTCACGTTGTGGCATCGCCGCCCATACAGTCGTTTCTACGTTGGCTTTGTAATCCAGCGCATGTGAAGGGCGTCCATCAGGCCATTGTCCGTGCGGCCATATCATCGTGTCACGTTCCGATTCGCGCTCCACAAATTCCTGCAAGTGACAGGCACCACATACTTCCGCTGTCGGCATTCTGATGTCTTTGGTGTGATCCGCCTTCTTCTTCGCGTTGATTTCCACGTGACAGTCAATACAGCCAACTTCCTTCAGGTTCTCGCCTTCCGCTAATTTGCCCAGTGAGCGCAAATTCTTCTCTACGTCTTCAAGTTTAGCTTTCTTGTAAAATGTAGGATCTTCCGGCTTAAGATTACGTACCTTGTCTAAGTTCCCATGACTGCTACGCTTCCATGCTTGTACCCATACCGGCGATTCGTCTGTGTGACATTCCACGCATTCCTTGCGACTCGCTATTTCTTTATTCGAGGTCGGTGATTTGTAAAATGTCGCAGGATCCAAATATATTCCATATGGAATCGGCTCCCAATACTTCGCCATCGTCCCAGGTCCCGCTCCCTGCTCAGGATCCTTATAACGCTTTACCACCGCTTCGTATACTTCCTTCGGCGTCGCCTTATTTCGATCCAACTTCAGCGCTTCGTATAATTCGTTCGGAACGCTCGGTATGTTCGCGTGCGCAGATCCCATCAGCAATACACCTAACAGCGCCGCAATTACCACCGGCCATCGCTTGGCTTTCATCTCTCTCTCCTTTGTTTTTCCATAATTGT
>NZ_PXXU01000123.1 GCF_003011925.2 Nitrosomonas supralitoralis
CAAACCTTCGGGAGTCCCCCGGCTGAGCCGGGGGTTTACCTGTTATTAATTATGAATACTCGGGCTGTCAAAACACAGGAAAACAAAAGCCAACCGGTAGCTAATTCAGTCTCTCAATTTCATAATGATAGTGACTCTTCTCTTCAATTTATAGATAATAGACCCGAAGCTATTGCGCAAAGAAAATTACAAGCATTGGCAAATAGCAGCGTTCAAGCAAAACAATCGGGAAATAAAACCTCTTTCACATAAACCAAAAAATACTTAGCTTAGTGCTGCATATACTTAAGAGGATAATAGGAACATTCCTATTATTCAATTGTTGGTGGTAATTGACCAAACCTGAAAAGAATAAAAATATGATGACTCACGCTTCCAAAACACAAGAAAATAAAAGCCAATCGGTTGCAAATGGTGAATCTCAGATGCAGAACAGCAAGGAGTCTACTTTTCAATTTGTCGACAATCGACCTGAAGCCATTGCACAAAGGAAACTGCAAGAGATGGTTAACAATAGTCCAAAGACAAAATAAGCAGCACAATTGCAGACCATTCAGAAGAAAAAAAACAACACAGGTTTACCTGATAATTTAAAAACAGGCATTGAAAATCTTTCTGGATACTCGATGAATGATGTAAAGGTGCATCGTAATTCTGATAAACCCGCTCAATTGCAAGCCCAGGCCTATGCGCAAGGAACTGACATTCATTTAGGTCCAGGACAAGAAAAACATCTACCACATGAAGCCTGGCACGTAGTGCAACAGAAGCAAGGGCGTGTGAAGCCCACCATGCAACTTAAAGGCATGTTGAATATCAATGATGATAATGCTCTTGAGCATGAAGCAGATCTTATGGGGGCCAAAGTGGCTCAAATGAAAACCTCTACCCCTGAATTGACAGAATTAACAGAAAAGCATATTACTTCTCCAACGATTCAGGGCTTTGATTTAACAGCGACGACATTTGCTGAATTGATTACCGAACAAAATGATAATCAAACCACATTTGGTTATTCCAAGGAAGATTATAGTGGAATTACAACGGTGGGCTTTGAACATGAGTTTGCTCAGATGGACACAGGGTCGATAAAAGGGCTCACACATCTTGTGCTCTCGGCTTCTACTAAAAAACTGCCTTTGAGTAATTTGCCGTTTTATCTGGAGACGGACGCAGACAATGCACTTGAGCTTGTCAGTCCTCCCTTTTTAGTTAATACGATTAATGACACCACACCGATTCCAGATCCGAAAGAAGTTAAACAAATTGATGATATGATTCAATCAAGTTTATCGAGTATGGTTGCTAAAAAGCCTAAACTCTCTGCATTAATTCAAGACTTTAAAAAAGACCCTGAATTAACCTTTCCTATTTCTGAGGTTACCACTAAACCCGAAAATGTTTCGCCAACTTATGATGGCTCATTTAACAAAGATGAGGATAAGGTATCTGCCTCTAATATCAATGATATCGACTTGAAGCCTAGTCGCAAAGCTGGACTTGATAGGCCAGGTATCAGTGCACAAGTGAATTTTGCTACTGACGCAGAACACTATGGAAGCATGTTGAATCTGTCTACTGATGAAGAATATGAACCACAAAAAGCATATGCAGACTTGCAAACGCGATTACAGGGGCTGATTAATGATGTTGCATCCGCCAAAAATATTGTGATGACCCCTGAGCTGAAACTTTATTTACAACTTATGGCTAAAACATTGAGTACTCTTTTAGCGCTACCATCTATTACTAAAACAAAGACCACAAAAGAAGAAATCTTTGACAATACCAATGAGCACACAAGAAAAGCTAAAGTGAAAAAGATACATTCAGGGCAAGAGAAAGAAGAATATGAACACGCTTCAAGTATGGCGAGTCATGTAAAAGATGTAAGTGGTGCGTGGATAAAAGATACCTTGTGGAATATTGGCCTGGGAATTTTAACAAAAGATGAATGGATTAAAGTTAAAATTATTACAGACATAACAAGTAATCTTGGTACTAAGGTTAAAGCATTGAAAGCCAATGGTACTTTATTTGGAAAGTCGTCCAAGAAATTTTATTCAGAAGCTTTTGATGCAACAATGATTAAAATAGATTCTGCTATAACGGTTATCCATAATAATGCAACAACGACGATAACCTCTCCTGCATTATCTGGCAGCGGGAAAGGAGGAACGAAAGCGGAGGATATCTATAAAGGACCGAATACATCTGTAGAATTTTTGGGACATGATGATCAATGGGTGGGAACGCGTCAAGATACTTACATTCCTGATACGGAGCACAAGGTTCAACTACCTGCCTGGGGCAAACGACTTCATGTGGTTGAAACAAGAGGAGAGCCACTCGACTCTCTAGAAATGCTCAAAGCCTATCATCAAATTCTGAACTCTAATAAAAGTGATGCGGCGATCGGTCAGGAACTTCATTCCATCACACAAACTCAAGTGCATAACGATCGAGAAAAACATGAGGGTTGGCTGAAAGAAAAGGATAACACCTCGAATCCAAAATCATTGAAAGATGATGAATTGCTTACTGCGCTGAACAAAGCTTTTGAAAAACAAGTTGCAGCTCTAAGAGATCGGTTGATTAAAAAGGATCTTGCCAGCGGAACACTGGTTCTTGCGACCGCAGTTAAGTTTCATACAACACAGGAACGAGTGAATGGATTGAAGTGATTATAATAAGCTTACATATCAATCTTAAAACATTTATAGGTGTTTTGGAGTCAGGCAAAAATAATGTACAAACAA
>NZ_PXXU01000124.1 GCF_003011925.2 Nitrosomonas supralitoralis
ATTGTAGTTAAACGCACAGACCCAGAAAACATTCATGACAATAATGTTACGTAAAGCTTTTATCAGTTGATTTTTATTTGTTAGCGGTTGCATTTGCGCTGGGGATAACTCTCTAATGCAGAACAAATTACCAGTCTGGCATACAGAATGCTGATGCTGATATGAGCAAACAGAATTATATGGAAAGAAATAATGCCTTGCAAAGGAAAGGAATTATGAGATGAAATTTGTAGAAGACATGTGGGTCCATTAGTTAATTATCGGAGGGCTCAGCATTATAAGATTTATGACGGGTACGATCTATATTGATAGATCTCGTACCGAAAACTATGTCGTTACGATAAATCTTATATTAAGTATTTATGAGTTTCTATCTCCTTTAATGAAAATATTTCTATTGAAAGGAAATATAGTCCTAGATTTTATATCGTATATTTTATATTTGTCGTTAATTGAAAGTAACGTTTTTAGAGGAACTTCTTCAACTTTAAATAAACCAGAACTGACTCATGTAAAAATTTTTTATTCATTGTAAGTTTTAGTTTTCATAAATACAGCCCTAAAAGCTGAGAAATAGGCTCATTATGAACCCCCAAGAAAATAAAAAGAAAGTCACTGCCATAATTTGTGATTTTATTTTAATTTTGATCCTTATTATTATTGGATTTTCACTATTCTGGAGTTGGTAGCCAAACCACATACCCGCTATAAAATTATCAAAAATTATTTTTGTTGAAAAAATCCGATGAAAAAAGCTATTACAAAATTAATTCCGCAAAGGATTTTATTATTTACTAAGCCATCCTAATAATTAATTTTATGTACTCAGATTTATAAGTGTGCAACCAGACAGACAAGTTCTTTTAAGTAAATTCATAATGGGATTTTTAAGATAGGAGTATTATTATGAAAAAAGTATTTGTAACTTTACTCTTGGCAACTCTTATTTTTCCTTCTGCAGCAGTACTAGCTGATTATGGGGATGATTTAAAGAAGAGAGATAAAAAAGAATTACAGGGAAACCATAAAAATATACCGCTTCAGCCATCTGGCACCTCTCCCGCACCTACTTTCGATCCCTCTGGTACACCCGAAAATCTTAAAACCCCTCTAGGTATTGGCGCGAAAAATAAATCAGGCAATAACCACCAAAACTCAGGGCAAATAAAATAGTATTCAATCGTTTATTGCGATATAGGAAGACTATCGGCTACAGCCGTTTTTTTGTTCTGCTAAAAATATTTTCTTATATATTAATAATACTTCGTTCTCTATGGAGACTTATTTCTGATGAAAATATTCAAATTATCGAAAAATCTTCTGGACATATAGTTACTGAATATCCAGTTATTGTAGAACTTATTGATGATCTCTGAGAGGAAGAATATACTGAGGAAGCTTGGAATAACGCTGTCGAAGAAGGATTGATTGAAGAAACTAATCGTGATAATTATTATATTGAAATAGTTGGTGATATCCATTCAGACTAACAAACAAACATTAATATATTCTGCTAACAAAGCTTTAGCTTTTGAAATAATCTTTCGTCTTTCATTATGTTGAGTTCCGTACTGAATTATCACTATTAAATTAATAATATGTTATTTTGTATTTAGCTCAATTTGTAAAATGAAAAACCCTCAATCAAATAAGATACTTTTCATCATTTCGATAATCTGGAGCTTAGTACTATCTTTTGTTCTAAGTATAATTGGAGCTTCAATTTTTTGGGGTTTGTAGAAGGCAACAAATAATTGAGGATTTATTTTTAACCTATTATAGAGGGAAAAATATGGCACAGCATTCATTGACAAGTTATGACAAGGTGTTTTGTTTTAAATTAGCCTGGTTCTAATGGGGAATCAGTATTAGTGAGAATTGATGCTTGGCAAGTCTAGTGCAGATAATAATCTGAGCTATATAAGTGAGTAATTGATTACACTACTTAGTATATTAAATCAGACAAAAATAAAAACAATTATCAATTAATTAAAACCTTACCCACCTAAAGTTCGATCTTGTATTTTGAACCATGCGAGAGCTTCTTTAAAATGAAATGGTTGGTAATCTGGCCAGCACTCATTTCTAACATAAATATCAGCATAAACAGATTGAACAGGCAAAAACCCGCTCAATCGGCATCTTCCTCCCCACCTAACAATTAAGTCAATACGTGATATATCCTTAGAATATAATCCTCCATTCTTAAGTCCCTGTAAGTCCCATTCCCAATCGTAGTTAACTAGTAAATTAACTTTCATACCCGATCCTTTTCGGTGACGAAATTCTTTTAGAGTATTTGGGAATAGGGGTGAAGTTTCATCTCCCAGCACGAGCAATGATGCTCCTCGCCGAGAGATTTCATCTACAACTGCTAGAGTGGCACAAATAAATGCTTCCGTTTGAATTGCAGGTCGTTTGGTATTATCTTGCGTAAAACAAAATACTGATATTTCCTTGATTCCTAGATTCTTGCATTCTTCATATAGAAGCAAAGCTGGCGGTATTCCATGAACATAACCGGCTTCCTTAGGTAGTCCTTGCAATAAAGCCCATCTACGATTGCCATCTGGAATAAATCCGATATGTTTGGGAGTAGAGCTTTTAGCCATTAAAAAATGCTCTGGAAAGATAAATCAATTATATAAAAAGATACTTTTCTAAATTAACTTTAATGGTAAGCAAATTCAGTGCGATCTTTCACATTAAAATAATCTTCTCTTTTCAAGTAAGTAACTAGCAGTA
>NZ_PXXU01000125.1 GCF_003011925.2 Nitrosomonas supralitoralis
CATTCCTCCCCAGGCAGTAATCTCTTTTTCAGTAAATCGAAGCTTAAATTCCATCAAAACCTCCCGGAAGAAAATATGCATCTGGAAAACAGCTTTAATTTACCAAAATATGCTTATTTATAACAGCTTATTCTAATGGCTTCCATTAGAAATCAAACCTAATGGGAAATCTGGGTTGAAGCTAAAAATAGATCTTGCTGCAGAAATTCCGAGTGAATCATTAAATTTTCTATTCTCATCTCCCGCAAAGGATTTCATCAATTCCATTTGCTTATGTAGGATCTCGTACAGATAACTTTTCTCACGATGTCTATAATTTTCCTTCTTTCTACAAAACGGAGATAATTATGAGCTATATCGATAAAGATGAGTATGGTATGTATAAAGATAACGATTCGGAAGGGCCAGGCCCACGATTGATGGGAGCTAATACCTTACTCGGAAATGATGTTTATAACCTACAGGGCGAAGACTTGGGTGATATTGAAGAGATTATGCTGGACATGAATACAGGTGAAGTAAGTTATGCGGTTCTCTCGTTCGGAGGATTCCTGGGAATGGGAGATAAACTTTTTGCTGTGCCATGGAGTTCATTAAAATTAGATACAGCCAATAAACGCTTTACACTTGACGCTAATAAAGAAAAGCTAGAAGCCGCTCCAGGGTTTGATAAAGATCACTGGCCCAATATGGCTGATTCTTCTTGGCAACTTACAGTAGACTCATTTTATGATTCGGATAAGAGATAAAAAATAATCTTATTACTCGACAGAATATTATTTGAATATTTGCAGCCCGCTTCAGCGGGTTTTTTTTAATGGGTGAGAGTGAACACCGATCTCTTCGACAACATTAAACGAGAATAAAGATTTTAATTGGCGAATATCGAATTATGTACTTTAATATTTCGAGTTTTATTGCTCAAATCAATCCAGAACCACCTGATTCTCAAGTTCCCCCCCGATCCCGAGATTACTCCCTCTCGACCGAAAGCATATTGAAATAGATTTTTTGTGACTGATCGCACAGACAATGTCCTCCATATTTCACAATCTATACAGTAGGATTAAAAATGAATAAATTTATTTGCTAATTCCTATTACGAGAAAAAAGATCAAGATAAGAATAAACCCCTCCTCATAAAAATAACTTCTCATGGGTATTTTTTCGGGAAATTAATATTTTATGGTTGCCCCAAAAATTCACATTTATAAATATTAAATAACAACTTATATTTATATTTCCTTAGAGACTTCATTATGAATAATCAAAACAAATTATCGTGGTTCATCCTAATTTTTTGTGTTTTTACTTTTTCAAGTACTGATGTATTGTCAGGGTCCAATTATAATCGTCATGAAACTCACGAGCCCCAAAATGTCCAAAAGTTAGAATCTGGCAGAATTAATCAATTAAAAGAAGACGCAGACTTAAGAGGTAGAACCGAAGAAAATAAAGGAAACTTTAACAAGAATGTTCCAAGGGGAGCTGGAGTAGTGCAACCTCCAGCAAAAATTGCTGAGCCTTCCTTACAAAGTCCTAATTCGGCTTCTGCTATTAATCAACAAAATTACGATAAAAATGATGCTGGAGTTGAAATTCAAGAAGACATTGATCCTAAAATCAATTCTACAGAATAAAATAATAACGACAAACTAGTTCAACACCATTTAAGTTAATATCTGTAGGGCCAGATTTCGCTCCATGCTACGAATAATTAAAATTATATCCTTCTAGGTGATAGCCTGCAGATTTGTGGGGCGTTATTCATTCTTTTCTAGAGACTTGGAACCATCCAGGCTTTCGAAAATAGAATTACTAAGTTATAAATTTTTAGAAAAATATCCGTCTTATCTTATCTTAACCGTCTGGTAGCGGATATTTGTTCGCTATAAATGTTAGGTAACGTACTGACCAATAGGGTAAATTTATAAATAATATCCAGTAACAACATTTTAAGATAAATATTTATGACAAAGCTCATTGATTTGATTCAAATGAAAAAATATGAATTCCAAAATATACGATTTTCCGACAGTAATGATGATGAATTACAAAAGCATCCTGACGACGAGGAACTGCCAGTAGATATTTCAGATATTAATTTAACGCCAGATAAAACACATCATAAAAGGGATGTTCTTGAAAAACCAGATTTTAACAAAACCAAGACTGAACACACTTCTTAAAAAGAATTATTCTGAGGAATAAGTAAAATATTGCCTTCCTCCAGATTTTTTATAGTAGAGACAGAAATATTTTATGCTACATCTAAATTTATTGGGAATGTATTTCTAGGACTGAACAATTTCATAAGACTGTACATATGTTTATAGCAAAGATTATTGACAAGTCTTGTGGGCAGATAAAAGCTCAGTTTTCAATTAGCTTAACTGATGATGCGTTAAGTAAAGAAAAGGTCATTTTAGAAGCTTGGAATAAGGTGAAAGCTAATGGTGTGGTAAAGGATGATACGCAAGAAAATTATAAGATTGAATTTGCAGAAGAAATTTAAAAATGCATAAATATTTTTCTGCCATCGTTAGCCCAATGTCTACTTGATAAAATAAGTCCATACGCTAAATTCGAGGCACTTATTAAAGTTTTTCTGAACTGCAGCAATATAATAAAGATTCGAGCAAGTTAAACTACTTCCGGCAGAGCCGGAGACTTATCGCTGGAGCACCTCAAAGGGGCTGTTTGCGAGCCGCTGAAGCGGCACCTATATACCCAGTTTCA
>NZ_PXXU01000126.1 GCF_003011925.2 Nitrosomonas supralitoralis
CATGCATTATTTAATTGCACTATGCTTAAACCAGTCCTGAAGCCTCTACTTAAAAAGTTCTAATGGAAAATCTGGGATTATGGCAGAAGAGTTAAATGATCGACCAAGAAAACGTTGAATTTTTTATCGCCATCACAGAAAATTTCAGCAGTGTTGCAATGACCGGTTGAATCTCCAGTGTTTTACTTAAGACATTGATTTCAACACTTGGTTTGTTGGCCAAGCGTTGGCTAATGTTTTCAGCTGAACTAAAAGAACTCGATTCGACTCTTGATAATTTGACGAGTCAGCGAAGCGCCTTCGAAACCAGTTTGGGATCGGGCCACAAACGGCGGCGATACTTATCGCTGTCGCAGGGGATAATCCTGAACGTTTAAGGAATGAAGCATTAGCGGCGTTATGTGGTGCAAGACCACTGCAGGCATTCTCCGGAAAGACTATCCGTCATCGATTAAATCGAGGAGGTGATCGATCTGCAAACAACGCTCTATGGACCATCGCGATGGTACGTATGCGCAGTGAGCTGAGAACTCAAACCTATGTGGCACGACGTGCAGCTCAAGGGATGCCAATAAGGAAATTCAACGCTGCCTGAAGCGTTATATTGTTCGTGAGCTATATCCGCTTATTCTTGCGGATCTGTCAGATGCAGCTACAATTACTTGACATAGGAGCGCCAATGCAGGTGCGGAAAGCTCCTTTGGCAGCCTCAGCAGGAACGCTGCCAATGGCGGTAATACCAAACCCGCTATGAAGCACAGCAGGACATTTTGCAGTATATTGCCGTGTTTTATAACAACCAAAGACTGCATTCATACCTGGATTACATAAGTACGAACCAATATGAAGCCGAAGCAGCAAAAACCATGAAAGTTGCTTAACTGAGGTATCCGGTTTTACTTGACCAGGTCAAATTTCACCCTGCCTTTCCTTTATTGTTAAAAAAATTATCTTATTTGTTTGCAAGTACATAAATAAATCAAATTGACACTGTTTATTGCGCATGATTGAATAATGCACATTAATCAAATGTAAAGAGTGTGTAAATTATGCGCAATATAGCCCTTATCGATGTAAATAATTTCTATGTGAGTTGTGAACGAATATTCAATCCAAAGCTAGAAGGTAAGCCCGTTATTGTCTTATCTAATAATGATGGATGTGCAGTGGCCAGAAGCAATGAAGCCAAAGCATTAGGAGTAAAGATGGGACAGCCTTGGTTTCAATTTAAAGACTTAGCACAAAAACATCGAATCATTGCTTATTCGTCAAATTACACACTTTATGATGACATGAGCAAACGTGTAATGAATATACTTTCAACTTTTAGCCCTAATCAAGAAGTTTATTCAATTGATGAGTGCTTTCTTGATCTAACCGGATTTGGAAATCTACTGGAGTCTGGTCAGAATATGCGGGAAACAATAAAGAAGTTTCTAGGATTACCTGTTTGTGTTGGTATTGGCGCAACTAAAACACTTTCAAAACTTGCAAACTACATTGCAAAAAAATACCCCAAATTGGATGGAGTATGTAATCTAAATGACATGACACCATTCCAACAAGACATTTGGTTTAAAAGAATCAAAGTAGGAGAAATTTGGGGAGTAGGGAGACGCCTTGCGCCTAAACTAAATCAATATGGAATCGAAACAGTTTATGATTTAAAACAAGCTTCATCAACTACAATGCGCAATAAATTTTCTGTGGTAATGGAAAAAATAATACGAGAGCTTAATGGGATATCCTGTATTGATTTGGAAGAGGTAACTCCACCCAAAAAGGAAATTGTATGTTCCCGTTCATTTGGTATAAAAATAACTTCATTAACTGATCTGGAAGAAGCGGTTTCTTTATATATTAGCCGTGCATCAGAAAAATTAAGACGGCAACATTCTTATACTGGTTCAATAAGTGTTTTTATTAACACAAGTCGTTTCTCGAAGCCCAAGGATAATTATTTCAATGTTATACGTATACCTCTTCCAACACAATCGGCTAGCACAATCGTCTTAACCAAGGCAGCCATATGGGGCTTAAGAAAAATATATAGACACGGTTACAAATATCAAAAAGCTGGCGTGATACTGTCCAATCTCGTAGACACCGAAATCCGTCAAACTGATTTATTTGGATTATCTCCAATCAGTAATAGATATCAATTAATGAAAGTTGTAGACAACATCAATGATCGAATGGGAAAAGGTTCTATATGGCTCGCCTCACAAGGCATAAAGCAGAGTTGGTCAATGCGAAGGGAAAACGTTAGCCAAAACTATACAACAGATTGGGACGAATTACTTTGTATACAATAATCTTTATTCAATTTTCTTCTATGTGACTTACCGTAACTGGCTATCTCGGTTATAAAATATTTGTAAGCTTCTGATTTATCAATACCACATGTGATCAGAAAAGCTCAAAAACATAGTATGCAGCGGTCTTTATATTTTTGCTTGTTTCATGATTTTCTGTACTGGTAAATAAAATTTTTAAGCCTTGCTTGATGCGAGTTATCGGAATACTTTATTCCTTTACGTGAGAAGCGAAAAATTCAGCATTTGAAGGCAACGCGGGATCAGAACTATTATGAGTCCTTCAAGCTACTAAAGGAAGGTTGATTAATTATTGAGTTG
>NZ_PXXU01000127.1 GCF_003011925.2 Nitrosomonas supralitoralis
AACTTATTATACCAATTCAGGACAAATCAGGCCGCCTCAATTAGATGTTAACGGGACAGTAGTGATATCGAATACGACTTGAGTGCGTCAAATATAGTTGGCTACAAGGGTGCTAACTTGAATCCACCAAGACATTGACGCCACCATTAGCATATGAGATACAAGGTACTCAAAAACTTTAATAAGGCTGCATTTTGAAATATTTTGCAGTCACATTCCGCCCAGATTTGTGGATAGGATTTTATATTGTGACTCTGCGATGTAAGAATTTCTGCAACATAAGGTCCTTTCTTGATTATGCTTGGATAGTGTGCACGAATGATATTCGGCACACTATCCTGTAGCAAAAAGCTTACTTCAAAGCTTCGATGCCCGCACCAAAGTTGATGTGGAATGGTGTTCCATCCATAACCAGAGCAGGAACAGATTTAACCCCTGCGGCTTCAGCTTCAGTCACGCGTGATTTATCGGTGCCAAGATGAACAGATTCAACTTCATATTTCTCTGGATCAAGCGCGTTGGCAACATTTTGTTCTGCTTGAACGCATACAGGACATCCTGCATGGTAGAAAATTGCTTTGTTCTTCATTAACATATCTCCAAAAAGTTACTGCTTCAAATTGATGTCACAGCAAGACCGGAATTATATGATCAAAGCAATGCCTTGCATAGAGCATTTGAGCAATACAGTTAATCCCGCCGAAGGGGGAGATATAAAAAAAGAAGTTTTTTCTGCGGAGACTACGTCTGGAAATAGAAAAAGCGTATCGAGAAGGGTGGATTCAAAGGCATAACGTAAGGTACAACTTAATGCCGCATTTGAGTTCGCCAAGTTATTCTATAACCCATTGAGATATTATGGCTCATATGGACTTAACGTACTATAATTTCCCATGCGTCAAACGTCTCCGATTTATTCAATAACATATTTATAAATCAGCGAATTCCTACATACCTACCAGGATCTAATCAGTACAGTACAACTACATAAATACAGCAATCTGTCACTTGTTTAGTGCGCAGGATTATAAGAATATTACTCGACCAACAAGAAACATAAATCAATTGGAGAAATTACAATTCCGCCGCAACATGAGATCAATTTCGAAGAAATCTATCAATGAGTAATAGATGCTCAATGCGCGAATATTGTCAACGAGGAAATGCGTTTCGACTAAAAGCTTGGAATATTAAAAGTTAAAACAATTAATCAAGCCTCACATACAAAGCTTGTAGCATTAAATCACGCACCATTAAAAAATGGCCTGAAATGATTATATAGAGTCCCTTAATAAATTACGAATAACTCAGGATATAAGTGCTATCGTCCGCATCAAACATTTGTGATTACCAGAAGAAACGCAATATTACTATTTCTAATCAGAGGTACCGGAATGCAAACTAAGTTTTCTCAAATTAAAGTAACATTATTTCTCGTTTTCATATCACTTTGCGTCATTAGCAATAACCTGCACGCCCATAATCCGCACGATATGGTTTATGGATTAGGTATTTCCCCCGATTTTGCCAATGACAAAACCCTCTTCCTGGCTACCGATGGAGAATTGACCTCAGATCAATATACAAACATTTTAAGATCAACCGATGGCGGAACGACTTGGATCAGGCTTCCAAATGGGCTGGACAATGTGTACTCAGAAATCGGTGTTCGTGTCTCACCAAACTACACTATCGATCAGACAGTTTTTGCCACGACTAAAGGGGATGGAGTATATCGATCCGTGGATCAGGGGAATTCTTGGGAGCTTTTGAATACCGGCCTTTCCAACCTGAGAGTAAATAAATTAAATATTGCAAAACTAGGCGATAATGATTATGTGCTCTTATTGAGCACAATGAACGGTCAACTTTATCGACGTTCCCGTTCAGAAGCAGCTTGGACTAGAGTGCAAAACGTATCTGCACAAATACAACTGGTTGCAGTGTCGCCTAGTTTCACAACTGATCTGACGGCTATTACAGTGAATAAAACCGGAGGTCTGCAGAAATCCACCGATGGAGGCCTCACCTGGAACGCTATCGGAAATGTGAACGGTTCAACTGTTTACGATATAGCAATTTCTGGAGGAAATCCCAAGGAGATATTTCTAGCCACTAACAATGGAATTTTTTATAGCAATGACACTGGCATCACGTTCACCAACAAGCCAGCCAATCTGCCATTGGAAGCGATCAATAATGTGTCGCTTTCTCCAGACTATCTAACTGATCGTACAGTTTTCTGCACCAGCTTAACGCATTCCGTTTACAAATCAACCAATGGCGGCGACAACTGGACACTCCATGCCTCCGGGGCCCAAGTTACCGGACAAACAAGCCCATTAGAGGAATTCAGTGAGCTGCAGGTATCAAACACTTTTTTGACTGACCAAACAGTTTTTCTTTCTGCGTATGATGGGTTTTTCATCTCGAAAGATGGCGGTATTACCTGGAGCCAGAAACAAACTCGCAAAAATCTGCTCACAGCTTTAGCCTTGTCTCCGAACTTCATCG
>NZ_PXXU01000128.1 GCF_003011925.2 Nitrosomonas supralitoralis
AGCACAGATTATCACCCGTTACTCTAACCTGACCGATGTAACCTGGAACAACGCAAGCAGAGATATTCTGAACAATCGTATCGTTCCAGAGAAATACTAAGCAGTCGTATCGATCCTTGACTTGGATGAGGCTATCTTCTCCCGCCAGAAGAGGTGGGGGAAGGTAAAGAGAATATCAACCAGGTTAATTTGTACTAATGAGAACAAGCCGACAGGCTGACGATAAAGGAAGTAAGGGAAGTAATCGTCAAGTTTTCATATTTAAATATCACACGAAATGAAGGGAGGGTCTAGTGAGTAGAACAGACGAAATTATAGCGGCAGCAAAGATGCCGCCAGAAGCGGTCAAGATGTCCAGATATATAGATGCAGTGTATTTTCCAATTCTCTGTATTCTTTTGGTTGGAACCTATCACATGCACTTCATGCTGCTGGCAGGAGACTGGGATTTCTGGCTTGACTGGAAAGACCGTCAATGGTGGCCAGTAGTGACACCGATTGTAGGTATCATGTACTGTGCAGCCCTGATGTACTATCTATGGGTAAACTATCGCCTGCCATTTGGCGCGACACTGTGTATCGTGTGTCTGTTAGTAGGTGAATGGCTGACCCGTTACTGGGGTTTTTACTGGTGGTCACACTATCCGATCAACTTTGTACTGCCATCAACCATGATTCCTGGTGCGCTGATGATGGATACGATTTTGTTATTGACGGGTAACTGGTTGATAACCGCGCTGTTAGGTGGTGGATTTTTTGGATTATTTTTCTATCCAGGCAACTGGCCTATTTTTGGCCCAACCCACTTGCCGCTGGTTGTAGAAGGCGTATTACTGTCAGTAGCTGACTACACAGGCTTTCTGTATGTACGTACAGGTACCCCGGAATATGTCCGCCTGATTGAGCAAGGGTCACTGCGTACCTTTGGTGGTCACACCACGGTGATTGCGGCATTCTTCTCGGCCTTTGTATCCATGCTGATGTTCTGCGTATGGTGGTACTTTGGCAAACTATACTGTACCGCTTTCTACTACGTTAAAGGAGAAAGAGGACGTATATCGATGAAGAACGACGTAACAGCATTTGGTGAAAAAGGCTTTGCACAGGGGATTAAATAATGAATATAAAAAGCATTTTTAAACTGGGCGTATTAGGCCTGTACGGAGCGGCGATAGGAGCGGCCTCACTGGCGCTGACGCTGACGGTAGATGTTAAAACAGCGGCGGCACACGGTGAACGTTCACAAGAACCGTTTCTTCGTATGCGTAGTATTCAATGGTATGACCTGAAATGGCAGCCCAAAGTCACCAAAGTCAATGACATTGCTACAATGACAGGCAAATTTCACTTGGCAGAAGATTGGCCACGTGCGGTAGGCAAACCTGATCGTGCATTCTTTAACGTTGGTAGCCCAAGCCCGGTGTTTGTACGTTTAAGCACCAAGCTGAATGGCGAGCCGACATTCATCTCAGGACCGTTGATCATTGGTCGTGACTATGAATTTGAAGTTAGACTGAAAGCGCGTATTCCAGGCCGTCATCACATGCATGCGATGGTGAACGTAAAAGATGCAGGACCTATTGCAGGCCCGGCAGCGTGGATGAACATATCAGGAAGTTGGGATGACTTCACCAATCCGGTGACCACCTTGACAGGTAAAACCATTGATCTGGAGACGTTTAACTTCAGCAATGGTATATTCTGGCACATTTTGTGGACAGGTTTGGGCGTTTTCTGGATAGGCTATTTCGTAGCGAAACCGATGTTTTTGCCACGCAGCCGTGTATTGCTGGCCTATGGTGACGAATTACTGACATCGCCAACGGACAGAAAGTTTGGTATGGCAATGGCGATACTGACCTGCGCGCTGGTATGGGGAGGCTATCGTTATACTGAAAGCGTACACCCATATACGATACCGATCCAAGCGGGAGAGTCAAAAGTAGCACCACTGCCGATTGCACCGAATCCAGTTGCGATCAAGATAACCCATGCGAACTATGACGTACCGGGTCGTGCACTGCGTGTGACCATGGAAATCACCAACAATGGTGACTCAGCGGTTAACATCGGAGAGTTCACCACAGCGGGTGTGCGTTTTGTAAACCCACTGGGTCAGAAGCACTTGGATCCTGATTATCCAAAAGAACTGGTAGCTACTGGTTTGACAATGGATGACGACAGTGGTATTGCACCTGGAGAGACCCGTGAAGTTAAGATGGAAGCTAAAGATGCGTTGTGGGAAGTGCAGCGTTTAATGGCTCTGTTGGGTGATCCGGAAAGCCGCTTTGGTGGTTTGCTGATGACTTGGGATGAAGATGGCAATCGTTATATTAACAGTATTGCTGGCGCGGTAATTCCAGTCTTTACCAAACTTTAAGCTGGTATAGCATCAACACACCGGTACACCACTGTCGGAAGA
>NZ_PXXU01000129.1 GCF_003011925.2 Nitrosomonas supralitoralis
TGTTCCTTTAAATGAAGATAATTTCTATATCCGTAAGGTGAAACGCGTTTCTTCTGAGGAAGATTGTACAGATAGTTTGCCGTCGTGAGCACGGGTAATTTCCGCAGCGATGTAGAGGCCGAGTCCTAATCCATGTTGGCTAGAGCGAGTCTCCTCCCGCGTAAAAGGCTCAAATAATTTATTTAAAATATTGGGTGGTATTGGAACACCGGCATTACTGACCGAAAGCTCAAATTTTCCTTGGTTCATAAAAGCACGAACATATACTACGCCGTCTGCCGATCCATGCGTAAGAGCGTTTGCAACGAGGTTCGAAAGAAGCTGAGAAATACGAATAGGATCACAATCCACTGGCAGAGGTATATTAAATTCCGTTTTAATTAATCTATCCGGCATGCCATGCCGCAATTCATCAACAACATGTAATAATAAAGGTTCAAGCAACACCTGCTGACGTTGCAAGCTCATGCCATCACCAAGCCTTCCTCGTGCGAAATCCATTACATCATTAATAAGCGTGGACATACGTTCAGCACTTTTATTAATCATTTCAGCAATTGCTAAACCTTTTTCGCCTAGGGGCATTCTTAAAAGTAAAAATGCGCCACCTTTGATTGCCCCTAACGGGTTTCGCAGATCGTGACTTAAAACAGCAATAAATTGCTCCCGAAATCCTGAAGTGGAACGTTCATCATATAAA
The DNA here is from genome assembly GCF_003011925.2 of Nitrosomonas supralitoralis. Taxonomy (GTDB): domain Bacteria; phylum Pseudomonadota; class Gammaproteobacteria; order Burkholderiales; family Nitrosomonadaceae; genus Nitrosomonas; species Nitrosomonas supralitoralis. The sequence goes on from NZ_PXXU01000129.1 coordinate 701, forward strand.
TTAACCTCGGCAATCTTTTTGGCTTCCCGCAAATTATGTTCATAACGTGAGCGATCTATTGCTTTGAAAATCGTTAGTCTTACAAAATCATATGTTTCACACTGATTCCTGCATTCAAGCGCGTTTACAAAAACAGGCAATCGTTGTCCGTCCTTGTGCACTATCTCAAGCGCCACTTCATCGAAGAAACCTTGCATCCGTAGTAGCGGTGATAAATGAGTTTCGTAAAAAATCTTGCCTCCAATAGTAAGGAAGTCGGGGACAATGTGCCCTTTTAAATCGCAAGACCTATATCCTAGCCACTCTGCGATACGGGAATTAGCCCGAAGAATACGTCCTTGGAGGTCCGCGTATATTATCCCATTAAGTGAGCGCTCAAAAAAATTCTCGAAATTTTCCTGAAAGTCCGATTCTTCACAATTTTTCAAAGATGCAGTCCTGTTAAAAACACTTCAATAGCTGTAATCGTTTCTTGAGGAGCACTTAAATTGGGGCAATGTCCGGTTGCTTGCATAAGGACAAGCTGACTTTTCGGCATTTTATGATACATATATTCACCAACTGCTTGCGGAGCAATCACGTCATGCGCGCATTGCAAGATTAAAGCTGGAATGTGTACATTATCTAAAATATCGCGGCAGTCGGTTAAGAAAGTTGTTTTAGCAAAATGCCTGGCGATTTCCGGATCTGTTCGGCAAAAGCTGTTCGCTAATTCTTCCCCAAGTTCGGTGCGATCAGGATTGCCCATAATCATAGGCGCCATTGACATAGACCAGCCCAGATGATTATTGTCAAGAGCTTCAAGTAATTCATCAATTTGAGCTTTTGTAAAACCCCCTAGGTAGTTATTATCATTGATATAGCAGGGTGAAGGACCGACTAAGACAAGTGCTTTAAATGCATTCGGCTCTTTTGCGGCTGCAATAATGCCGATCATAGAGCTAACTGAGTGCCCGACGAAAATCCCGTCTTTGATTTGCATTTTGCAGGCAATTTCAACGACATCATCCGCATATCCATCAAGGCTGGCGTATTTCTCATACGAATAAGCTGTTAAATCCGATTTTCCCGCGCCAACATTGTCGAAAAGAACGGTTTGATAATTATTTTCAAAAGCGGGAGCAACAAAACGCCACATATTCTGATCACAGCCAAATCCATGCGCAAACATGATGGTTGTTTCGCCCGTTCCTCGCACGACGACATTATTTCGCTTTAATACGCTCATCCAGCACTCCAATAAATCCTATTTTAATAAAACATGCAAGACGTGGATTCAACCATGAAGTGCAACGCCTGAGTTGAAGAATACCTGAGAAGGAATGTGAAATCCAAAGCCGCCTAGTTAAGTCGCAAAGCTTGAAACTCCGCCAGGATTTGGTATCCCTTTCAGGAATCAGTTAGATGCTGAAACGACAATGATAGATTCTAAGGACAGTGGAAAGTTCTATTCGCTGGCCAGATAAGGTAGTCCAAAGAACTTGCTCATGCGAAAACTTTGCGGCAGAACAATTGGTGATAAACGATGGAGCCTCGAAGTTTGCAATGAAATGGCTGTGTACTTATAATCACAAACGGTCTAACCCGACCAGTGGAGGAATAACACCGAAACAGAAATTTGCTCAATTAGCTCATTAACATCTATTTTTAACCCCATTAATAATTGAAGAACTGCCAACCG
>NZ_PXXU01000013.1 GCF_003011925.2 Nitrosomonas supralitoralis
GATTAGTTACATTTCTCAGAGAAATTTAGAATAGTGAGAACACACAACAAATTCAGAGGAAAAGACAATGGCAGTGAATAAAATTTAATTTCAAGTTGGCATGTCGTTGCATGAATTTCTGCGTCAATAAGGCACTGAGGAGCAATGTGAGGCAGTATTATTTGCATCAAAGTGGCTACAACATTGGAAATGTTTGCCGCTGTGCGATGGAGTCCGTTATTCCGTCACCCATAATGGGTGCAGGTTATGGGAATGCCTGGATTGTGTCTATCATTCCTCCCCAATAGTTGGCACCGTATTTGAGAACACCAAACTTACTCTGACGATTATTTGATCACACAAGGCAAGAATGCGATAAGCCCTCTGGGACTTAAACGCCGGTTGGGGATAAGTTACAAAACGGCATCGTTGATCAAGCACAAGCTGTTACAAACTTATACTGTTACGAGAAGAGCAGCGCCGTCTGGAAGGACGAATGGAGATTGATGGTGCCTATTGGGAGGCGAAAACCAGAGGAAACGCGGTCGGGGGCCCGCAAGAAAAGCACCATTTGTGGCAGCGATACAAACAAATCGCGATGGTAAGCCACATTCCATGTATTTTTAACACTGGTGGTGGTTTTTACGCGTGAGGCGCTTAAACAGTGGACGGCTAAAAGTCTGGCTTCTAGTGCGCATGCAGTATCCGATGGTTTATGGTGTTTCGAGGCTGGGATTCACACAGTTGCGCAGCATGGATGCCATGTTGTTGGCAGCGGCAAACTCGCAGTTCAACACCCCGAATTTCGCTGGGTCAACACGCTGCTTGGCAATCGCAAAACTGCACTCAGCAGAACATACCACGCATTCAATCACGCAAAGTACGCGCACCGGTATGTTGCAGAATTTTCTTATCGCTTCAATCGCAGTTTTGATTTAATCGCTTTGATACTGCAATTGCTGCGTACCGCTGTTACTACAAATCAACTTCCGCTCAGCATACTTAAAATTTTTGAGGCAAATAACTATTAAGTTAAATCTTTTAACTGGCCTATCCAGATCTATTGAACCACTTCAATGTGGTAGTAGCACAAAAGTTCTGAACCATACTGGATCTCTTTTTATTTGCACTTGACCAATAGATTGCGGGTGACTGTCGATCCTGACTGCGTTACATATCCGATTGTTGTGGACTGCGAGTTTGGTGCAAACTCACGAACTGCTATGGAGAAGGGTACAATTTCTCCTTGTTGATTTACCAAGTGATATCCACGGGTGCCGCAGATGTCACCGGCCTTCTCCAGACAGTTGCTATAATTCAGACCAGAGCCACCGCAGTAGATGTTATATCCTCTGGCTCCGTCAGCAAGAAATACTTCTTTCCCTCTGGGTACAGCACAACCTTGCAGCATGGCGATACATATTATGACTATAAGAATAAAAAGTAAGCGAAACATGTTTGTTCCTTCTTGCCAGGACTTGACGGTATCGCTGTCAAATTTAAATGGGGTTATTTTCAGTTTCATTCTATACTACATTGCCTGTACGGTGTTAAGTTAGGAATGTTGTGTCAAATCTGGGAAAGACAAGAAAGATTGCTTTGCTTTGAATATGCCCAGTCCAGTCAAGGGAGAGAACTTGCTGGCATCATGTTTTTCCTGTCGATTCAATTGATTCATCAATGGCCCTGAAATGCGGAATTATATACTCTTTGGACATATCTGGAGAAATCCACAAAAGATGCTTTCTTGGTTCGCCGTTTTCAAACAGCACTTGGCCTAGATTGCAGTCTGAAACTATCCTTTGGCTATTTTCACCCGTGTGTTGGAGAAAAGTATGTTCCAGTCTCCATTGACTGGCATAAAATCGCCACCAATTGCCATTTCTGGCGTGATCTTCTTTCCGTTTTTCCAAGTCGTTCAATGCCTTGCTCTGTTTGTCGTTAGGTTTGTTGCGTAAAGCCGAGCTGTTCAATTGCCGACATAGCAAAGTTTTTTGCTCGCAGGAAAAAGGGCTGCTACTGTTGTAACGAGCCGTAGCGGAAAAAGAATAATGCACATCACCGGACAAGAATGTGCATTTCCTGATTTCCATCTTATGCAATAGGGTGTCCATCAAGTCGGTAAAACCGTCCAAATTTGATGTCCACGCTTCAGCATCAAGAAAATCGACGCCAGTTCCTGTCAAATAGCCTGGAACACCAAACAGTTTCTCTAGGAAACGTATGGCTGGCAAATCTTCTAGATAACCTATCCCCCACAATGCAAGCTGGACAACGTTTTCCACCGGCGAGTATCCTATCACCGGTGTAGTGGCGATGAAAAAAGGGCATGTGTCTTGAGTAATGGGAAAATTACTATCACTGCTCTGAAAATCCTTTGATGCCTTGAGTTTCGTCCATTCCACCCGCAGCCAGTCCAATGCATATCGATCCAGCAGGCGAGGTGGATAGAAGGCGTTATCGGGTTGTCGCTGTGTTCGTGAATCAATAGCGATGATCGGCGGGTTGGTGGGAATGGAAAATCCCCAACAGCGGTGCTTCCAGGTGGACAAGTCGTAACGCTCGCCAATATTAGGATCATGGTCGTGTTTATTCAATTGCAGAGTGATGGAGTCGATCATGTCTGCATCAAAATTATCAGGGTCATTCCCCCAGCCTTGAAATGCCCAATAAGCGGCCAGAGCATTTGAGACGATGCGCCGACCCAAAGGGGAGGAATGTACCTTATCATACCAGTGACCAGTGATATTCCAGTCATCGGTGATATCGTGGTCATCGAGAATCATATAGGTGGGAATATTAGCCAATAGCCTGCGGACTTTGCTCAAAGTCTTATTGAATATTTCGACAGCCTCGGAGCGATCTATGATTGCATCTTGTTTCTTTTTTTTGGGTACGGGAACATGACTGTCTGGTATTTCCGTCCATTTTGGTGTGTTCCATTTTTTTGCATTGCCGAATACAAATAGATACATGGCAGCAAATTCACCGAAGCTCATCAGATGATTATGCGCTTGAGTCGAGGTGAAACCGGCTTCACACATACGTAAAACACTCTGTCGACCACCCAGAGGAATCTTGGCCGGATTCAACAAAGGACCTTCGGGAGGAATTGGTGTTTTCTGGCCAAGTAGAGTCATCGCACCATTAAGAAATTTCCTGACTCCAGTGCGCAGTTTTATGTGTAAGCATTTTTGTGTTTTAACAGTATCATTGAATTCTTGCAACGGCAGGTAATCCTCCGTGCCAATCAGATCTCCGGCCTGTTTCTGTAAAACTTCTAACAAAGAAGCGGCGACGTCATCCGCGTAAATTTGGTCTCCTGTCATAAGCAGTACATCCGGGCGATTCCCGAGCTTTTTTTGATAGTATTTCTCCAGCAGATCATCGCCTAAACTTAGGGTGTCAATATCCTTGCTGCCATGTGGTTTGCGACAACTTCCATGCAATACTGACACCAAAGTATCGGGGATGTGGAAGATCGGGTGTTTGTGATCTTCATAAGTCAAGCCAACCGCTTGTAGGTCAATCGGATGGGATTGTTCGTTCAGCAAGCGGTAATACAGTGGAGTGCCTGTGATAAAAGGGATTTGTTCGATCGGGTAGGCGCACAGTAGGTAGATGTATAAGTTCGCGCCGAGTTGGACGCGACTTGCAGGGAGTTCTTCCTGCTTGCTTGCGCCAACGAGATGCTCATTGACGTCAAGAATTTCCAGGGACAAGTCGAATGGTTTATCAAGTGCTAACCAGACACAAATACGGTTCCGCGTTGTGCGACGCAAAATCGGTCCGCCTAAAAAATGATCCAGCATAACGAAACCCTCTTGATTGTTACTTCTAAATCTACTTTATTAGATTAATGACTCCAAAGCTAATTGTGTTTATTTTGCATGAAGTTAATCAAATCCATCTTCGACTCATTGTTCGGGTGTTCTTGTGTCTTGGTTCTGTATGTCTCTAGAACTGGAATATCATTAAGAGCGCGTGTCCATCGTGTCATTCTTATTCTTGATTATCTACTGTATGGGTCAAATAATCTTGATTTGGTTTGTTTGCATTATCGATTTAACAGTATGAAGTATAGAATAAAAAGGAACTTCATACAATTTTAATGCAGCATCTCAGTTGGGATAGGCCTCATAACAGCAGAAACCCTAAAAGATCGTTGAAAAACTATCTGCGTTGCTGCTACGGTGTTAAAAACAGGTTCAAAATGCTCATTTATTAAGCATAAATTGCGATTTTTCGTCTGTTTTTGCCTTGTGTCAGTTGCCTCGGAAACGTTTTTCAACGGCGTGCTAAAGGACATTAATCCGTTCTAACAGGTCTTCTATAAATCAACCATCACATGATCGTTTTACAGATTGATTGTTTCTGGTCAGGGTATCCAGTTTCGGAAAAGCACGGGCTTCTTGAAAATAATTTATTTTCTTATTTTTATATCTTTTATACGTATTGCTTCCAAAGCATCAAATTTTTTCGGATCCATCATTTCTTCCAATAATTTTTTTACATCTTCAATACTGGTTTTAAATAGATTGATGTCTAGTTCAACGGTCACTTCAACTTTCATTAGTAACTCCTGTTAGTAATATCTTTCTGCAACGCGATTTTAAAATAATTGCCACATGAATAGACTGGCATGGTCGGTGCATTCTTTTATCTTCATCCTCCAAAGCTAAATTATAAGCCCCATGAAAAATACCTGTTGGAAATAGCACTGTAACGGATTGTTTAATTTTCAGGTTACTACCTAAAGGTGATTTTCGCACTACACTACAGAATCATCTTCTGAGTCCTTGTTCGGTATTTTTTTGTTAAGGAAACTCTTATTTTTGAATTCACTTGACTTTTAATTATAATCAGAGTACAACGCAATAAGGTATTTGTTTCAAAGCTTTTGCAGTACTGGTATTCCATGTGCAATCTTCGATTCAAGTAGTTTTACGGAAATTTTTCCGTTATTTTTAAAAAGGAAATAATCACATGGCAACAGGTACAGTTAAATGGTTTAACGATGCAAAGGGTTTTGGATTTGTTACGCCCGACGATGGCGGAGATGATTTGTTCGCGCACTTTTCCGCAATTAATATGAATGGCTTCAAGACACTAACAGAAGGTCAAAAAGTTACTTTTGACGTAACGCAAGGTCAAAAGGGTAAGCAGGCATCTAATATACAGACTCCTTGATTAATCCCTGATTTGATAAAAAGCCCAGCTCTTTTGAGCTGGGCTTTTTGTTTGTTAGAAGAGTTCAAGCGGATCATCAGATTCATGTATGCAGTCTTTCTCGTACCAAAACTCTCACGTCGTTATCAACAAACAGCCTCTCAGGCACTTGATTGCCTTCAACTTTGATTATCGTGTTCCAGTTCAAATCCATATTACAATAATAAAATGCCTATCTCAGTCGTGAGAAGAAATATTTTCCATAAAGATGCCAAATAGGTTTTGGAGAATCACTCGAATTGAGCTGTTTGTTTTAAATTGATTCTGACGAGTGAAACAAATAGCTAACAGCGGCGAACGTTGTGTATGTCGTTGTTTTGCTAAAAGCACAGATTTAATGATTGCGTCTCATAATTCCTTGGCTACTGATTCAGCTCCAGCCAAAATCAACAATAAGTAAAGCGCTTTTTATTTTAGTTTCTTGTGTAACCACAGCGTGAGAAATCAATGGCAAACGCTATCTATTATCAATAAATACTGTCTTAGAATTTTGCTGTAATCTATAATCTTAGTCCTCGGCTTGATATAGGATGTCTGCTTGAAAACTTTCCAGTGCCGGTGCGGAAATAATCTGCATTTTGAAAATAATCAGTGTTTTTCCTGCAATCGGATGGTCGGTTATTTGCCTGATGAAAGTCAACTCAGTGCGTTGGAACCGTCTGTGGATGGTAGTTGGTTGGCTTTGCTTAATAACCAAAACTATCGTTTGTGTAAGAATAATGTGGATTATAGTGTTTGTAATTGGATGGTGCCAGTTCGTGATGAGCACGTCTTATGCGTTTCATGTCGCCTTAACCACGTTATTCCAAATCTCAATGAAGCACAGAATCTTACATTATGGTATCGCGTTGAAATTGCCAAACGGCGCCTCCTTTATACCTTGTATAACCTGAATTTGCCGGTAGTGAGTCGAGAAGAAGATCCGTTTAAAGGAATGGGTTTCGAGTTCCTGCAGGATAAGACTGCACAAGGGGAATTCAGCAATGAACTAACCATAGGGCATAGCATTGCAACAGGCCATAACTCTGGCATGATCACTATTAACCTGCTAGAAGCAGAGCACGGTTCCCGTATAGAGATGCGTGACAAAATGAATGAACGTTATCGTACTTTGCTGGGGCATTTCAGACATGAATCCGGACATTATTATTGGGATTTATTGATTAATGAAACAGACAGAGTCAATAGTTTTCGTGGACTGTTTGGTGATGAGAGATTAGATTACCAGCAATCATTAAGAACCTACTATGATCAGGGCCCGCCAGCATTCTGGCGGGATATTTGGATTAGTGCCTATGCCAGCACGCATGCCTGGGAAGACTGGGCAGAGACATGGGCGCATTATTTGCATATGGTGGATACTGTCGAAACGGCGCATGACTTTGGATTTAGAATCCATGGTCATGATGTTTCTCCACCCCTAATAAACGATATGCAAATGAGTAGTGGTTATTTTACTCCCGCTTCGTTTGACGAGCTGTTCGATGATTGGTGTCGTTTATCCGTTGCATTGAATGCACTTAACCGAAGTATGGGTATGGACGATGCCTATCCATTCATAATTTCCGATACTTCGTTAAACAAACTTCGATATATTCACCAAATCATATCCGAAATGAGCTAGTACTCACTCTTGGCTTGTGCTTTCCCACTCGAAGCGAGGTAAACGATCGCAGGCTTTGCGCAGACCCTCATTCCATTGTTTCTGCATTGACTTGTACATGGGTGAGTTGAGTGTTAGCTTTAAATGATAGGGTTCTTGAATAGTATCACTGGTGTACATTGCCAGTTCGATGGGTGGGCCTACAGAGATATTGCTGCGAATAGTGGATTCCACAGATACTAACGCACAACGTGCAGCATCTTCGATTGAAGTGGTGGGGGTAATGATGCGATCCAGAATCGGTTTGCCGTACTTGTTCTCACCAATTTGCAGATAAGGTGTTTCAGGTGAAGCGCTAATGTAATTACCCTGCGGGTAAATCAAAAAAATCTCTGAAGGTTGCCCAGCAATTTGCCCACCTAAAATAAAACTTGCCTCAGACCCACCATTAGTACTTTTTTCCATTGCATCTGCATGCTGGCGTTGTTCTTTTTGGCTGAGCTGGCCAATATAGTGTGCCACTTCATATAGATGTTGGCCCTTACGAATGTTCATTTTAGCATTTGGTTTTTCCAAATCAGTTCGAATATTGTTTAGCACTGCTTGCGATGTGGCTAAGTTGCCGGCTGTCAGCAGTACACAAATGCGTTCATCAGGCCAGACAAATGTGTGCATTTTGCTATAAGTGGTTACATAATCAACTCCAGCATTAGTTCTTGAATCAGAAGCAAATACCAAACCTTTATTAACGCTGATAGCGAGGCAATAAGTCATAGTTTTTATATAAAAATAAATAAATCAGAGCGGTTATCTCACAATTTGTGTTACCTGAAACCGGACATTATCCATGTGAAAAAATTGTTACGGTGCTGCAGTAGAGAAAGCATTTTAACAGGCCGTTGAAAAAACTATCTGCGTTGTTGCTACGGTGTTAAAAACAGGCTCAAAATGCTCATTTATTAAGCATAAACTGCGCTTTTTCACCTGTTTTTGCCTTGTAGCAGTTGCCTAGAAAACGTTTTCCAATGGCCTGTTAATTCCTTAGAGCTCGATTATTTTTACTTCCGTTTCCAATCGTGAACTGACATTGCCTCGATAAGAGCCATACACGGGTAAAGTTTTCTTTGGGTCTTTATTGGCAGCAACGGGTATATATGCTTCATTGGTAAAAATACCGGCACTTGGATCTGCGCCTATCCATCCTGCTCCAGGTGCTATGAATTCCACCCAGGCATGCAGTTCGTGACCCTCTCCCAATTCCGGATTGAAGGCGTATCCACTCACAAAGCGGGCTGGAATTCCCAGATATCTAAGCATTGTGATCATCATCCATGATAAATCGCGACATGATCCGTTTTTTCTTTGAAAGCAGTCGGAAGGTTCATGTATGTTTTCAGCATATCTTACCGTATGACTCCATTGCTGGTTGATCAATTGCAGAATTTCATTTACTGATGTCAGTAATTCAGTAAATGGCAGCGCCTTATAGGGTAGTAACATTACTTGCATTTCAGATGATATGGGCTGATTGATACTCAAGTAGCCAAAGTGTTCCTGATTGTTCATTTCCATAACATTCATGTCTAAAAAGAAACCAAAAGGGTTAAATTGAGTAGAATGCACCTTAATGGATGCATTAATCTCCAGACACTTCACGGTTTTGTTGAACCAGCATTGATATTGTAATGAATTTTCAATATTCAATAAGGGAAAGAGTCCGTCTGGGATGGGGTCTACCTTGAGATCAAAGGCTTCAACTTGCAAGTAAGATCGATGTTGAGGGTAAAAATTAAGATAATGAGGTTCAAGAAAAACGGAATCATCATAGTGGTAACGAGTTATGTGGTGTATATGTAACCGCATCAAGTAACCTTTAACTCAGGGTTATGTAAGTTGCAAAAGCTTTGTTCAAAGCTTCTGTGGTATGGCATCTGATTTGTGAGTCGTGAGAGCCGAAAATTAATCGATAAGCCAGAATTAATGGTCAGAATTCTCATTTTCTCGTGGTAATTCAAGGCAATAATAAGCTTTAACTGCAGAGCCATACTCGCGATATTTTATTGAGTTCGTGTATCTCAGTGTGGCCTGCTGCCGTGTGTATCAAACAGTCTACATCATTAGCAAAAATTCAAGTGCATCAAATGCTAAGGATAAGATTGAGAACGAATTTAAGATACTATAATGTAATGATTAATCTTCATGCACTTATGTTCCCTCTTAGTCAATTTGATCCAATACATATTAAAATATGTTTAATGATTTGATTTTATACTGTTGTGCAGGTATTAATAATTTTTTAATACGTGTAAATAGGTTTGACAACCAATTCTATTTACAGTAATTTAGAATTAAAGTATTTGTTTTTTAATCTAAAAAATTTCAGATGCTTCTCTGGTAAAAAACCCTAATACATGCTTTTTGCACTTATATCCAATTTCTGTTGTGGCAGCTTGTTCGGACATCAAATCCTTGTTTAGACATAATGAACTTTATTTCCTGCAGAAATAATAATTTACTTAGGTTATATCAGAGTAGAGAAGATATTTTTCCCCAGCGTTAAGGATAAGAATCGGCAATTTATGAGTAAATCTAAATTAGAGTACATTTGGTTAGATGGATATGAGCCAACGGCTAACTTAAGAAGCAAGACAAAAGTGGTAGATAATTTCAGCGGTAAATTAGAAGATTGCCAAGTCTGGTCTTTTGATGGCGGCTCGACTAAACAAGCGGTTGCAGGATCTTCGGATTGTTTGCTGAAACCAGTTTCAATCTTTCCGGATCCAGACAGAATTAATGGTTTCTTGGTCATGACTGAAGTTTTGAACCCTGATGGAACACCACACGAATCTAATTCCAGAGCACGAATTGATGATGATGCCGAAAATGATTTCTGGTTTGGATTTGAACAAGAATATTTCATTATGGATAAACATACACAATTGCCATTAGGCTTCCCTGTTGGCGGTTATCCTGGCCCTCAAGGCATGTATTATTGTTCTGTTGGTGGAAAGAATACACATGGAAGAAAGTTTGTTGAAGAGCACGCGGATTTATGTATTGCCGCCGGACTTAATTTCGAAGGTATTAATCAAGAAGTGGCCAGTGGACAATGGGAATTTCAACTATTCGCTCAAGGAGCTAAGAAAGCAGGAGATGAGATATGGATAGCCCGATATTTATTGGATCGTTTAACTGAAAAATATGGCTACTATATTGAATATCACCCAAAACCCATAAAAGGGGATTGGAACGGCTCTGGCATGCATGCCAATTTTTCTAACACGACTTTAAGAACCTGTGGTTCTCAAGAAACTTATGAAAAAATTTGCGAAGCGTTCCGGTCAGTTACCGAAGAACATCTGGCTGTTTATGGAGAGTTCAATGAGCAACGCTTAACGGGTAAACATGAAACCGCGTCGATCCATGTTTTTAGTTTTGGTGTTTCTGATAGGAAAGCATCCATCAGGATACCCATTATTACAGTACAGAACGGCTGGAAAGGTTGGCTAGAAGACAGAAGGCCTGCTTCCAACGGCGACCCCTACAAAATAGCAGCAAGGATTATTAAAACGGTTAAATCTGTCAAGCTGTAAGAACAAAGATATAAAGAGCAAAGAAATAATCGTTGATGGTTTTTATTGATTGCTCCCTGCTTATGAAGGACTTTCTTGATGAGTCGTGTGCGCTTTGCAGCGTACTATTACATATTTAACCACAACGTTTGCTTTTGGATTGGTAGTGAGCGACGACATCTTAATAAGAAATTAATAAATCATGGTTCCCAATAGAACAGACGCTGCGAATAATCATATTTAATATATTCACGACTTTATCGGCTATCGTTTAACTATTAATGAATTGCGATCTGTGCTGAGCGCTAAGAAATATGGAATATGGAAGAATGAAAGAATAAATAATACACAGCACATTTGTATTTTGCTTTAAATGCGTGCTATTTTGAAATTATACATATGAAAGAAAAGTATATTTCATTTATTGGATTTTATATGATGAGAACATAATGGCTATTCGCTGGGGAAGTTACAAGGTAAAAAATCTGTATGATGAAATGCTGCGGGCTAGTGGGAGGCCACGCCCGGCTGCAAAGGCTTTGTGCAGTTATTTGCGTACTTTGAAAGACGAAGATATTGAGGAGTATAAGCTGGCAGCAGAATCCGCCATCCATGTTATGGGCGTCACATTCACTGTTTATACTGAAGAAGAAGGCTCTATTGATCGTGCCTGGCCGTTTGATATTATTCCACGTATTATCGATAAAAAAGAATGGCAACAAGTAGAGTCAGGCCTCAAGCAGCGTGTTCAGGCTTTAAATCTTTTTATTGATGATCTGTATCATAATCAGCACATTGTCAAGGATAAGATTTTCCCAGATGAACTGCTCAAAGATTCTAAAAACTTTCGCCCGGAATGCGTCGGTATAAATCCGCCACTGAGTATCTGGGCCCATATTTGTGGTTCAGATTTGGTACGAGACAAAGATGGCACATTTTATGTGCTGGAAGACAACTTGCGTGTTCCATCAGGCGTTTCGTACATGTTGGAGAATCGCCTGGTAATGAAGCGTTTGTTTCCAGAAATGTTTGATCAATACAATATCCTGCCTGTTGATGATTATCCTTCGCAGTTATATGACACATTGGCAGCGTTATCACCACGATCCGGAGAGCAGCCTGAAATTGCTGTTCTGACACCGGGTATTTTCAACTCTGCCTATTTTGAACATGCCTATTTGGCGCAGCAAATGGGAGCGGAGTTGGTCGAGGGTAGTGATCTGATTGTAGACAAGAATGACATTGTGTACATGCGTACTATCGAAGGCCTTGCGCGGGTAGATGTAATCTATCGTCGCATTGATGACTTGTTTCTTGATCCGGAAGCATTTCAACCTGATTCCTTATTGGGTGTGCCGGGAATCATGCGTGCCTGGAAAGCTGGGAAAGTTGCTCTAGCCAATGCACCCGGGGCCGGTGTGGCCGACGATAAGGTAGTCTATGCTTTTGTGCCAGAAATGATTAAATATTATTTGGATCAAGACGCCATTTTACCGAATGTCCCTACCTATAAATGCATCGATAAGCAGGAACGCGAACATGTTATTGAGCATATTCATCAGATGGTGGTTAAGCCAGCCAATGAATCGGGCGGCTATGGCATGCTCATCGGTCCACAAGCCGGCAAGGAAGAGCGCGATAAGTTTGTAAATCTGATCCGTCGTGACCCGCGTAATTATGTTGCACAACCGATGTTAACGCTTTCTACCGCACCCACCTTGGTAGGCAATCGCGTGGAGCCGCGTCACTTGGACTTGCGTCCTTTTATTTTGAGTGGAAAGCAGACCGTTGTTACAACCGGTGGCCTGACACGTGTGGCATTGCGTAAGGGTTCAACAGTTGTTAACTCCTCACAAGGCGGGGGTAGTAAAGATACCTGGGTGGTTGATATGGAGACAGTTTAATCATGCTTTCTCGAGTTGCCAACAAAATCTACTGGATGGCACGCTACTTGGAGCGTGCCGAAAATACTGCACGTTTGATCAATGTCAATACACACTTGTTGCTTGATTTGCCAAAACGGGTGAAATTGGGATGGGAGCCCATCGTCGATATTACAAGCCGTCATGACTATTTTTACAGCTTATATGAAGAAGCAGATGAACGCAGTGTGATACGTTTCATGGTTACTGATCTTCGCAATCCTGACTCTATCCTTTGTGCACTTAACATGGCGCGTGAGAATACTCGGACCATTCGTGACATTATTCCGCGTGAGGTATGGGAGCAGGTTAATGCACTTCATTTGAACGCAAAAACTAATGCGAGAAGTGTACAGACACAGCGACATCGCTATGATTATTTACGTTCTATCATTCTCGGTGTACAAACCATTAGCGGTATGCTGGCTGGGATTATGACCCACGATGAAGGCTATGATTTTCTGCGCATGGGGCGTAACCTGGAACGTGCTGATATGACAACACGTATTATTGATGTTCGCTCCGCCACACTACTGCCGGACATGTCGGAAGCTTTATCCCCATTTGAGAATTTACAATGGGTCAGTGTGCTCAAGTCACTCAGCGCTTACCAAATGTACCGTCGTGAAATGCGTCTGCGCATAAGCCGTCCGGATGTTCTGAAATTCTTGTTGCAAGAAGAGCGCTTTCCACGTGCTTTTTATCACGCCATATGTCAGGTGCATAATTGTTTGGTGAATTTGCCACGTAACGAAAAAACATTACCGTTAATCACCAAGCTTCAACAGAAACTGCAAAACTCCAAACTCCAGACATTTAATCAGGGGAAACTACATGAATTTATTGACGAGCTACAACTCGGGATAATCAAGATTCATAACGGTATTAATAAAACCTATTTTTAATCTATAAGTTGCAATTTAATCTGACAATCATTGCGTCATTGTCAGATCAGACTGTGAAGTACTGACACACGGCTCCAATGACTAAGCTCTCACTCCCTGCAGAAACTTTTGGGGTAACGGCTGCTTTTTTTCCTGCAGGTGATATAACGCTTAACTCAGTTATTTCGACAAATACGCATCCAAAAAATACTGCCATGCTGCTCGATTGCTCCTGGAGGCCAGTTTGACCAGAGAGGTTTGAGAATGTTTGATAGCTCAGGATCTACCGAAGCAAAAACGCTTGGCAAGATGACCTCCAGCCAAGGACAATCACCTAGCAGATAACAAGCAAGTAAGTATTGCTCCGACCAGAACCAATCCACAGTGCTTTCTGGATAGTCAAAAGGCAAGCAGATATCATGGATACCAACCCAAACATCGTGTGGCAGTTTCGGTAAAATATCGAGAAAAAAAACAGTAGTGTCGGTATGCATGAAACATCGGTGCGAGCCATCCATAAAGATGATATCGCCTGCTTTAATCTGATCAAATATAGATAAATCTATTTCTTCCAAAGGTCTGCGATGGATTTCATGGCATAGGCTATCGCACAAGGCTCGTGGAGCTGGGTCGATTGAAATCAATCTTGTCGCTGGGCTATGTTCCCGTATGGCTTTAGCGATGAAGCGTGTAGAGTTGCCTGATCCAATTTCCAGAAAAGTCCTCGGCTTACGGTTCGCGGTCATGCTGTATAGGGTTGTGCCGTCCATCCCCGGAATGAAACCATTGACCCAGTAAGGTTTCGTACCTTCCGGATCATCACTGCATTCAATCGTTTTTAAATTCTGTGCATAACCCAAACATACCTGGAGTGTGTCTTTATAGACATGGCGATGCCTATCTAGCTTGGCTGCCAATAAGGGATGAGGCTTGTCCATTAGAGCATATCTTGGAGGCCTTCCTACCGGGTAGTCAATGGTCAATTTATTGGTTAGCATAGATCAGTTGATTCAACGACATGAGAGCTAATAGGATCAGTGTGAGCTGGATTGCATCTTACCGTTTACAGGTCTAAACAACAAGTAAATCATACCATCCCATCACCATTTCTAAAGTTCAATCACAAATTCCGCCAGCTCCATAGCTGTGGGCTCGATTATTTTATATGTTATGTGAGCTCTGTCCCGAAGATATATGCATCTGAATGAGTATGGTCTTATCCCTGCGTCCTAAATCACCCAATTAATCTTAAACCAGCCGGCGCCATGAAATAGGTCTCTGTTTCGAGAGCAGGGATGTGTACAATAATGAAAGGCTTCCAAATAGCCAATGATGACGCCATAATCTACCTTAATATTCGAGATGTTCTTCCTTTGCTGGAGTACTTATCCGTTAGATTCAGAGCGCAGATGCTTAGGAAATTTTAAATCGTGTGCGTCGCTTATTATTAATATGCCAGACGCTATTGTTTGACAGGATATGGAACTCAAGGAAACTCTCTATGAGCGATAACAACCATAACAGCAATAACAAAAATGAACGATCTACATCTGAATTGCTGGAAAACGTGGTCGTTGTTTATCGCAGCGACACCCTGAAGGTGAGAGAGATCAAGAACACCCTGCACGAACGTGGTTTCGGTGTGTTACTGGCTATTGCTGCCCTGCCGCTTTGTCTTCCCGTACCTGTGCCGCCTGGGTACACAACATTTTTTTCCATCCCACTTTTCATATTTTCAGTACAAATGATGCTAGGCATGCGGGCACCTTGGTTGCCTGAATGGATAGAAAATAAAGAAATCAAGCGGTCCAGCATGGAAAAAATGATCGTTAAGGCTAGTCCCTGGCTCAAAAAAATTGAAAAACGCTTGCAACCTCGATTGACCTATATCAGCGTACATACTTGGGAAAGAATTATTGGTATTTTTGCATTCGTTTTTACTTTATCTATCGCACTTCCTATTCCTCTGACTAATTTTCCACCAGGCTGGGGAATTCTCATCATGTCATTAGGCTTGCTTAGTAAAGATGGCGTCACCATCCTCATCGGGATGATCGTTGGCACTATAGGTGTTGGTATTACCATGATTATCCTTGCGCTGCTCTGGATGGGTATGTCTTTGCCGACGTTTTACTAGCGTGACTGAATGAATTGGTACATTCTTTGATGTTTGCAAATTACAAAGCAATTGATCTTACTCCCTTGCTTTATTCACAATTCGAGTTCAAATTATCGATTGTTATGTGTTTTCCATGTGCCATCGAACTATTCAGCGATTGCTGGCAAAGTTGGTTTGGTATTTGTACACCACAAACTGGCTCAATCTCATCATAAAAAAACACCCCACTAAGAAATTAGTGAGGCGTCAAGGCTCCGTTACACATCGATACTCTTTTGGTAACGAACGATCAAAACTCGAATCTAAATCAGAGAATTATAAGAATCTGAGCTGTTCTAGTAATTGACTGCTCATACACTGATATAAGCTTACTTTTTGTTCTAGAAACCGATACCGACATAACCGCCGACGGACATGCCGCCAATTTTTGTGCCATCCAGCGACCCCGTTACAAATTGATAACGTGCATCCGCGCCAATGAAAAAATCTTTCCAGATGTTATACTCAACGCCGCCTGCGAACATAATGCTGGGTTCCAGTACGGTGATTGATTCAGTTGGCGGGCTGACAACGTGTATCGCTAAGCCAGCAGGAATTATCCAGGGCCTGATTTTGTAATGCGCAAAATGATTAAATTTAATTTTTGGAGATGCGGTCAAGGTAAATTGATTGACTGTCACTCCCCGAGAATTGTATGCGCCCCCCGCTAGTTGAGTGGGCTCATTCGCCAGCGCATTACCCTGAATCCCATGTCCAAATTGTTTATATTCAAACATTAACTCCGCGTCTATCTCAGTTTTAGGTATGAACCCCCAGGTATCCTTGGTCAGTTGAAAATCAAATCCCGCGCCGGTATACCACGCATGCCGGTCTGCTTGCTCCTGCGCGCCAACCGGTGCGACACGACTTTCGATCGATACGCCATTACGATGTGCATCGCTCCTGGCATAGCCGCCACGGAAAAACAGCATAATTCTTTTCTCGCTCATACTTTCAGAATAGATGCTTTCTTGTGAGGTTCTGATTGACTGAATCTGCTCAACTTTCTGCGTGATTCGGGCCGATTCTGCTTTCACTTTGTTCAATTCGTTTTGAATTTCTTGCGTTCGGATCGACTCAGCTTTCATTCTGTTCAACTCACTCTGAATTTCTTGCAGGGTATTTTCCAGCTGTTTGATGCGCTGAGTTGCGGCATCTTGCGCATTTACTTGCGTCGTAGTTGTAGAAAAAATAATTAATAGCGAAGCGCTTATTACAAAATCAGCCGTTGATTTTCCCTTTTGTAAAAAAAACTTCATATAATCTCTCTTTATAAATTTATTTTTTGGCTGCTGCGATTAATCAATGCTGGCAGCATAAAAGAAAAGAATTACTGCAATCTTGATCTGTATCAAGATAAGAGCAATCAGTTTTTTTAATTTCTTAATATTTAATGTTATGACTCGTTTCTCGTTCCCCCCCGTGGGAGATGCTCTGAGAGAGCCTAATGGGTTACTGGCTGTTGGCGGAGATCTTACTTCGCATCGCTTGCTTGAGGCTTATAGTAAAGGTATCTTTCCCTGGTTTAATGATGATCAACCGATTCTTTGGTGGAGCCCGGATCCTCGCATGGTGCTGTTTCCCCACAAATTGAAAATTTCTCGCTCACTCCGGAAAGCCATTAAAAGCGCTCATTATGAAATTCGCACGGACTGCAGCTTTAATCAGGTCATGCTAGCTTGTGCAGCACCGCGCGCAGGTCAGGCAGGCACCTGGATACATCCACAAATGGTTGCTGCTTATACTGCGCTACATGAAATGGGATTAGCGCATTGTGTGGAAACCTGGATTGATGGTGAGCTTGCTGGAGGACTCTATGGAGTTGCCCTGGGTAAGGTATTTTTTGGCGAGTCAATGTTTTCGCGCGTACAGGATGCGTCAAAAATTGCCCTGGTACATCTGGTAAAACAGTTACAATTCTGGCAATTTGGTCTGATAGATTGCCAAGTTAGAACCGATCATCTGGCATCCTTGGGTGCACAAGAAATTTCCAGAACAGAATTTAGTCAAATATTGGACGCCTTAATTACAATTGGATCTAAACCTGGTAGCAAATGGAACTTTGAACGTATTTAGATTGAGTATAATTTACCCGTGCTTAAATTTCACACCACCAATCCTTATTCCTGCAGTTATTTGCCTGACAGATTGGCATGTTCGGAAATTGCAACGCCAGAACAGCTGATTGATACACAGACTTACGGAGAATTAATCCAGGCGGGTTTTCGCCGCAGCGGACATTACATCTATCGCCCATGCTGCGAGCATTGCCAGGCTTGTCAATCAGTGCGCATCAATGTGAAAACTTTTACTTCCAAGCGAGCACAACGTCGTGCCTGGAAAAAACATCAGCACGTAGTAGCGATACAACATCCGTTGCATTACCAACCTGAGCACTATGCACTCTATCAACGATATCAGTTCAAGCGACACTTGGGGGGTGGCATGGATAATGATTGCCGTGAGCAATATAACAATTTTTTATTGCAAAGCTATGTGAATTCCAAATTAATAGAATTCCATGAAGCAGGGCAGTTACGCATGATCAGTATTATTGACATTCTGCCCGATGGTATTTCATCGGTATATACTTTTTTTGACGCGGATATCGCTCATGCAAGTTTCGGCACCTACAATATCATATGGCAGATTGAACAATGCCGGCAGCTTGGTCTGGACTATCTTTATCTTGGTTATTGGATCAAAGAAAATCGAAAAATGCAGTACAAAGCCAATTTCAAATCACTCGAAGTTCTGATTAATGGTCGCTGGCAATTACTGGACAGCAGTAATATTTCTTGAAATGCATTCAAATGAGTTATTGGTTCAGGATAAAATTCTGTATGCTTTATACACTACTTCGCCCATTACTTTTTAAGTTAGACCCGGAATTTGCTCACAGATTTACGTTCAGCGCAATTGAACAAGCCAGCAGATTAGGTTTGCTGAAGCATGCTGCTATTTCTTGTCAGCCACGAAACGTGATGGGATTAACTTTTTCCAATCCTGTCGGACTAGCCGCCGGCCTGGATAAAAACGGTGAACATTTGGACGTTCTCGCCTCAATGGGATTTGGTTTCATTGAAATAGGCACCGTAACGCCAAGACCTCAACCGGGTAATCCAACACCTCGTATTTTCCGTGTGCCCGAAGCAAACGCGATCATCAATCGTCTAGGATTCAATAATCATGGAGTCGATCAGTTGGTGGAAAACATCACCCGCTCGAATTATCAAGGCATACTGGGCATTAATATTGGCAAGAATTTTGATACTCCACTAGAAAAAGCAACTGATGATTATTTGATCGGCTTGCAGAGAGTTTATTGTCATGCTCATTATGTGACGGTTAATATTTCATCGCCAAATACAAAAGATTTACGGCAGTTACAATTTGCCGATGCCCTTGATCAGTTATTGGGCGATCTAAAATCTGAACAGACGAAGCTTGCTCAAACTCATGGAAAATATGTACCGATGGTGATAAAAATCGCGCCTGATCTTGATGGCAAGCAAATTGAATCGATTGCTAAATTACTGCTGAAACATTGTATAGATGGTGTGATTGCCACTAATACTACAATCTCACGAGTTGGTGTTGAGCACCTGCCGCTCGCACAGGAAGGCGGGGGACTTAGTGGAGCTCCATTGACTCAGCTTGCTACCAAGGTAATACAGCAGCTGCACCATTTTTTGCAGGATGCTATTCCAATCATCGGTGTCGGTGGCATCCTATCAGCAGAAGATGCGCAGGAAAAATTAAATTCCGGTGCCAGCCTGATTCAGTTATATACCGGTTTGATATACTATGGACCTAGTTTGGTTAAAGATATTGCCAAAGCGGTTTGCGTTGATTCAGAAGACTATCATTTGCAACAATGAATCAACTGCTGATAGAAAAGATAGATGCGATTTTGCCGCAGACTCAATGTAGAAAATGTGGTTTTACTGGGTGCAGACCTTATGCAGAAGCTATCGCAGAAGGTCATGCAGATATCAATCAATGCCCACCCGGAGGGCAGCAAGGTATTCAAAAAATTGCTGAGTTATTGGGTATTCCGACTAAACCACTCAATACGACACATGGTTATCCAAGATCCAATCAATTAGTTGCCTGGATTGATGAGCGTCTGTGCATTGGTTGTACGTTCTGCATCCAATCGTGTCCTGTCGATGCGATTGTTGGTGCTCCCAAACAAATGCATACAGTCATCGCAGACGAGTGCACGGGTTGTGATTTGTGTATTGCACCGTGTCCGATGGATTGCATCCACATGATTTCAATAAATAATAAAGTAACGGATTCGGTGAGCCTGCCCGTGGATATCATTAAAAAACAGGCTGCAGATAGAGCGCGTTCACGTTACCAATACCGCCTGCAACGAATTGCATGTGATAAACAAGCTGATCACAAGTCGCACACCGAAGAATTTGTGCAATCGCCACAAGCTGTCCAAGTAAATTCAGAAGCTCGCAAACAAACTATTGTTGCAGCTGCGCTCAAGCGTGCGGCTGCAATACGCGAACAGACAGCAACCAGACTGAATTCCAGAAAAACCATATGAACTCAGCCAAGCGTCGTGAAATTTTTGCTTGCCTGAAATCAGCCAATCCCAATCCTACCACCGAGCTGGAATATCGGTCACCTTTCGAGTTGCTTATTGCAGTCATACTTTCTGCACAGGCTACAGACAAAAGTGTTAATCTTGCAACACGAAAATTATTCCCACAAGCCAACACGCCCGATAAAATTCTTGCTTTAGGTGAGGCCGGCTTAACGGAATGTATACAAAGTATTGGTTTATATAAAACTAAAGCCAGGAATATCCTGGCCACCTGTCAATTGTTGATGCAGCAGCAACACAGCGAAGTACCGCGAACGCGAGAACTGCTCGAGCAATTACCCGGTGTCGGACGCAAAACCGCCAACGTGATTTTGAATACAGCTTTCGGTGAACCAACTATAGCTGTAGATACTCATATTTTCCGGGTTGCAAATCGTACCGGGCTTGCACCTGGTAAAAATGTTCTCGAGGTGGAGTTGAAATTGCTCAAAGTAGTACCTAAAGAATTTCGTCAGAATGCACATCATTGGCTGATTCTTCATGGTAGGTACGTTTGTAAGGCGAGAAAACCAGAGTGCTCAGCTTGCAAAATAAATCATCTGTGTGAATTTAAGGATAAAAATATTTAATCTTAGCAATCTTATGTTTAAACCATCTAGAGAGCAAGCACGTCAACTATTTTTTGATACGTGGCGGAAATATCGGCAGCAGGAAATCTTATCCGGGATTGAAGCAATTGTGTTGGAAGTGATACTGCAGCACCAGGAATACCACGACATACTTGATGATGTCGATCGCTATTTGGATAAGGATTATTTGCCTGAAATGGGTGATACGAATCCATTTTTGCACATGAGCATGCATGTGGCGATCAAAGAACAGCTGTCGATTAATCAGCCGATAGGCATTTGTGAGCGATTTACTCGATTGCAGGAGAAAACCGGAAACGAACACGACGCCGCTCATCAGGTAATGGGTTGTCTTGCAGAAATGATTTGGCAGGCGCAGCGCAACCAATCTGCACCAGATGCAACTATTTATATTGATTGTCTGGATAAGCAGTTAGGTTCATCAGCTCAATAAAAAACGGGATAAAACCAAACAGTTTGTGGTGTTATCCCGTCCTAAAATTTTAGGTGCAAATAAATTTATAAAATATTTCTGCTTTATTTGTTTGAATTCAAAGTACCCGGCAGGCTTGAGTAATAAAAGGCCAAGTTTTCAATATCTGCTGCACTCAAATTAGCGGCCATTGCAGACATGATAGGATCTTGACGTACACCGGTTTTGTAATCTTTCAACGCTTTTGCCAAATAACTTCTATACTGTCCACCAATCTTAGGGAAATTTGGTGCAGGGCTATTTCCATCCGCACCATGACATGATGCACATACTTCAGCTGCTTTACTTTTACCAGCTTCAATATCAGCAGCCATTGCTTGACTAGATAGCATTAAGGCTGCTGCACTTAATGCGGCAATTACATAATTCTTCATAATTCGTTCCTTGCGTAAATATCTTAATTAATTTTTAGAATAATAAGCAGCCAAATCTGCGAAATCCTGTTGCGATAGCGTTTGAACCAAGCCATTCATGGTCGGATGACTACGTGTGCCGTTTTTGTATCCTTCTAATGCTTTAACGATATATTCTGCGTGCTGTCCACCTAATTTGGGAACATTATAAGCTGTTGGAAAAGCTGTCCTATACCCTGGAATTCCGTGACAACCTTCACACATTGAAAGTTTGTCCTTTGCCGCAGCCGCATCTCCTTCTGCTTGAGATACACCTGTAAATGCCAGGAGCATACTCATGGCAAGTAATAAATTCATAATCAATTTGTGTTTCATCTAATCCTCCTTCTCTCAAAAGTTAAACTTTAAACGATACGCTCGGTTTGGTCAATGAAAAGTGTAAGTATGTCCATGTTGTTTATAGGGAAATGGTTATCTCAGGTACTGAAACTTGTGGCAGATTTTGATTCCAATTCTTCCCATCTTGCTAAGCAATCTGTCAGTTCTTTTTCAATCGTATCAAGACGTGATTGAAATGCCTTCGCTTCGTCCGGATGATCACGATAGATCGTTGATTCATTCAAGCGTAAAATAATATTTGCTTGTTCTTGCTCCAAAACGTCTATTCTAGCAGGTAAAGCTGCAAGCTCTCTTGTTTCCTGATAGCTTAATTTTTTAGTCTGAACAGGTCTGGCTGGTTTGGAAATACTGGCTGGAGGAGTGTCTGATTGTTTGGATAATATTTTTTGTTGATTGATATTATCTTCGAATTGTTGGGCACGAATCCAATCTTCATAACCGCCAACATATTCACACAATTTTCCATTTCCTTCAAATGCAATTACTTGTGTGACCACATTATCAAGAAATTCACGATCATGACTGACCAAAAATAGCGTGCCGGTATAGTCCTGCAGCAAGGCTTCCAGTAATTCCAGTGTTTCAATATCCAGATCATTGGTGGGTTCATCCAGCACTAGAACATTGGCGGGTCGTGTAAATAAACGTGCCAGCAACAAACGATTACGTTCTCCTCCCGACAGTGATTTGACCGGTGAACGAGCACGCTCCGGAGGAAAAAGAAAATCTTCCAGATAACTGATGACGTGCTTGCGCTTACCGTTAATCTCGATAAAGTCAGAGCCTTGACTGATGGTATCGGTCAGAACCATTTCTTCATCAAGCTGTTCACGCATTTGATCGAAATAAGCAACCGCCAGTTTGGTTCCCTGCTGAATTTCGCCGGAATCCGGTGGTAACTCTCCCAAAATTAATTTTAAGAGGGTCGATTTTCCAGCGCCATTGGGACCCAATAATCCCACCCTGTCACCTCGCATGATTCGGCAAGAGAAATCTTTGATAATTATTTTATTACCATAATTTTTGTTGACATGCTCCAGTTCAGCGACCAATTTACCCGAACGCTCGCCGATATCGACACTGATATTGGCTTTGCCGACACTTTCCCGTCTTGCTGTGCGCTCCAAACGCAGCGATTCTAATCTTCTTACTCTACCTTCATTGCGTGTGCGCCGCGCTTCGATACCTTTACGTATCCAGACTTCCTCCTGTGCCAACACTTTATCGAATTTCTGTTGATGTGTCGCTTCAACTTCAAGCTTTTCCATTTTTTTACGCTGATAATCTTTAAATTTTCCAGAAAAATTTTCCAGAATTCCTCGATCCAGTTCGATAATTCTGGTCGCCACATTATCCAGAAAACGGCGATCATGCGTAATAAACAAAACACTACCGGAGAAATCCTGCAATAATCCTTCCAGCCATTCAATCGAAGAAAAATCCAGATGATTGGTGGGTTCATCCAGCAAAAGCACATCCGGTGATATCACCAGTGCACGTGCCAAAGCCACGCGCTTTTTCAAGCCGCCGGAAAGATGTTCAATCAAGGTATCCGCAGGCAAATTCAGTTTGTCGATTACCGTTTCAATTTTTGCTTGCAGGCTCCATCCGTCTTCCACTTCCAAAGTACTTTGTAAATCCTGCAACCGAATCAGCAATGCCTCGGTATCGCCGGTTGTTTCACTCAACGCATGCGAGACAGCATGGTAATCGAGCAATACCTGGCTAATATTGCCCAAACCGGTTGAAACTTCTAAATACACAGTATTGGCGGGATTCAAGAGTGGTTCTTGTGAAACATGAGCCAGCTTTAAATTGGGTGCGCGCCAAAGTTTGCCGTCATCCAACTTGATTTCTCCCGCCAAGGACCGCAGCAAACTCGATTTACCCCCGCCGTTTCTGCCGATTAATCCTACGCGCTCCCCCGGATCCAGTTGCAGATTTGCATGATCCAGCAAGGCATGATGGCCAAAAGCCAAACAGGCGTTATCCAGTGTAATGAGTGGCATCAGTGAGGTTTATTTTTCTGCAGGAAAATTAGAATTTGCTTTTCGATAAGCAACAGGAATACAATTTTGTCATGCTTTAGCCTGCTTGGCAAAATTGTATCGGTAAAAATGGAGCTTATGAGCTCCATTTTTACGATGAGTATTAAAATAAACTGAATTACTCAACTGCCGACACATTAATTTTTTTCGGCAGCACTGCTTCACGTTTCGGAATAATCACTTCCAGTACACCGTGCTTTGACGATGCGGAGATCGCATCGGCATTCGCCGTATCTGGTAAACTAAAACGTCTATAAAAAGAGCCATAAGTACGTTCAACGCGTTTATAACCTTCTTGCTCGGTTTTACTTTCAGATTTCTTTTCGCCCTTGATAGTGAGTACACCACTTTCCATGCTGATGTCAATTTCCTCTGGTTTTACCCCAGGAATATCTGCATGAATGACAAATTTATCAGTTCCTTCCTTAATATCCACCGCAGGTGCCCATTCCGCGGTTGCGGTGGAACCCTCCATACCACCTCGTTCCAATTCTTTTTGCAGTTGACTTAACAAGCCCCAAGGTTCATATCTTGTAATGGCCATAATAAATTTCTCCTTATCAAAAACACATTAAGTAAGTTCAATAGTAGCGCCTCATTCAATCCAGTACTACTTGCTATTTAATGGGGCGTTTTTACAATTACAGAAAGTACACTTCGATGTTGATATAAGGTTTATTTAAAATTTTTCAAGCGGTCAGGAAAGAAACTGTATCCAATTTGCAGCTTTCCTTGTTTCAGATAAAAAATGCATTTACCGTAGGTAGCGCCGCCGTAATCCATACAAGATCGCTACCGTAACTGAGAGCAGTAAAACTACCCAGATTCCATTCCGTTTAACCCATTCTATTGGATTTGCCTGGACGGAAAAGTTTGCCTCGGCGAGATCAAGTATTTTAGCATTTGTCTGTGCACTATTTTGTGCTAATAAGTGCAATCGAAATTTTAATACCTGTTCGCCTGAAGAATTTGCCGTCACCCACCAGCGCCATTTTGCTGTGCTGCCATAGTCTGAATTCGGACCTTGTGGTCCGTTTCGATCAATTTCAAACGTTGCTCCGATAATCTCTGCCTTCATGTTGGGCGATACCGCACCGTTAATTCCCTGTATCGAAGTACCTTCGGAGGCCGTGGCAACAATTTCGCTCAAAAACCGGGCAAGATGCTTCGTTTCCAGATTGAGGGTGATCTCAAAGCCTTCATATTGTTTGACTGTTGGCGGAATCGTAATCGCAGTGCTATCCGTCGGCAATTTCATAATCACCGCATTAAGTGGCCTTTTGGCCGATAACATGTGCATAAGCGCATTGATTGAAAAAGGCACGATTAGTAATACCGCCAATAATGCAATTAGCATGATCAGATTAAAATTCAAGCCGGATTCAGGTTCCGAGTGATGCATGATTTCTCCAACTGTTCGCTTTGTAGTGAAATAATATCATTATTAGCACTATAGTTTTTTCTAAACGTGCCGCGCAAAGTAAATAATGTCGGATTTAGTCGATCATTAGATAAATGAACAAAACCATTGTAAGAAAGGAATCATCAGTCTTTAATGAATCCTTTTGATCGAAAAGGTTTGGATCTTTTTATGTGTTTATTGCCGTGATGGAAAATACTATGCTTGTAATGCACAATAGCATTTTTAGTATTCTTAATCACAAACGTATAGTAGATACATATAATAGTCTGGGATTAATTGCTGAAACTTTATATGGTGATATTACGCCGTCATAGGGAAAATTAATGGGGCAAGTGACTGAAATCGTTGGACGTGGATTGGCGCGATTTTTAACCAAGCCGATACGTCAAAGCATTCAGGTTGCAACAATCAGTCAGGAAAAGCTTGCAGCTAGCTTACAGCCTGGCGATGTGTTATTGGTGGAGGGAAATACCCGCATTAGTGTCGCTATCAAATATCTGACACAATCCAATTGGTCACATGCGGCACTTTACATTGGCAACGTACTTCCTCATGGTGCTCCTTGGGAGTTGCCCCGGGTACTGATTGAAGCTGACCTGAAAGAAGGCGTGCGCGCCATTACACTGGCGCATTATGCACAAATGCATACGCGGATCTGTCGTCCGGTCGGTTTGAGTAATGATGATCGCAAGCGCGTTGTCGATTATGTGATTGCACGTATCGGTCATCAGTATGATCTTAAACATATTTTCGATCTCTTGCGTTATCTACTCCCAACGTTTCCAGTTCCCACACGATTCCGCAGACGTCTGTTGGCATTGGGGAGTGACGATCCTACGCGTGCAATATGTTCTACTTTGATTGCACAAGCCTTCGAATCGGTACGTTATCCAATTCTGCCGGAGATTCAGCGCACGTGGTCTGATGATCCCGCGCACGCAGATTGCTATGCAGATATTTATCATATCCGTCATCACAGTCTTTTTACTCCAAGAGATTTCGATATATCACCTTACTTTGATATTATCAAACCGACAATTGAGAATGGTTTTGACTATCGTTCACTTGCTTGGGGCGATACAATGCACGATCCTAAACGAATTCAATATGAGATCACTTAAAAAATCTAAGTTAATGAATTATTATAAGTACAGTAATCCTATGCACTTATAGATTGTCTGGAGTTATTTTATATGCCACTGAATCGTCTTCAGTTTGATATTATTATTGGATGAGCAGAGGCTTTAAATTACGTTATATCAGATAGATTCTCTTGTTTTTTCTGCGTTCTTTCCAACATACTGAAAATGAAAACTGTATAGAGAAGTAATCATTAATATCTGCTAATCAAGCTGAGGAGGCTGCAAGGTAAGATAAGCATTAACAGAAAATGGGGCGCGGAGACTATAAAACTTATGTATTTCAGCTATATATCAATTCAGCTTTTATTCTGGCAATACGCGCTGAGTGCACACAGGTGTTAATAGCGCTTGGCAATGCAGTTGACCCAGGTAAATTTTTCCTGAGCTCAGCTGCAATTGCACCGGCGTCTACTTTTTTTGCCGCAAGATATGCTTTCCGAAATCGATCGGCTGGCAAATAAGGCCTGGTCGCATAACCTGGACGGCCATGAAAATCGCATGCGCAAGCTTGTAAGAATTCCTCGAATCGGCCTGGTTTACGGTAAGCATCAACCGCTTGCAGCATTTTTGCCATGGTAGACGGTTTGAGCTCTTCTGCGCGATGTACTTCGCCGTGATAACGTGCAACCAGTAACGCGAGATCACGCGATTCTTTAGGGACTTTAATGCGTTCACACAAATTCTTTGTTAATTCGACGCTGCGGTCTTCATGACCAATATGCCGCGGCCATTCTTCGGGTGATGTTGTGCCTTTTCCTAAATCATGCGTTAGCGCGGCAAAACGCACAGGTAACGAATAGTTTTGCGCTGCAGCATAATCGATTACCATCATAATATGCACACCAGTATCAATTTCAGGATGTACATGCGCTGGTTGCGGAACGCCGAACAACACGTTCACTTCTGGAATAATCCGTGCTAAAGCACCGCATTCCTTCAGTATATAAAACATTCTGGATGGATTCTTTTCCATCAATCCGCGTGCGAGTTCCTGCCAGACACGTTCTGGTACCAGTGCATCAACCTCGCCGTTATGTACCATATCGTTCATCAGCATCAATGTTTCCGGTGCTATGCTGAAACCGAAGCGCGCGGCAAAGCGCGCGGCTCTGAGAATCCGTACTGGATCTTCTGAAAATGCAGGACTGATATGGCGTAAAATGCCGGCTTCAAGATCAGCGACACCGTTAAATGGATCGATGATGTTGCCTGCTTCATCTTTGGCAATCGAATTGATGGTAAGGTCCCGGCGTGCCAGATCTTCCTGCAAGGTAACTTGAGGTGAAGTAAACACTTCGAATCCTTTGTATCCGAGTGAAATTTTTCGTTCAGTCCGGGCTAGTGCGTATTGCTCATTTGTCTGAGGGTGTAAGAAAACCGGAAAATCCTTGCCTACCGGACGATAGCCCAACTGCTCCATTTCCTCCGGTGAAGCACCCACTACCACATAATCATGATCCTGGACCGGCAATCCGAGCAGTTCATCGCGCACCGAACCGCCTACTAGATAAGTTTTCAATGACTATTTCGCCCGTACAATCCCCAAGCGCTCCTTAAGTGTTGGTGAATCATGTCCATGCTCGAGGACTTTGGCGTAATACATTGAGTTCTTTAAAACCTTCTTGACGTAATCCCGGGTCTCGTTAAAAGGAATTGTTTCGGCATAAATAGCACCTTCCAATATTCTAGTATCGTCGCGCCAGCGTCTGGCCCTGCCCGGTCCAGCATTATAGGCAGCCGAAGCTAGCAGCGGTTGATTGTCCAATGTGTTCAGCACGTGTTTAAGATAATATGTTCCTAATTGCAAGTTGGTATTTACATCTGACACGAGATTTTGCCGGAAATTTGGTATTCCCAATTGCTTGGCAACCCATTCGGCCGTGGCTGGCATCAATTGCATCAAGCCCGTCGCCCCAGCGTGAGATTTAATATCCGCAATAAAGCGACTTTCCTGCCGAATCAGCCCATACACCCAGGCTTCATCCAGTTCATGTCGCCGCAAAACATTTCTAAGCGCTTCCCGGTGCGGAGATAAAAAACGCAAACTGAAATCATGTTGCGTTATCGTTCTATTCGCAGTATTGATCGCGCGGTCATACATGCCCTGACGGCGCGCTACCTCGGATGCTGCCAGTAATTCCGCATCTGAGAATTGTCGAATGGTCCAACTCCACTCGCGGAATGCTTCGGTACGCAAATTCATGCGCGCAAAAGCCATTGTTCGTTGTATACCGGGCTTGCGTTCCATAGCAGATACCTCGCTATTGTTCGCGCGGTAGATTTTGTCAGTGATGCTGAGCATACTACCCAGTTCTTCTCGTGCCAATTGGCCATAAAAACTGTGCTCACTGCTGAGAGGAATTAAGATATTATTTGCATCCTGAGTCTTCCCCTTCGCTATAAACGCACGTGCTTTCCAGTAGCGCCAAGTATCGATTTGTTGCTCGGTGGATGACATCTTGTCGATAGTTCTTAGTACCTCATCCCAGTGTGCAGCCCGCAAAGCCGCGCGTGCCTGCCAGGCAAGCACGGTATCTGAGGGTGGATAGGTTTGCGGTGTATTTTGCGCTTCCCGGAACCAATCTAGGGCGCGGGAGTCATGCCGCATCGCTGCTCGGTACCCCAGTCTTCCCAGAAAATAGGAACGATCAAATGGAGTAAGCTGACTTTTGATTTTTGACCACTGGACATAGGCTTGATTGGTATCATTGCGCAGCAGACGCAATAGCGCAAATAAAGCAATTTCTCGGTCACTGCGTGATTTGATTCTGGTATTTAAGGTGTCCAGATAACGCAACGGATTCTTGGCTGCGTTATTCAAGTCGGTGTTGTTTAACGACTCGTTACTTGGTAAATAACGGTTAATATGCGTAGCCACACCGGTTTGACCTTCTTCC
The DNA here is from genome assembly GCF_003011925.2 of Nitrosomonas supralitoralis. Lineage (GTDB taxonomy): Bacteria > Pseudomonadota > Gammaproteobacteria > Burkholderiales > Nitrosomonadaceae > Nitrosomonas > Nitrosomonas supralitoralis. The sequence continues at coordinate 29,296 of NZ_PXXU01000013.1, forward strand.
AAAGCTAGTCGAATTCGGGTCCAGATATCTTCCAGCGTAATTTGACCGCCGTGAATTAACGTACGAAAAACCGGCGTGCAGCTATCGGGCTGACTAGTCGGTGTAAGCCATAAGGATCGCACTTCTCTCAACACTGAAATGTCTCTGGCATTCAGGCGATTCTGATAGTAATAGCACAAGAGCTCAGTATCCTTGTTCACTGACAATGGATATTCGGTTTCAAAAAGCGACCATTGTTGATTCTTGCCCAACAACTTGAGCCAATCTCCGCGTAATCGATCCGCGACCAGATCACCATCATAACGCGTGAGAAAGTATCGAATGCTGGCAATGTCGGTGCTTTGCAGTCTCATGCGCAGTTTGAAATATTCCACATAGGGCCACAGCACGTGGTGTTGCAGCTTTGCGGCATGTTCATCTAAACGTTTGGCGTTGCCAGCCTGGAAGGCTTCTCGAGCAGCAATATAATCAAGGTCCTGACTTGCGGATAATGTTCCGAAATAGACTAAAAGGATTAGTCCCAGAAGGTAATTTCTCATAGCTATTTCCTGCGCAGGCTCAATAGAAGGTTCTTACAATCAAGAAATAGAACGAATGCTTCAATGGCTTGTATTTCACAGTATGGCTGTAAAATACAAGAGTCATACTTCAAGTTCTGGCAAATTTCTGCAGCCAGCCAATATACTGGTAATGAATATCAAACAATGCCTTGGCCCAGCATGGCATCAGCCACTTTAACAAAACCGGCAATGTTGGCACCATCCACATAATTAATGCTGCCATCAGGCTTGGTGCCGTACTTAAGGCAGGATTTGTGAATAGCCTGCATGATTGCTTGCAGGCGTGCATCAACCTCCTCATGAGTCCAGGTCAAGCGCATTGCGTTCTGGCTCATTTCCAGACCTGAAGTAGCGACACCGCCGGCATTGCTTGCTTTGCCCGGTGCGTAGAGCACCTTGTTATGGAGAAAACATTCGACTGCTTCAGCGTTCGATGGCATGTTTGCGCCTTCGGCAACGCAGATAACGCCGTTGTTAACTAGAGTCTGTGCGTCAGTTCCGGTGATTTCATTTTGTGTTGCGCACGGCAATGCCACTTGTACGGGTACATGCCAAGGTTTTTCATTAGGCAGAAAAGTGACATCGGCGACGCGTTTAGCATATTCATCCAGACGCGCATATAGGTGATTTTTTACTTCGCCCAATATCGCCAGTTTTTCCGGGGTAAAACCATTTTCATCCACGATTGTGCCACTGGAATCAGATACGGTAATCACTTTGGCACCCTGTGCCATGGCTTTCTCTACGGCAAATTGTGCTACATTACCTGAGCCAGAAACAGAAACACGCATGCCTTCCATATAACGTCCCGCATGCCGTAATACTTCCTGAGCAAAATAGACCGTGCCGTAACCGGTTGCTTCAGGACGAATCAACGATCCGCCAAAACTCAATCCTTTGCCGGTAAATACACAATCAGATCGATTGGACAGCTTTTTCGTCATGCCTGCCATGAATCCGACTTCACGTCCCCCGACACCGATATCACCGGCGGGTACATCGGTATCCGAGCCAATATGGCGAAACAACTCACTGATAAAAGCCTGGCAAAAACGCATGACTTCACCAGGACTTCTACCTTTCGGATCAAAATCGGATCCGCCCTTGCCACCGCCCATCGGCAACGTCGTCAATGCATTCTTGAAAGTTTGCTCGAATGCCAGGAATTTAAGAATAGACAGATTCACTGAAGGATGAAATCGAACCCCGCCTTTGTAGGGGCCAATGGAAGAGCTGTGTTGAACCCGATAACCCCGATTAACCTTGACTTCGCCATGATCATCGACCCAGGATACGCGAAATATAATCACTCGTTCCGGTTCGACCAGGCGATCCAGCAAGCCATGTTCGGCATACCGTGGGTGTTCCATAATAAAGGGCCACAAGCTCTCAACGACTTCAGTAACTGCTTGCATGTATTCTGGTTGATTAGGATTACGCTCAGTTACATATGCGCTGAACTCCTGAAGGCTCTTATATTTCATTTTTAATTCCCCGGTAAATGAAAGGTTATTTGCAAATAACCCAATTTTGCCAAATAAATTCACAAGCTGCACTGTTTTTTGTTAAAAATGGGGTTTTTTGCAGTTGTTTTTTTCTAAGCAGTTACATTGCAATATCATTGATTGGAGGTTAAGTTGCAGGAATACTATCATTCTATTAGAAGGTGGTCATTACATCTCTACTGAATTGGTTTTAGACGCAAATTGAAGGACTCTAGTTGTCGTATCTGTTATCTTAGGGGATAATATACACTTTTATTTATTTTATTTATCTGAAAAATTAGGGAGCTTGTATCGATGGGGACATTCAAGGATTTTGACGCACCGGTATTTAAAGATTTGACCAGTGCGGTTCGCGCATTGGCGATGGATGCCGTGCAAAAAGCCAATTCCGGTCACCCCGGTATGCCGATGGGTATGGCTGAAATTGCTGAGGTGCTGTGGATTCATCACTTGCGTCATAATCCTGGCAATCCGGGTTGGGTTGATCGTGACCGGTTTGTTTTATCCAATGGTCATGGATCAATGTTGATTTATGCTTTGTTACATTTAACCGGCTATGATTTGCCGATGGAAGAACTTAAAAAGTTTCGTCAATTCCATTCGAAAACACCTGGACATCCAGAGTATGGTTACACACCGGGAGTGGAAACCACCACTGGCCCGCTGGGTCAGGGCATTACGAATGCAGTAGGCATGGCTTTGGCAGAGAAAGTGCTGGCTGCAGAATTTAATCGTCCTGGCTACAATATCGTAGATCATCACACTTACGTTTTCTTGGGTGATGGCTGTTTAATGGAAGGCATTTCGCATGAAGCTTGTTCACTAGCCGGTACATTGGGTTTAGGCAAGCTAATCTGTTTTTATGATGATAATGGTATTTCCATAGATGGCCATGTTGAAGGTTGGTTTACTGATGATACGCCGAAGCGCTTCGAATCCTATGGCTGGCATGTAGTGCCTAACGTCAACGGCCATGATCCAGTTGCAATTGAAGCGGCTATTGAAGCCGCGAAGCAAGTAAACAATAAGCCATCGATGATTTGTTGCAAAACGGTTATCGGATTGGGTTCGCCGAATATGGCCGATACTCATTCAGTTCATGGCGCCGCGCTAGGTGATGCGGAAATCGCTGCTACTCGGCCGCATATTGGCTGGCATCATCCGCCTTTTGAAATCCCCCAAGATGTTTATAGTGCTTGGGACGCAAGAGCGAAAGGCCAGAAGCTTGAAACGGAGTGGAATCAGAAGCTTGCAGAGTATGCAGAAAAATATCCTGCCGAAGCTGCGGAATTTGATCGTCGAATGGCCGGAGAATTGCCTGCAAATTGGAGTAGTCATGTTGAAGATGTTATTAATCAAGTTAATGCGAAAGCGGAATCCATCGCAAGCCGCAAAGCTTCGCAAAACTCGATAGAAGCCTTGGCACCTATTCTGCCGGAATTGATTGGAGGGTCTGCCGATTTAGCGGGTTCCAACCTGACTCTATGGTCAGGCTCCAAAGGAGTCGGTAATAATGGCGGGGGCAATTATGTTTATTACGGTGTGCGTGAGTTTGGTATGAGTGCGATGATGAATGGCTTGTCGTTGCATGGTGGCCTGATTCCTTACGGTGCAACCTTTTTGATGTTTTCAGAATATGCTCGTAATGCGTTGCGCATGGCTGCTTTGATGAAAATACGTAACATTTTTGTCTTTACACATGATTCAATTGGTTTGGGTGAAGATGGTCCAACGCATCAACCGGTAGAGCAAACAGCAACATTGCGTTATATCCCCAATATGGATGTATGGCGGCCTTGCGATACCGTTGAATCAACTGTTTCATGGGTGCGTGCCATCGAACGTAAAGATGGACCTTCAGCTTTGATTTTCAGTCGCCAGAATTTGCCGTTCCAGAAACGAGACGCAGCAAGCATCAAACTAATCGAAAAAGGTGGTTATATATTGGCCGAATCAAGTAACGGCAAACCGCAGGTTGTTCTCATCGCTACCGGCTCGGAAGTCGGTCTGGCCATGAATGCGCAGAAAGTATTGGCAGATGAGGGTATTCATGCACGTGTTGTCTCCATGCCTTGTACGAATGTTTTTGATCGCCAGGAACCATCCTACAAGGACAATGTCTTGCCAAGGGGTGTCAAACGGATCGCTATCGAGGCAGGTGTGACAGATTTTTGGCGTAAATATGTCGGGCTGGACGGTGCGGTAGTGGGTATTGATACCTTTGGTGAGTCAGCGCCTGCAGATGTGCTATTCAAGCATTTCGGTTTTACCGTCGAGAACGTAGTCAAAACTGTAAAAGGCATTCTCTAATTCAATTTAAAAATATGGTTATCGTGTGATCAACTGTATTCATCCGAAAACAGAAAGTTTTTTATTCGAGGAGTTTTAGCATGACAATTAAGGTTGGTATTAATGGATTTGGTCGTATTGGGCGTATGGTTTTTCGCTCAGCTGTACAGAATTTTCCGGATATTGAAATCGTCGCGATCAATGATTTGTTAGAGCCAGATTATCTGGCTTATATGTTGAAACACGATTCAGTGCATGGCCGTTTCAAAGGTGATGTATCAATAGATGGGAACACATTGGTGGTTAATGACAAAAGGATTCGCCTGACTGCGATTAAAGATCCTTCTGAATTGAAATGGAACGAAGTGGGAGCTGAGGTTGTTATCGAATCTACTGGATTGTTCCTGACCAAAGAGACTTGCGAAAAACATCTTGTAGCGGGAGCTAAAAAGGTCATTATGTCTGCTCCTTCGAAGGATGATACGCCAATGTTTGTGTATGGTGTAAATGATAAATCCTACAAGGGTGAGAGCATCATTTCCAATGCCTCGTGCACTACCAACTGTTTGGCGCCAATGGCCAAAGTGTTGAATGACAAATGGGGAATTAAGCGTGGATTGATGACCACGGTGCATGCAGCTACAGCGACGCAAAAAACTGTGGATGGCCCTTCCAACAAAGATTGGCGTGGTGGTCGCGGTATTCTGGAAAATATTATTCCATCATCAACGGGAGCTGCTAAAGCAGTAGGCGTTGTGATTCCTGAACTGAACAAGAAACTAACCGGTATGGCTTTTCGTGTTCCAACTTCAGACGTCTCAGTGGTTGATTTAACGGTTGAGTTAGAAAAAGAAGCTAGCTACGATGAGATTTGTAAGGCAATGAAGGAAGCTTCTGAAGATTCAATGAAGGGAGTGTTAGGTTATACCGATCAGAAAGTGGTGTCTACAGATTTCCGCGGAGAAAGCTGTACGTCCATTTTCGATGCCGAAGCTGGTATGGCTTTGGATAAAAATTTTGTTAAAGTGGTGGCATGGTATGACAATGAGTGGGGTTACTCCACCAAGATATTGGAAATGGCTCGTACCGTTGCCAAGTAATTTGTATTGATCGATACGTAATTGGGAATAATTAAGATCTTGATTGCTATGTAAATCAATATTCAGTTCGTCAAGATATAAAGGGTAGCGTTAGCTATCCTTTATATTTTCTTAAAGACAATTCTGGAGCTTATCGTGCCTGTTATTAAACTTGTAGACCTTGACCTTAAAGGTAAGCGCGTATTTATACGCGCTGATCTGAATGTGCCCGTGAAGGATGGTAAAGTGACCTCGGACGCACGCATTACCGCCTCTATGGCGACGATTAATCATTGCCTCAAAGCAGGCGCCAAAGTGATGGTCACTTCTCACTTGGGGCGTCCTGATGAAGGAATATGGACCGAAGAAAACTCACTGAAACCCGTTGTCGATAATATTGCCAACCGATTAGGAAAGCCAGTTCGATTAATAAAAGATTGGGTGGATGGTGGATTTGATGTTGATTCTGGAGAGCTGGTAGTACTTGAAAATTGCCGTATCAACAGAGGCGAAAAGAAAAATGTCGAGGAAACCGCACAGAAGTATGCAAAATTATGCGATGTGTTTGTGATGGATGCCTTCGGCACCGCACATCGCGCAGAGGCTTCAACCCATGGTATCGCTAAATATGCTCCGATAGCTTGTGCGGGAATTTTACTGACTGAAGAGTTGGAAGCCTTAACTAAAGCGTTGTTGAGGCCAGCTCGTCCTATGGTTGCCATTGTGGGCGGTTCGAAAGTTTCCACTAAGCTGACCGTACTTGAATCATTATCTGAAAAAGTGGATCAATTGGTTGTTGGTGGTGGTATCGCTAATACTTTTCTTAAGGCAACCGGTAAGAATGTCGGCAAGTCATTGTGCGAAGATGACTTGGTTCCAACGGCTAAAACTTTGATGGATAAAATGGCTAAACGCAATGCATCGATCCCGATTGCGGTCGACGTTGTGGTTGGCAAGAAATTTGATGCTAATGAACCGGCAGTATTGAAAGACGCTGGTAGTGTGGCAGATGATGAAATGATTTTTGACATCGGCCCAAAGAGTGCACAGGAATTAACGGATATCATCATGAAAGCCGGGACAGTGGTGTGGAATGGTCCCGTGGGTGTATTTGAATTTGATCAATTTGGTGCTGGAACGGAAAAGATAGCGCGAGCAATTGCAGAAACCAAAGCGTTCACTCTGGCGGGCGGTGGTGATACCATTGCAGCTATTCAAAAATATGATATTTATAACAAAATTTCCTATATCTCTACGGCAGGCGGTGCATTTCTCGAATTTTTAGAAGGGAAGAAACTACCTGCGGTAGAAATTCTGGAAATGCGTGGTAACTAATCGACAAGAAGATTATGATTCGAAGAACAAAAATTGTAGCCACACTGGGCCCTGCCAGCGGTAATCCAAAAACTCTGGAACGTATGATCCGAGCCGGTGTCGATGTTGTTCGGATCAATTTCTCGCATGGGACGCGTGATCAGCATATTGAATTGGTGGAGCTGACGCGTTCATTGGCGCGTGCGGCAGGATTTACTGTGGGTGTTTTAGCTGATCTGCAAGGTCCTAAAATCCGTGTCGGCAAGTTTGAGCATGGCAAAATTAGGCTTGAAGTGGGTGATCAGTTTATTCTCGATGCTACATGTGAGCTGGGTAATCAGGAAAGAGTCGGGCTGGATTATAAAGAACTGCCGAACGATCTGGAAACCGGAGCTACACTGATGCTGGATGATGGCCGTATCGTGCTGGGGGTGTCGCAGGTGAAAGGACATCAGGTATTCTGTGTGGTCGAGCAAGGTGGAATACTGTCGAATAATAAAGGCATTAACCGTAAAGGCGGAGGATTGGGAGCTCCCGCTCTGACTAGTAAGGATCTGGAGGATATCAGAACGGCTGCCGAGTTTGGCGCGGATTATTTGGCGGTATCGTTTGTCCGATCGGGTGATGATATCCGACAAGCTCGCGCATTGCTGCAAGAAGCAGGAGGAAAGGGCATGATCATGGCCAAAATTGAACGCTCGGAAGCTATTCTTGCGCTGGATGATATACTCGAAGCTTCGGACGCGATCATGGTGGCGCGTGGCGATTTGGCGGTTGAAGTTGGTGATGCCGCTGTTCCTGCGTTACAGAAGAGAATGATTCGTTCTGCACGGGCAAACAATAAAATTGTTGTGACCGCAACACAAATGATGGAATCAATGATTACCGCCCCAATTCCGACGCGCGCTGAGGTATCGGATGTAGCTAATGCCGTACTTGATGGTACTGATGCAGTTATGCTGTCGGCGGAATCCGCTGCCGGTGAATATCCGGTTGAAGCCGTAGAAGCCATGGCCAGGGTTTGTCTCGAAGCAGAAAAGGAATATCTGGTCAGTATAGATCGACGGATGCAAAATATTCATCCTGCGACCATTGAAGAAGCGATCGCACGTGCCACGATGTATACCGCCGGTGGTCTGCAGATTCGTGCAATTGCCGCGTTGACGCAAAGCGGTGTGACAGCATTGTTAATGTCGCGCAGGAGTTCAAAGGTACCAATTTTTGCGTTAACTCCTAACGAAGAAACGCGCAGGAGAGTTACCTTGTTCAGAGGTGTTTACCCGCTGGAATTTGGTGAAGGGTTGAACGATCCGGAAGTGATTCTAAATCTGGCTGAGCAGGAGTTACTCGATCGCGGTGTGGTGCGAAGTGGTGACATTATGGTGATGACGATTGGTGAGCCTGTAGGTAAGTCGGGCGGTACTAATACGATGAAAATTATTAGGGTCGGCGAGTGGAAAACAAGGCATGGTATTGATATAACTTGAAGTCATGTGGCGGGTGCGCGCAGCGCAAAAAAATATACTACCATAGGAAAATGAATCAACATATTCATGCAGAATAATCGCTTATACTGATATTTGCAGAATTTATTCAGATAATTTAATAAGGAGATCTAAATGGCACTTGTATCATTAAGACAATTACTCGATCATGCAGCAGAAAACGGTTATGGTTTGCCAGCGTTTAACGTCAATAATCTGGAGCAAATCCAGGCGATCATGCAAGCAGCGGATGAATGCAACAGCCCGGTAATCATGCAAGGTTCCGCTGGTGCAAGAAAATATGCCGGTGAAGCATTCTTGCGTCATTTAATTGCTGCTGCAGTAGAAACCTATCCTCATATTCCTATTGTAATGCACCAGGATCATGGTGCTTCTCCATCGGTTTGTGTCAACGCGATACGTAGCGGTTTTTCGAGTGTTATGATGGACGGTTCTTTACAAGCTGACGCTAAAACGCCATCTACTTATGAATATAATGTCGATGTCACGGCGAATGTTGTTAATATAGCGCACTCAGTCGGTGTTTCCGTAGAAGGTGAGCTGGGGTGTCTAGGCTCATTGGAGTCCGGTATGGGTGAAGCGGAAGACGGTCACGGCGCGGAAGGAGTGCTATCGCACGATCAATTGCTGACTGATCCCGAAGAAGCAGCCGATTTTGTGCGTAAAACCGGTGTGGATGCATTGGCTATCGCGATTGGCACTTCTCACGGCGCTTATAAGTTTACTCGTAAGCCTACTGGCGATATTCTGGCGATTCAACGTATCAAGGAAATCCATGCGCGCATTCCGAATACTCATCTGGTGATGCACGGTTCCAGTTCAGTACCGCAAGAATGGCTGGATATCATCCGTCAATATGGTGGTGACATTAAAGAAACTTATGGTGTGCCAGTAGAAGAAATCCAGGAAGGTATCAAATATGGAGTACGAAAAATAAATATCGATACCGATATACGCTTAGCAATGACCGGTGCGATCCGACGCAGCCTGGAAAAAGACAAAAGTAATTTTGATCCGCGCAAATTTCTGAAAGAAGCTACTGCAGCGGCCAAAGACATTTGTAAAGCACGCTTCGAAGCATTTGGATGTGCCGGACAGGCAGGAAAAATAAAGCCGATTTCTTTAGAAGATATGGCTAATCGTTATACTAAAGGCGAGTTAAACGCTATTATTAAGTAATCAGTCGCATTTTTAAAACCAATGATCGGTTGTGCAATCATGTATGATCGATCATAGGATTCAGATAAGAATTTTTTATTGCTTCGGCACAAGAAAGATTGCTTCCGGTAGCGCCTCTGGAGTATCTCAGAAAGAAAGACCGTTTGAGGGTTACTAAAGCGGCGCTACATCACCAGTTTCAACCAACTACTACATTTTCGTCCTGGGAATGTTGCAAATTTTATTTTCTAAGCAATAGAAGCATTGTTTAAATGAGCAGATAACGCTATCCTGATAACGATATTATTTTTTCTAAGAGACAGAATGACACAAGACGAGCAAAAACGCGCAGCAGCTGCTGCTGCAATTCAACATATTCCGGTTGATTGTATTGTTGGTGTGGGCACCGGTTCCACTGCTAATTATTTCATTGAAGAGCTGGCTAAAATCAAGCATAAAATCGAAGGTGCAGTGGCGAGTTCGGATATAACGGCACAAAGACTTAAGGAGCATGGGATTGAAGTGCATGATCTAAATAACGTTATCGATGTTCCTGTTTATGTTGATGGCGCGGATGAAATCACAGAAAATTTGCATATGATCAAAGGTGGTGGCGGTGCATTGACGCGAGAAAAGATCGTTGCTGCGGTAGCACGGAAATTTATCTGTATTACCGATCAAAGCAAGTTGGTAGATATTCTTGGCAACTTTCCTTTACCCGTAGAGGTCATACCGATGGCGCGCAGCTATGTTGCACGTGAGATTGTTCATTTGGGAGGACATCCGGCCTTGCGACAAGGTTTCACCACGGATAATGGCAATGTCATTCTGGATGTGCATGGCTTGCAAATTATGAATCCAATTGAACTGGAAGCAACACTTAATCAAATTGTCGGCGTTGTAACGAATGGTCTTTTTGCTCGGCGTGCGGCGAATACATTATTGCTGGGAACAGATAACGGTGTGCGTACAATTTCTATTTGATTTTTAATATTTAGTAGCTTACTACTACATTCTTCGTTACCAACCAAAGGCGGGATATGACAAACAAAGAACATATTTCTAAGCAGTTTGATGCTGATCTTGAGGGAGTTCGTACCCGTGTTTTGCAGATGGGTGGTTTTGTTGAAGAACAAATAGAATATGCCATTGAAGCATTGACAAGTGGTAATGAAGAGTTGATAGACCAGGTCATCACACGCGATCATCGCGTCAATGCTATGGAAGTCTCAATCGATGAAATCTGTAATCAGATTATTGCACGACGACAACCTACCGCAAGTGACTTGCGTATGATCATGATGGTAATTAAAACTATTACTGATCTTGAGCGCATTGGTGATGAAGCGGAAAAAATTGCTCGAATGGCGAAGTTGATCTACTCATCAGACCGTATGCACATTCCACGTTTTAATGAAATCAAACATGTCGCCAGCATCGCCATGGATATGTTGCATAAGGCCCTTGATTCCTTTGCCCGCCTGGATTTAAATGCAGCCGCACAAATTGTCAGGCAGGACGAATTCGTGGATGAAGAATTCCGTTCTATCTTACGTCAATTAATTACATTCATGATGGAAGATCCAAGAAAAATCTCTACTTGTCTAGAGATAGTATTTATAGCCAAAGCAATCGAGCGGATCGGTGATCATGCAAAAAACATGTCTGAGTACGTCGTGTACATGGTAAAAGGTAAAGATGTGCGTCATGTAACAGCGGACCAGATCGAACAAGAAATCAGAGAATAATCAGAATATTCTCTGATTATTTTATTCAAGATAAATGGCGACATACAGTACAACCAGTCAATGCCTTAATAAAACACTTGTATCTTATAAAAACCTTGAAGCTGATGTGTAGAATTAACGGTTCCAACAATTCGCAACATTACCGCCAGAGCCTTGGACACCTGTATTACTCAGCGTAAGGGTGCCGCAGACATCTTCCGCCATTGAACCGGTTGGTATCGCCTGGAGTACGAAAGTATTATTGGCTACTGATTGTAATGAAATATCATACTGCTTCGTTCCAGTTCTCGGTGATTGGAGAATGGGTGGTACTACAGGGATATCGTCACCGGTATTGATAATGCCATCGGCGCCTACAGTCGCATCATACTGGTTATTCTGTGAATAGAATCGTTCCATAAACTGAGCATTTTCAAACAGTATCGACTTTGCAACCGTTCGATTAGTTTGCCTTACATAATCTTGATAGGATGGAAGAGCAATGGTTGCGATAATGCCGAGAATTGCCACTGTTATCATTAGCTCAATTAAAGTAAATCCCATTGCTTTAATTGAATAACAAGATAGTTTCATAACCTTTTAGTCTCCGAGGATCTTAATGCCACTAGGCATTTTAGAAATAATTTCGATGCTCTGTTGTTACAAATTCATAGACTGCGCTTTGACTCCTTCAAACAGGGATTAAAGGATCAATTGTAACGGATGATGATCAAAGTCATTAATTTGCTAAAATTATTTTAGTGCAATAGCTCTCGCCACGTAATTCTGCCACGTAATCCTGCTGCACCTTTCGTTGTGGTTGTCTGTTCGAGTGTACCGTCAGCTTTTGAGTACACAAGCGTGTCAGAATCAGTATGACCTCTAATCCGTGTAACACCACCCACAGAAAATCCGATTTCCACCCCTGCTGATAATCCATCATCAAGCGCAAGAACCCGATTTCTATTGGTGTCAAATGCTGGAAAAGGAAGCATTCCCCCTGTCAAGAAATCGATTGCGTTAACGAATCCACGACCACCAAAATCGCATGGTGCTGCAGATGGCACAATAGTCGAAAATACAAAAATTCCATCTTCCAAACTTGGCACACCTGTGATCCTTTCACCACTTACAGGCAAATTTACATACCAGCCTTTAATCGTGGTTGAATAGGGCACTAAATTTCCCGTCGCTGTCCTGATTGTTCCGTCAGTTATCACTTGCTGAACAAGCGCTCCTGCCGCAACTGTTGTTACAGCAGTATCATCCCATACGCCGTAGATAGTCTGAGGATTTATGCTTGTGGTATCAGCAGTCTCCAAGTATTTTCCCGTACCAAATAATACCAGCTGACCACCTTTTGGATGAAAGCTTACAGAAGGCGGAGAAATGATAGGCTTTGATGTGCCGGATACAAATAATGGGGCTCCGCTAATGCCTACCTTCCAATTTGAAGGCGCAGCAGAGCTTACATCGAATTTCCACAAGTTTCCCTTGATATCTCCCGCATATATTACATCAACTTTGCCATTACCATTTGAATCGAACGGGGTTGGCGTCGAAAGACCGTTTCCTGTGCCAGAATTGGCAATCAATTTAATGTAATCCGTTCCAATCGTCCATGTGCCATCTTCGCCTCCTGTAATAAACAGGATATAAAGGACCGCTTTGCCACCTGTGCTGTTATATCCATTACCAACTATCACGGCCCACTGATTGTTCTCCATTTTGACGATTTGCATGGCTTGACCCGTAAACGAATTAATTTGCGGATAATTATGGCTATAACCCATGTCGGCATCATCAGCATTGGTAAACTCCCACAGTAATATATTTGCTGCATTTGCTGCATTAAAGGTCGGTGCTGATTTTGTTGCGTCAGTTGGATTTGTAATGTTTAGCGCATAGTAGCCTTGGCCGCCGCCATTGAGACCACCAACAAGGATGGTCCTCCAGCTTGAGGTCAAACCAGAATAAACATCAGCGATCATTGGAGATCCATTGACGAAATAGCGATGATTGGAAGTATAATCCTTGTCTGTCAATCTGCTCAGATTTTCATATGCTGTGCTCGGAATGTAAGCCAACATTTCTTTGCCGGCATCTGTTGTAGTGCATCCTGCGGTTACCCCAGCGATGCAGGCATTAAACCCATGTAACATTCCATCATTGGCACCAACGTATATCATCGGCATTCGATCCTTATAGCTATTTTTAAAGGATTTATAGCCTGGATGATCCACATCTGAGTAGCCTGCACTAGGCTTTTCTACATAGAACGGACCGGAATGCACGATATCACCAAGCTTGCTGGTAGGGCGAGTACGAAAATTATTGATTGAAGTAGAACTGGAGCATGTAAACGTTCCTGTTGCGTTTTCACGTGCTGAGTCTCCTCGTAGAAACGTCACTCTCTCTGGGCCGCAATTATCGGTAGTACCCGAAGCATTTTTGTTGAGGAAAGCTTTTTGTGCTGTCGTTAAATTCCCATATTCAAATGCCACTCCATTACTACTTCCTTTCGTGATAATAACTCGTGTAGCCGGAGTAATCTTTCCAGAGGCAAGCGAGACGTCTGCGGCATTCCATTCTGGTGTTCCTATTACCCCGGTACTGTTTATTGGAATCGATAATAACTGTCCACTCCAGTCACCACTACTAAATTTTGCTTGATAAATGCGACCATTTGTTTTCAACGAATTTGAATTGGCTGCCACGACAGAGGCTGATCCTGTTCGAGACACGATAGTTTTTAGCGAATTGGTTAATGCATCGGCAAAAGCAGCGGGATCAGCGGCGCTAAAGAATTCTCCCCGGCTATTAACAGCAGCGTGCCAAAGATCATCTATTTTAGCTGCGTCACTTGACGTTGGATTAGGCCAGGTTTGCGCTCCGGAAGGTAATTCAGTCAATGTGCCTGTTACGCCCAGACCTACGGTAAAAGTCACCATATGCTGCCAGAATGCCGGATCGTTAAGGTTGGTTGGCACCTTATTGGGCAAATCTGTACGCAAATCATTTTTCCAGTATTGCATTGCTGCATCTGCTAACGTAGCACTATATGCATCCGAATAAGGAAGGGTTGGAGTATACTTATAAGTTGGCGGAATCGCAGAAGATGAATGATTTGTAATAGTGGAACCAGACAGATTGTCTGAATTATCCAAACCAGATATAGAGCCTTCAGTCCAGTAGCCATCTGTCATCAATATATTATAATTTTGTCGACATTCGTGCTGGGTGCCTCCTGTCGAACCCGGCGTTAGGCCCCAAGGACCTTTATCATCCGTTCTTTTGAAATATTCCCCTACTGCGAGAACGGCTTCTCGTAGCGGTGTACCTGCTGCAGGAATATCATGACCATAGAGATTGGTAAAGAAATTTGTTCTGTCCGTACCAGTAAATTGCCTTACACCAGTTTTTACTACGGTTGTTGCTACGCCATCAATCGTTGAAGAGCCCTTATTGATAGTTGCAAACCCAACCCGCATGTTATTTCCTTGTGCTGCGAATGCCCGACCCACTCCTGCACGAGCCAGTAAAATGCGCGAACGATAATACGTATACCAATTGGCAAAGTTCTGAATTTCTTCATTATAAGTACATGTAGGCGCTGCAGCACAATCTATGCGATTGGGTCCTCCCGGATAGGTGGCAGTAGAGGATTTGATTTCTACTTGTGTATAGCTATTTTTACTATTCATATTGCCGCCGTTATATTGATAGTATACGGCCGGGTAGAAAGTCTTTGGCAGAAGTGCAGACAAAGTGCCGTTACTTAGGAGCCAATTTCCTGATTGTGTATTGTTAACCGTCAGGTTACGGCAGCCAACAGAAGTGTTGACTGGATTGTAGAAGGCGCATGTCGGGTTGGCATTGCTCATCAACGATCCATCAGCGTTACTCCAGGGTAGATACCTTACCTTTGGGTTATAATAGATTTTGTTGAAATCACTGGAGCGGAAACGATAGGTTTGAGAATTATTTATATCAAAATCGATGCTAAAATTGCTGTAATCACTAGACCCATAAACGCCTGAGACCCGAGGAAATGTATAACGAGAGTTCTGTGTAATCAAATCATCCGGCATGATCTCGAAATGCATCGAGCCAGAATCATCAAGCGTGAACATAACATTGGGAGAAATCATTCCTCCAAGAAAGAGTGGGGTATTCGACAATGGCGGAAGAGCATGTACAGTGCCAGTCAAAAGAATTAGTGAAAAGCCCATCACATTCTTTAATCGTAAAAAGCCGTATAAGATATTTTTCTTCATCATCTTTACATCCCTGAAGTGTTTTTATATGACTATGGTCTAAAAACCTCTTGCACCCATACTACGGTACCTTGCTTGGCTCCCTGCGCCCGAACAGTAATTCGATAGTAATACCTTAAGGTATTACCGGGCGGTGTCTTCTGTATTCCTTCAATCAGATATGTAGGCGCAGGTATATTGGCTGGTAAGTTAGGTGCTGTGTAAGGAACACCATCAAATCTAAAAACGTTGCCTGCAACATAATTAATAGGACAAGTTGGGTTACAGTAATTAATCCATGATTTATCCGGAGCATCAACACCGGCTCCGTAATAACAGAATCCGTCCGTACAGCTTGTGTCAAACTCACTCATACCTTCAATCGACTTGGGTGAATTTGTAGATGGATCATTATCGCGGATATGATTTTCGGCATAACGCAATGCCATTTCTGCTGCCTGCATTGCGAGCATACGATCTCGCATATTGGCCGACATTCTTTCTTCTATTGTTGCCATTTTCGCAGCTGTTATTCCGAGGAGAGATAAAGCCAGCAAAAAAATCAAACCCGTCACGAAAACAGCCCCATTTTGCCGCTGATAAAAATAAGAATTCCTATTCATGGCGTACCATTAATACGATTACGTAAATTTACTGTTGCTGTGAAAGCGCGCCTCAGCCGTCTATCTGCCGGAATGACAATCGATGCACCATTACAATCCAGATAATTACCTGCCGAAACCACATTTGGCTTTTCCGAACGAATCAAGACACAAACACGCGCCGTGATAACTTGATTCCAATCGGCTGGTAAATCCGTATATTGATCCACGGATTGATCGCCTGTGGCATCGATTCCGTAGAGAATTTGTAAATCCTCAACATTGCTTAATAATACTTGACCGATTGGGGGTGCGCCGGGTGCCAGCGGAGTATTGGAAATTTGTCCCTGACACTGTAATTCTGCATTGGCAACATCAATGTTAAAATGATTTTGAATAATTATCCCGGTAACTCCTACGCCTGTACCTTCGCAATCAGTGTCTCCAATTGCTCCTTCAAATTGCACCGTTAAGGTATCGGCCACGCCGACTCCACCATTAGTGCCGCTTATGGCAGTGCCTGAAAACTCGACTTTAAATCCAGTAAATGGTATTTCTACATGCCCAGCTTGTTTGATACTTTGCCCAATTACCTCCAACGCGAAACGCCCGCTTTCTTGTACTCGGGCATTATCTTCCTGTTCACGAAAGATCTGCTGACTACTGACAAAAACAGTACCGATAACGAGTAGTAATACCAAACCTACTATCATTCCAATCATCAGTTCAACCAGAGTAAAGCCACCCTGAGTATGCGGTTTTCTATTTTTCCGCTCGGACTCGAACTTATTTTGGTGCATTAGTGAAGTTGCTGTCACGGCGCAAACCTCGTTACAAAACACTGAGTGTTTTCTACTCCGCCTGGACAGATGGGTTTAGGGTTAGGGTCATCTGCCATTTCTTTTTCTGTCCACATCAAAGTAATGGAATACCCTGCTGCTTGGTTTCCGTTTACAGTGCCAACACCACCGGGAAGTAATCTAGCGTTGGCTGTGTTCCAAAGCGCATGATCATAAGTTGCGATTTGTGCCGGACTACAGGTAGTTGCTACACAATCCACACTACTTGGAATATTTGCTGAAAGTGCATCATATGCTCCAGCGGATACACCTGCTATATTGGCACGCATACGATCGGCAATATCCTCTGTTTGTTTGCTGGCTACTGAACGATAATATGCGATATTGTTACTGCGTGCTCCGGATACAACCAGTGCCGCCATACCCAATAAACCAAAAGATACGATTAGAAGCGTGATGAGTACTTCAATTAAGCTAAATCCATTGCTCTGAATTTTCCTTTTTATTGAAAACACCCTATTTATCCGCATGTTCCTGTACCTGTTTCAGAGCGAAAGCGTCCCTGGTTATTTAAGATAATGGCTTTGGAGTATGATGCTCCACGACTATCACACAATGTAAAAGTACTGGTAAACCCCATCGAATAGCCATTGGCAGTGAATGTAATTCTATTTCTACCCGAAGAAAATGTGTTTCCTCCCGAGAAAGCTGCCCCCACCTGCAGAATTTCTTCTCCAGCATCAACTACACCAGCATTACTGGTATCGGCAAACACTAACCAACCATTTGACCAAGTTGTTCCGCCTGCGCAACTGGTGCCATTCGTGCTTGGACAAAGTGTGACAGGGCTACTGCGTCGAATGGCTTCACTTTTAGCCAAAGCCAATGCGGAATAGAAACTATTACTTTGCGTCGTCAGCAAATTGTTTTGACTGAACGAGCTAAAACTTGGCACAGCCACAGATAACAAAATACTTGCTACACTCAGCGTGACGAGTAGTTCAATCAACGTAAAACCATGTTGGTGTATCCGCTTAATCAATTGCAGTTTTTTCATTTGCGAAATCCAGCGCCATCTTTGTTTTAACTTCTTAGAATATTCATTAATATCTTTCGGCTAGATTCTAGCGGCCATAATTTAGACAAACTTTAGCTTTTAGAGCACAATCTTATTTCCATCATGGTTTTTTGATCTATTGCTAAGCGAACATATACAGTCTGGATGGGATAAAATTTGCTTTGCCAAGCTTTCCAATTTATATGTATGAGCAAAGAGTCAATCCATTATGAAGCAGGATATAGTTGTAATTGGTGCGGGAATCATAGGGCTTGCAACAGCGGAAAGACTTTTAGCGCGAGGTGCGAATGTTACGATTCTAGAACGCAATAAAGCAGGACAAGAATCATCCTGGGCGGGTGGCGGTATCTTATCGCCACTTTTCCCATGGGAATATTCCGATCATGTCACACAGCTTGCCAACTACAGTGCCAAGCAGTTTCCAGCATGGATTTCAGTTCTTCAGCAAGCATCTGGAATAGACCCAGAATACGAAATATCTGGGATGTTGATATTGCCGCCTAATGATTCAGAAACTGCAATGCGATGGTGTTCGGTTCGAGGTATTGAAATAGAACAATCCACAGTACCCAGTATTTTATCTATCGGAAAAGAGGGTGGCGCTGATAGTGCGCAAATACGCGATCGTTCTTTATTTCTGCCAAATATTGCTCAAGTACGTAACCCAAGATTATTACGTGCATTAATCAGCCGCGTTATGCAGTTAGGTGGAAGAATTATAGAAAATTGTACAGCTTGTCGTCTCAATACTGATCGTCAAAAAATACAATCCATTACCTCATCTTGTGGTGAATTTGTCGCTGATTACTATATTGTTAGCGCAGGCGCATGGAGTACGGAAATATTGGGAACTCAGGCCCTCCAGCTCGATATCAAGCCAATTAAGGGACAAATGTTATTATTTAAATTTAATACACCACCGATACGTAACATTGTGGTGCAAAATGAGTTATATATTATACCTCGCCGGGATGGTCATGTGCTCATCGGCAGCACACTTGAGGATGTGGGGTTTGACAAACGAACTACGATATCAGCATTTAACCAGTTATTAACACAAGCTCGGGACATTTTGCCATCACTTCAAAAGATGTCCATTAAGCGACACTGGTCAGGATTGCGTCCTGCTTCGCCAAGCAATGTTCCTACGATTGGTTGGCATCCGATTATTCGTAATTTGCTGCTCAACAGCGGACACTATCGCTATGGGGTGACAATGGCACCTGCCAGCGCTGAGATACTGGTTAATGAAATGACAGGTGCTTCACAGCCGTTCGATATTTCTCCATACCAAGCAGGATGGGAAATTAACTAAAGTACATTCAGGCCTTGGGTAATGGGAATACAACCGATTCCACAACACCATCCAACTCTTCTATCATCACATCCTCGCCAATTTGATCAGCACCTATTTGTTTGAGTCTGGATATCACTTGCTGTACAAGAATTTCCGGAGCAGAAGCTCCAGCCGTAATGCCAATAATCTTTTTTCCAATAAACCATGACTCTTGCAACTGCTCGGCACGATCTACCATATAGGACTCCACGTTGGCGTTTCTTGCAACTTCACAAAGTCGATTTGAATTCGAGCTGTTGGGAGAGCCAACTACGATAACTAAATCACATTGGTTAACCATTTTTTTAACAGCATCTTGACGATTCTGGGTGGCATAGCAAATATCGTCTTTCTTCGGGCCGGTAATCATCGGGAAGCGCCTCTTCAAGGCATCGACAATGCGTGCGGCATCATCGACAGATAACGTGGTTTGAGTGACATAGGCCAAATTGGTCTCGTCTTTTACTGTTAAAGCTTCAACGTCCGATTCGGTTTCCACCAAATACATTCCCTTATCTTCCCCTTCAATCTGTCCCATGGTGCCTTCAACTTCGGGATGGCCTTGATGGCCAATCATAATGATTTCCTTGCCCTCTTTACGCATCTTGCCTACTTCGACATGTACCTTGGTAACCAGCGGACAGGTGGCATCAAATACCTTCAATTTACGACCAGCTGCTTCCTGACGTACTGCATGTGATACGCCATGTGCGCTGAAAATTAGAATACTATCTTGTGGTACTTCATCCAGATTTTCCACAAAAACCGCACCTTTCTTTTCCAGGTTCTCTACCACAAATCGATTATGTACTACTTCATGACGCACATAAATAGGTGCGCCATGCATGGTAAGAGCCCTTTCTACAATTTCGATCGCACGGTCGACACCGGCGCAAAAACCTCTGGGATTTGACAGTAGTACTTTAATCATTATTTCATTCTCCAACAATGGATATTTTATTTGTAGTCATTATGTAATAGAAAAATTTGCACACAACAATACTTGCCAGTTTTAAATTACATCAGAATTTAATGTTTCTCGATATCGCTCAGCTAATAGGGTGCGTTTTTCATAAGCTTCTCGTGCAATTTGGATATCCTCCAGAAATTGCGGTAGTTCTTTGATCAGTAGAGCTTGTGGACCATCCACTAACGCGTTACTCGGTGCCGGATGAAAATCCACCAGCACCATATTGGCACCTGCAATGATACCTTGTGCAGTTACATGCATAATTTCTAATATGCCATCGGGCGAGCTTGCACGTGTGCCCACCGAATGTGAGGGATCTATACAGACTGGCATACGCGTTAAGCGCCTAACAACCGGCACATGCGAGAAATCGACAAAATTACGATGCGGATCGCCCATGTTGGTTTTCATGCCGCGCAAACCGAAAATCACTTTCCGATTTCCTTCCGAAGCCAGATACTCTGCAGCATTTAAAGATTCATCCAGAGTAATGCCAAAGCCTCGCTTGATCAATACTGGAAAATTCTGTTGGCGACCAACAATTTTCAATAACTCAAAATTTTGTGTATTCCTTGTTCCGATCTGCAGCATAACACCGGTTGCATTGCCTGTCTGATAGAGTGCATTACGTATCTCTTCTAGATGAGATTCATGCGTAATCTCCATGGCGATCACTTTTATGCCATACTTTCCTGCTATATCAAAAACGTATGGCAAGCAGGTTTTGCCGTGCCCCTGAAATGAATATGGGCTAGTACGTGGCTTATAAGCTCCCATGCGCGTGCAAACCTGACCATGCTCACGCAAAGACTTCATCATCATTTCAACGTGTTCAATAGTATCGACCGCACACAATCCTGCAAACACGTTCAGCGTGTCTTGCCCAAAGCGGACACCGTTATATTCAAAATAAGTTGGGCGGTCGTCGTTTTTGTGCCGGCCTAAGATACGATATTCTTCAGATACGCGCACAACTCGATCAACACAAGGCAAGCAACTAACATCTTCAATGGGCAATACTTTGGTATTACCAATTAAGTATATTTCTGTCAGCGATTGCTCGGCACCGACTTCGGTATGGACTCGAGTTGATATTCCCGGGAAATTGGCGAGATGCGCCATCAACTGTTTATACTCCGGACTTTCAGGTCGTGTATTGGGAACAAGAATAAGAATCATAAACTAATTTCAAAAAATAACGCTATTTTTTAGGCACACAATAAACTATACGATCAAAGATTTTAACCGAAAAAACCATCAGTTACCATAATTTCAGCATAGGCTGGAATAACTGGAATTTTTTTAGAATCCGGGCTATTATTTTGATGAGCTGATTCTGGTTTGAAATCACTCTTACAGATCAGGTTGCTGTCTAAATTACCCTGAGGCAATTTGTCACATGGCTATTTTAGAAAATTTCGGCTAATGTTCTATTATTCAAGTCAAAAGCTCATCAGAAACAAGCATCATGTTCAGTGATCTCAGTCAATCGCCACTTAGCAAAAACTTACATCGATTATTCTTACTCCGGAATATCGCTATATTTGCTCAATGCCTCACATTTGCTATTGTGTACTGGGCCATTGATATTGTAATTCCCTGGACGCCAATGATCTTCGTAGTGGTATTGCTCGCATTGATAAACCTGCTTACATGGATACGGTTACACCGTAAATGGCCGGTATCCCATTCAGAATTCTTTTTTCAATTGCTGATTGATGTCCTGGCACTCAGCACCTTGCTGTATTTCAGTGGCGGATCAACTAATCCATTTATTTCACTATTCTTGTTACCCCTAACTATCGCAGCCGCTACTCTGCCATGGCGCTATACATGGATCATGGCTATTATTACGATAGCCTGCTATACGCTGTTATTGTTCATTTACATACCACTCCCGCACGAACATAGCAATCATCTTTTAGAGTTTGCATTGCATGTATCTGGAATGTGGCTAGCATTTGTATTAAGCACTGTAATCATTGCCTGGTTCGTCGTTAGAATGAGTTCCTCCATTCGGGATCGAGATCGCGACCTCGCCAAAGCACGCGAACATGCATTGCGCAATGAACAAATTATCGCTTTGGGCACATTGGCTGCAGGTGCCGCCCATGAGCTAGGCACACCTCTTTCGACGATGGCCGTAGTAACCGGTGAACTACAACAAGAATATACTCAAGATGCTGAATTCCAAAACAACATTCATATTTTGCGGGATCAAATTGCGCATTGCAAGCAGACTTTGACCCATTTGCTGGCAAAAGCTGGTCAAACAAGAGCTGAACATGGCAGCAGACTTGCTGTCGACGTGTTTCTCCGTCAGATTCTGGACAAATGGAAACTGATACGTCCCTCTGTTAAATTTACTTATCAAAGTACAGGCACACAACCTACACCGCGAATTATGGATAATCAATTGTTGAACCAGTCCATACTCAATCTGCTGAATAACGCCGCAGACGCATCTTCAGAATGTATTGATATCAGCAGTCATTGGGACAATCAAGTGTTGCACCTGGAAATTATTGATGATGGTAAAGGATTATCTGCGGAAGCGTTACAACGTGCTGGCGAAGCTTTCTTTTCCAGCAAAGCTCCAGGACAGGGTTTTGGTATTGGCTTATTTCTGGCTAATGCCAACATAGAACGATTTGGTGGTAGCGTTCGTTTGTTTAATCTTGAAAACGGCGGAGCCTGTACACAAGTTGTTTTGCCGCTGATAGGATCAATAGCATGATGGAGTCTCCAATAACAGACAGTACCGAAAACCCGAGTTTATTGATCGTCGATGACGATATCATTTTTTGTGATGTGCTAGCAAAGGCCATGAGAAAGCGTGGTTTTTTCGTGACATGCGCACATACTATTGAAGATGCCTTATATCTGGCTGAACAATCGACACCTGAATATGCCATTATTGATCTAAAACTATCCAGTGAATCTGGGTTGGTATTGGTTGAGAAGTTAAGAGCACTGGATCCCGGCACCCGGATTGTCATGCTAACAGGCTATGCCAGCATCGCCACAGCCGTTGAAGCAATTAAACTCGGCGCTACACATTATCTTGCAAAGCCTGTTGACGCGGATCAAATTATGGCTGCTTTTGAACGTATAGTCGGAGAAACGAAAATAGCCATCAGTGCATATCCCTTATCAGTAGGGCGCTTAGAGTGGGAATATATTCAGCGTATTCTTGCGGAAAATGACAACAATATCTCGGTAACAGCAAGGATACTCAATATGCATCGACGCACACTGCAACGCAAGCTTGCCAAAAGACCCTTGAGAGAATGAATCTACGCTTAGCTGAGATGTGATGATAATCTTGCAATGATCCGGATATCTTGCCCAATCATGCGCACATCCTGAATTTTAAGCTCTTTTTTTTGCTCAAGGCACGTTAATTCAGGTAACTTAATCATTCCTCTCGCATCATCACCGAGCAAATGTGGCGCAAGATAAAAAATCATCTCATCAACCAATCCGGCCTCAATCAATGCGCCATTCAATTCGCGTCCGGCTTCCACCAATACCTCATTGATTTCCAAATCAGCTAAAATTGCCATCATTTTATTCAGATCTACTGAGCCTTCCGTATTTGGTATGGTAAAAACTTGAGCGCCCATACTGCTAAGTGCATTCTTTTTTTTCAAACCCCCATCGCACGCAGAAAAAATTAATAATTCATTGTCACTTTGAAGCAATTTCGCATTTAATGGAATAGTCAAGTGGCTATCTACAATGACTTTTCTAGGTTGCCGCGCAGTTTCAATATGACGAACTGATAATTGTGGGTTATCGGATTTTACTGTGCCAATACCTGTTACGATAGCGCATGAACGCGCACGCCAGCGATGCCCGTCATATCGTGCAGCTTCACCAGTGATCCATTGACTGACGCCATTGTTCAGTGCGGTTTTACCATCAAGGCTGATAGCAGTTTTCAATCTAACCCATGGCCTCCTATGAGTCATGCGGGTAATAAACCCTATATTCAGTGCTTGCGCTTGCGCTTGCAATAAGCCCGTTTGCACAGTTATTCCCGCTTGTTCCAGGAGTGCGCAACCACGCCCACATACGATTGGATTGGGATCTTCCATGGCTATTATGACCTTGGCAATTCCAGCATCAATTAGGGCGTTAACACAGGGCGGTGTCCGCCCATAATGACTGCAAGGCTCTAATGTTATATAGGCGGTTGCGCCGCGCGTCTTTTCGGTAGCTGAGGCTAGTGCATTAATTTCTGCATGCAACTGCCCTGCTTTTTCGTGCCAGCCACTACCAATAATTTGATCATTTTGAGTGAGGACGCACCCAACGTGAGGATTGGGTGCGGTACTGTAGAGTCCTTTCTCTGCCAGACGAAGTGCATGTGCCATGAAAGCATAATCGGTGGAAGTGAACATCTAGGATGCCTTTTTCATAAGCTAAGTTAATCCGATACTGTCAACAACACCATGCTAATAATCATCAGAAGATTCCTTGGTTAAAATTTAGGAAACTTTCTTCGATTATTAACTGCTTCTCCGGCTAGGCTATTGCACTTCCTTGATCGCGTCACGAAAATCATCCACGTCCTGAAAGCTTTTATAGACAGACGCAAATCGGATATATGCTACCTTGTCAAGCTTATAAAGTTCTTCCATCACGCTTTCACCAATACTGCGTGATGAAACCTCACGCTCACCCTTTGCCAGGAATTTTTGCACTATACGGTCTATTGCCGCATCAACATAACTGGTTGGAACTGGGCGTTTGTGAAGCGCCCGTTTAAAGCCCGTTAACAATTTGTTACGATCAAATTCCGCACGAGTGCCGTCATGTTTGACTACCTGAGGTAAACGCAACTCGATCGTCTCATAGGTTGTAAAGCGCTTATCGCAAGCTATACAACGTCGGCGACGACGAATTTTGTGACCATCTTCACTTACACGAGAGTCTATGACATTGGTGTCATCAGTATTACAAAAAGGACACTTCATATTCAGTCATGAGCGGTAGCCATCAACTCAAGTGTTTTGTTGCTATAGTCGTTTATAATTACTTTGAGATTACCCATAAACCGGAAATTTCGCGCATAATTGTTTTGCCTCGGTAGCTACACGTGCGATGACCGCGGAGTCTTCAGGTGCGGCCAGCACGTCTGCTATCAGATTCGCTAGTTGTTCTGCCTCCAGTTCTTTGAAACCTCGAGTGGTTATTGCGGGCGATCCGATCCTGATGCCACTGGTGACAAACGGTTTCTGCGGATCATTGGGGATGGCATTTTTGTTAACAGTGATATGCGCCATTTCAAGCGATTCTTCTGCTTGTTTGCCTGTTAAGTTCATTGCGCGCAAGTCAACTAAAAATAAATGACAATCGGTCTGACCGGACACAATCCGTAAACCGCGATTGATTAATACTTTAGCCATGACTCGAGCATTATCAATCACCTGCTCCTGATAAACCTTAAATTCCTTAGTTGCAGCCTCTTTAAATGAAACCGCTTTGGCTGCAATTACATGCATCAATGGACCGCCTTGAGTTTGCGGGAAGATGGCAGAATTTAATGCTTTCTCATGCTCGGGTTTAGCCATAATGACTCCTCCTCGTGGACCACGTAATGTTTTGTGCGTAGTGCTTGTAACAAAATCAGCGATGCCCACTGGGTTTGGATATAAACCTGCTGCTACCAACCCTGCATAATGCGCCATATCGACTAGCAAATATGCCCCGGCCGCATCGGCGATTTTCCGGAAACGCTTCCAGTCTATTACGCGTGCATAAGCAGAAGCACCAGCCACGATCATTTTTGGTTTATGCTCATGAGCTAATTTCTCAACTTGATCATAATCAAGTAATTCCGTTTCCGGCTCTAATCCATAAGAAATCGAATTGAATATCTTTCCGCTCATGCTAACGCTGGAACCATGCGTTAAGTGACCTCCATGTGCCAGCGACATGCCTAGCAAGGTATCGCCTGGCTTTAGCACTGAAAGGTAAACTGCTGCATTGGCTTGGGAGCCCGAGTGCGGTTGTACATTCACATACTCAGCGCCAAACAGCGCTTTTAATCGGTCAATCGCGAGCTGTTCCACCTGATCTGCATACATGCAGCCGCCATAATAGCGTTTGCCCGGATAGCCTTCAGCATATTTGTTGGTCAAAACGGTGCCCTGGGCCTGCATCACAGCAGGGCTGGCATAATTTTCCGATGCAATTAATTCGATGTACTCTTCTTGACGTTGCACCTCGCCTTTAATAGCTTGCCATACTTCTGGGTCGACATTTTCTATTGTGTGTTTCTGCGAAAACATGTTAATACCAATCCTTCGAAAAATTTAAAAACCATTAAAACCTGTATAGTAACATTACCTGCTGAAACGCAGATAGTTGATCAAAGAAACGGTAGAGAAATAAACAGAATATTTTTGCTATAAGTGGTACTTTTATCATATTTTTGAACTGCTGATATCATGACTATCTACGTCAGGCGCTATGCGCGCACGAATTACACGAATTATAACAACTTGGGTTTCTGCAACGACGGCCCTGAGCAGGATGTTTATTAGTTTGGAATCGGCATCATTATTCGGTGCTGATTGAAGTGCATCCGGATTTGGTCGGCATTCATTCCGGGTTTGAGGTTATGTTGGTAAGGGAATATTTTGCAGCGGTGAGCCATGATTCGCTCCAGGTGCGCGTGAATGACGGTGAAGATTGCTAAATCACAAATCGCGTATATTGCGCTTTATCGTTTGGTTGGAAGTGCAAATGGATAGGACCATATTGGTAATCGCTCATGAAGAAACAGAAACGATGCAGGTATTTGTCGTTTATTTTGAAAGAGATATTGAAGATGATCGGTTGAGAAATCTTCATGTGAAGAACTGTGAATACAAATATTATTTTTTAACTCACTAATTTCAGATTTCTCTTTTTAATGTCCAACCAGTCCGGTTTATGGATGCAGATTATGGTTTGCTGAGCGATAGCACGCAAATATTGCCAGAAGCTACTTCGTGCAGAGTGACAAACGAAAAGATAAATTGGTGTTTGCACCATAATTGTTTTGTTGAGATGATCTGATGACAAAAGAGCTAAACGAGTTATTTCAGATGGACAATCCATTTTTGATACAATCTTTCGGCTACCATGTTTAACGCCGACACTCGCTCGGATAAATCTTTCTCAATCTCTTCCAACGATTGCGCTGATGGTTGGTTGAGGCTGGCAAGTTCTTCTGCAGCCACGCTGCACCAGTCGCGTACCAAACGTTCGGTCATTTCGACATGACACT
The DNA here is from genome assembly GCF_003011925.2 of Nitrosomonas supralitoralis. GTDB lineage: Bacteria > Pseudomonadota > Gammaproteobacteria > Burkholderiales > Nitrosomonadaceae > Nitrosomonas > Nitrosomonas supralitoralis. The sequence goes on from NZ_PXXU01000013.1 coordinate 56,757, forward strand.
GCATTCCTAAATGAATGTCGATTGCAAAAGCCTGATTTTCGCAATATTGGCTGGAAAGGATGCAGGTGGCGCCTTGAGGCAGGCTGAAAGATTCGCCGTGCCAATGGAAGGAATTAAAGGTGGTCAGATCACCAAACCATTCTTGCGCGATCGGATGATTCGGCACGGTGACTTTCCCCCAACCCATTTCTTTGACTGGACTGGGGCTGACGACACCCCCTAGCGCCTTGGCCATTAATTGTCCACCTAAACAATGGCCCAATATTGGCATATCCACAGCAACCGCTTGCCGGATCAACGACAGTGATAATTCAATCCAAGGTAAATCGTCGTTGACGCTCATGGGTCCACCCATAAACACTAAACCACTGAATTCATCGATACTGGTTGGTGGATTCTCGCCAGCGTCAATTTTAATCAGACGCCAAGGAATATGATTGTTATCGAGAAATGTGGCAAAATATCCAGGTCCCTCGATGGGTAAGTGTCTAAAAATTGCAACCGGCTTCATAAAAATTTTCCTGCCATTATTTTGAATGATGTAATGATCAATTTTAGCTTGTTTTGCAGCAAATTTTCTGCTGAAAATTTAGGTTAATCTTTCTTTGATACTTGTGAAGTGCTCATTCATCATCAACCGTAACCCTTTGATTATTATTCGTTAAAAATGGATCGCGCAATGTCAGTAAAAAAATATACGTTTTCTGATTTGGTGCGAATTGAGCAATTACGTAGAATCGAATCAGTTAAAGCGGAGGAATTATCATATACCAGTATCAAGAATATACCGGATTCTCCGCGCAGTGATTTTAGTTATCCTGAATTCATTTATCGGCTAAAGACCCGTGCCAATTATTTGATATACGAGAATGTGCTGGGAGATAAGTTGCGCCAGCCAAATCAACAGTTTATTCGCGCTCGTAGAATATGTTTGATCATTGCGGTGATCTTGGGAGGATTAGCGGCAAGTCATGCGGTGAGTGAGTCTTCCACGTTGAATATTTATTGGTTACTTGCAGTGCTGCTGGGATTTAATCTGATATCCCTATTGCTATGGATATCCGGTATTGCTCTGAATTTACAGAGCTTAAGTAGTGGTATCATAGCGCAATTAGCCAGTTGGTTGCCTTACCGGCATAAATATGATCCCACAAGCGCATCTCTGGCATCACAGGCTTGGTGGGAGAATTGCTTAACAGGCAACATAGGCAAATGGCGTATCAGTGTACTAACGCACCAGTTCTGGTTGACCTACTTATCCGCTGGATTAGTGTTGCTGATATTACTCATGTTGGCTAAGCAATACAATTTTATCTGGGGTACGACATTGCTGCCGGATAACACTTTGCCCAAACTTACTCAAGTTCTGGGCGCACCATTGGAGGCGCTTGGTTTAAAAATACCGGACGATCCGCAAACGATTGCAAGTAGGATAGGCACAAGCAAGCAGGATGCAGAAGCGCGGATGGCTTGGGCTACCTTTTTGATCGGTGTCTTAATAGTTTATGGCATATTCCCGCGACTGTTATTGCTTGGTCTTTCCTGGGTCATGCAAAAATGGTGCGAGTACCGGTTTAAGCTGGATCTGTATTTGCCTTATTATATTGAACTACGGCAACGTTTGATGGGGCGCGAAGTTAAGGGAGAAGTTATCGACGCCGACCCACAGGAAGGCAGGAAACCTGCTGATATTATACGCCCGCCTGATAATGTCTCCATTCCAGCTAATGCACAAGCCTTTGGTATTGAGCTGGATACAGCAACACCTTGGCCTGAACGGGTGATTTGTCGGCTGAATATCATTGATCAGGAATCTCACGATGCAGCGATTTCACTGATAAATAAAATGAAAGCTCCGGTATTGCTGGGCGTAGCAGCACATCGACTGCCGGATCGCGGTGTGCAGCGCATGATTAAAGAACTGGTTGACAACAGCAATACAAAACCCTGGTTGATTTTATTGAGCAAGTCATCTGCACCCGTTGCCAGTGCGAGAGAAATTGCCTGGTTTCGCTTGGCGGAAGCTTGTGGTATTCCGGCTGAACATGTTATTACTCGATAAATCATGATGGTCAAAAACCCAAATCGTTCGGATACCCAACTATTGTTAAATATTGTCGTTGTCGGACATACTAATACCGGTAAAACATCGTTAATTCGCACCATGTTGCGTAGCACGGAATTTGGTGTTATTGAAGATGCAGCAGGCACTACGCGACATGTTGAGCAGGCGACAATTAGTGCTAACAACGAACCGATTCTGCATTTGTATGACACTCCCGGTTTGGAAGATTCCAGAGCCTTATTTGCGCATATCAAAAAGCTACAAATTAAATCAAAATTATTGTCCCCAATACAAATACTGGAGCAGTTCTCGGCTAATGTTTCTGTCAGTGATCCGCTGGAACAAGAAGCAAAGGTGATTCGTCAGGCACTACGCAGCGATATTCTTTTATATATCATTGATGTGCGAGAGCCTTTTCTGGAAAAGTATCGTTTGGAACTGGAAATCCTCACGCAATCGGGTAAACCGATTATTCCGGTGTTTAACTTTATTGCCGGACATGATCGGGAACTGGCGAAATGGCGCGAGCATTTGACTGTTTTTCATATGCATGCAACGCTCGAGTTTGATACGGTTGCTTTTACCTTTGATGCTGAGAAGCGGTTGTATCAGAAAATGCAGGTCTTACTGGAATCCCATAACGATCGATTGCAGAAGCTGATTGATTATCGTGCTAAATTATGGAACCAGCTTTGCTTGTCGGGTGCCAAGCGGATTGCTGAGTTGATTGCGAATGTCGCCTGCTATCGAGAGAGCAAAGCGATTAAAAATAATTTAATTGCGGATTCATTGATTGAAGACCGGTTGCACAATTTCGTTCGTAAAGCTGAACAGCATTGTTTGCATGATTTGTTGGCAATTTTCAATTTCTCTGATAAAGATGTTGAAATTCAGAGAATTCCGGTCTGCAATGGTCAGTGGCAGCTCGATATTTTTGCTCCCGGTATACTCAAAGCGTATGGATTGGATGTCGGAAGTGCTGCTGCTAAGGGCGCTGCAGCAGGAGTCGGCATTGATCTGATGGTCGGCGGTATGAGTCTGGGAGCAGCCAGCGCATTGGGTGCAATCGCGGGTGCAGGCTGGTCGACTTTCAAGCGCTATGGTGATGAAATCAAGGCGACTGTTAAAGGCACCCAATGGCAGTGCGCTGACGAAACTACGCTGCAGGTATTGTATCTGCGCCAGAAACACTTATTGAAAAAGCTTGTGCATCGTGGGCATGCGGCGCAAGATAAGTTGCAGGTGGGTAAGGCTGGTGACGAGAAGTTACCTAAAGACTGGAATAAACTGATCAGCTCCTTGCGTCAGAACCCAGGCTGGCAAGAACCATCCGCTGCGCGTAACAACAATCCACAGTATCAGCAGATAGAAGCTACCTTGGTGGGCGAATTGTTGAATGAAGAGTGATACTGGAAGTGTTTTGGGTATCCACTATGCAATCAGCCTAAGCTAGTGTGAATACTGCTTGTCTCTAGAAGATGCTATGTTGGTAATAGAGGTGTCACTTTTCTTGCAGAAATGATCAGGTGGTTGGTATAGTTTTTGCTGCGACGGCGTTAAAAACAGGCTCAAAATGCTCATTTATTAAGCATAAACTGCGCTTTTCGCCTGTTTCTGGCTTGTATCAGTTGCCTCGAAAACGTTTTTCAACGGCCTGTTAAACACAAAGGTATTAATTTATGTGGCGATGAGTGCTTGCTGACTGTTCTCCATAATGTTAGCGGTCAGTGTAACGATGGGTTTTGGTTTTTATAGTTAACTAATGTATTCATTTGCTTATGTCAGAGTTTAACTGCGTTGTAATGACGAAATTCTGAAGACAGTTCTCTGGTTGGGTAAAAAGATAAAGAACTGCCGTTGATGAGTTAAAATGTTAAGCAAATTAGATCTAGATCATAAAAAAATTTAGCTGCGGCGAGATCGGTGCATTCTGGTCATATTTTATCAATCTTAGAATGCTTTTTTCAGTTTTATCTGGGTTCAACAGATAAAATTTAGGATATTCGAATAAATAGTACCATTTGATTGTTCTTATTCAATATTCAGATTTATGAGTTGTGTGTAATCCTGTAGCCTTAGCGCCATACGATTTTTTACAAGCGGAACCAATTATTTTTGTGAATATCTGAGTTTTATGCTTTATTTAGTATTCATTGTTGCAATTACTATATTTATTCTGGGGCCTTCTTACTGGGTTAAGCATACTTTGACAAAGTATAGTTATCCCGAAGATCGTTATCCGGGCACTGGCGCTGAGTTGGCGCGCATATTGCTGGATTGGGCGAAGTTACAAGCGGTCAAGGTTGAAGTGACTGAGCAAGGTGATCATTATGATCCGATTGCAAAGGCAGTCCGCTTAACACCAGAAAAATTTAACGGTAAATCGTTGACGGCGATTACAGTGGCTGCACATGAGGTTGGTCACGCGATACAAGATAGAGATGGCTATTTCCCGCTAAAATTGCGTACACGACTGGTTAAGATTGCTGCTCCGATTGAAAAATTTGGGGCAGCAATTCTGATGATCGCTCCCTTCATCACAGTAATTACCAGAGCACCGCTTACAGGCGCGCTGTTTTTTGCAGGCGGTTTGTTAACGCTGGGCACAGCAACGATTATACATTTGGTGACACTTCCAATGGAACTGCATGCCAGTTTTGCGCGGGCAATGCCGATGTTGCAACAAGGCAAGTATTTGATACACGGGGATGAGATCCATGCACGCAGGATTTTACGTGCAGCAGCGTGGACATATGTCTCGGCCTCATTGATGACACTGCTCAATATCGGCCGGTGGTGGGCTATTTTACGACGCTAATTTTGTATGATATTTTGGATTCCTGACATTGCAGTAGTGAAATGTAAAGCCCTGTCTTGACCCTGTCATATAAGCAACATACTATGTAAAAATTCAATGTTGAAAATCTTATTAGTTAATATAGCAAAAAAGGATAAACATGACGTATTCGGTTAAGCAACAAAAAGCAAACAATATGCGTGGATTTACGCTTCTTGAGTTACTTGTTGTAATGGTCATAATTGGCTTGTTGGCTGCTTATGTAGGACCGAAGTATTTTTCGCAGGTAGGTAAATCAGAAATCAAAATGGCACAGGCGCAGATCGATGCATTGGAAAAAGCTTTGCATCAATATCGTCTGGATGTGGGCAGCTATCCCGCGACCGACTTGGGTCTGGCAGCATTGGTGAATCGGCCCAGTAATGAGCCCAGATGGCATGGGCCCTATCTTTCCAAAATGCCCCCAGCCGATCCTTGGGGACGCGCATATGTTTATAAATATCCGGGAGAGCGTTCCGAGTTTGACTTACTTTCGTATGGCAAAGATGGGCAACCTGGCGGTGATGGCGAGGCAGCCGATATTACCAACTGGTAAATTACCTTATGCGATTTGAAGTGAAAGCAGTGATTTCCGGGCAAGGAACCGTACATTTAGAACTGGAAGCCAACAGTGAAGCAGAAGTGCGCCGACAAGTAATGGAACAAGGCGGTATGGTGTTGAGTGTGCGCAGGAGATTCTCTGGTTTTACATTTAAATCACATACTAAATTTCCATTAGTGCATTTTAGCCAGGAATTGCTTTCATTACAAACCGCAGGATTGAGTCTGGTAGAAAGTATTGAGACTTTACTGGAAAAAGAACAGGATACAAGCAATCGCAAAATAATCCAGAATATTCTTGATCGACTCTATGAGGGTATAACTTTTTCACAAGCATTGGAAGATTATCCGCAAGCATTTCCACCCTTATATATTGCAACCGTTCGTGCCAGTGAGCGGACTGGCGATCTTGCTGAAGCCTTAACCCGGTTTATTACTTATCAGACACAAATGGATTATGTCCGTAAAAAACTGGTGGGTGCATCCATTTATCCCGTTTTGTTATTGGCTGTGGGTTTGCTTGTCTCGATTTTTCTAATGGTATTTGTTGTTCCTAAATTCAGTGCCATTTATGACGATATGGGCAGTGACTTGCCATGGCTTTCGTTATTGTTGATTAAATGGGGTCAGTTTGTTCATGATCGTGGCTGGGAACTGGCCATTGCCGCGGTAACGCTTTTGGTTGTGATGGGGTATGCCGTCAGTCGGCCAACTTTTTGGGTGAAAGTCATGCAGTTATTGTGGCGCATTCCTGCAATTGGTGAGCATATGCGGGTTTATCAATTAGCCCGTTTTTATAAAACACTCGGTATGTTGCTCCGTGGCGGAATTCCTGTCACGCAGGCATTGGAGATGGTCAGCGGGTTGTTGCAACCGCATTTTCGACCAAAAGTTGCGGCAGCGGCCAAACATATCCGCGAAGGTCAAACAATTTCCAGCGCAATGGAGCAAGAGGGGCTTACAACTGCAGTCGGCAATCGTATGCTCCGGGTCGGCGAAAGAACCGGATTAATGGGAGATATGATGGAACGAATCGGCAATTTTCATGACGAGGAGATTGCCCGTTGGGTGGAATGGACAACCAAGCTGATTGAACCGCTACTGATGGCATTTATCGGCATTGTGATCGGCGGCATTATTATTCTCATGTACATGCCTATTTTTGAACTGGCGGGAAGTATCAATTGATGGAAACATCAGTACAAACTGCAAGCAAACAACCCATTGATCTAAATCAATTGGCTGAAATTCGCCTGAAAGCAGCTGCACAAGGAGTTTCTGTTTTTCAGATCTTGGAGGAAGATAGTGGTTACGCGCCTGATGAACTGATTCAACAGTTGGGGCAACTGATGCACATGCCCGTGCTGGGAATGAAAGAGATTCATGCATTACAGCCAGCTTTTGATATTTTGCCGTTTAATGAAGCGATGAGGCATGAATGCGTGTTGTTTCACAACGGACAGAGCTATTTATTCGCGATCAGCAATCCTTTTTCCGGCAAGCTGCGTGCATGGGCTGAAGAACGGTTTGATCGAGCGGTTGAATGGTATCTGGTACATCCGGCCGATTTGAGCGCTTTCTTTACCCAGCAAGAAAAAACCATGCGTGCTATGGATCAGGTATTGTCATCGGCTGATCTGGATAAAATACAAAGCGGCATTGAAGATCTTTCGTTAAAAAGCATTAACGAAGGTACCAGTAAAGTAGTACGGTTAGTACATTCCACATTGTATGATGCGCATAAATCACAAGCCAGCGATATTCATCTGGAAATGGCTCCGGGCGTACTGTCGATAAAATATCGAATTGATGGTGTGTTGTCGGCTATCGGCGTCATACGAGGCGCCGACTTGGCTGAGCAAGTTATTTCTCGTATTAAAGTGATGTCTGAACTAGATATTGCTGAGCGTCGGGTTCCGCAAGATGGCCGGTTTAAAATCTCTATCCAGGGGCGTGAGATAGATTTCCGGGTTTCCATCATGCCGAGCATTTTTGGTGAAGATGCCGTACTGCGTATTCTTGATCGGCAAGCATTGTCCGATCAGCTTGAAGGCTTAACTTTAAATCAGTTGGGCTTCAATCAGGCCGCGATCGCCAGTATACGTCGTTTAAGCTCTGAGCCTTATGGAATGCTGCTGGTTACCGGTCCAACCGGGAGTGGCAAAACGACATCATTGTATGCGGCGATATCGGAAGTGAACAAAGGGCACGATAAAATCATTACGATTGAAGATCCGATTGAATATCAGCTTGCGGGCGTGTTGCAGATACCAGTCAATGAGAAAAAAGGGCTCACATTTGCTCGCGGCTTGCGTTCAATTTTACGGCATGATCCTGACAAGATTATGGTAGGCGAGATCCGCGATGCTGAAACCGCACAAATTGCCATACAAGCCGCATTGACCGGTCATTTGGTGTTTACCACGGTACATGCGAATAATGTGTTTGATGTGATTGGACGATTTTCACATATGGGTGTGGATCCCTACAGTTTTGTGTCCGCCTTGAATGGAATTGTCGCGCAAAGATTGGTACGTCTGCTATGTACGCACTGTGCTGTAGATGAGCGACCGGATGACAATTTGATTGAGGAATCGGGTATTCCTCTGGATCAGACCAGACAGTACAAATTTCGTAGTGGTAAAGGTTGCGGGCAATGCCGGGGCAGCGGTTTTCGGGGTAGAAATGCCATTGCTGAAATTTTGTTATTGAACGATGAAATTCGAGAGTTGATTGTCGCTCACGAGCCGATCCGGCGTATCAAGGAAGCAGCTCGGGACAATGGAACTCGTTTCTTGCGCGAAGCGGCATTGGATATGGTTAAACAAGGACAAACCAGTTTGGAGGAGGCTAATCGTGTCACGATTGTGGCGTGATCAGATTCAGGTGTTTCTGGCGCCGGGACGATTGGATTGGGTGCGTCTGAAGTGCGGACTTAAACCCGTGCAGACTGACAAAGTGACAGTATTCTTCGAGCCTGCTGCAAATGCTCCCATTTGGAATTCTGCAGTGGATGAACTTGATAAGGTATTGACGGAAGCAGCTAGAACGGAAGTGTCTGTGATTCTATCCAATCATTTTTTGCGCTACGCGACGTTGCCACCGCAAAACGAAATCGCCAGTCCGGAAGAAGTAAAATCCTATGCCGAATTTCGCATGCGCGAAGTCTATGCTGAGCGGGTTGACTCCTGGGAACTTAGTATCAGCGATTGGAATCCGGTCGATGGTGCGGTTTGTGCGGCGATTCCACGTGAACTGATAATGCAATTGGAGCAAATGGCATCGAGCCATGGTTGTACGATTAAAGTCATAGAGCCCTATATGGCATCGGTTTATGATCGCTGGCAAACGCACCTTAAAGGTGAAAAGATCTATTTGGCGGTGATTGAGACTGGGCGTATTTGTATTGCGATTACCCATCACGGTAAGTGGCAAAGTATCAGAAATCAAAGGATTTCGCATAGTGCGGCAAGGGATCTTTTGGCGGCATTGGATCAAGAAGTAATCTGGTCTGGAGCAAAAGAGGCGATGGAGTTTGTTTATTTATTTGCACCCGAGCATCCAGAAATGTCCTTGCCGCAGGATAGTGGCTGGTGCATCATTTCGCTTCCAGCGGGGAAGAAGCCGGCGTTAGCACACTATCCATCAGCTCCAATTAACCATACTGAGCTCAATCAATGTCCCGCTTGAGATTACGATTTCCTTATCGAGAGCAATCTGCACCACAGCTTGATCTTGCGTTGCTGCTGCTGGGTTTGTTGATAGTTGTGGCGGTATTTTTTCAATTCCGATATCAGATTGAAGAGATCAATTCCTGGGGTAATCGGGTTGAACGCATGGAGCGGCAACAGCATCAAAAGGCTGCACCACGCACCCGAGCTACATCCCGTATCCGTGAGTTTAGCCAGGAAATCCAGAAAGAAATCGTGCTAGCAAATGCAATTCTGGATCAGCTGAACTTACCCTGGGAAATGTTGTTTGACTCGATCGAACAGGCAGCGACCGAGGATATTGCCTTGTTATCGCTGCAGCCTAATTTTTCCAATCGCAGCTTGCGCTTGAGTGGTGAAGCTAAAAGTATGGCCGAGTTACTGGATTTTGTGGAAGCGCTGGAGCGGGAATTGGTGTTCGAGAATGTACATTTATTAAGTTATAAAATTAAACAAGAGAGCCCGCAGCGTCCGATTATTTTTCTTTTAAACGCCGAATGGATTCAAACTACTTAAAAAGAGAATTGACACAAATATCGTGGAATCGATTCATGCCGCTGCTGCGCTGGCAGTTGGGACGCCTGGGTAATCTGGGTAAGGTCGGTATTGGTTTGATGATAGCAACCGGTATTTATTATTTATTGGTCGTGATACCACAAGAAGCAGAATTACAAAAACTCAAAGATCGAGCTGTTACCCTGCAGGCGCAGGCTGCGTCGAAAAATTCTTCCGGTGAAGGCGGGGATCTCGAAGCCAGTAAGAAAATGAGTGGCGATCAGGCATTGCAAGTATTTTATGAGTTTTTTCCGCGGGTTGATTCCTCGCCATTTTGGATTCGTGAATTGGTAAGAGTGGCTAAAAAACAGGGTGTGGAGCTGACAAGCAGCGAATATCGGCTGATTAATGAAAAGGATGCGCGTTTGGCGCGCTATGAAATGGTTTTGCCGGTGAAAGGTAAATATTCCCAGATTCGTGCTTTTATTGCCGATGCTCTGGAGGCCGTCCCGGCTATGGCCATATCAGCGATCGCTATGAAGCGTGAGAATACTGTCAGTGATAAGCTTGAAGTGCGGCTGGAAATTAATCTTTATATGAATAAATAACACCAAATGGATGCAGTAGAGAAAAAACGGAAAATGATTATTGGGGGTGCATTGGTGGCGACCCTGATCGCGGCGGCTTTGGTCGAAGTTGATGATGAGCCTGAACTCCATGTTCCAGAGAGCCTGCAATCGGGAAGAACGGTTCAAGATCGAACCAATAAAACTGAATCAAATGCTGCGCAACTGGACGTGAGTAAACTCGGACAACGGAAATTTAGTCCGCTTGCCGGTGAGCTATTTGCGTCTACGAACTGGGTACAGAAACGGGTTGTTATCGACGATCCTGAAGAAGAGGCAATCAAAATGGCTCGAGCCGCAAGAGCATTGGCTCCTCCCGCACCCACAGCACCTCCTTTGCAGTTTAAATACGCCGGCAAAGCGATTGCAGACAATGAAACATGGGTTTTTCTTTCACAATCAGGAGAGAATCTCATTACTAAGATTGGTGGAAAAATTAACGACACATACCGGCTGGATTCGATCAACGATACTGCCATCACAATGACCTATTTGCCGCTGAATATCAAGCAGACACTTACGATCAACAATCAAATAGCAGGAACTTTTCGATGAGAAGCTGGAAAACGATTGTCCTTATCATCTTATTTACAATGACAACAGGATGTGCAGTCAATAACAAAACTTTCGGCACTCGAAACATCGCGTTTTCCGATGGACAAAAATTGATTGCTGAAGGCAAATTGGAGCCTGCACTGAGAAAACTTGAGCAAGCAGCAAGAGAAGAACCCGCGAATCGAGAAATTCGTACGTTATTGATACGAGTACGCGATGAAGTTATGGGTAAATTATTTATTGAAGCAGATAATTTGAGAAATTCAGGTAATCTGGATCAAGCTGAACAGGAATATCTGCGCATTTTAAACGAGTATCCATTTCATGAACGCGCAAAAGAAGGGATTGAAGCAGTGAAATTAGAGCGCCGCCATATTGCTGCGGTCGATGCCGCAAGAGCATTATTGGTACGCAATGATTTGAGAGGAGCAGAAACAATGGTTCGAGCCGTGTTGCAAGAGAACCCTGAACAGTCACATGCACGGCAGTTGATAGCACAGATCAACTCGAATCTGTCTCGACCTGAAGTGACTGATCTGATATTGGAATCCGCATTTAAAAAGTCGGTATCGATGGAATTTAAGGACGCCGATTTGAGGTCAGTATTTGAAATTATGTCGCGTACTGCCGGAATCAATTTTGTGTTTGACAAGGATATTCGCCAGGACAGCAAAATTTCTATTTTTGTGCGTGACAATACCATTGAAGATATTCTCAAGCTAATCTTAACGACCAATCAATTAGCCTACAAAGTGCTCAATAATAATTCGTTACTGCTTTATCCCAACACACCGGCAAAGCTGAAAGATTATCAGGAATTAGTTGTGCGCAGTTTTCAGATCGCACACACTGATGTAAAACAAATGGTTGCGATGGTCAGAGGCATTGTCAAAGCCAAAGACATTTATGTCAACGAACAGCTTAATTTGTTTATCATGCGCGATACCCTCGAAGCCATTCGCTTAACAGAACGGCTTGTCTCACTAAACGATCTGGCTGAACCAGAAGTCGTATTGGACGTTGCAATTCTTGAAATATCGCGTGCAAACACTTTCTTATTGGGGCCTAATTTTCCTCAGTCACTTCAATTTAATTATGCAGGAAGTGCAGTTGGAGGAGCGCCCGCAGCCTTAATAAGTCAATTTAACATGCCTAACCTTAAAAGTTTTGGAATGACAAGCGAAGCCAAAATAGATTTTTTACAAAATCTATCGATAGGTGATGTACTGGCTAATCCTAGAATTCGAGTAGCTAATCGTGAAAAAGCCAAAATTCATGTCGGGGAAAAGCGCCCTTTTTTTACAGCTAATGTTCAGCCTGGTATTAATTCTATTGTTACTTCAACACCGACTTTTATAGATCTAGGGGTTAAGCTGGATGTTGAGCCACGCATTGGCTCGAATAATGATGTCACAATGAAAATTACGCTTGAGGTCAGCAGTAGCACTCAGAATGTATCAGGTCCGGGTGGAGCAACAGCCCCGCTCGTCGTTACTCGAAATGCTGAAACCCTATTAACAGTGAAAGACGGGGAAACTCAGGTATTGGCCGGACTCATTCAAGATAGCGACACAACTAATGTAAAAGGACTTGCAGGATTATTGAATATTCCAGGATTAGATAGATTGTTCTCAAATCAAGATGTAAGACGCTCTAAGAATGAAGTTGTTCTGCTCATTACCCCTCGCATCGTGCGAAATCTTCCCAATCCAACCAACCTGGAAAATGAATACCATTTTGGCACCGCCGGCGAAGCAGGTAAATTGCCGGTTGTTATCCAAAAAACCGGATCGCAATCCCTGGCAATTGCTCCTGCCGGTACAGGTACTGGCTCCGCCGCCGCCAGAGGCTCGAATCCCTTTGCTGTGGCAAGAGAAGTATCGGATGTTCCTAACCCTTTTGCCAATGTTGCGGCGACGACGCCTACATTAACGATGCAAGCACCAACCACGGTAGGTCTGGAGAAGGAGTTTTCGGTCAATGTCCGGTTAGTCGGAGCAAAACCGATGGTTAACACTGAACTCCAGTTAAATTACGAAGCCAGTGTATTGGAAGCGCTCGACGGCGGAGATAAGTCCGGCACGCGCACAATCAGGCTGGGCAGAGATCAAACGACGGGCCTGGCTACGCAGATACGATTTAAAGTAATTGCAGCCAATCCTGGCATCACGGAAATCAATATCCATAATGCCACTGCCGAAGACCTTGAGACCGGAGAATCCATCGAAGTGATGTTGCCTGCAACAGCAACCATAAACATTAAATAATTTTCATGCGGAGCCTATTGGCAACCTTTCGTAAGCAAAAAGGTTTTACTCTGATTGAACTGATGATCGTGTTAGCGATCATGGGGATTCTGGCGACGGCGGCTATGCCGTTACGCGAACTCATGGTTAAGCGTGAAAAAGAGCAAGAGCTGCGCGTCGCCTTGCGCCAGATACGTACTGCAATTGATGCTTACAAACTGGCCACCGATGAGGGACGTATTGCCAAAAAAGCCGACGAATCCGGTTATCCGCCCAGGCTTGAGGAACTCTACATGGGCGTGCCAGATGTCAAAGATCCTAAAAAGAAAATTATTTATTTTTTGCGCCGTTTGCCTAGAGATCCTATGTTCACAGAGCTGGAATTTGAAGGCATAAAGTTGACTCCGGCAGAAGAAACCTGGGGAAAGCGCAGCTATGAAAGTCCTTGGGATAGTCCCAAAGACGGTGATGATGTTTTTGATGTTTTTTCACGTTCGGAAGCCATTGGCCTGAATGGCATCCCCTACCGGGAGTGGTGATCGTGTATGTCAGTTAATCCGAGATACCAAGGTTTCACCCTGATTGAATTGTTGGTGGTCATGGCCATTGTTGCCACACTATTGAGTCTTGTGGCGCCCCGTTATTTCAGTTCACTCGATAAAGCCAAAGAAGCGGTATTGCGACAAGATCTCGTCATTATGCGGAATGCAATAGATCAATTTTATTCCGACATCGGCAAGTACCCGATTGATCTGGAAGAATTGGTGGACAAGCATTATTTACGCAAGGTTCCGATTGATCCATTCACTGAAAGTGACCAAACCTGGATTGTGATGCCACCCAAGAATGAAATGGAGTCAGGAGTTTACGATGTTCACAGTGGTTATACCGGACAAGCGGCGGATGGTACGTATTATGAAGAATGGTAAGCGATTTTTACTGAGTCGGATTTTCCTGACGAACTAAAATGTCTCGACGTGAGAATGGTTTTGTCTATCTATGGGCACTGTTTTCGATTGCTTTGGCGGGTGTGATCATGGCTGGAGCAGGACAAGTATGGAAAGCCAAATCCCAGCGCGATAAGGAAGCTGAACTACTATTTGTGGGAGAGCAATTCCGCAAAGCTATCATGTCCTATCATAGCAGCGGCACAAAACAATATCCTGAAAAGCTGGAAGACTTGCTGCAAGATGGACGTGCTATAAATGTTCAACGGCATATACGTAAAATCTATCTGGACCCGATAACCAATTCAACGGAATGGGGTCTGATTGAGGAAACTCCGGCCAATACCTCCGCCACACCACAAAACAACACGCAATCAAATCCCAGTTCAGCCACGAATCCAAGCACAACATCAAATCCAAATGCGGCTTTCAGTGCGGGCGCAAACCAGAATCCCAGCAGCGCTGCGAATCCGACCGCAGCAGCGAGCCCAGGTTTAACTACTAATCAGGCAGCGAGTAGCCAGGCTTCCGGCAATAATCCGGCGTCAAGTGCCAACTCGAGTATGAGTTCTAATATTGGGAAAAGAATCATCGGGGTATATAGCCTTTCTGAGAAAAAACCAATAAAAAAAGACCAATTTCCAGAGGTTTATGCTAAGTTTTCAGAAGCTAAAACCTATCAGGATTGGAAATTTATTTACAAACCGGGTGAAGGCGCCGCTGCAAAAGGATCGGCGTCTTCACAGAATAAAGCTACCAACCCCGCTGCAACGCCATCGACTGGATCACCTCTTTCACCACAATCCTCTCAGGGCTCATCTGCTTCTCCTTTTTCATCCCAGTCTGCTCCGGCCCCCGCTAAAGGCGCGTCACCTTTCGGATCGCAATAAA
>NZ_PXXU01000130.1 GCF_003011925.2 Nitrosomonas supralitoralis
TAAAAAATTGAACCAGTGTGAACCGATGGCAACATGCCCCACTTCATCGCGCAAGATGATTTCCAGCACGGCAACTGTTCTGTTATCGCCTGCTTGCTGTAACCGCTTGATGATGCTGGGCGTTACGTCAAGCCCCCTGGCTTCCAGCACACGAGGCACCAAAGCCATCCGCACCAGTGGATCAAATGCTGTGCGCCTGGCCATCTCCCATAAGCCGTCATGCGCCGGTAAATCGCCGTAATCATGTCCCAATTCGTCCAGACGCTGGCACAACAATTGAAAGTGATAGGCTTCCTCAACGGCGATTTGCACCCAATCACTATAAAATTGCTGTGGCAGATCGCGAAAACGATACACCGCATCCCAGGCCAGATTAATGGCGTTGAATTCGATATGTGCGAGCGCATGAATCAATGCGACAAGCCCGTCGGGTGTGCTTAATCGGCGTTTCGGCACGTTTGCGGGAGACATCAGAACGAGTCTGGCGGGGTACCCTGGTTCATCAATCGATTTGGGCGCGTTTTTCGATTCCAGCGATAGCAAACCCTCGCGCCAGGCTTGTGCGGTTTGTTCGGTTAATCGAAGTTTTTCTTTGATTTCACAGGCCGCCAGACAAGATTCAGCGGCATCGAACAGGATCCCCATAAACGCATGTGTCAAGGTTATTAGAAAAAGTTTGAGAAAAAGAAAGCATGGCTTAACATAAAACATTATTATATCCTTGGATTATACGGTGATGCACCAACTCTCATAAGCGATACGATAACTATGACTGATAAACTTCACGATTCAGCATTCCATGCTTCGTTACCGGAAGGACAACCCATATTGCGCATGGTGCCCACGTCGTCGGACACGAATTATGCGGGTGATATTTTCGGTGGCTGGATCATGTCGCAGGTGGATATCGCCGGGAGCATCCCGGCGATTCGTCTGGCGCGAGGGAGGGTCGCCACGATTGCAGTAAATTCGTTTGTTTTCAAACAACCGGTATTTCTAGGCGATCTGGTTAGTCTTTATGCCGACATCATTAAGGTCGGGCGTACCTCGATTACAGTTAATGTGGCGGTATATGTGCAGCGCGGTGTGCGCGAAGGCGGTGAGGAAATTTGCATCAAAGTGACCGAGGCGGTGCTGACTTATGTGGCTATCGATCGCGACCGACGACCAAGAACTGTATTGCAAAAATGATAATATGATATGTTTATAGCAAGTAAGTCGTTGCTCATGGGGATCATCGTAGATTTGCTACAGTTCTTAACCCTTATGTTACGATTGCTTGCAAAATCGAGTGTGTTCCTATTGTTAACAACATTAAATAACAGGTTATCGAGATGATGAAACCACCCCAACGCACCCATATCTATCAGAATCATCATTTCGACAGCACGCGCTGGGATTATTTCCAATCGCGTGATGATGATATCGTTATCGCAACATCATACAAGGCAGGTACGACGTGGACGCAAGCGATTGTTGCGCATCTGCTCTTTCCTGATGGGAATTTCCCGGCACCGCCTGCGCAAATGTCGCCATGGCTGGACATGCGTGTTGTTCCACTCGAAGTGGTTCTGAACAACTTGAAGGCGCAGCAGCATCGCCGTTTTATCAAAACACACCTGCCGCTCACTGGTGTGCCATATAGTGAAAAAATCAAGTATCTCTATGTTGCCCGTGACACCCGTGATGTCTTCATGTCTTTGTGGAATCACTATGCCGGCATGAAAGAAGAGATACTCATGCTGATGAATATGCTGCCGGGACGCATGGGAGATGAACTTCCGCCTGCACCCGAGGATATTCATGAGTTCTGGAAAAATTGGATATCCCGTGGCTCTTTTGCGTGGGAAACGGATGGCTGGCCATATTGGTCGCATCTTACCAATGTTCAATCCTGGTGGAATTACCGTCATTTGCCCAATATTCAATTGTTCCACTATACCGACATGCTTGCAGATACAGAACGAGAGGTTCGTCGCATCGCCGATTTTCTGGAGATCGACGTGCCCGGTCAAGCCTGGGGCGGCATCATCAAAGCTGTTTCCTTTGCCGAAATGAAACGCCAGGGTGAACTGTATGCGCCGGGGGGCGGTCAATTCTGGAAGGGTGGGGCGGAGACTTTTATGCACAAAGGCACCAATAACCGCTGGCGTGATGTGCTCTCCGACGAAGAGCTGGCATTCTATGACGCCGCCTGCAAACGTGTGTTGACGCCTGATTGTCGGGAGTGGCTGGAGAATGGAGGAACGATCTGATGCAACTGCAACACTGAACAAGCTTCGCTCAGAACCGTTCTTGTTAACGGAAGCAGGGCGTGCCGGGTTAGCGCATGCTTTGCTTTCCAAGTTTGGATAATCCCAGATTTCCCATTAGGTTTGT
>NZ_PXXU01000131.1 GCF_003011925.2 Nitrosomonas supralitoralis
CCACACGCATATGCGATATTCAGCGTAGCCATACCAAAATAGCCGTTTGGATTTACACCCGCAGGATCATTTGATTTGACTGGAGCCCAAAAAGCATGAATCAGGTGAGAAGCTTCATTTGCACCAAGATTCAACTGCTCTACAAAAGCAATCGCTGCAGCGGGGTTAAGGTTTCCGGGCACGTCAAATCGCAGCTGGCGGTTAGTATCGAACGCCAGTTGAGCCAATTGCCCCAAGAGAGCCGCAGACTGAGAGCCACCCGAAGAAATGTAGGTGTAATTGAATGGGGTATATTGCAGTTTCTGCCGCGCAGCCACATAATCATCAGTTGAATATGCATTTCCACCTTCTACAAAGCATGTCAGAACACCCGATTTAGCCCATTTCTCCAATCCGCTCGTATTGTATCCGTAGGCATCTGAGGTAGTTGCAACCACAGCAGAGCCGCCAGTCACACCAACCAACACTTCAACCAGGTCGGTTTGCGCAGATACCACGTCAGGCAGATAAGCAGATCCACCAAAATCATCTTTGGCATCTGCATTGAGTGATCCGGTGAATTCCTGAATCAGGATTCCTGACTTATCTCTGATACGCAAGGTAATGAAGTCATTTGCGACCGCAGAACCGCCGGTTTTCTTCTCATCCGCGCGAAACTCGACAATAATTCCATCGTTAAAGCACTCAAGATGCTTAACCGCAAAGAAATAAGTGCCGACAGGCTCCGCTGCTGCTGGCAAAATGGTCAGCGTCGGAGCCGTTGAGAATCCGGTACCGCCAGCCGTTACAGTCACAGAGGTAATAACTCCGTTCGTAAACACCGGGGTTAGCGTGGCGCCGGTACCCGGTCCACCTACTGTGATTGCTTCCGTTCCAGCATAATCAGTTCCGCCACTCACAACGGTTACAGATGTAATCGCACCGGCATTGACAATCGCTGTTAGTACTGCAGGGGTATGAGACGCTGCAAATGCTGGCGTGTCGGTTGAGGCGGTTATTACAGCCCATTTTATCAGGGCTGCATCAGTTACCAGTCGTTGCACAACCGCCTCATAAGCGCCATTATTAAGCGCTTCAACTACGTGCACCCAGGCTTCATTCAAAGCCGAAGCGCGGATTAGTTCGCCCTTCCCAAGTTTTTTAAGCACATTGCCGCGATCCACCTTGAAGGGTTTATCTATACGGCCACGTGCAGAGCGCATCATTATTGCTAACACCTGATCCTGATTGTCCTGTGACGGAACTTCAGAATTATCGCGCAGAGGGTTAAGTTGCACGCCAGATTCGGCACCCAGTTGTCTAACGAAAGTGGTAGTCATTGCTTATTAACCTCCGTTTTTGTTGCTGTTTGCGTGCGATTTGCCTGGCTTCTTGGAACTTCCTTTTTTATCAGGATGAGTTTCCGTGGTTTCATCGTTTGCTTGGGATGGGGCGGGATCACCTTCTTCGAGCGGCTCTTTGCCTTCTTTGTCATCGTCAGGATTAGCACCCGAGGTTTCGTCCGAATGATCGGTTTTGCCGTCATTATTCCCTGGATCTTCATCGGCTCCACCGCCTGATTCATCACCGGACGGCTCTTTGCTTTCTGGCTCTGAATTCAGGTCAACTTCCGTCTTAGGATCGCTTGGCTGCTCATCATTTGCAATCGTCTCAATAGTCATAACCACATATTCATGACCGTTTAGCGCGGCGATTTGTTGAACACTGGATGCAAGCCGAATGAATTGATCTTCACTCTCTATTTGCACCACTTTTTTGTTGGATCCATCGGAAACTGTGACGCCACGAAGATAAAGCCCTCGCACCTCTGAGAGCGTAATATCGTGAGGCATACGATTGACCGCTTCAACATCTACTGGATAAACGCATCCGGCAAACGCCTCAGCTATTAACTCGGCCACCCTTCCCGTTAGGGAAGGAGCGCCAAGATCGACTCGTTTTCTAGTCATTCTGGTACTCCTTTCTCTTATTGCTCGGCTATCGAATGCTACGATTAAGGCATGTTGGTTATGTTAATCAACGCACATCCGAGGGCAGCTTGCGGGAACGGGTTAACCGCCGTGAAATTACGCGCATAGAAAGCAGCGCCTTGCTTCAGATCGGCATTCAATGCCAGCGGCAGAACAGTTGGAGGCACAGCATCGCCCAGTACAAAAGGATTCATTGGAACGCTGGTTGCTCTACCGAACCCGATGATTTGAGAGGCATTAGAAGTTTCAACAACGACTTTTGGCGTGTAGTAGACTTCATAGCGACCAAACAAGCGACCTATGCGGAATATCGAAGGC
>NZ_PXXU01000132.1 GCF_003011925.2 Nitrosomonas supralitoralis
TAGTATCTGCCCAAGCCAAATAGCATCCAACAAGGCTTGGTGTCTCTTTCCTGCGGAGATCAAACTATCTATCGAATCATTTACCCGCTCTGCACGACCATGATATTCATTCAGCAATGCGCGGTTTTCCTCGGTATATTCACCCCAATGCCCCGCCACGACCTGCTCTTTGACTGATCGATATTGCGCTACAATCTTATTGTAATCAGCGACAAACTCATCAAAGATTGGCTCCCTGGCATCCAGATAAGTGATTGATGGCTTCCACTTATCCACGAATCCAACGTATTGATTGATTGCGTGATCAACAATCAGATTTTCAGTATCACTGAGCGATGCGCTTTTGATCACCGCCGCAACCTGGCCGGACATGACTTGATCGTTCGCAACTGCAATATTCGCAAGATCACTGGTATTTTTTAAAACCATGCTGCATCCTGAAAGGATCAGTAAGAAAACGGCGAAGAATTTTATTGATATCGTTTTAAACATTTTTCTTCCTTTAACGGGTTGAGAAATCACTTAAACCTTAAAACCGAGCGAGGCGATCATCTTGATAAACTGATCTATTCCACCGGTAATTTTTCCGGCTATCAGTAGTAGAACCATAAGCACGAAGTAGCCTGTCAAAGTGGCCGTGATATGCACGCCACGAAAGAATCCAGATTTCTTTGATTTCTCTTCAAGCACCTGGTCCGCGTTCAACTGCATCTTCAATGAAAGTTCATTCAATCGGCTTTCAAACGAGAGCGAGTTCGCGTCAAGACTCTTTTCCAGCGCAGTAACACGCGCGTCAAGAGCTCCTATTTGCATGGTGTGAGGGCAATCATCTGGCATGGCACTTCTCCTTAATTAATCAATCCTGGATGTTTATTTCTGCCGTTGATCGTCAATATCTGCATCCTGTTAACATCTTTTTTGAGAGAACAATGCACCCAACCCGAGTTGGGATTTCCATTAACGTAATTTTCAAGAATCAACTGATCAAAAACTAGATTTGTCGATATCCATAAGGCGAGGTCGTAATTTGCTAATCCATCAATCTCAAAATCCACCGCTTGCCCTGTCATATGCTGCGATGTTTGGCTTCCATTAATGGCTGAATTTAATGCTATACATCTGTAACCGCTGTTGATTCTGACCGGGAGCTCGAAATGAGCTCTGACCGGCTCCAATATGTTTGTGCAAAGAAGGATTAAGTTTTTTAAAACGTGTTCTGGTGGGGTGTTGTCTATCCCGAGCTCACTGGCACTGGTAGAGCGGATTAGTTCATTCAGCGTAAAATGCAGGGTTAATTTTGTATGAATATCCACGTCAATTACCTCCTTATAACGCTGGCAATTGTCTTAGCGACAACGCCGCACGCGCTGATCACACTGTTTAGTCGGTTTACGATAGCGACTTGGAGTTTTAGCTCTGATTCCTTGCCTTTTCTCCAATCATCAAATGGCTTGCACTTGAAAAACTTGTTCACCACGCTAACCGGCATTGATAATGCTTCGGTCAGCGATGTGTGGGAATAAATGCTGAGACTAGCCGCCTGATTCATCAGATTCTCTGCCCAAATCTTTCGCCAGTCTTGAGACGCAGGTACGAACCGGAAATCGGGCGGGTGGCAAATTACTTGCCGCCCCTCCTTTTGGTAGCGCAACGAGTCCGTCACTGGATAATTCGATCTTAAATAAATGGTGCAAACTTTCCCGGCCACTCATGTACGAAGCCATTAGTGTGGCAAAAGAACTTTCAGGAAAACCCGATATAGTGCGTATGCGGTTAATTAGATATTCGTCATAATTACCTTCGCCGTCCGATGGCGCCGGTGTTTCTTCGCCTTTTCTGATCAATTGAGCAGACATGCATCCAAGTAACCAGTGTAATCTCCCGGATACGCCCTCAATCTCGCCCTGGATTCTTTCTATTGATTCTGCCATGGCGCCGGTCAGGTCTTGCAGCAACCAAACATCACCTTCAATCTCGCCCAGTTCAATCGC
Source organism: Nitrosomonas supralitoralis (assembly GCF_003011925.2). Classification (GTDB taxonomy): domain Bacteria; phylum Pseudomonadota; class Gammaproteobacteria; order Burkholderiales; family Nitrosomonadaceae; genus Nitrosomonas; species Nitrosomonas supralitoralis. The sequence continues at coordinate 1,992 of NZ_PXXU01000132.1, forward strand.
CTGATCTAGCACTTTATCGATGCTTCCATCCAGATAATCCGAGTAC
>NZ_PXXU01000133.1 GCF_003011925.2 Nitrosomonas supralitoralis
GACAACACAAAACATATCCTTACCTACTCAAAGGCAAGATAATAAACCGGCCCAATCAAGTCTGGGCCGCTGATATTACCTATGTGCCAATGGAGAAAGGCTTTGGTTATCTGGTTGCCATCATGGACTGGCACTCCCGTAAAGTACTGAGCTGGCGCTTATCCAACACGAGGGATGCCGATTTCTGCGTTCAGGCTTTGGAGGCTGCCATTCAAGACCACGGTTGTCCGCAGATATTCAATACCGATAGTAAGAATACATGTACCAGATTTCAATAATCGATTGACTCATTCATTGAATGAGTATTTATCTGAGTTCTGGTGCCGTAAGGATTGCCACGTTTCCTGACTCCAATACCGATCGACCATTATATGTGTCATTCCCTGGATCTGTCGGTTACTTGGCAACCTCTGACGGTGAGGTTTCACCTCGCCTTTGCCTGTGACCCAAGAAGGGCCTGATCGCTTATCTCATTACTGTCTTGTCCTGGCAAGCGGTTTCGGTGAATCCCTATTCAATAACATTATTCGAAAATGGGGAGCTGAAATGAATAATCCATCATCATTCAATCATCAGGGTATCGTCGGAGGCGTCGATACACACAAAAATCTTCATTTCGCGGCTATAGTCGATGCATATGACCGAGTCCTTGCCAGCAACTCTTTCCCAACGAGGCGCCATGGTTATAAATCAATGTTGAATTGGATGCAGTCATTTGGTGAAGTCAAACGTATTGGCGTAGAGTGTACAGGGACTTACGGTGCAGGCCTGCTAAGGTATCTACAACAATTTGGTATCGAAATTCTAGAGGTCACCGCACCTGATAAAATAGACCGGCGCAAGCGCGGCAAGGACGACACAATTGATGCGGAAAATGCAGCACATGCGGCATTTGCTGGTATACGCACAGTGACACCTAAAACTCGTGATGGCATGGTGGAATCGTTACGGGTTCTTAAGGTATGCAGGAAGACCGCCATTGTAGCTCGTCGTATCGCACTGCAAATGATCCAAATGAATATTATCTCTGCACCCGAGGCGATTCGTGAATTACTATGCACAATGACTCGAATGCAATTAATCCGTACCCTTGCTGCCTGGCGGCCAGATCTGAGTGGGTATCGCGATATATCAACTGCATACAAAATTGCATTGAAATCGCTGGCACGACGATATTTGGAGTTACATGATGAAATCGTGGATTTGGATGCGATGATTTCAGTCATTGTTGATGAATTAGCTCCCGAACTGGTTGCGGGCAAAGCCATTGGATATGAATCTGCGGCACAGCTACTCATTACCGTAGGAGATAACCCAGAGCGCCTGAAGTCTGAAGCCAGCTTTGCGGCATTGTGTGGTGTTAATCCAATTCCAGCTTCATCAGGCAAGATCAATAGACACAGATTGAATCGTGGTGGCGATAGAGCAGCTAACAGCGCTCTACATATTATTGCTATTGGGAGACTGAGAACAGACGCCAGAACTAAAGAGCATGTTGAAAAACGTGTAACCCAGGGTCACACGAAACTTGAAGCGCTTCGCTGTGTTAAACGCTATATTGCAAGAGAGGTATATTACACTTTGAGAAAACGGAATAATTTTATCAATAGCACACAAATCGCTACTTGACATTTAGAAGGGCATCCAGGGTGCTCAGTTCACCAGTGAAGCATGGATAGCTGTTTTGAAAATCACAATGTCCAGGTCAGCATGGATGGAACGGGTTGTTACCTTGATAATATTTTTGTTGAACGGCTATGGCGTACAGTAAAGTATGAACTCTTATACACCAGGGCATTTAGTGACTTAAAGGAGGTAAGGAAAAGTTCGACTCAGTGGTTTGGCTGGTACAATCAGGAACGGTTTCATCAAGGTCTTGATAACCAAACACCCAATGAGGTTTATTATTAATATCAAGCAATTCATCAGGCTGCCTGAGCTTGATTAACTAACAATAGCAGAGCTTAATTCTACTCTCAGGTTGTACAGTTGTAGGAGACCACTTCAC
>NZ_PXXU01000134.1 GCF_003011925.2 Nitrosomonas supralitoralis
ATTTAACTCAATTAATTAACGCTCTTTACCGTTTACAATATTAGGCTTCTAAATAAATGATCTAATACTGACTGAAGAATTCTTGAGTGTCCCTGGCGCAGTGAACAATCCTTCAACTATACCCATCATAGGAGTTCAAGTCAGTCATCACAACATAGAATGATATCTTTCTGAAGTAAGCGTCTTCGATAAATTTTAAAGTAGAACCCAAGTTTACCGCTGGGTTGAATCGATCGATAACGCCTTGAATGCTTACCCGACCAATTGGACATATTATAATACTGTGAAGAAATCGACTAACGTTTTTCTGTAGGATAGACTTTTTCCAATTGATGGCGAAATTCGTATAGTAGTCATGATTCTTATATCTCAGAATTCTATTATGAAGTAGTATTCTTTTTTTTACTTTGTACTTCTTCATCCCGAATATCTGCTTTTATTTTTTTGGTATCGGATTGATGTTGTAAAGATCCTTTGTTTTCTATTTCAATTTCTTTAATAAAAACCGCATATTCGCGTGGATAAATTATATACCCTGAAATTTGAGCATAAACTCTTGTAAAAATAGCGCTAAAATATAAAATAATTGCTGAATAATAAACCCATAGCATAATGATTACGATGGAGCCTGCTGCCCCATAAGTTGAACTTATCTCACTATTGGCTAAATAAAAAGTAATAACAGATTTTCCTATCAAAAAAAGTAAGGCAGTGGTTATAGCGCCAACAACGACATTCCTCCAACTAATCTTGGCATCCGGCAGAAATTTGAATATGCAAGAAAATATAAAAGTAATGACAATAAAAGTCAGAGTGAGATTAAGAGAATAAGTGAGATAGACAGTTATAGTAGGAAACATTCTCTGTAAGTTTCCCATTAAGACTTCCAATGCAGCGCTTAAGGTCAGAGATACTAGCAGAATAAATCCTAATGAAACAACCATTGAAAAGCTTAATAAACGATTAATTATAAGTTTGATAAAACCTGTTTTAGGTTTTGCTTTTAAACGCCAGATATAATTGATTGATTCCTGGATTTCAACAAAAACTCCCGTCGCTAAGAACATGAGCATAACTATACTGCCAAGGGTCGATAATGAGCTTCTTTCAGAAATAGCAGCATTTTTAATTAGTTCTTCTACTTGAGTAGCAGCTGGTGAACCAATCAATTCAGCGAGCTGGGGATAAAGATTACCTTCTATCGCTTCTGCTCCAAAGAAAAATTGAACTATTGTTATAATAATAATGAACATCGGTGCGAGTGCAAACAAGGTATAAAATGCAAGAGATGCACTCATTTTTAATACGTTGACCTCAATAAACTCAGAAAACACTTCTTTAATTATTGGCCAAGCTTTCTTCATCGTTAGTTTCATAACTTTTAAAGAATAAGGAAATCCAAATTTATTGATGAGTATCTTGATTATTAGTTAATTTGATTAATATTAATCCTGTCAGTAAAACTATAGATTGGATAGCAGCAAATATTAGCCAGATTCCAATTTTTATGCATATTATGGAAGTATTACAATAATAAGAAGCTATATGCTTTCAGGTGACCTTAGCTTGTTGCCATCGCTTATTAAACTCAATAGCAATTTTAAAAGATCGATCAGGATCCAAACCCTACCATATTTGCAGTATTATCAGAGAAATTGATGCCAATTAAATCTACGGACGTATTGGAGACGAATTCGACCGTTACGCCATCGCCTCATTGACTGCATCAATATTGATAAAACCTATTCTTACTGAATCTAAAAAATATCTGATCAATAAAATGTCGAATCTCATTTCCCAAATCCCCTAGATACTTCGAATTAATAATATATTAAAAAAATACGCAAATATGTGCGTTACCAAACAAGGGTAAATTCATATGCTTTACCTTAGGAAATTGTTTTTTTCATTAAAAAATGTTAAGAAATTCATATCTCCGCAATTTTGGCTTGTCG
>NZ_PXXU01000135.1 GCF_003011925.2 Nitrosomonas supralitoralis
TTTTCTTTTAAGGTTTAGACAACGCAAGTAATTTTAAAAATCACTATTAGATTACCAAAATCAACGGCTCAATCGGTTACATTATCGTTGATCATGTAACCGATTAATAAGGATATTCAGAAGGATTTCATACTCGGCCTGACTAATCCTGCCTGCTTGATCTCGTTGTGATACCAGCCAATCCCTTAATTGTACTGCTGTACTTTGGGTAAAACTACTATTCATGATTTGCGAGTTAATCTGATCTGCCAATGCTGATTTGACTTGACCAAAATCATCTTGTGCTGCCAAATGTTGTGCCCAACCTTTTGATGTGGCACTACTTCCCGTTGAAGAAATACCTCCGCCAGCTCCTGAAACCCCACCTCGATGAACTGCAACAGGTATTGGAATGGTATATTCCTGCCGATATCCTGCACCCTGTCCTGTTAATCTTAAAGCTTGTCCAGGAATAGGATGTTCAAGTTCTGTTCCAAAGGCTTTACCACTATTCTGCTTAGCGCCTGAACTTCCATAAGGTAAAACCGGCAATGCACTTGATGAGGCTGCTCCCGAGAACATTCCTCCTCCGCTTCTATCATAACCACATTTCTCACCTTTAATACACCTTGAGTCTCCACATGATACACAACGTTGCAAAATATTGTTACCAAGTGTCTTTGAACTACATGAAGCGCATCCACATCCTTTGTTATGATCATTTGTTTTTTGTTGAGTAACATGATTTTCTAAATCTATAATATGAGGTACAACATTTGCTCTCATTTGCAATGCCCTCGCTCCCATTACATCTGCTTCATGTTCCAAACCTGCATCGTCATTTACAGGAACTCCCTGTTTCATTTGCATAGTAGGTTTAACTCTGCCTTGTGCTTGCTGCACCACGTGCCATGCTTCGTGCGGCAAATGTTTCTCTTGTCCCGGAGCTATATGAATGTCGCTACCCTGTGCATAGGCATGCGCATTCAGCTGTGCAGGTTTTTCTGAATTATAATGCACCTTTACATGATCCATAGACATTGCTCCAAGTGATTCAATACCTGCTTTTAATTGATTCGGCAAGCCAGTATTGTTTGGTGCTTCTTCTGTTTGTAATTGAATAGCTGAGGGATGTTCAAACTTTCCTTGTAACGATTCTTCTTCATCGACGAATTGTGCTGTATCAAATTTCCCCTGAAGAGTTTCTTCTTCCAGATCCGATTGCTTTTGTATTGTATTATCTTGTTGAAGAGCACTCCATAATTTTAATTGCGTTGCTTGGGTACTTATATTGGCAATAGCTTGCAATTTTCGTTGTACCATTGCTTCGGGACGATTGTCGGTTATATGGGCACCTGCATCCGTTTGCACTTGTTGTCTTTGCACATTCGCAATGGCTTTGCTTTGCGAATCCTGAATAGAGCTTGCTTCTTTTGTCATAACACAATGCTTTTTCACATAAAAATAAAACTACTACTTAAATTCTTCTTATTATTAATAACAAATTGTCAAGGATTATCACTATCAGCCAAATTCAATGCTGTTTGGGTGGCAATTGTTTGACGAATATCTCCAACTAATTGTTGCACTGTAACGTTTCGCATTCCATGATGTTGGCCCGCATATTGTACTTCATCATGAATGAGAATCTGTGCAGCTGTTGCAGGTCCTGCTGCACCAATTGCTTCAATTCGGTTAATAGCTGTTTTGAGACTTCGTTTGAATCGTCTTCGTTTTCTCATTCTATCTTCATGTTGATGCACTCGCTGAACAACAGCATTTGCTACCCCTTAAGAAATATAAATTAAATAGGTTTGCGCTTTATCTGTGAAATAGTAAATAAAATATTTTTTAAGTCAAGTTTTTTTC
>NZ_PXXU01000136.1 GCF_003011925.2 Nitrosomonas supralitoralis
CGCATTGACTCATTAAAAAACATACTACTTAGGAGCCGTTGCCTCATCTAAAATCAAACCAACTTGAAACAATAAGAAAGGAGATTTAGATGATGATGAAACCAATGAGTCTAGGTGCTCGGAGGGAGTTGCAGTCAATTATCAAGCAGAAGTATCATAATGCAAGTTGGGCGGACAGGAGTAAGTTATTGGATGGATTTGTTGCTGCCACAGGTTACGAGCGGAAATATGCCATTCAGCTGTTGAACAGTGCTGAGATGCCAATCCTACCAAAGAAGCGGCCAGCATCCCAGAAGTATGATGAACAAGTACGACAAGCTTTAATTTCAGTCTGGTTTACCGCTAACCAAATTTGCTCAAAGCGTCTCGTGCCGTTTTTACCGCAGCTGGTAACGACCATGGAGCATCATGGCCACTTACGGTTACCAGCAGATGTGCGAGCACACCTGCTCAGCATCAGTCCCGCAACTGTAGATCGCATGTTGAGGCCGGAGCGAGAGAACATCAAGAGAAGCATCAGCACCACGCGTCGCGGCAATCTCTTAAAGCATCAAATTCAGGTGAGGACATTTGCAGATTGGGACGATGTCACTCCAGGTTTTCTGGAGGCTGACTTGGTCGCGCACTGTGGTGTAAACACTAATGGCGCTTTTTTAAACACACTGGTTTTGGTTGACATATCCACGGGATGGTTAGAATGCATGCCATTGCTGCGAAAGTGCGCCAGTGATGTTATTGACGGTTTGCGAGTCGCAGACGAATTACTGCCATTTCCCTTGCAAGGGCTAGATACTGATTGCGGCAGTGAGTTTATCAACTATGACTTGCTAGACTACTGTGAAGATAGATTTATTACCTTTACTCGGGCGCGAACACACCGTAAGAACGACCAGGCTCATGTTGAGGAAAAGAACGGCTCGGTAGTGCGTAGACTGGTGGGTTATGACCGATTCGAAGGTCGAGAAGCCTGGGAAGCTCTGGCTAAATTGTATTGCGTACTGAGAAAGTATGTTAATTTCTTCCAACCATCACTGAAGCTGTTAGAGAAAGAACGGCAAGGGGCTAAAGTATCAAAGAAATACGATAAAGCAAAGACGCCATTTCAACGAATTCTTCTCTCTGAGCATATTAGTCAAGCAAAGAAAGATTCGTTAACTGCAGAGTATAAAACACTCGACCCTGTCAATATACTGACTCAGCTAGAAATGCTACAAGATAAGTTATGGGAATTTTCCTGGAACAAAAACGGCAGTGCAAAATCCAGTTTTGTCGTCAGCAAAGCTGATATTAACGATCAAAATATGCAACCGAGGAAGTGCGGTAATTTACATCGTCATTATCACACAAGTGAAAAAGTAGACTTAAGAAAAGCGCCTCGCACCTGGCGAACGAGAAAAGATCCTTTTGAAAATGTTTGGGATGAGATTCGATTGCGGCTAGAGCTGATGCTAGAGACTACAGCCAGCGGAATTATACAGTGGATCATGGAAAAATACCCAAACCAGTTTTCCACTGGTCAAACCCGAACTCTGCAAAGAAGAGTTGCACAGTGGCGCCAGGAACAAGAAAGTCATGAAAAAACATTGCGAGCACTCATGGTTAATCAAATGGCACCTCCACCGACTTTCTCCAGTATAGATGCAGACATTCAGACTAACTTGGATTGTGGGAAAAAGGATGTAGCAAAATCACTTAATTACTGACATGATCGTACTGTAGGTATACTGGGTAAGCACTACTCGTAGGCCTTGAAACTAAACTTTTTGTGATGAGGTGTGCCGCTAAAATAGTAGTATGATTTTTGATTGAGGCAATACG
>NZ_PXXU01000137.1 GCF_003011925.2 Nitrosomonas supralitoralis
GGATTGGTTCAAACCTGCCTTCTTCAAGCCAGAAATCTGGTATCGTTGTTCTCTGGTGAGCTGCTTGTAGTGATACATCTGTGCTCCTTTTACTTGGTCGTTTAAGTAGCTCCGATACTACCGCAGCTTGCCTATAAACTTCTTTACAAAAGTTGCACTTCAAAGTTGAATCCGCCCAGTGTAAATATATCGATTTATAGTCAATATTAATTTAATCTTACCAAAAGATATAGAACACATGCATAATATCAAGTGTGCACACATTTGAGTGTGATCAATTTAACGTGTGAGATTATTATGGAAACCATTGCGATCATTAGTCAAAAAGGGGGCTCAGGTAAAACAACCATTGCCTTACATTTAGCTGTTTCATCTTCTAATGCAGGATTAAATACCGCTTTAATCGATCTTGATCCACAAGCATCTGCAACAAAATGGGCTGATCGTCGTAAAAAAGAATTGCCCGTTGTTCTATCAGCTCATGCAAGCCGCTTACATTACGAAATACAGCGTGTGAAGGAAACTGGAGGTCAAAGACTTTTTCTGGATACAGCGCCTCACTCTGATAGCGCAGCGTTAGAGGCAGCCAAGGTGGCTGATCTTGTACTTATTCCATGCCGCCCTGCTATTTTCGATATGGAGGCGATTTCAAATACACTATCTCTTGTTCAAACAACAGGCACGCCAATTTTCGTTGTAATGAATGCAGTTGCGCCACAAGGACAAGAAGCAGAGGAAGCAAAAGAGGCAATCGGAGAATTAAATGTAGATGTATGCCCTATTCAGCTAGTAAATCGAATTGCCTTTGCTCGATCCTTGATTACTGGATTAACAGCACAGGAGTTTGAATGTGATGGTAAAGCCGCAAAAGAAATTGAAAATATGCACACGTTCATGTGTGCACAATTGAACAAGTTGAATCATAAATTATAGGACTATAGAAACATGACCAATAAATTTGCGACAGCTTTAAAAGGAGGTTCTATGAATGAGCGTGTAGAACCAATATTAGAACCAAAAAATACTAGTAGTGCATCTTCCCCCCACGATCGACCTTCACGTAAAAATACTAAACACGTGGGTGGATATTTTTCTCCAGAAGTATCAAAGCAATTACGTCAAATTGCTTTAGATGAAAATTCATCTGTACAGGTTTTACTAGCCGAAGCTATTGATATGCTTTTTCATTCTCGCCACAAACCTACAATTACACAGAAATCTGTGAAAGAGATATAGTATTCATGAGTGAATGTGTGCACACATGATCTCATTCTTTATCTAGTTTTTTTATTTCATTATTTGTGACTTTAATCACTGATTAGATTTCTTAGCATACACATGTTAAATGCACATTCATATTTCTTATAAGCTTACTATACTTCCATAATCTTATTAATTAGAGCTTTGATTATTTGTGTGCACACATGCAACATTGCACACACTATCACTATATCACATGAACGCGAGAACATATGATCTCTTATAATTAAAAGATTATTTTCTAATATTGTTTGCTTCAATAAGACAATAAGTTCGAAAACAAAAACATCATTGTTTAGGTTAAATTCTCTTAACCGATAATCCCTTTTAATTAAATGTTTATTTTCATCAAGCTATTTCAGTCGGTATCTTCGCTTACAAATAAAATAATTTCTATTCGATTAATATTCCCTAATTTTTATTTTAAAGTGCACACTTTATATAATGAACAAATGAACAAATGAACAAATGAACAAATGAACAAATGAACAAATGAACAAAT
>NZ_PXXU01000138.1 GCF_003011925.2 Nitrosomonas supralitoralis
TGATGAAGTTTGGCGACAAGGCTAAAGCTGTGAGCAGATTTTTGCGAGTTTGTTTCTGGCTCCAGGTAATGCCGCCATCTTTCGAGATGAAAAACCCATCATACGCAGAAAGAAAAACTGTTTGGTCAGTCAAAAAAGTGTTTGATACCTGCAGCTCACTGAATTCCTCTAATGGACTTGTTTGTCCGGTAACTTGGGCCCCGGAGGCATGGAGTGTCCAGTTGTCGCCGCCATTGGTAGATTTGTAAACGGAATGCGTTAAGCTGGTGCAGAAAACTGTACGATCAGTTAGATAGTTTGGAGAAAGCGACACATTATTGATCGCTTCCAATGGCAGATTGGCTGGCTTGTTAGTGAACGTAATGCCGGTGTCATTGCTATAAAAAATTCCATTGTTAGTGGCTAGAAATATCTCCTTGGGATTTCCTCTAGATATTGCTATATCGTAAACAGTTGAACCGTTAACATTTCCGATAGCGTTCCAGGTGAGGCCTCCATCGGTGGATTTCTGCAGGCCTCCGGTTTTATTCACTGTAATAGCGGTCAAGTCAGCCGTGAAACTGGGCGATACCGCAACCAGTTGTATTTTTGCAGATACATTCTGCACTTTAGTCCAAGCCGTCTCAGCTTTGGAACGTCGATAAAGTTGTCCGTCCAATGTGCTCAATAAAAGCACATAATCATTATTTCCCAGTTTTGCAATATTTAATTTATTTACTCTCAGGTTAGAAAGACCGGTATTAAAAAGCTCCCAAGAATTCCCCTGATCCACGGATCGATATACTCCATCCCCTTTAGTCGTGGCAAAAACTGTGTGATCGATGTTGTAGTTTGGTGAAACACGAACACCAATTTCTGAGTAAACATTGTCCAGCCCATTCGGCAGTCTGATCCAGGTCGTTCCGCCATCGGTCGATCTTAAAATGTTTGTATATTGATCTGAGGTCAATTCTCCATCGGTGGCCAGGAAGAGAGTTTTGTCATTGGCAAAATTAGGAGAAATACCTAATCCATATACCATATCATGTGGATTATGGGCGTGCAGGTTATTGCTAATGACGCAAAGTGATATCAGGACGATAAATAATGTTACTTTAATTTGAGAAAGCTTAGTTTGCATTCTGGTACCTCTGATTAGAAATAGTAATATTGCGTTTCTTCTGGTAATCACAAATGTTTGATGCGGACAATAGTACTTATATCCTGAGTTATTTGTAATTTATTAAGGGACTCTACATGATCATTTTAGGCCACTTTTTACGGTGCGTGATTTAATGCTACAAGTTTTGTATATGAGGCTTGATTAATTGTTTTAGCTTCTTTTAGTTGGAACATTTATTGTTGTAGATAATGTTCGAGCATTGAATATCATTACACAATGACAGATTTCTCTGAAATTGATTTCAGCTTTCACCAAGATTCTAATTATTTCAATGACTTCTAGATTATTGGTGGTTGAGTAATATTCTTATAACTCTACTCATAAGACAAGTGACAAGATGCAGTAATTATGTAGTTGTACTGTACTGATTATATCCTGGTATGTATGTAGGAATTCACTGATTTATATGGATATTATTAAGCAAATAGAATTTGAGGGCTAGAAGATACTGCTTCGGCGGCCGAAGCTTAGGGATCGATCCGCAAGTCGGGTATCAAGTTCAACAGCACTCTGATATCACTGTAACCGAAATATTGAGGAGTTTTTTTTCCTTGGCTATATCTAAGCTGAATTTCCACGT
>NZ_PXXU01000139.1 GCF_003011925.2 Nitrosomonas supralitoralis
GAACGTGACCTCATGGCTTTATTGCGTGGGGATCCACTCATAGATAAAAATGCTAACCATTGCCAGATGGACTTGCTGTGAAAGTTAACGGGACAGTAGTGAAGTGAATTAGTGTATACGGGTGATAGCAATACCACCAAGCACAATATTTATTCGGTTGCTGATATAAACCATAGTGTTAACTGATTGCCACGTTCCCTGTGGTGCTGTTGTACTGCACTACGTCCTTATGTCAGTTTATTAGTACCTCAATAAATACGATAAAATGATCCATTCTCGATAACGTTAAACTTACACAGTTAAAAAAATGCGCATTGCAATAATTGGCGCTGGTTGTTCCGGCCTTGTCGCAATCAAGTATCTGGTTGAAGCAGGCTTGAAAGATATCGTCTGCTATGAAAAAAGCGACCAGATCGGTGGTAACTGGGTATATACAGCAACATCAAGCCATAGCAGCATCTGCAGGACAACGCATACTATTTCCAGCAAGTCCATGTCACAATTCAGTGATTTTCCAATGCCGGACGACTATCCGGATTATCCCAGCCACCAGCAGATACTGGCCTATTTTCAGGCATATACTCGGCATTTTCAACTGGAAGAATATATTCGGTTCAATGTTACTGTTCAGCATGTCGAGAAAATAGAAAATGAACGGTGGCGTTTGTCTCTGAGTGATGGCACGCTATCGGAATATGATTATTTAGTCATTGCCAATGGGCATCTTGAGATTCCGCGTCACCCTGACTGGAAAGATAATTTTTCCGGAAAATATCTGCATGCACATAACTACAAAACCAATCAAGGCATAGAAAATCAACGGGTACTCGTGGTCGGTGCCGGAAACTCGGGCTGTGATTGCGCGGTTGAAGCAAGCCGTGATGTCGCTTGCGTCGACATGAGCTTACGCTCACCACAGTATATTATTCCCAAGCTCATTATGGGCAAACCCACTGATACTTTTGCGGCTTCGTTGCAGTGGCTGCCTCAAAGCATACAAAACTGGCTGCAAAAAATTTCCCTGCGTATCCAGATCGGGCATTATCGTGACTATGGATTACCCGAACCTGATTTTTCACCTACGCAAGCACACCCCACCATCAATTCGGAAATCTTCAATAAAATTCGGCATGGCAAAATACGCCCTCGCCCAGGCATTCAAGCTATCTCGGGACAAACCGTGCATTTTAACAATGGCTCATCGCAGGAATACGATGTCATTATTGCCGCAACCGGTTACAAAATCAGTTTTCCTTTCTTTGAAGCAAATTTTATTGACTGGGAAGATGCCGCACATATTTCGCTCTACTTACGCATCTTTCACCCCGATCATCCCAGCTTGTTTTTCATCGGATTAATACAACCTCAGGGATGTCTCTGGACACTCGCAGAAACACAATCTCAGCTAGTCGGACAATTGTTAAGCGGCAAAATTCAGCTGCCCTCTGATTGGCGTAAACAAGCCTCGTGTGAAGGCATGTATTGGACAAAGCAATTTATAACGCGCCCCCGCCATTCGCTTGAAGTTCATTATTATTCCTATCTGAAGCTTCTCCGCCAGAACATCAAGAGCAAGTTGTCGACTTGATAGTGTTCTCAAGGGCACAAACCAATCCCACCAAATGTGGTCATAAAATTGGTACATGCGATTGCACGCTGCGTCCCTTACAATATCGTATATTGTGTCACTACTGTCCCGTTAACTTTCACAGC